>JBGFSD010000014.1:0-34851 GCA_041694745.1 Pseudomonadota bacterium
CGGCCGCAGCCGAGTGCGAACAAGGTGTCCCCTGCAAACAGAAGCGCTTCCTTGGGGAAGTGATAGACGATGTGGCCGGCGGTATGGCCCGGCGTTTCGATGACGTTTGCGCGTAGCGGCCCGACTTCGGCGACGTCGCGATCGCCAAGCTTGACCGAGATGTCGGGAATTTTATGGGCTTCCGCGCGCGGGCCGTAGACCGGCACCGGAAATTTTGCCCGGAGCGCCTTGATCCCCTGCACATGATCGCCGTGATGGTGCGTAATCAGGATGTGCGTAAGCTCCCAGCCTTCCCGCTCGAGCGCGCTCAGAATGGGAGCCGCTTCCGGGGCGTCGACGAGCGCGGTAGTATCGCTTTCGGGCTCGTGCACGAGCACCGCATAATTGTCGTTCAGACATGGAATAAGCCGCACTTGAACCGCCATAACCGCTCCGCATTCTCGATTCGAGCGCAACGTAGTCGGCCGCAATTACCGCCGCAAGTCGTGCTTTCGGTGGCGGCGGCGTAACGCTAGTGTTGACGCCAACGCAAGCAGAGCGAGCATGTTCCGCGACGTCCGCGATCTTCGTTCCTTCTATGCGCAACCGCTCGGCACCATGACGCGGCGGTTGCTCGGCCGCGCGATCCGCGCGCGCTGGCAGGACGCGCGCGGACAGTCGATACTCGGGATCGGCTATGCGACGCCTTATCTCGGCATTTTCCGCGATGAGGGCGAGCGCACCTTTGCCTTCATGCCGGGCGCGCAGGGCGTGGTGAAATGGCCGAGCACGGCGCCGACACTGTCGTCGCTGGTGTCGGAAACGGAACTGCCCATACGCGATGCGATGATCGACCGCGTGCTCGCGGTGCATGCGCTGGAGATGACGCCGCACGCGCCCGACATGCTCCACGAGCTATGGCGCGTGCTTGCTCCGGGCGGAAAACTTCTGCTCGTCGTGCCGAACCGTGCCGGACCCTGGGCGCGGATGGACTCGACGCCGTTCGGGCAGGGCCAGCCGTTCTCGCGAAAGCAGCTGGTTTCGCTCCTGCGCGAGGCGGCGTTCATGCCCGTCGGCTGGAGCGAAGCGCTGTGGATGCCGCCCTTCTCGCGCAAATGGTTGCTGCGGGCGTCGCCTGCATGGGAGCGGGTCGGCGGCAAGCTCTCGCTGCCGTTTCATGGCGTGCATATTGTTGAGGCCGAAAAACAGGTATGGCGGCCGGTGCAGGTGAAGAAGACGCGAGAAGTGCCGGTCTTCGCGCCGGGAACGGCGCCCGCCTAGTTCCTCCGCGAAAGCAGGAACACGGCCTGCTCGCCGAACAGGTTCCAGAACCACCACGGCGCATCGAAGCGCACGCGCCGGCCGCTCGGACCGAAGGCGACGGCGCGCTCGATCGTCACATCCAGATCGCGCGCGAGATCGACGAAGTCGCGGATGGTGCAGAAATGAATGTTCGGCGTGTCATACCAGCTCACCGGCAGGTTGCGGGTAACCGGCATGCGTCCGTACCAGAGCAACTGCCCGCGAATGCGCCAGTGGCCGAAATTCGGAAACGAAACGATGACGCGCTTGCCGATTCGCAGCATCTGTTCGAGCACCCAGCGCGGACGGCGCGTGGCCTGCAAGGTCTGCGAAAGAATGACGTAGTCGAAGGTGTTGTCCGGGTAGTCGGCGAGATCGGTGTCGGCGTCGCCCTGGATCACGGCGAGACCCTTCGCCACGCATTCGTTCACGCCGTCGCGCGAGATCTCGATGCCGCGGCCGTCCGCGTCCCGCGTCTCGGCGAGCAGTTGCAGGAGTTCGCCGTCGCCGCAGCCGACGTCGAGCACCCGCGAACCGGGCTCCACCATATTGGCGACCACCACGAGGTCGAGCCGCGGCGTTTTCGGCACGGGATGCGCAACAAAGGCGCCCGGATTGGTACTGGTGAGCATCTGGCTATTTCGGCGCCTTGATGCCGCGCTTCTTCGCGGCGGCATCGAGAAAGCCGCGCACGATCGCGAAGAGTTCGGGTTCGTCGAGCAGGAAAGCGTCGTGACCCTTGTCGGTCTCGATCTCGGCGAAGGAAACCGGCGCGCCCGCCGCGTTCAGCGCGTGCACGATTTCGCGCGCCTCCTCGGTCGGGAACAGCCAGTCGGAAGTGAAGGACACCATACAGACGCGCGCCTTCAGATTGCGGAAGGCATTCGCGAGCACCTGGCCGTGTTCGCCGGCGAGATCGAAATAATCCATCGCCCGGGTGATGTAGAGATAACTGTTCGCGTCGAAGCGCTCGACGAAGCTCGATCCCTGATACCGTAGATAGTTCTCGACCTGAAAATCGGCGTCGAAGCCGAAAGTAGGTAATTCGCGATCCTGCAAGCGTCGGCCGAACTTGCGGTGCAGGGCCGCGTCGGAGAGATAAGTAATGTGCGCGGCCATGCGCGCGACGGCGAGACCGCGATGCGGGCTCGTGCCTTCGACGAGATATTTTCCGTTGCGCCAGTCAGGATCGGCCATGACCGCCTGACGGCCGACTTCGTGGAAGGCAATATTCTGTGCCGAGTGCCGCGCGGCGGCTGCAATCGGCAGCGCGGAAAAGATGCGCTCCGGATAGCTGGCCGCCCATTGCAGCACCTGCATGCCGCCCATCGAGCCGCCGGTCACGCTAAGCAGTTGCTCGATGCCGAGATGATCGAGCAGCGCCGCCTGCGCGCGTACCATGTCGCGAATCGTGACGACCGGAAAAGTCAGCCCATAGGGCTCGCCGGTTGCAGGGTTCTTCGACGCCGGGCCGGTCGTGCCCATGCAGCCGCCGAGCACGTTCGAACAGATGACGAAGAAGCGGTCGGTGTCGATCGGAAGGCCCGGGCCGACGATCGAATCCCACCAGCCGTCCTTGCCGGTTACGGGATGCACGTTGTGAACGTGCTGGTCGCCGGTCAGCGCGTGGCAGATCAGGATTGCGTTGGAACGCTCGGCGTTGAGTTCGCCATAGGTCTGGTAGGCGATCTGGTAGGAGGACAGCTCGACCCCGGCGTCGAGCTTCAGCGGCTTGTCCTTGCCGAAGCGCACGAGTTTGGAACGCGGCTCGTCCGCCTCGCGGCGGATGATATCCGCGCGGCTTTGTTTTTCTTCGCGTTCGATACGCACGATACTCATAACGTCCTAGCGACAGGCCCTTGCCAGTATATCAGGGCGAAAGGGAGGTAGGCAGCGGCACCTGAACGGTCAATGAATTCTTTGCTTGCGGCCTTGCCCGCGCTATCACGGGTCATCCTAGCAGAGCCCCGGCCGGCCATGGTTAATACGCCGAATTCGAAGCCCAATGCGGGGCAAGCGCCCACGCTCGGCGACCTGCGCGCCGAAATCGACCGGATCGACCGGGCGATGCATGAGCTGTTGATCGAACGATCCGGCATCATCGACACGCTGATCAAGGTCAAGAAATCGAACGAGACCGGCTCGGCGTTCCGGCCCGCGCGCGAGGCTTCGATGATGCGTGCGCTGGTCGAGCGGCATCGCGGCATTCTTCCGCTCGATACGGTGGAGAGCATCTGGCGCGTCATCATTGCGACCTTCACCTATGTGCAGCAGAACTATTCGGTGCATGTCGATCTTTCGTCCGGCGACGCGCTGGTGCGCGACTCCGTGCGCTTTCACTTCGGCTACACGGTCCCGTTGGTGCAGCATGTCGGCGCTTCCGCCGTGGTGGAGGCTGTCGCGAACTCGCGCGGCGATCTCGGGCTCGTGCGCGCGGAAGCGGTCGCCGGCGGCAAGCCGTGGTGGGCGGCGTTGGAGGGCGAAGGCAAGCCGAAGATCATCGCGCGTCTTCCTTTCGTCGAGCGAGGGGACCATCCGGCGGGGCTGCCATTGTTCGTTGTCTCCAAACCGCTGCCGGCCGATGCAGCCGTCAACGAAGTCGAGGTCTGGAGCGTGCATGTCGCGGGCTGGAATACGTCGGTTGCGCGCGCGCTGGCGCCGCTCGCCGAAGTGATCGCGCAGCCCGACACAGGCTTCGACAGTGCGGCACTTCTCATCTCGGTCCCGCAGGGCCGGAAAGCCGAGCAGGTGCTTGTCTCCCTGAAAGAGGCGGGCGCTTCGGTGCGCTCCTCGGCTCTCGTCGGCGGCCACGCGACCCGCTATACCGTCCCGCCCAAAGCCTAATTTTCGCTTCACCAGGTCCAGTACAATGAGCGCTACCACCCAGTCTGTCCGTCCGCAGCCGCGCGCCGGCGTCATGGAAATCGACGCCTATATCCCCGGCCGCAGCCACGCGCCGGGTGTGGCAAAAGTGATCAAGCTTTCCTCGAACGAGACGCCGCTGGGGCCGAGCCAGAAGGCGGTGGAGGCCTACCGGAAGTGCGCTGATGCGCTCGAACTCTATCCGGACGGCGGCGCCACCGAACTGCGCGAAGCGATCGGCAAGACCTACGGTCTGGACCCCAATCGCATCGTCTGCGGCGCGGGTTCGGACGAACTGCTCGCGGTGCTCGCGCGCGCGTATCTCAAGGATGGCGACGAAGCGATCTACACGACGCACGGCTTTCTGATGTACCGCAACGTGACGCTTTCGGCGGGCGCGACACCGGTGATCGCGCCGGAGAAGAACTTTACTACCGACGTCGATGCGATTCTCGCCTGCGTGACGCCGAAGACGCGCATGGTGTTTCTCGCGAATCCGAACAATCCGACCGGCACCTATACGCCGATCTCGGAGGTGCGCCGTCTGCATGCGGCGCTGCCCGGCAACGTCATTCTCCTGATCGACGCGGCCTACGCCGAATATGTTCGCAAGAACGATTACGAGGCCGGGATAGAGCTTGCGGGATCGAGCGAGAATGTCGTGATGACGCGGACATTTTCGAAGATCCACGGACTGGCTGCGCTTCGCATCGGCTGGATGTACGGGCCGGCTGCGATCGTCGACGCCGTCAATCGCACGCGCGGGCCGTTCAACATGAGCGCGCCGTCGATCGCGGCGGGCGCGGCCGCGCTCACCGATCTCGCGCATGTCGAGCGTGCGGTCGAGCACAACATGAAATGGCTGCCGTGGGTCTCGGACGAGCTGAGGAAACTCGGGCTTGATGTCACGCCCAGCGTCGGCAATTTCGTGCTGATTCACTTCCCGACCAAGCCTGGCAAGGGAGCGAAAGAGGCGGACGCGTTTCTGCTTTCGCGCGGGATCGTGCTGCGGCAGATGGCGGCCTACAAACTCCCGAACGCGCTGCGCATGACCATCGGCACGGAAGCGCAGAACAAGACCGTCGTCGCGGCGCTGGCCGAGTTCCTGAAGTGACGCGGCGGCCGCCATGGCACCGGTCGTAAACCGCCTTGCGATCGTCGGTCAGGGCCTGATCGGCTCCTCGATCACGCGCGCCGTGAGCGCGAACCGGGCTGCGCGCGAGCTTGCCGTCACCGACGCCGCGCCGAAGGTGCGCAGGACCGTCGCCGAACTCGGTCTCGGTATGGCGAGGGTCGTTGAGACGAGCGCGGAGGCGGTGCGCGATGCCGATCTTGTGGTCGCCTGCGTTCCGGTCGGGCAATACGGCGCGCTGGCGCAGGAAATCGGGCCCCATTTGAAACCGGGTGCGATCGTTTCCGATGTCGGCTCGGTTAAAGGTGCCGTGGTTCGCGGCATGCTCCCGCATCTGCCGAAAAACATACACCTCGTGCCGGCGCATCCGCTTGCCGGCACCGAGCATTCGGGGCCGGAGGCGGGTCTTGCCGATCTCTTCGAGAACCGCTGGTGCATCGTGACGCCGCTCGAAGGGGCCGATGGCGGTGCAGTCGAGACCGTGCGCGCCTTCTGGAAAGCGCTCGGTTCCGAGGTCGAGGTGATGTCTTTGCAGCATCACGACGATGCGCTCGCAATCACGAGCCACCTGCCGCATCTGATCGCATTCGCGATCTTTCATACCGGGCTGAAGCACGAGGAAGCATCGCAGTCGGAGGTGATGAAGTATTCGGCCGGCGGCTTTCGCGATTTTACTCGCATCGCCTCCTCGAACCCGACCATGTGGCGCGACATCTTTCTGAATAACAAGGAAGCCGTGCTTCGCGTATTGAAGCAGTTCAACACCGATCTTTCCGCGCTTGCCAAGGCGATCGAGGAAAACGACGGCGCAATGCTCGTGGACGCGCTCTCGAAAAGCCGTCTTACCCGCCGCAAGGTGATCGAGAAGGAACACATCTCGGTGACCGCGCCAAAGCGCGGACAGGAAGACGCTTTCCCGATCGTCCGCCCCTACGGCGACGACTAGTTTTCGGGAAATGAGCGAAGACCTCTGGGTGTTCGGATACGGCTCGCTGATGTGGCGGCCGGGATTCGATTTCGTCGAACGGCGCCCCGCGCGGCTCACCGGCGCGCATCGCGCGCTCTGCGTAATTTCGCATTTCCACCGCGGTACGCCGGAGCGGCCGGGACTCGTGCTCGGGCTCGATCAGGGCGGCAGTTGCCGCGGCATCGCCTTTCGCGTCGAGGGCAAGAATCGCGAGCAGGTGATCGAATATCTGCGCGAGCGCGAGCAGGTGACGAGCGTCTACCTGGAGAAATACCGTTCGGTCGACCTGCTCGACGGCGACCGCGCCCGGGTTACCGCCGTCTGCTATCTGGTCGACCGGGGACACCCGCAATATGCGGGCGCGCTCACGCCCGAAGCGCAGCTTGCCTATGTGAAGCGCGGGCATGGGAAGTCGGGAAACAATCCGGACTATGTGCTGGCGACCGTCGAGGCGCTGAAGGGCCTCGGCATCCGTGACCGCGGCCTGGAGTGGCTTGCGGATCAACTGAAAGGCGAACGGCCGTTTACGCTGCGCGACGCGGATTGAAGGGAACGACGTTGCCGTCCGGCGCGTTGCGGGGCGCGGTGTCGCCGTCCAGAAGTGCGCGCAGATCGCGGTGCGCGAAGGCGAGCGCCTCGATCCGCTCCACGACATGGACGTGCACCTCGTCGGTGCCGGCCGGGGCGGGCTCGTCGGCCTGGCCCGCCGAAATCGCGATTACCCGGGGGCCCTCCCGCGTCTTTTGCACATACAGCGAGACCGCGAGGTCATAGGCGGGTGTTTGGCCAGGCAGATAGCGGCTGGCGGCGTAGCGGCGCCCGGAGCCGCCGCACCAGAACTGGAAACGGCCGGCGAGGTCCGGGTATTTGGTCGCGGCGAGCTCACCCGCGTATTTCGCTCGTTCGAATCGCGTCATGAGAACAAAACTAGAACATCAATTGTTAATGTCAACTTAACGATGGGGATCAAGTTCTCGTGCGCGCGATTTCCTCCCTTCCCAGCGCCACGAGACGAGCGGTCGCCGTTTCGATCTCGTTCTCAAGGCGTTTGAAGAATTCGGTCTTTTCCATGCCCGGCATGATCGGATCGAGAAACTCCATCCGCACCCTGCCGGGCGTAAAGCGCAGCGAGCGGCGCGGCCAATACAGCCCGGAGTTCAGCGCGACCGGCACGCAGGGCACGTTCAACTCGCCGTAAAGATGCGCGACCCCGAACTTGTAGGCGGGTTCGGCCCCGACCGGACGTCGCGTGCCTTCCGGGTATATGATGATCTGGCGGTTCTCCTTCATGCGTTCGCGGCCGATCTGCACGATCTGATCGAGCGCCGCCTGCCGCGCGCCGCGGTTCACGGGAATGAGCCGGGCCTTCAGCGTGTACCAGCCGAACAGCGGAATCCATTGCAATTCGCGTTTCAATACGAAGGTGGGGTCCGGCATCATCGCCGCGATCGTGAAAGTCTCCCACGCCGACTGGTGCTTGGACGCCACGATGATGCCACCCGCCGGCACTTTCTCGAAGCCGACGATTTCGTGCTCGATCCCGCAGATCCACTTGAGCAGCCAGTGATTGGCCGCGGCCCAGGAGCGCACAGCGATCCAGATGTAGCGCCGCGGCAGCAGGAGCACCGGCATATAGAAGATGATCTGAATGAATGTGTTCAGATAGAATGCGACGTTGAAGAGCAGCGAGCGGAAGACTTGCACGGCTTCGATCCTTGTCCCGCCGCCGCCTTCGATGAGCCTCAGACCGCGCGGACGAGCGCGGCAAGATATTTCAGATACTCCAAAACGAGAAGCCGCACGGTCTGCGGGTTCGACCACCAGCTTCGATCGCGCATGCGGTCGGTCACGACGGGGTAGGGGATCAACTCGATGCCCTCGGTCTCCCGCTCGAGTTGCACGATCGCACGCGGCATGTGCCAGGCCGAGGTCACGACGAGCAGCGATCTGAAGCCGTGCTTCTTTGCCCAGGCGGCGGTCTCGACCGCGTTGCCGAGCGTATTCTGCGCCTCATGGCCGAGGTCGATGCAGCATTCCGAAAGCCTGGCGAAATCCGGAATCTGCTTCTTAAGCTCGTCCGTGGTGGTGACGGGGTTTACGCCGGATACCAGCAGCCGCCGGCCGCGATTGTCCGCGAGCAGTTCGACGGCGTCGTTCATGCGCTGGGCGGCGCCCGTCAGCACGACGATGCCGTCGGCGCTGCGCGTGGTGCGCGTCTCGCCGCCCGGAATTTCGCGCAGATAGACCGCGAAGCCGGCAACCAGAGCCGCGATCAATCCGCCGGTCGTGCTCCAGACGACGAGCGACAGAAAGCTGCGCTTGCCGCGCGCATGCGCTGCATCCGCCGGCTGCGGTGCTTGCGGTTCGCTCCCCCTCGGCATCCCGTTCATATCGAGCATGCTATTGCGAAATGCGGCAAGCAGGCGGCCCGGCTTTTGGGCGGAAAAACTCGCCGTTATCGGGCGGCTGCGGCGTCCCGTTTCGGGGCGATGTGCCGGAAAGGCCCGCCGATCCAACGTTTTCGCCGTGGCGGATCGCGAAGTTACGGTTTTCGATCCATTAACGGGTCTTGCGGCATCATGCGCCCCGGTAAGCGTCGAGTGAGGTTGCAATGCGTATCGAATGCCCGTCCTGCGCGGCAGGCTTTGACGTGAGTCCGGCGGCGCTGGAGCCGAACGGGCGCACCGTGCGCTGCGCGGCCTGCAAGACGACATGGTTCGCGCCAGCACCTTCGCTCGTGCTTGCGGACGGATCGACCGAAGAAACTCCCGCGCCGGAGCCGAAGGTGAGCGTCGAAGACCGCGCCGATCACGAGGCGCTCGCCGCCGCAGGCGCTGGATCGCGCGAAATCGCCGAGGTCAAGGACGCGCCGCCGGTTTCGCCTGCGGAACAGGCACCGCCGCCGCCCAGACGAAAAACGGTCGCGCCTGCAATGCCCGCCGCGCGCAAGCCGAAGCGCCGCGTTCCGCTCGGTCTGGTCGCGACAATGCTTGTCTGCATACTGACCTTCGGAATCGTCAGCCGGGACTCTCTCGTCCGCGCCGCGCCGGAACTTGCGAGCCTTTATGGCGCAATCGGCTTTCCGGTGAACCTGCGCGGCCTCGAGTTCCAGAACATTCGCACCAAGCAGGAAATTCACGACGGCATCACCGTGCTCGCCATCGAAGGCGACGTCGAGAATGTCGTGAGCCGCGCCGTCGAGCTGCCGCGCGTGCGCCTCTCCGTGCTCGGCGATAACGGGGTCGAGATCTATTCCTGGACCGCGCTGCTGCCGCGCTCGATCCTCTATCCGCGCGAGCGGGTATCGTTCAAAAGCAGGCTCGCTTCTCCGCCGGCGGCGGGTAAGGAAATCATGGTCCGGTTTCTCAACCGCGCCGATCTGACTGCCAGCGTCCGCTAACCCGGAAAGGGCGTCTCGTGGCCCGCATACTGATTGCAGAAGACGAGGAAGCCTCGCGCCAGTTGCTCGCGCGCATGCTTGAACTCGACGGGCATTCCGTCCACGTCGCCGCCGACGGCGCGGCTGCGCTCGAATATCTGCAGGGCGGCGGCGAAGCCGATCTGCTGCTCACCGATATTTCGATGCCGCTGATGGACGGGATCGCGCTCGCGCTTGCGGCGTCCCGCGACCGGCCCTTGCTGCCGATCGTTCTGATGACCGGATTCGCCGACCAGCGCGAACGTGCGAGCGGGCTGGACGCGCTGATCAAGGGAGTGATCGTAAAGCCGTTTCAAATCGAGGACGTCCGCGCGAAAATCCGCGATGCGCTCGGTCAGTAGTCCTGCAACAGACGGTCGAGGTATTCGAGTTCGAGTTGCGGGCGTGTCGGATCGGAGAGACGGCGGCGCAATTCCTCGAGCACGCGGCGTGCGCGCTGTGTGTCGATCTCGTCCGGCACCTTAACGGTGTAGTCGTCGCCGAATTCGCGATTGCGCACCGGGCGGCCCAAGGGATCGGTGTTGTCGGCCTGATCGGCTTCCGGGCCGTCGGGATAGCCGGGTCCGTCGCCGGGTCCGCCCTGCTGCATGGCGTCGGCCATGGCCTGCGCGCCCCGGCGCAGCTGCGATAGCGCACGGCCCTGCGATTCGCTGGCGCCGTCGGCGTCGCCCTGTCCGAGCGAGTTCTCGGCGTCGCGCATCGCCTGTTCCGCGCGGCCCAGCGCATCGGCGGCATCCTTGCCGGGTCCGTCCTGATCGCCGTCGCCCTGCTGTTGCTGGCGCTTGCGCAGCTGGTTCAGCATCTGCTCGAGCTGCCTCCGGAGATCGCCCTGGCCCTGCTGCAGCTGGCCCATCCGGTTCTGGCCCTGCTTCTGCTGTCCCTGCTGCTGTCTGCGGTTTTCCTGTCCCTCCCGGAACGTGCGGTCGCGCAGCCGCTGCTGCTCCTGAATCATCCGTCCGAGCTGATCGAGCGGATTGTCCTGATTCTGCTGCGGGCCTGCCTGCCTGCGGTTCTTCTGCAGGTTCTCCATCAGGGCCTGCAACTGATCGAGCAGTTTCTGCGCCGACTGCCGGTCGCCGCTTCTCGCCATGCGCTCGATCTGGTCGAGCATGTTCTTCAGGTCCTGCGGGCGCACCACGCGGTTGTTCGGGTCCGGACGCTCCAGATTCGTGTTGTTGTTGTCGCGGCGCATCTGTTCCGCGAGCGCCTGCAAGTAGCGGTCGAGCGCGGCACGCAACTGATCCATCAGCTTCTTGATCTCTTCGTCGGAAGCGTTGCGCTCCAGCGCCTGCCGGAGCGCATTCTCGGCGGCGCGCAATTCGCGCTCGACGTCGGACATGGTGCCGTCCTCGATCAGCACCGCGACCTCCCAGAGATAGTCGATCACACCGCGCAGATCGTCGTCGGTGCGCGCCATCTTGAGCCGCGTGCTCGCGGTCCGCAGGCCGAGATAAACCCCGGGTTCGGGCGTAAAGCGGTCGGGCGAAATCATGAGCGCGTCGAGCGCGTACTGCACGCGGCCGCGGGCATTGGCGTCGAAAGCGAGTTCGCGGCGTTGTTCGACCAGCGCGCGGGCAACGGGTTTCTGAAACGAGCGCTGTGGAATCCGGGTCTCGCGCGGCGTACTCTTGCCTTCGTTGCCGGCCTCGTCGCGTGCGACGAGGATCAGGCGCACGAGCGCCCCCGCCCAGGGATGCTCGGTAAGATCCTTCGCGGTCTGCCCCGCGCCGTTTTTCGTGCGGGCCTGCGGCAGCGAGAGCGGGAAGTTCGGCGCGTCAACCAGCGGCCGCGGCGCCAGCGCGTTCTGCCGGAAGGGATCCGGCGCAAGCAAGCGCGGGATCACGCGCTCGAACTGCGCTTCGGCTTGCGTGACGCCGTAGTCGTCTTCCATGCGATAGGACAGGCTGAGCGCATTCCTGCCGGATATCTCCGGGTCCTTCGCCAGCTCGATGACGGGCGCGCGATCGGGAATCGCGCGGAACGACCACTTGGCCTCACCGACCGGAAGACCTTTCACCGTGAGCCTTGCGTCCTCGGTGATCCGGAAGTGGCGCTCGATGCCGGTCTTCGCGGCGTCGGGATTGGGGTTCGGCTCTTCCTTGAGATTGCCTTCGATCACGATATCGAGCGTTGAAAGGTTCGTGCCGCGCACGATGAGCACGCTCCCTGCCGGCACCGATACCTGTGCCACTTCGCCGGGCGCGGCTTCGTCATGCCGGATGCCCGGAAGCAAAACCGGTGCGCGGGCGGTATAGACCGGCGGCGTGATCCAAGCGTCCACGCGATAGAGGTGCGGGGTCAGCGCCCCGGTCCAGTCGAAGGCTGCAAGCAGACGGCGCGTGCGATCGTTGTCGGCGATGAAGAAGGTCGCGATCACCGCAAGCAGCACGAGCGCGCGGAACGCGAAAGGATCGCGCCGCGTGAGTTTCGGCTGCGGCAGGCCGGCGCGGAGATTCCTCGCGGCTTCGGCGGTGCGCTCGAGATGCGCGCGCCAGAGTGCCGCCGCCATCGGGTCTTCGGATCGGGTCGCGAGTTTGTCTGTGAGAGCGGTTGCGGGCCGGTGCGAGGCAATCCGCGAGCGGTCGAGCCGCGAAACGGCTTCTCCGAGGCCCGGAATGCGGATTCGGATCGCGGGCACGAAGGCCGCGATCAAGAGCAGCGCGAAAAGTGCAACGCCAACGATGCGTCCGTAGGGCGGCAGCGAAATCCAGAGACCCGTCCAGGAAAGCGCGAGGAAGATTCCGGCGGCCGACAGCAGCGATACGGCGACCGGCCAGACGCGCTCCCAGAGCAGCGCCTGCCGCGCGCGGGAAATTGCAACGGAAAGCGCGGCCAGCGCTTCGCGGACCGAGCCGGAAGAAAGCTCGTGCTGTCGTCTTTCAGGTGCGCCGCTCAAGCGATCGGATCCTCGCGGGTCACCCCCTGCCCGGCAAAGACTCTACTGGCCAATATTGGCCGCGGCCAATGACTTTTGCGGCAATGCAGTATTTCAGTTCTGCCAAGGTGCCAGCCGGTCGAGGCCGATGACGGCTGCGGCATCGAAGCGCGGGCGCACGACGGCATATTCGCCTTCGCGCACAAGCACTTCGGGAATAAGCGGGCGGGTATTGTAGGTGCTTGCCTGCACCGCGCCATAGGCCCCGGCGGTCATCACCGCCACCAGATCGCCTTCCTTCATCTGCGGCAGGCGGCGGTCGAGCGCCAGATAATCGCCCGATTCGCAGACCGGGCCGACCACGTCGGCGGTGACCCAGGCCGCGCTCGCGGCCGGTTCCGTGACCGGCAGAATCTCGTGATACGCCTCGTAGAGCGTCGGGCGAATGAGATCGTTCATCGCGGCATCGACGATCAGGAAATTCTTCGCCTCGCCTCGCTTCCAGTAGATCACGCGCGAAACCAGAATGCCGGCATTGCCGACGATCATGCGGCCGACTTCGAAGACAAGCTTCGCGCCGAGACCCTTCGTATGCTTCTTCACGACTTCCGCGTAATCGGAAGGCAAGGGCGGTGGGGTGTTGTCGTTCCGGTAGGGGATGCCGAGGCCGCCGCCGAGATCGAGATGCTCGATGGTATGTCCGGCCGCACGCAGGTCGCGCGCGAGCTCCGCCATCAGCGCGGCGGCATTGTCGAAGGGCGAGAGTTCGGTGATCTGGCTGCCGATATGCATGTCGATGCCGGCAACGCGCAGCCCCGGCAGCTTCGCCGCCTCCGCATAAACTGCGCGCGCCCGCGAGATCGGGATTCCGAACTTGTTTTCGCTCTTGCCGGTGGCGATCTTGGCGTGGGTCTTCGCGTCCACGTCCGGGTTCACGCGCACGGAGACCGGCGCGGTCATGCCAAGGCCGCTTGCTACCTCGGAGAGCGCACGCAGCTCCGGCTCGCTTTCGACATTGAAGCAGTAAATGCCGGCCTTGAGCGCGGCCGCCATTTCCTCTCGCGTCTTGCCGATGCCGGAGAACACGATCTTGTCCGCGGGGACGCCTGCGGCAAGCGCGCGGGAAAGCTCGCCGCCCGAAACGATGTCGGCGCCGGCGCCGAGTTTCGCGAGGGTTGCGATCACCGCCTGGTTGGAATTTGCCTTCAGCGCGAAGCAGACGAGCGAGGGCACATCAGCGAACGCATCCGCAAAGACCCGATAGTGGCGCGTCAGAGTCGCCGCCGAATAGCAATAGAACGGCGTGCCGACCTCGCGGGCGAGCGCGGTCAGGTCGACGTCTTCGGCGTGCATGACGCCGCCGCGGTAGGCAAAGTGATGCATGACTTCAGGAGCGTATCAGAGCAGCTTGTCGAGCAAGAAGGGCCGGTCCGGCTTTTGCGGCTCGGAGGTCAGCGGCACGCCGCCGTGTTTGACCTTCTTCGAACTGGTCGTTTTGCCGTCTTTCTTGTTCGCGCGCGACATGAAGGCCTTGGACGACGCGGTCTGGGTCGGGGTCGAGGTGACCGAGGGGCCGGGCGAGTCCGACGTGATCGTCGTCTGCAGCGGGTTCGGAGAGGCGACGGCCTCGGTGCCGACCGGCGGCTCCAGGGGGCCCTTCACACCGCAGCCGGCGAGCGCAAGCATGCCCGCAAGCAGGACCATGGGAACGATACGATTGGAGCGGTCGGTCAAAGGAAATCTCCCCGGATGCGGCGAGGCTAGTAGCCGAAAACCGCGGCCAAAGCGAGGCCGCGCTCAGGCCGTCATTTCGGCTCGTGCGGCGGATTCTGGCCAAGCTTCTTTAACCAGCGCTTGGCCTGGAGGCGCACGTTCTTCGGCGCGGTGCCGCCATAGCTGGTCCGGCTAGCCACCGATTTTGCGACCGAGAGCACCGAGAAGACATCGTCAGTGATGCGCGGCTCGATGGCCTGCATTTCGGCAAGCGGCATACGATGCAGCGGCAGGTTCGCTGCCGCCGCCTTCGCCACGATCGAGCCCGTGATGTGGTGCGCTTCCCGAAACGGGATGTTGAGCTGCCGCACCAGCCAGTCGGCCAGATCGGTCGCGGTCGAATAGCCGTCGCCTGCCATCGACTTCATGCGCTTCTCGTCGGCCACGAGATCGCGCGTCATGCCCGCACTCGCCGCTATCACGACCGAGAAATCCGAAAGCGCGCGGATGGTGCCGTCCTTGTCTTCCTGCATGTCCTTGGCGTAGGCGAGCGGCAGGCCTTTCATCACGACCAGCAACTGCACCAGCGCGCCGACGATTTTGCCCGCCTTTGCGCGCACCAGCTCAGCCGCATCCGGATTGCGCTTCTGCGGCATGATCGAGGAGCCGGTCGTGAACTTGTCGGAGAGCGCAATGAAGCCGAAGGCCGGCGTGGTCCAGATCACGATTTCCTCGGCGAAGCGCGACAGATGCATTGCGCAGATCGAGGCCGCGGCAAGCGTCTCCAGCACGAAGTCGCGGTCGGAGACAGCGTCCAGGCTGTTCGCCGCCGGCCTGTCGAAACCGAGCGCCTTCGCGGTCATGTCGCGGTCGATCGGAAAAGAGGTGCCGGCGAGCGCGGCGGAACCCAGCGGATTTTCGTTCATGCGCTTCCGCGCATCCGCGAGCCTGCCGCGGTCGCGCGCAAGCATCTCGACATAGGCAAGCAGATGATGACCGAAGGTGACGGGCTGCGCGGTCTGCAAATGCGTGAACCCCGGCATCACGCTGCCGGCGTATTGCACGGCCTTTTCGGCGAGAGCGAGCTGCAGATCGGCGAGCGATTTGTCGAGGCCGTCGATGGTGTCGCGGATATAGAGCTTAAAATCGGTCGCGACCTGATCGTTTCTAGAGCGCGCGGTGTGCAGGCGCCCGGCGGCGGGGCCGATCAACTCGGCAAGCCGGTTCTCGACGTTCATGTGAATGTCTTCGAGCGCTCGCGAGAATTTGAACCGGCCGGTTTCGATCTCGGCCAGGATGGTGTCTAGGCCCTGCGCGATTTTGTCCGCGTCGGCCGCCGTAATGATGCCTTGGGCGGCCAGCATCGAGGCATGCGCCTTGGAGCCGGCGATGTCCTGTGCGAACAAATGCCGGTCGAAGTCGATCGAGGCGTTGATCTCTTCGAGGATCGCGTCGGGACCCGCCGCGAACCTGCCGCCCCACATCTTGTTGCTCATGCTCGAACCCTGACGGCCCGGAATGACCGCTCCAAACCCAGAGACCACCGCACGCGTAAACTGGCTTCGCCGCGCGCGCTATTTTCTGCTTGCGGCTTTCCTCGGCACGGTTGCGGGGTTCGCGGGGGTATACTTGACCGGCGGCCTGCAACGCAACGCGGGAGTGGTTTCCGATGCTTCCTGTGTTAACGCAGGCCTGACGGCCAAACGGTTAATGCCGCTTTCCAAAGGCGAAGTCGCGGCTTTCGCGCCAAACACTACGCCGCGCCGCGCGACGCCGATCGACTTCAGGGACGGCAGCGGGCGTGCGGTCAGCCTCGACGATTTCAAGGGCCGGGTCGTGCTCATCAATCTTTGGGCGACCTGGTGCGCGCCTTGCCGCAAGGAAATGCCCGCGCTGGATGAGCTGGAGCGGAAGCTGGGCGGCAAGGACTTCACGGTACTCGCGATCAATCTGGATCAGCGCGGCGGCGACAAGCCGAGAAAGTTTCTCGAAGAGATCAAGGTGAAGAACCTCGTCTACTACGAAGACCCGGCTACCAATGTATTCCAGAAGCTGAAAGCCGCCGGCCGCGCGCCCGGACTTCCTTCCACGATCCTCGTCGATCGCGACGGGTGCGAACTCGGCTTCATGCCGGGACCCGCGGAATGGGCGAGCGAGGATGCGCTGGCGCTGATCCGCGCGGCGATTGCGAAGAACTGACGCAAAGCGTCATGGCCGGGCTCGTTCCGGCCATCCACGTCTTTACTGTTTTGATAGTCCGCTAAGGCGTGAATGCCTGGCACAAGGCTTGTGCTCGGGTCGGCGAAGCCGGGCCCGAGTGCCGGGCATGACGAGAAAAGTGTCAAACCTGAATGTCGATATTCTGCCCGAGGCCGTTTGCTGCGTCGGCGAGCTTCTGCGCGTTCTGATTGGCGGCTTCGAGCAGTTGCGCGATCGACCGTTCGCTTGCGGCGTTCATCCTCGCGAATTTCGCGGCCAGCGCGGTCTGCAACTGCGCGGTCTTGCCGGCCATGACGGCGGAGATGAGGGCTGTTTCCATGGCCGCCAAAATGGCTGCCGCGAGTTAAGGAACGCTTAGCGGGTCGGAACCGGCTTTTCGCCGCGATAATCGTAGAACCCGCGCTTGGTCTTGCGGCCGAGCCAGCCGGCCTCGACGTATTTCACGAGGAGCGGGCAGGGACGGTACTTCGAGTCCGCCAGTCCCTCGTAGAGCACCTGCATCACCGAGAGCACGGTGTCCAAGCCGATGAAGTCCGCGAGCTGCAAGGGCCCCATCGGATGGTTGGCGCCGAGCTTCATCGCCTTGTCGATGGATTCGACCGAACCAACGCCCTCATAGAGCGTGTAGATCGCCTCGTTGATCATCGGCAGTAGAATGCGGTTCACGATGAAGGCCGGGAAATCTTCGGCGACCGCGTAGGTCTTCTGCAGGCGGTTCACGAACTCCTTCGCGGTCTCGAACGTTTCGTCGTCGGTCGCGATGCCGCGCACGAGCTCGACGAGCTCCATCAGCGGCACCGGATTCATGAAGTGAATGCCGATGAATTTTTCCGGGCGGTCGGTGGACGCGCCGAGGCGCGTGATCGAGATGGAAGAAGTGTTCGAGGCGAGCAGTGCCTCCTTCGGCATCAACTGAGACAACTCGCCGAAAATCTTCTTCTTGATGTCTTCCTTTTCGGAAGCCGACTCAATCACCAGATCGCAGTCGGTGAGATCCTTGTACGCGGCAGCCGGTACGATGCGAGACAGCGCAGTCTGGCGGTCGCTCTCGGAGATCAGCGCTTTGGCAACCTGACGCTGCATGTTGCCGTTGATTGTCGCCAGGCCCGCCTTGATGCGGTCTTCGGAGATGTCGTTGAGCTTTACGTCGTAGCCCGCGAGCGCGCAGACATGGGCGATGCCGTTGCCCATCTGGCCCGCGCCGATCACACCGATTTTTTTCAAGGCTTTCATGGCGCGGGGCCGCTCGCTATTTGCTCAGTTCTTTTTCGAGTTCGGGCAATACCTGAAAGAGATCGCCGACCAGGCCGTAATCGGCGACCTGGAAGATCGGCGCCTCCTCGTCCTTGTTGATCGCAACGATCACCTTCGAGTCCTTCATGCCGGCCAGATGCTGGATCGCGCCTGAAATGCCGACCGCGATATAAAGCTCCGGCGCCACGACCTTGCCGGTCTGGCCGACCTGCCAGTCGTTCGGAGCATAACCCGCATCGACCGCGGCACGCGAGGCGCCCATGGCAGCACCCAGCTTGTCGGCGACCGGCTCGATGTATTTTGCGAAGTTTTCCTTGTTTGCCATGGCGCGGCCGCCCGAAATGATGACGCGTGCAGACGTCAGTTCCGGGCGGTCGGACTTGGAAAGTTCCTCGCCCACGAAAGAAGACAGGCCCGGATCGCCCGCGGCCTCGACATTCTCGACCGCGGCCGAGCCGCCTTCGCCTGCGGCCTGGAACGAGGCAGTGCGGACCGTGATCACCTTTTTCTTGTCGGTGGACTGCACGGTCTGAATCGCGTTGCCGGCATAGATCGGGCGCTGGAAGGTATCCGGGCTCTCGACCTTGATGATCTCGGAAATCTGCATGACGTCGAGGAGTGCGGCGGCACGCGGCATAAAGTTCTTTCCGGACGTCGTCGCCGGAGAAACGATCGCGTCATATTTCTCGGCGAGCTTTACGATCAGCGCCGCCATCGGTTCGGCGAGCCTGTTCTTGTAGGCCGCGTTGTCGGCGAGCAGCACCTTCTTCACACCGGAAAGTTTCGCGGCGGCGTCGGCAACGGATTTCGCGCCTTCGCCCGCAACCAACACGTCGACTTCGCCGCCGAGGGCGGAAGCCGCCGTGAGCGCCTTGGCGGTCGACGGGTTCAGCGTCTTGTTGTCGTGCTCGGCTATCAGGAGTGTTGCCATGGTCAGATCACTCCCGCTTCGTTCTTCAGTTTGTCGACGAGGCTTGCGACCGAGTCCACCTTCACGCCGGCCTTGCGGCCCGCGGGTTCTGCGGTCTTGATAACTTTCAGGCGCGGCGCGACATCGACGCCGTAATCGCCGGGTGTCTTCTCGTCGATCGGCTTTTTCTTCGCCTTCATGATGTTAGGCAGCGACGCGTAGCGCGGCTCGTTCAGGCGCAGGTCGGTAGTGACGATCGCGGGCAGCTTCAGCTTCACGGTCTGCAGGCCGCCGTCCACTTCGCGGGTTACGTTCACGCTGTCGCTCTCAAGCGCGACTTTCGAGGCAAACGTGCCCTGCGGCCAATTCAGCAATGCCGCGAGCATCTGGCCGGTTTGGTTCGAGTCGTCGTCGATTGCCTGTTTGCCGAGGATCACGAGGTTCGGCTTCTCGGCTTCCACGATGCCCTTGAAAATCTTCGCAACGCCCAGCGGTTCGACGGCGCCGTCGTGTTTCACCAGAATGCCGCGGTCGGCGCCCATCGCAAGCGCGGTGCGGATCGTTTCCGAAGCCTGCGCCGGACCGATCGAAACGGCGACGATTTCCGTCACCTTGCCGGCTTCCTTCAGACGGATTGCCTCTTCGACGGCGATTTCGTCGAAGGGGTTCATCGACATCTTGACGTTTGCGAGATCGACGCCGGAGCCGTCGGGCTTCACACGCGCTTTTACGTTGTAATCAATGACACGCTTTACTGCGACCAGAACTTTCATCCGCGCCCCATTTGTTGCGGTGCGGCGGGCAAACTATGGCTGGTCCTTAGGCCTGTCAACGCGAACGATGACCGTCGGTGCGTCGATCGGAGCCACCGGCGCCTCGGTGGTTCCTTTCTCGACCGGTGCCACCGGCGAGACCGCCGCTGCATCAGCCACGGCCGCCACCGTATCGGGCTCGCCCTGGAACAGACGGACATCGGGGCGGCGCATCATCGCGACCAGCACCAGACCTGCGGCGAAGCCGCCGATATGTGCCCACCACGCGACGTTATCCATGTCGCGCGCGTAGGCCATGACGATGTTGAAGACGAGATAGATGATAAGCACCCAATAGGCGCGCAGCTTGATCGGAATACGGGTGAAGAACAGCACCCAGACCTTCGCGCGCGGATACAGGATCAGATAGGCCGCGAGCAATCCGGAGATCGCGCCGGAGGCGCCGATCAGCGGCACCTGCGAAGTCTGCGCGGAGAGAAAATGCGCGAGCCCCGCCGCGACGCCACAGGCGATGTAGAACAGAAAATAGCGGAAGCGGCCCATCGCGTCCTCGACGTTGTCGCCGAAGACCCAGAGGAAGATCATGTTGCCGAACAGATGCGCGAGATCGCCGTGCAGGAACATGTAGGTGAAGAGCTTGACGCCCGGCACCTGTGCGATGAACGCGGGCACGTCCGCCGTCATGCGTGCGTTCGCGAGGATCGACGCCGGCATGAAGCCGAAATTGCGATTGAGAAACTCGTCCCAGTTCAGCACGAGCCCCGACTGGAAGAAGAAATAGATGAGAATGTTCGCGGCGAGCAGCGCCCAGGTCACATAAGGGCGCTTGATGTAGCGCAACTGGTTGTAATCATAGACCGGAAGAAAAACCATCGTGACTGCTCAGCGGTTCGCGCCCGGAACCCATAACACGTCGCGCTCGCCCCTGCCATTGACGTAGCGCGCGGCGACGAACAGGAGATCGGAAAGCCGGTTGAGATAGCGGATCGCGGCCGGGTTCACCTTTTCGTTTTTCTGCTGCGAGAGATGGACCGCGAGACGCTCGGCGCGGCGACACACCGTGCGTGCAAGATGCAAATACGCCGCGGAAGGCTCGCCGCCGGGCAGAACGAAAGAGCGGAGCGGTTTCAGCGCGGCGTTCAGTCCGTCGATCTCGTTCTCCAGCCGCGTCACCTGCGCCTCGACGATACGCAGCCGTTCCTTCGGTGCGCTCTCGCCCTCGGGCACCGCGAAATCGGCGCCGAGATCGAACAGGTCGTTCTGTACGCGGGACATGATCGCATCGACATCCGGTTCGTTCTTCAGATGCAGGCGCGCAATTCCGATTGCGGCATTGGTCTCGTCCACAGTGCCGTAGGCTTCCACGCGCAGATCGGACTTCAGCCGCCGCTCGCCGGAACCGAGCGCGGTCGTGCCGTCGTCGCCGGTCTTCGTGTAGATGCGATTCAGGACTACCAAGGCGCGGCCTCCCTTAAGGCAGCCGCTTGTAGCCTATTTTTCACGACCGCTGAACTTGGTCAGCGCCCGAGCACCCAGAGCGTGAACATGACCAGCGCGATGGCGATGCCCTGCAGCAGCACGCGCATCCGCATGAGTTTCTGCGAGGTATTGCCGGAGCCGCCCTTCATCATGTTCCAGAGGCCGAGCACGAGCACGACGCCGACGGCGATCAGCGCAACCGGGACAGCGATGGTCTGCAAGAACGAACCCACGGGGTTTCTCCTTGGGCGCTAACGACTGCGCCGGGCGATCCCGGCGCCGGGGCGTAACCTATCCGATCTGGAGCATTTCGGGCAGGCAGGGGCCTGCGGCAAAGCGGTCAATGCAGCAGATGCTTTTCGATCTCGTCCGCCGGCATCTTCACGAGATCCTTGTCGATCTCTCTTAACAGCGCCTGCCGGATCGCGGGCGTATAGTGTTCGCGGATCATGCCGAGCGCGCGGGGCGGTGCCACGATCACGAGCTCCTTCGTCTCGCCACCGTGCACGGCGAGATGAAGTTTCCCCGCGATCTCTTTCAGGAATTTCGCTTCGGCCTGATTGTGCCAGTCGGTCTGGCCGACGGCGCTGCGGCCTGGGCCGACCGAGGAATGCGAGCGGCCCGGCCGGTCCGTGCCCTGCTCGGCGGTCGAGGGATTCTCGTGTGAAAAGACGTCTCGAATCCGCAGGTCGGGATACTCCTTGTCGCCGCTGTTTTCTAGAACGAGCGCCTTCGCGCCGTCACAAACGACGACCCACGCGCCGGTATCGAGTTTCAGGTTGTTCAACGAAGCCTCCAGATTCTCACGTCAACGCAGCAGGCGCGAACGGGTTGCCAAGTTTCTTCCCGTTACTGCGCTTGCACCAAGCTAGAAGCCTAGCCACAAATCGCCTGCGGCCGATTTGTGGCGGGTCAATTTCTGCAGGCTCGCCAAACGCCAGGCCGCGCGGCGCTAGTTCGTGCCGTCGAGCAGGCGCCGCGCGATAACCTGCGCCTGGATCTCGGCGGCGCCCTCGAAGATCGAGAGAATGCGTGCGTCGGCGAGCACGCGGGAAACCGGATATTCCATCGCGAAGCCGTTGCCGCCGTGGATCTGCAATGCGTTGTCGGCGCAGGCCCAGGCGATGCGCGCGGCCAGCAGTTTCGCCATGCCGGCTTCGAGGTCGCAGCGGCGGCCGGAGTCTTTCTCGCGCGCGGCGTGGTAGGTGAGCTGGCGCGCGATCAGGATTTCCACGGCCATCATCACGATCTTGTCGGAGACGCGCGGGAACGCATAGAGCGGCTTTCCGAACTGGATGCGCTCATGCGCGTAACGCAGGCCGAGCTCCATCGCGCTTTGTGCGACGCCGATGGCGCGCGCGGCGGTCTGGATGCGCGCGGCCTCGAAGGTCTGCATCAGCTGCTTGAAGCCGTTGCCTTCGACGCCGCCGAGCAGGTTCTCCGCCTTCACTTCGAAGCCGTCGAAGCCGATCTCGAATTCCTTCATGCCGCGGTAGCCGATGACTTCGATCTCGCCGCCGGTCATGCCTTCCGCGGGGAAGGGGTTGTTGTCGTCGCCGCGCGGCTTTTCCGCGAGCAGGATCGAGAGGCCCTGATAGCCTTTCTCTTCCGGCTTGGTGCGGCACAGGAGCGTCATCAGATCGGCGCGCACCGGATGCGTGATCCAGGTCTTGTTGCCGTAGACCTTGTAGACGTCGCCCTTCTTCTCGGCGCGGGTCTTCAGCGAAGCGAGATCGGAGCCGGTATTGGGCTCGGTGAACACGGCGGTCGGGAGAATTTCGGCGCTTGCGATCTTCGGCAGCCATTGCTGCTTCTGCGCGTCGGTGCCGCCGCCCAGAATGAGTTCGGCTGCGATCTCGGAGCGGGTGCCGAGCGAGCCCACGCCGATCCATGCACGCGAGAGTTCTTCGGAGACGACGCACATCGACTCCTTGCCGAGACCGAGGCCGCCGAACTCCTCGGGGATGGTCAGTCCGAACACGCCGAGATCGGCCATCTTTGCGATGATCCCGAGCGGTATGTATTCGTTCTTCAGATGCCATTCGTGCGCATGCGGCACGACTTCGCTCTCCGCGAAGCGGTGCATTTCGGCGCGCATGGCGTCGAGCGTGTCGTCGAGACCTGTGTCGCCGATCGTGAGCGAGCCCTGCGCCTTCGCGATCGCGCCGGCGAGCCGCGCGCGCGTTTGCGCGTTGTTGCCTGCGATCAGGTCTTTGATTGCCGGCGTGATGCGCGCGGAGATTTTCTGTTCCGGCAGTCCGAGATCGGCGAGCCGCAGCATTTCGCCCTGGCTCATCGGGATGCCGCCGAAGATCTGGGCGAGATATTCGCCGGCGCCGACGCGGACCAGCAGTTCCTCCAATTCGCCGAAGCGGCCCGCTTCGATCATGCGCGCCGTGTAGCCGGCAAGCTGCCGGATCGACTCGACATAGGTAGCCAGCCAGGCATAGCCGTGGACCGCATGCTGTTCGCGCTCGAGCGCGGCCGCGGAAATCTTTCCGGCCTCGGTCACCTTGGCCCGCAGCGCGGCTGCGGCTTCGGCGAGAAGCGCCTGAGCGGAGTCGCTCGCTTCGAGCAGAAGCGGCAGCGGGCTTTCGTCGACGTTTGCGGCGCGTGAGGCGGCTTGGGTCATCATGGGCCTTCTATAGCGGGTGAGCGCGGCATCCTTATTGGTGCATTGCACAAAAGCAAGAGGCAACCATTCGTTAACAGTCAAAGGGCTTTACTGGCTCCGACTTTCGTAGAGCGTGGCCCGGGACGGCACAGTCCGCGGCGGGCCGCTCTCGGCTACGCAGGGTTTCGACGATGAAGTTTCCGACGATTTCTTTGCCGCTGATAGCAACCTTCATCTTGCGTCGGCTGCCAGCCCTGTCGGTCCGGGCGCGCATCTTCACCCTCGCAATGATTCCGCTGGCCGGGCTCATCGTCATCGGCATCTTCTTCGCAAACGGCGAGCGCCAGGTCGGCGCGGCGTTCGAAACCGTCGAGAACTCGGGCGATCTCGCCAACGCTAGCCGCGAATTCAAGAGCGCGCTCACGGCGATACGCGTCGCGGTCAAGGATTATGTCGAAGGAAAAGACCCCGCACTGAAGCAGGGGTTCTACGATCATCTCGCCGGCGCGATTGAGAGCCTCACCACGATCGACAAATTCGCCGACAAGCGTGATACGAAAACGGTCGCGAACCTGCGCGGCTCGCTGGTTTCGCTGCGCTCGAACTTCGAGTTTCTGACCAAGGCGAAGACCGATCTCGGATTCGACGAAAGCGAAGGCATTCGCGGCCGGTTCGTGACCGCGGTGAAACGCGTCGAGGAACTCGTGACGGGCGAGATGGCGATGTGGTCTGAAACCGACGCCAGGCGGCTGCTCGCGTCGCTCGCGCAGCTTCGGCGCTACGAAGCGGAGTTTCTGCTGACGCTGGATATCAGCTTGACCTACCAGATTTACGGAGAGCTCGGGAACTTCAATTCCTATCTGGAGAAATCGGCGCTCACCGACGTGCTCCGCAAAGACATCAAGAATGCCATGGAGGCTTATCAGGACTCGTTCGGCGAATGGGTTTCGCAGATGCGGGTGGTAGGCACGCAATCGACCGTCATCCAGAATGCGACCGTCGATATGCAGTCGATGACCGACAACATCATCATGCATGCGAAGCAGCAGCAGGCGGCCGCGGCCCATGCGCTTGACAGGTCGCAGTCGCAGACACGCAACATCATCATCAGCGTCGGTCTCGCCGTCATTTTCCTCAGCCTCGCGCTGAACTGGCTGATCGGACTCAGCATCACCCGGCCGCTCGCGGGCCTCTCTGACGCCATGCGCCGCCTGGCTTCGGGCGAGAGCGTCTCCGATATTCCGGCGGTCAAGGCGCGCGACGAGATCGGCGAGATGGCCCGAACGGTCGTGGTATTCCGCGACAACGCGCGCGAGCGCAAGCGCCTCGAAGGAGAACAGGCCGACGCCACCAGCCAGCGCGAGAAACGCGTGCGCGTCATGGAAGATCTAATCCGCACTTTCGGCGATAGCGCGAATGCGGGTCTTGGCGCGGTACGCCAGGCTTCGCAAAAGCTGACCTCCGCCGCCGACAAGCTGCAGGACACCGCCGGCAACGTGGATGCCGAGGCGGTACGCGCGGGTCAGGCGGCAGGCGCGGCGTCATCGAACGTCGCGCAGGCTGCGGTCGCAACCGAACAGCTTTCGGTCTCCGTCTCGGAAGTCGCGCATCAGACCGCGACCTCCACCGAGGTTGCGAACCGGGCGGTTGCCGAGGCGCAGCGCTCGGTCGCCATCATGAGGAATCTGGGCGACGCCGCCTCGCGCATCGGCGAGGTGGTCGGGCTCATTCAGTCGATCGCTGCACAGACCAACCTGCTTGCGCTCAACGCCACCATCGAAGCCGCGCGCGCAGGCGACGCCGGCAAGGGCTTCGCGGTCGTGGCGCAGGAAGTAAAGTCGCTCGCCGCGCAAACCTCGCGCGCGACCGAGGACATCGCGCATCAGATCGGCTCGATTCAGGAAGCCTCGGGCGACGCCGCGAGCGCCATCGATACGGTTTCGACTGTGATCGAGGAAATGTCAGCTATCGCATCCTCTATCGCCTCCGCGATCGAGGAGCAGAACGCGGCGGTCGTGTCCATCGCGGAGAACGTCTCGCGTGCATCGAACGACGCCGATGCCGGCGCGGGCGCCATGAAGGCGGTGCAGACGGCGGCGGCCGGCGCGACCTCGACGGCCGGGGAAGTCGCGGGCCTTGCGATTGCGCTCGGGGGCGAGGCGGAGAAACTCGAAGCCGCGATTCAGGACTTCCTCGGAGCGGTCCGCGCGGCCTGACCGCGATTCCCCAAGACCGGCTTGCATTTCCGGCGTCAAATCGCGATCTGAGGGGGCACCAGCCGGAGACCCCGCGTGCGCAAACCATTTTCCATCGCCATCGATGCCTACTGGCGCTTCAACGACGACGACGGCTGGGCGATCGCGAGTCACATCGCGCTTTCGGGGCTGATGGCGCTGTTTCCGTTCATGATTTTTGTGACCTCGCTTGCAGCTTTCTTTGGGTCGAAGGAACTGGCCGACAATACCGCGCAGATCCTGCTCGATACCTGGCCCAAGGAAGTCGCGGGCCCGATTGCAAACGAAATCCATGACGTGCTCACGAACGTCCGTACCGACGCGCTGACCTTTGGCATCGTGCTTGCGATCTATTTTTCGTCGAGCGGAATCGAAAGCCTGAGGATCGGGTTGAACCGCGCCTATGACGTCGGCGAGCAGCGCTTCTTCTGGTGGCTGCGGCTCGAATCGATCGGCTACGTACTGGTCGGCGCCGCTGGGCTGCTTGCGCTTTCTTTTCTGGTCGTGCTGTGGCCGCTGATGTGGCAGACCGCGGTGAAGTTCGTGCCGGCGCTGGAGCCGTTTCGCGGCGTTGCCGCCTTCGTGCGTTATGCGACGGCATCCGCGGTGCTCGTGGTCGCGCTGATCGTCGTGCACATGTGGCTGCCCGCGGGCAAGCGGACGTTGAGCGAGGTTGCGCCGGGCATCATCGTGACGCTCGTCCTGTGGCTGATCGCGGGTGCCGCCTTCGGCTATTATCTCGGCCGCTTCTCTTACAACTATGTCACGACCTATGCGGGTCTCGCGTCTTTCATGATCGCGCTAGTATTCCTCTACACCACCGCGTCAATCTTCATTTACGGCGGTGAGCTTAACGCCGCGATCAAGGACAGGCGCTACGCGCCCGCCATCCAGAAGGTGCCGAGAAAGACGAAGCGGCGGAAGCGGTCCTAGACCTTCGTCCCGGATGCTTCGATGACATCGTCGAAGGTGCGCATGCCGGGGCGCTGGGCATTGACCAGCACCGCCATGTTGCCGGGCTTGTGCTGGTTCTTCCACATCTTGGTGTGGGCCGCCGGAATTTCCTTCCAGCTCAGCACCTCGCTCATGCATGGATCGACCCGGCGGTCGAGCACGAACTGGTTGGCGGCCGCAGCCTGCTTCAGATGCGCGAAGTGCGAACCCTGAATGCGCTTCTGGCGCATCCAGACGTAGCGCGCGTCGAAGGTGATGTTGAAGCCGGTGGTGCCCGCGCAGAACACCACCATGCCGCCGCGTTTCACGACGAGGCACGAGACCGGGAAGGTCGCTTCGCCCGGATGTTCGAAGACGATATCGACGTCCTTCTTGCCGGTGATGTCCCAGATCGCCTTGCCGAACTTGCGGGCTTCTTTGACCCACTCGTTGTACTCAGGCGTGTTCACGGTGGGCATCTGGCCCCAGCACTTGAAATCTTTGCGGTTGATGACGCCCTTGGCGCCGAGACCGAGCACGTAATCGCGCTTGTCGTTGTCCGAGATCACGCCGATCGCATGCGCGCCCGATGCGGCTGCGAGCTGAACGCCGAACACGCCGAGGCCGCCGGAGGCGCCCCAGATCAAGACGTTGTCGCCCGGCTTGATCGTGTGCGGCGCGTGGCCGAACAGCATGCGGTAGGCCGTCGCCAGCGTCAGCGTATAGCAGGCCGACTCTTCCCAGGTGAGGTGCTGCGGGCGCGGCATCAGCTGGCGCGACTGTACGCGGCAGAACTGCGCGAACGAGCCGTCCGGCGTTTCGTAGCCCCAGATGCGCTGCGAGGGCGAGAACATCGGATCGCCGCCGTTGCACTCCTCGTCGTCGCCGTCGTCCTGATTGCAGTGGACGATGACTTCGTCGCCGACCTTCCAGCGCTTCACCTTGGCGCCGACCGCCCAGACGATTCCGGAAGCGTCGGAGCCCGCGACATGGAACGGTTGCTTGTGCACGTCGAAGGGAGAAATGGGCTGCCCAAGACCGGCCCAGACGCCATTGTAATTCACGCCGGCCGCCATCACGAGCACGAGCACGTCTTCGTCGCCCACCGGCCAGGTCGGCACCACTTCGATCTGCATGGATTCTTCGGGCGGGCCATGCCGCTCGCGGCGGATCGCCCAAGCATACATTTTCGAAGGGACATGGCCGAGCGGCGGGATTTCGCCGATCTCGTAGAGATCCTTGGGACCTGTCTGCAACTTCGTGACGGCCGACATGGCAGCTCCGGTAAGAAAAAGTCTCAATCGGGTGACGGCTGTGAGAATGGCCCAAAGGATGTTGCAGCGCAATGTGCCCTTTGGCGAAGCAACAGGCTTAAATCTTCCGCAAGTGGAGGCGGGTAGCGTCCCGCTATGCAGTCCTCCGTCGCGACGTCACCCGTCCAAACGCCGAACCTGCCCAAGTGGTTCGCGCTGTTTCTATTCGCGTTCGCGGTTGCGAACCTGGTCTGGCTTGTGACCGCGGGGCTCACCGGCAGCTGGCTATGGGATGCCGCGGGGCGGCTGATCTCTACCGATTTTCTGAACGTCTACGCGGCCGGAAAGCTCGCGCTTCAGGGCCTGCCGGCAAGCGCCTACGACTGGCCCGCGCACAAGCAGATGGAGCTTCAGGTCCTCGGTTACGACTTCAAGGGCTATTACGGCTGGCACTATCCGCCGTTCTATCTCTTCATCGCGGCTGCGCTCGCGACATTGCCTTATGCCGTCGCGCATGCCGGGTGGTCGGCGGTTTCTTTTGTGCCGTTCGTTGCGGCCGTTCGCAAAAGCGCCGGAAACAACACCGGCTATCTGCTCGCGCTCTCCGCGCCCGCGCTCGTCGCCAATGTACTCGTCGGTCAGAACGGGTTTATCACGGCCGCGCTGATCGGCTTCACGCTTTCCCTTCTCGAAAAGCGGCCGGTGCTCGCGGGGATCTGCCTCGGGCTGCTCGCCTACAAGCCCCATTTCGGAATTCTGTTTCCGGTGGCGCTGGCAGCGGCCGGTCACTGGCGCGCGTTCCTCGCGGCTGCCGCGACCGTGGTCGTGCTCGCATTGCTCTCGATCTTCGCTTACGGACTGGAACCGTGGCTCGCATTCCTGCGCTGGCTGCCGGTAACGTCGCAGGCCTTCCTCTCCGAGGGCCGCGCCGAGATCGAAAAGATGCAGAGCCTGTTCGCGCTCCTGCGGACGCTCGGTGCCGCCGAGTGGATTGCATGGGCCGCGCAGAGCACGTTTGTCTGCGCGGTCGCTGCTGTAATCTGGTTCATTTGGCGAAGTCGCGAACACGCTTACGAACTAAAAGCCGCGGCGCTCGGTACCGGCGTGCTGTTGGCTACGCCCTACATCTATCTCTACGACATGGTGACGATCACGGTGCCGATCGCGTTTCTGGTCGCGCTGGGCATGTCGCGCGGATTCCGGCGCCACGAGGTCCCCGGCATCGCCATTGCGATGCTGCTGGTCGCCAGCTTTCCCTTCGTGAAGCTGCCGGTGGGACTTGCCGCCTCGGCGATCCTGGCCACGCTCGTGCTGCGCCGCTGGGCGGCGCGATAACGGCACTGCACAAGAAGTTTTCCACCAGGTGAGGTCCCCCTCGCGCCGGGCAGGAAAACCAGCCTATCATCCTTTCGTCTAATACGAGATTCGCGGGGGCGTCACCTGCCGCTGCGAAAGCGCAAATGCGGCTTGGCCGCGCAATGCAAGGAGGACGGGGGCTATGACAGTACAAGGACTTATCATTCTTCTGATCGTGGGCGCGGTGGCGGGCTGGCTCGCCGGCGTGATCATGAAGGGTTTCGGCTTCGGGCTGATCGGCAACATCGTGGTCGGCATCGTAGGCGCCGCGATCGCAAGCTGGTTGTTTCCGTATCTCGGCGTTTCGCTCGGCGGCGGTATCGTCGGTGCGATCATCGCCGCGACCATCGGCGCGATCATTCTGCTGTTTATTATCGGCCTCGTGAAGCGCGGCTGACGCGGTTACGCATGCAAAGAGAAGCCGGCGGGAGATCTCCCGCCGGCTTTTCGTTTTGGGCCAAGCCGGTCAGTTCAGCGTACGCCGCAATACGCCGCCGTCGCAGGTGACGCAACAGCGATCACAGCTATGCCTTCTGTTCAGGCCTACACCCCAATAGGTGCTGGCGTCTCCCCTGACCCAGCCGCCGTAGCAAATCTTTTCGCCGCGGCGGCAGGCGAGAACCCAGCGCTCGTCACGGCCGCGGCGAAGATTGTACGCCTGGTCGCCGCCCGGCCACGCATGGTTGCGATCCTCCGAATAGAATACGATCTGAATGTCCCGCCCGTATTCGTTGGTCATTTCGAATGTGACCTGCTGCGCCTGGGCGGTCGTGGACGGCGCGATCGTCGCCACTACGAGACCCAAGGCGAGAAGTGCCCCTTTAAACCACATGGTTCCTCTCCGCTCCGGTGTGGGCCGCCGCCGGTTCTGGCCGGGGCTTAGACCCGCTTGTTTTTACGGCCCCAGATTGCCGCGCAGCACTTTTACGGTCTAGTGCGCGATCGCATCACCGGGGCCGATTTTGCGTGAACGGAAGGCGTGCTAGGGCTTATGCTGCATTGCAGGATCAAGGCAGCGCCCGCGTTATTTAGGTGCGGCAGAGGCCGGTCCGAAGGCTGACACGATGGCTGAAAAAAAGAGCACGAGTTCGAATTCCGCGAAGCCCAAAGAGGCGCCGTGGCTGATCCGCACCTATGCAGGCCATTCGACCGCTGCCGAATCCAACAAGCTCTACCGAAGCAATCTCGCCAAAGGGCAGACCGGGCTTTCGGTCGCCTTCGATCTGCCGACGCAGACCGGCTACGACTCCGATCATGTGCTCGCGCGCGGCGAAGTCGGCAAGGTCGGCGTGCCGATCTCTCATCTCGGCGACATGCGCACGCTGTTCGACGGCATTCCGCTCGCCTCGATGAATACCTCGATGACGATCAACGCGACGGCGGCGTGGCTGCTATCGCTTTATGTCGCGCTTGCGGAAGAACAGGGCGCGCCGAAAACCTCGCTTTCCGGAACGACACAGAACGACATCATCAAGGAGTATCTCTCGCGCGGCACCTATGTGTTTCCGCCCGCGCCTTCGATGCGTCTGATCAAGGACACCATCCTGTTTACTACGCGCGAAGTGCCGAAGTGGAACCCGATGAACGTCTGCTCCTATCACTTGCAGGAAGCGGGAGCGACGCCGGTGCAGGAACTCGCCTATGCGCTTGCGACCGCGATCGCGGTGCTCGACGGCGTCAAGGCTTCGGGCGAGGTGAAGGGCAGGGACTTCGAGGAAGTGGTGGGCCGCATTTCCTTCTTCGTGAACGCGGGCCTGCGCTTCATCACCGAGATCTGCAAGATGCGCGCCTTCACCGAACTCTGGGACGAGATCACGCGCGAGCGCTACGGCGTCACCAACGAGAAGCATCGCCGCTTCCGCTACGGCGTACAGGTCAATTCGCTGGGACTCACAGAGCAGCAGCCGGAGAACAACGTCTATCGCATTCTTTTGGAGATGCTCGCCGTCACGCTTTCGAAAAATGCGCGCGCACGCGCGGTGCAGCTGCCCGCCTGGAACGAGGCGCTCGGCCTGCCGCGGCCCTGGGACCAGCAATGGTCGATCCGGATGCAGCAGATCGTGGCCTTCGAAACGGATTTGCTCGACTTCGGCGACATCTTCGACGGCTCGAAGGAAATCGAGCGTAAGGTCGAAGAGCTCAAGCGCGAAGCGCGCGAGGAGCTCTCGCGCATCGAGGAAATGGGCGGCGCGGTCGCCGCGGTGGAATCGAGCTACATGAAGCAGAAGCTCGTGGAGTCGAACACCAGGCGGCTCGAGGCGATCGAGCGCGGGGAGCAGACCGTGGTCGGCGTCAACCGCTTCACCGAAACCGAACCGTCACCGCTGACGACCGGCGAAGGCGCGATCCTCACCGTGCCGGAGCACGTCGAACGGGAGCAGGTCGAGCGGCTGAAAGCCTGGCGCGCACAACGCGACCAGAAGAAGGTCGCGGCCGCGCTCGATGCGCTGCGCCGCGCCGCGCAGGAGGAAACGAACATCATGCCGGCCTCGATTGCGGCGGCGAAAGCGGGCGTCACCACCGGCGAGTGGGGCGCGACGCTGCGCGAGGTGTTCGGCGAGTACCGTGCGCCGACCGGCGTCGGGCGTTCGGCGCGTGCGGGAACCGAGGGGCTGGAAGAAGTCCGCGGGCAAGTCGAAAAAGTTTCCAAGAAACTCGGTCGCCGCCTGAAATTTCTGGTCGGCAAGCCGGGCCTCGACGGCCATTCCAACGGCGCCGAGCAGATCGCGGTGCGCGCGCGCGATGCGGGAATGGAAGTTGTTTACGAAGGCATCCGGCTCACGCCCGCCGAGATCGTGAACGCCGCGCTGGAGGAGGGCGTGCATGTCGTGGGTCTCTCGATCCTTTCCGGCTCCCATGTGCCTTTGGTGCGCGACGTGATGAGCAGGATGCGTTCCGAGGGGCTCAATGTGCCGGTGATCGTCGGTGGCATCATCCCGCCGGAAGACGAGAATGTCTTGAAGCAGTGCGGCGTCGCCGCCGTCTACACGCCGAAGAACTACGAGCTGAACCGGATTCTTTCGGATATCGTGCGGGTGGTTGACGCCAGCGCCTCCAAGGCCGCTTAAGCTTTCTTGTCCCAGATCGCGCGCATCGCGGAAATCGTGCTGCCGGTGTTCGGCGTGATCGCGCTCGGCTATTTCGCCGCGTGGACGAAATTGCTTTCCGAACGCGCAGGCGAAGGGCTGAACGATTACGTCTTTCTGATCGCGATCCCGGTGATGATCGTGAAGACGCTGCTCGGGGCCGGTCTTCCGGAAGGTTCGCCCTGGGGCTACTGGCTCTCCTATTTCATCGGCGTAGCGCTGGTCTGGTCGCTCGCGCAGATCGTGACGTGGAAGTTCTACGGCAGGCCCGGCCGTGAGGCGGTGATTGCCGGGTTTGCGTCGTCGCAGTCTAACGTGGTGCTGATCGGGATTCCGCTGGTGCTCACGGCCTATGGCGAGGCCGGCGCGGTGCCGCTGTTTCTGCTGATTGCGGTGCATCTGCCGCTCATGATGACGGCGGCGACGGTGATGATCGAAAGCGCGGATACCGGCGTCACGCGCGCGGCGCTCATGAAGCTCCTGCGCAACCTCGCGCTCAATCCGCTGCTGATTGCGTTTGCGCTGGGCGCGGCGGGGAGGCTCTCGGGCGTCACGATCGGCACGGGCGCGTTCAAACAGTTCGTCGATCTGATCGCGGCGTCGGCCGTGCCATGCGCGCTGTTCGCGATGGGCATGGCGCTGCGCAAATACGGCGTGTTCGGCGATCTGAAACTGTCTTCGTTCGTCGTCGCCGCCAAGCTGATGCTGCTCCCGCTCGCGGTATGGCTGCTCGCGCAGCACGTCTTCGTGCTGTCGCCGGTATGGACGGGCGTTGCCGTGATCTTCGCGTCGATGCCGGTCGGCATCAATTCGTATCTGCTCGCCGCGCGCTACCAGAGCGGCGTTGCGACGATCGCAGGCGCGGTGACGCTGTCGACCGCGATCTCGCTGTTCACGGTTTCGTTCTGGCTGTTCGTGCTCGGCATCGGCTGACTGCCGTGCGGCGAGGAAACGCATCGAGCATGCCGATCCGGATTTCAAACAGCCGAGCATGATCGTTCGCGGATCGGATCTCCGGCGCCGCGCCGCCGTTCCCATTTTCCTTTCCCCGAAAGGGGAGTGGAGCGCCGGGAGGCGCCAGAGCGCTTGCGAGGCGCTCTCGACGGAGCCAGCGAACTCCGCCGGAACGTCGGCGAGACGTTCCGCCCTTTCTTGCGAGGAAAGGGCCGGCGCCTCCGGACGCTCCACCCCGCGGCGAGGTACCTGCCGCAGAAGCCGGCTCTGGAATATATTCCTACGACGGCGAAGTCAAGAGTTTTCTGTTCTGCCCAGCCCGACCGCCTTGCTCACGTCCTCGACCGTCCAGCCGCTTGCGCGCAGGTCGCGCAGCGTGGTGGATTTGTCGCGCTTGGAAAGTTTCTTGCCGTGCTCGTCGAGCAACAGGCGATGGTGCTGGTAGGATGGCGCGGGCAAGCCGAGCAGTTCCTGCAGCACACGATGCACGGCGGTCGATTCATACAAGTCCCTGCCGCGCACGATGTGGGTGATGCCCTGGAGCGCGTCATCGAGGACGACGGACAGGTGATAGCTTGCGGGCACCTCTTTTCTCCCGAGCACGACGTCGCCCCAGCGTGCGGGCTCGGCTTCGATCCTCTCGCCGTTCTCGTTCCAATGTATTGGCGAAGCGATGCGCGACAGCGCTTCGCGCATGTCGAGGCGAAGCGCATAAGGCTCGCCGCGCGCCTCGCGCGCTTTCGCTTCTTCGGGCGATAGTCCCTCCTCGCGCGCATAGCGCGGGCCGCCGTCCGGATCGCGGCTCGCAATCAGCCGCGCAAGGTCGGCGCGGGTTTCATAGGACGCATAGAGCAGTCCTTCGGCTTCGAGCCGGCCGAGCGCGGCGGCGTATTCCTCGAAATGCTGCGACTGGCGGCGCACCGGCGCTTCCCACTTCAGGCCGAGCCACGCGAGGTCTTCATAGATCGATTGCTCGAATTCCGGCTTGCAGCGCGTGGGGTCGATGTCCTCGATGCGCAGCAGAAAGCGTCCGCCCGCGCGCTTGGCCTCCTCGTAGTTCAGGAGCGCGGAGAGCGCGTGGCCGAGATGCAGATGCCCGGTCGGCGAGGGGGCGAAGCGGAAAACGGCAGCAGACATCGGCTCTGCGTGGAATCGGGTTGCAATATGGCCCGTCTTGTAGATGGTTTCGCGCCGGAATGCCTGCGCGTATCGATACCGAAGCACACCTGAAGGAAGCGCTTGAGAAGCTGCTGGTCCTCGACCCGCGCTTCTCCGAGGTGCTTGCGATTGCCGGCCATCCGCCGATGCGCAGGCGCGAGGGCGGCTTCGCGGGACTTGCCCGGATCATCTGCGGGCAACAGTTGTCGGTGGCTTCCGCCGCGGCGATCTGGGGGCGGCTGGAAGCGAAGTTCTCGCCGCTCGACCACCACGCGATATTGCGGGCGCGGACGCCGCAGCTTCAGCGCGTCGGACTCTCGATGCCGAAAATCCGGACATTCCGGCATATCGCGCGGGC
>JBGFSD010000096.1:0-34701 GCA_041694745.1 Pseudomonadota bacterium
AGCAGCAGGTTCGGCAGGAAGAACATGAAGGTCATCTGGATCGCCTGCAGCTGGTTCTGCGCGACCGTCGAGAACGTGTAGCCGATCGAAAGATTGGTCGCGATGAACAGCGTCGAGAGCAGCGCAAGCATCAGCAGGCTGCCGAGGATCGGCACCCCGAACAAAAGCACGCCGAAGCCGATAATCAGCGAGGCCTGCGTGAAGCCGACCATGATGTAGGGGATGATCTTCCCGACCATGATCTCGAGAGGCGAGATCGGCATCGACAGCAAACTTTCCAGCGTGCCGCGCTCCACCTCGCGCGTCACCGAAAGCGCGGTGAAGATCAGCATGGTCATGGTGAGGATGGTGCCGACCAGCCCCGGCACGATGTTGAACGAGCTGACCGCGCCCGGGTTGTAGCGCGCATGCTGGCGGATTTCGAACAGCGGCTGGGTCTGGTCCGGCAGCATCCGCTCGTTGATGAGCGCAAGTTGCACGACCCGGTTCAGGCTGCCGAGCGCGGTGCCGGAAGCGACCGGATCTGTCGCGTCGGCGGCGACCAGCAATGCCGGCATGTCTCCTCGCCTGAGCGCGCGCTCGAAGCCCGCGGGAATCTCGATCGCGAACAGCACCTTGCCGGATGCGAGCACACGGTCGAATTCTTCCGTCGAGGACAGCCGGTGCGTGATCTTGAAATATTGCGTGCGTTCGATCGCAGCCAGAATCGCGCGGCCGACATCGCTGGTTTCCTGCAACAGCACTGCGGTCGGCAGGTTGCGCGGCGTGGTGTTGATCGCATAGCCGAACAGAATGAGCTGCATGATCGGGATCATCACGATCATCGCAAAGGAAACGCGGTCGCGACGCAGCTGGATGAACTCCTTGACCAGCATCGCCCGGGTGCGGCGCCAGAAGCCGGGCTGGCGGATCGCGTCGAACAGGCTCATTGGAAATTGTCCTTAGAGCGGTTCATCAGCTCGATGAAGACGTCCTCGAGCGAAGGCTCCGAACGCGTCCATTCGTATTTCTTGTCGGCGCGGAAGGGTTTGATCGCCGCTTCGAGCTTTTTCTCGTCGCGGCCGGAGACGTGAAGGCTCGCGCCGAACGGAGCGACCATGTCGACGCCGGGCCTGCCTTCGAGTTCGTGCAGCAGCGTCTGGATATCGGCACCGCTCACATTATAGGTGGTGAGCTTCGACTGTTCGACCACCTCCTCGACCGCGCCGTGCGTGAGCAGTTCGCCATAGGCGATATAGGCGATCTCGTGGCAGCGCTCCGCCTCGTCCATGTAGTGCGTCGAAACCAGCACCGTGAGGCCGTCATTGGCGAGCGCATGAATCTCGTTCCAGAATTCGCGCCGCGCCTTGGGATCGACGCCCGCGGTCGGCTCGTCGAGCAGCAGAAGCTGCGGCGAAGGCAGCGTGCAGGCACCGAGCGCAAGCCGCTGCTTCCAGCCGCCGGAGAGTTGCCCGGCAAGCTGTTCCTCGCGGCCGGTGAGCCCGAGCCGCTCGATCATGTCGCGCGCGGCTTTGACCGGCGCCTCGAGCCCGTAGATTCGCGCGACGAATTCGAAATTCTCGCGCACCGAAAGATCCTGGTAGAGCGAGAAGCGCTGCGTCATGTAGCCGACGTGGTTCTTGATCTGGTCGGCCTGCCTGCGGATGTCGTAACCGAGACAGGTGCCCTCGCCCGAGTCCGGCGTGAGCAGGCCGCACAGCATGCGGATCGTCGTGGTCTTGCCGGAGCCGTTCGGCCCGAGAAAACCGTAGATCGAGCCGCGCTTCACCTGCATCGAAAGATCGCGCACCACCACGCGTCCGTCGAAGGACTTCGTCAGCCCTGAGACGTCAATGGCGATGTCGGAAGCGCCCGCCATTATTTCTGCTCGCGCGGTGTGACGGTCACACTCACCGGCTGACCGACGCGCATGTTTGCGGGATTCTCCGGCAGCGCTTCGACCAGGAATACGAGTTTGCCGCGCTCCTGCTCGCTGTAGATGACGGGCGGCGTGTATTCGGCCTGCCGCGCGATAAAGCTGATCTTCGCGTTCTGCGGACCGCAGCCATCGCAATGCACCGCGACCGTATCGCCGATCGCAATCTTCGGCAGCATCGCCTGCGCGACATAGAAGCGGACCTTGAGATTGCCGGGCGGCAGCAGCGCCACGATCGGCCGTCCCGCTACGACGAGTTCGCCCTCGCGGAAATAGACCTGCTGCACCACGCCGGAAACCGGGCTCTTGATCGTGCGGCGCGCGAGCCGCGTCTGCGCGGAGTTGAGTTTCGCTTCCGCCTCCCTCAGCAGCGCGCGGGCGTCGTCGTAGGTTTTCTGCGTTCCGGCGTTGGTCTTCAGAAGCTGCTCGGCGCGCGAGAACGCCGTGCGTGCGTTCTCCAGCGCGGCACGCGCGGCATTCTCGTCGGCTTTCTGCAAGTCGGCTTCCAGCGAGAAAAGCTCAGTACCTTTCTCGACCCGGTCGCCCTCGCGAACATTCTGCGCCTCGATGCGCCCGTTCTCGTCCGGCCCGACGAAGATCAGGTTGGCCTCGACCCAGCCCTGAAAATTCTGCGAAGCGTTGTTTCCGCAGCCGGCGAGCGCAAGCAGAACCGGCGCAAGCACTGCAGCACGGAACAGCTTCATGACCGCTCCTCCCTGTCAAAAAGATTGTCGATATGCGCCTGCATCAGCGCTCTCGCGTCGAGCGGTTCGAATTTGTCGAACATCGACTTCCACATGATTGCGGTAAGCGCCGGTGCCACGATCAATTGCGGGAAGCGCACGAGTGCGTCGCTTCGCAACTCGCCGTCCTTGACCGCCAGTGCCGCGCGCGAGCGCAACGCGGCGAGGCCCCGGGAAATCACTTCGCGATAGTAGAACTCGGCGAGCTTCGGGAAGCGCGGGCCTTCGGTCAGGATCAGCCGCACGATATCCTTCCGTTTGGTCCCGATCACCTGCTCGACGAAAAGATCCGCTACCCGGTATGCGAGCTCGCGCAGCGCCGCCGGCTTGGAATCCGTGCCACCGCCGGCAAGTACCGCCTCCAGCATCGCGATCACGGGACTGATCTGCGCGCGCAGCAGTTCCTGAAACAGCGCTTCCTTGTCCTTGAAGTAGAGATAGATCGTACCCTTGGCGACGCCGGCGCGCCTCGCGACATCGTCGAGCCGCGCGGCGGCAAAACCCTTCTGCGAAAACTCGTCGAGCGCAGCGGCGAGAATGACCGCGCGCTTGTTCGCGCCCTGCTCCATGCGACGGGCCGCTTCCTTGGCCTTCGCCTTCGGCGACTTCCTCGCTGCAATAACCATGCGCAAATTATGACTGACTGGTCAGTCAGAAGTCAAGCCGTGCGCAGATAAGTCAAAAGTGTAATTATTTCAGTATCTTACCGGCATATCACTCGCCGCAGGCAAACGGCAGTTCGCGCGTGACCCTCTTTTCGCCCGAGATCATGGTCACCTCGATCAACTCGCAATCGAGATTCGTGAAAAATTGCGCGCGATAGCTGATGCCGTTGTCGCCGACATAGACGTCGGAAATATTCCAGGTGTTCAGCATCTTTCTGGTCTTGCGATTGCGGAGCACGAGCTGCGCGAGCCTGCCTTGTGCGAAGACTTCCCCGCCCGTTCTGGATGCGAGCCGCACCCGGATCAAAAAGCCGGAGAACTTGCCGCCGTTGTTGCCCTTCCATTGGGCACTGAAATTCCAGGCGGTAAACTCTTCGAGCGAAAAAACATTCGGCGATAGCTCTCCGGTCGCCTCGAAGAACAGGTGCACCGAGAAGTCCTCGGCGCGAACGCCGTCCCGCTGCGTATTTTTCTGGAAACTCTGCGCGGCGGCGATCCCGCCAAGCAACATGATTGCGGCGAGCGCGGCGGCAATTCGGATCGGCATGAAACTACTCCGCGGGTTGCGTCGAAGGCAGGCGCGACTCCGCTCGGTTGGCAAGCAATGAAATTGCAATGGTTGCAACCATGAACAGCGCCGCGAAAATAGCGGTCATAATCAGAACAAGCCCGAAGCCGCCGTGCCCGTGCAGCGCCGCGATCAGCGCGACCGCGAGACCGCTGGAGATGAAAGCGAGAAAGAAGCGCACGGCAAACACGCGTCCGCGCCAGGCATCCGCGGTGTAGCGTGCGATCACAATGTCGCCGACCGTGACCTGCGCATAGATCGCCGCGATGGAAAGCGCGAGCGCGCCAAGGAGCAGCGGTCCGCTCGCGTAATAGGCCCACACGACGCCGATCACCTGCAACACGCCGATCACGGCAAGCAGAATATGCGGCGCGAACTTCGACACGAGCCGGCCGACGGTCAGCTGCGCGGCGCCGCCGAACAGCAGCACCCCGGTGGCGACCGAACCGAGCAGCACCAATGGAATTTCCTGTGCCATGCGCTCGTCGACGATCTTCGGAATGGCGATCGTGAGAATGTTGAAAACGATACCGCCCGAGAACGCGAGCAGCGCGAAGAAGGCGAACACCGAAACCATCATCGCACCGGTGAGCGGCACTTCCGCGACCTTGGTGCGCTGCCCCGCCTTATCCTTCTCCTCTTTGGTGAGATACAGATAAGCGATGCCGACCGCGGCGCAGACCGCCGCCGGGATCAGGAAAGCGGCGCGCCACCCGGTCCACGCCATCAGCGCCGCGGTAATCCCCGGCGCGAACGCGACGCCGAAGTTTCCCCACACGCCGTTGCGCGCGAAGTCACGGCCGCGGTCGGTCGCGTTCGTCACCAGCATCGGAATTCCGACCGGGTGATAGATCGCCGCGAAAATGCCGAGCAGCAGCAGCGCTGCCGCGAGCCAGTAGACGTTGGGGGCTGCGGCCGCCAGCGCCATCGAAACCGCGCAGCCGAAGAAGAAGATCGCCATGATCTTGCGGCGGCTCCAGTGATCGGCGAGCCAGCCCCAGGGCAACGAGAAGAGACCGAAGGCGACGAAACACGCGGTCGAAAGCGCAATCAGTTCCGCATAGGAGCGCGCAAGCGCGACCTCGAGACCGATCACCACGGTCGGAAACACGAGCAGCACATAGTGATCGATGAAGTGCGCGACGTTGATGAAGCGGAGGTGATTGCGCGTTTCTTCCATGGCGTTTCTCTTTGCTTGCGCCGCTTATAACCCGCTTCGGCCGCGCCTGCTCTCATGCCGCCGGGGGCGGCCTATGCACGAAACCGCTGTCCGGCAGGCCAGAATTATTCCTCAACCAGAGGCAATCCAATACCCTGATTCTACCCATGATTGCAGACTGCAATCGGCATTTCGTGGCCGGGGTTCCGTTCCTCGCAAAGACTTTTGGCACCAAACCGGGTGCGGCAGTCCGGTTTGCCTTGGCGATTAGAAGCGCCCGGAAACCGGAAATGGGGAAACGCGGGGGCAATTGCGCAACTCGAATCCTCGCTGCGGCAGCGATCGTTTCCGCAGGCGTAACGCCCGTTTCTGCGCAGATCTACGAGCCGCTGGTGTTTGCCTATGGCCAGCTTTCCCGGCCCATGACCTATCTGCGCGGCCGCATGAGCCCCTACATCGATCAAAAGGCCGACTTCTTCGGCGGCATCGACGCGGCCAAGGCCAACACCTTCGCATGGATGGGCGTGACCTGGGCCCCGATGGGCATGCTCGCGGAAGATGGCTGGCGCGTGCGGCTCGTCGGCGGAGCGGGACGATATTCGTATCAAACGCAGGCCGCGCCGGGCGGGATCAACGACGCGAATGTGTTTTCCGGCGAAGTCCTTGGCGGCTACCGCAAGACTTTCGGAAACGTATTCGGCCAGAAACTTTATCTCGGCGCCTTCGCCGGTCTGCACTACGAAGACCAGCTTCTCGTCTATGAGGATCGGAACAATCCCGCACGCGGCAGCGAGGCCGGCATCAAGGGATCGCTCGAACTCTACTCGCGCGTCGGCGAGCGCTACATCGCGACCGCCTTCGCCTCGCTCTCGAGCGTCCACAACAAGTATCATGCCAAGGCGGCGGCGCTCTACGAACTGAACGACATGTGGGCGCTGGGCGGCGAAGTCGCGGTTCTCGGCGATGCACGGTACGACGAGCAGCGCGCGGGCCTCGTCGGATCCCTCACCTGGCGGAAGAGGATCTTGACGCTTTCAGCGGGCTTTCTCGACAATTCCAGCCGGGGCGAAGGCACCTATCTCACTTTGTCGGTCTATTCGCCTTTCTAGACGGCGAAGGCGCGGAATTTCCGAAAAAGCTTCCAGCAAAAGCGGCGCGGGACTACATTCGCGGCCGACTCTTTCTCCTATTCTTCCGCGCATGAGCAACATTTCTTCCGGCGACCTTCTCGGCCCGCTCTTCGCAAGCGCGAAGATGCGCGCGGCGCTTTCGGATACCGCGATGCTCCAGCGGATGCTGGATGTGGAAGCAGCGCTCGCGCGCGCAGAGGCGGCCGCCGGCGTCATTCCGGGTTCTGCCGCCGCCCCGATTGCCGCCGCGTGTCAAAGCAGGCGCTTCGATATCCCCGCACTGGGTATCGCCGCGGCACAAGCCGGCAATGTCGCGATTCCGCTCGTCAAAGCGCTTACCGCGAAAGTTGCGAAGCGCGACCCGAATGCCGCGCGCTACGTCCACTGGGGCGCGACCAGCCAGGACATCATCGACACCGCGAGCGTGCTCGCGCTGCGCGATGCTTCCACGCTCCTTGAGCGGGATCTTTCCCGCGCAATCAAAGGCTTCGTTTCGCTTGCGAAGAAACATCGCAACAGCGTGATGGCCGGCCGCACCTGGCTGCAACAGGCGCTTCCCATCACCTTCGGATTGAAGGCTGCGGAATACGCCGCTTCGCTTGCACGCGCTCGGACCCGCATGATCGCAGCCGTCGAAGAAGCGTCGGTTGTCCAGTTCGGCGGCGCATCGGGCACGCTCGCCGCACTCCGCGGCAAAGGTGCGGCGGTTGCCCGCGAATTCGCAAAGCGGCTCGATCTCGCCGTGCCGCCGGCACCCTGGCACGCGCACGGCGACCGCATCGCAAGCGCCGCGTCCGCAATCGCGATCGCAATCGGCGTATGCGGAAAAATCGCGCGCGACGTTTCGCTGCTCATGCAAACCGAGATCGCCGAAGTGTTCGAGCCCGCCGCCGCAGGCCGCGGCAGCTCCTCCACCATGCCGCAGAAGCGCAACCCCGCCCTCTCCGCGCAGATTCTTGCTGCGGGCAATCTCGCGCCGGGTCTCGTTTCCTCGCTGCTTGCGGGGCTCGTGCACGAGCACGAGCGCGGCACCGGCGGCTGGCAGGCAAGCTGGCTCGCCCTGCCGCAGTTTTTGCTGATTGCGTCGGGTGCATTCGAGCGCACCGCGGAAATCGCGACCGGCCTTGAAGTCGATACCGCGCGCATGCGCGCCAATCTCGAGATCTCGCAGGGGCTTGTCATGGCGGAAGCCGTGCAGTTCGCGCTCGCCGGAAAAATCGGCCGGGCGCGCGCGCATGAACTCGTGGCACAAGCCTCGAAACAGGCCTTGCGGACCGGCAAACATTTGCGCGGCGCATTGGAGACGCCGGAGATCATGAAGGCCCTCTCCGGCAAAAAGGTTGCGGATCTGTTCGATCCCGCGAACTATCTCGGCGACACCCAGAAATTCATCGATGCCGCGCTCGCAAGCGCCGAACGCTCCCTGAAGAAGTAAGAGAAGAAAAATGCCGACCGTCGAAGCCAACGGAATCAGGATCAACTACCGGATCGACGGCGCGGACGGCGCGCCGGTTCTGATGCTGTCGAACTCGCTCGGCACCAGCCTGCACATGTGGGACAGGCAGGTGCCGGAACTTTCGAAGCGCTTTCGCGTGGTGCGCTACGACACGCGCGGTCATGGCAAGACCGACGCGCCTGCCCACCCTTACACCTTCGCGATGCTCGGCCAGGACGCAATCGCGCTGATGGACGCGCTGAAACTGCCGAAAGTCCGCTTCTGCGGACTTTCGATGGGCGGAATGATCGGCATGTGGCTCGCTCGCAACGCTCCCGCCCGCATCGAACAGCTCGTACTCAGCAACACCGCGGCGAAATTCGGTCTTCCGGAAATCTGGAACCAGCGCATCGCCGCCGTGCGCGCCTCTGGCATGAAGTCGATCACCGGTGCCGTGATCGAGCGATGGTTCACGAAAGAGTTTCGCGAGAAATCTCCGAAGGCAATCGAACCGATCGTCGAAATGCTGCACACCACGAAGCCGGAAGGCTACGCCGGCAACTGCGCGGCGATCCGCGACGTCGACCAGCGCTGGACGATCGCCGGCATAACCGCGCCCACGCTGGTTATCGGCGGCAAGCTCGATCCCGCAACACCCTTCGAGGCGGCCGAACTGATTGCGCGGCGCATTCCCGGCGCGAAGCTCACGGGTCTCGAAGCCGCACATCTTTCCAATATCGAACAGCCGGAAGCTTTCACGAAGGCGCTCGACGGATTCCTGAAAGGCTAGGAAAATGGACGATCGCGAACGTCACGAAAAAGGCATGACCCGCCGCCGCAAGGTGCTTGGCGACAAATGGGTCGAGCGCGCGGTCGCAAACCGGAACGACTTCAATCGCGAATTCCAGGATCTGATCACGCGCTATGCCTGGGGAGAAATCTGGACGCGCCCGCATTTCGACGAGCGCACGCGGCGGCTGATCGTGATCGGCTCGATGGTCGCGCTCGGCCGCTGGGAGGAGTTTCGCCTGCATGTCCGCGCCGCCATGACCGAAGGCGGCTTCACGAAAGACGACATCAAGGAACTTCTCTTGCAGCAGGCGATTTACTGCGGAGTGCCGGCGGCCAACACGGCCTTTCACGAGGCAGCCAGCGTTTTCGCCGAGATCGATAAAGCTGGCTGATCGTCCGCGATATCGCGAAACCGTGAACGCGGCCGTGCTTCCCGCCGCTGCGCAGGACTGTCAGGCTGTACGCAACCGCCCGCCGCTGCAACGGAGTTCGCATCATGGCCGTCGATGTCCGGAAAGGAATGCCTTCCACCCAGCTCGACCGCGCGGAATTCGAACGGCGCTTCCGCGAGCAATTCTTCGATCCCGCCTTCGAGGCGGTCGAAAGCGAGATTGCAAGGATCGCGGAGATCGCGTGGCGCTCCTACGACGGCTACAACAAGAACCCGCGCAAGCGCCGCGCGGGGAAAGCCTTCGCCGATCCCGATTTCGAGCTTCCCGTCGAATGGCTTGCAGCACGCGATGCAATCGGTGAAGCCGCAAAGCGGCATGCCGATCCGCAATCGCCGTCCCGCATTCTGCTCGTGAACGGATCGACGCGCAGCGACCAGACCTGCCCGGGCGAAATATCAAAGACCTGGCGGCTCGTGCAGATGTGCCGCGAGCTGATCGCGGAGCAGAAAGGCTTCGAGGTCGAAGTCCTAGATCTTAGCCTGCTTGCCTCCGAAGGCAGCAGACGCATCTATCCCTGCAAGGCCTGTGTCTCGACCGCGCAACCCCTCTGCCATTGGCCTTGCTCGTGCTATCCGAATTTCGCGCTCGGCCAGGTCAACGACTGGATGGCGGAGCTTTATCCGAAATGGGTGGCGGCGCACGGCGTCATGATCGTGACGCCGGTGAACTGGTACCAGGCGCCGAGTTCGCTGAAACTGATGATCGACCGGCTCGTCTGCGCGGACGGCGGCAACCCGGACCCGACGACCACGCAACTCAAGAATCCCTCCCTTGCGAAGGAGCTGGAGCTCAAGGGCTGGCCCTATCCGCGCCACCTCGCCGGCCGCGCCTTCTCCGTCGTCGTGCACGGCGACGCATCCGGTACGGAGAATCTCCGGCGCATCCTTTGCGACTGGATGGAAGACATCGGGATGATCCCCTGCGGACACAAATCCCAGCTCGACCGTTACGTCGGCTACTACAAGCCCTACGCAACCAGTCATCGCGATCTCGACCAGGCGACCGACTTTCAGGAAGAAGTGAAAAACGCAGCCCGCGCGCTGATCGAAGGCGTACGCCTGTTGCGCAAGGGCGAACTAAAACAGCCTGATGCCCGCCTGCAGGAGGCGCGCCCGAAGTAGCCTGTCCCTGCCTAGTGGGTCGAAGCCCGCAGGCGCAGCGACGCCTCACGGAAAGCCTGCGGCGTAGAACCGGTCTGCTTCTTGAAGAAGCGCGCGAAGTGCGACGGATCGGCAAATGCAAGATCGTAGGCGACCTCGCCGATCGTAAGATCAGTGAATACGAGTTGCCGTTTCGCTTCGGTCAGCAGCCGCTGCCGCAAGAGATGCCCGGCGGTGACGCCGGTTGCCCGCTTGACATGATCGTTCAGGCGATCGGCGGTCATCGCGAGCTTGTTTGCGTAGAATCCGATCTGCCGCTCCGAGCGGAAATGATCTTCGATCAAGCGGCGCAATTCTTCGACCGTCGCATCGGCAGGCGCAAGCGTGATCGTGCCGGAAAGCTCGCGGCTCGCGCCGAGCCGCGCAACCTCGACACCGATCAGAGCAAGCATGGCACGCATCGCAACTTCAAAACCCTCGCGGCCCAGGAATTCTTCTTCGAGCAGGTCACGGCAGAGCGCGGAAAGCCGCGCGATTTCCGGCCGCGCCACCGGCATCAGCGGTTGCGCCGCGATGTGCTTGAGCCGCGCCAGCGCGACGTTCGCCTGTTCGCCGAGCGACTGCGTCACGTCCTCGGTGAAATTGATGACGAATCCCTCGGTCACCTTCGGGCGGAAACGGAAGCCATGCGCCACCGTCGGCGCGATGAGGATGATGGCCGGTGCCTCGAAATCGATCGACTCCGCCTCGAGATCGAGCGTGCCGCCGCCCTGCTCGACCAGCATGATCTGGAACAGATTCCGGTGCCGGTGCGGCGCGATCACCCAGTTGTTTCCGGGCGAACGGTGGGTGAGCCGCTCGATATGCACGAAATCGAACGCCTGATCGTCCGGCGGGTCGCCGTATAGGTGATACAAAGGAAGGGAAGCCCGCTTCATGGGCGCAAAATAGTGCAGCCTGCGAGCAAAAGAAAAGCGCTCCCTTGCAACAACCTCTACGTGCTGGAGCCCTGGCCGGAAAGCCGGATTATTTCTAGTTTTCCAATATGTTAGCTCCAGAACACGCCGACCCCGCGACGGCCGGGCCATCGGCACGAGTTATCCGATCCTGGCGGCCGCTCCATTGAAGGGCTTGCCTGCACTTTCCGGCTTCGTTCCCTGAACTTTCACGGGTTTTGCTTTGTGGCGGCTCGTCTGCACTCAATTGCGCGAGAGAGCGAGAAACTTCTCGATTTGGCGACGGGCCGCGCTTCAAGCTAGTTTCGCAAACGGGTTAGGGACCGCGCCGGCAGAAGCGCGGAAAAGGGTAGATGGAGTATTTCCTCCAGCAGTTGATCAACGGCCTTGCGCTCGGCTCGATCTACGGGCTCGTCGCGATCGGCTACACGATGGTCTACGGGATCATCGGGATGATCAATTTCGCGCACGGCGACATCTTCATGGTCGGCACGTTCATCGCGCTGATCGCTTTCCTGATCCTGGTCGCCATCGGCATTACCGCGATCCCGCTCGCGCTATTTCTGGTGCTGCTGATCGCGATGCTGCTGACATCCCTTTACGGCTGGGCGGTCGAGCGCATCGCCTACCGGCCGCTGCGCGGCTCGTTCCGTCTCGCGCCGTTGATCTCCGCGATCGGCATGTCGATCGTGCTGCAAAACTATGTACAACTCGCGCAGGGCGCGCGCGTGAAAACCTTGCAGCCGCTCATCACCGGCGTGCACACCCTGCTCGACCTCGGCAACCGTCTCGTCGTGCAGATCTCGAATATCCAGATTCTGATCATCGTAACCACGCTTGCGCTGATGAGCGGATTTACCTGGCTGATCTCGTCCACTTCGCTGGGCCGCGACATGCGCGCCTGCGAACAGGACCTGAAGATGGCGGCGCTTCTCGGCGTCGATACCAACCGGACGATCTCGCTCACGTTTCTCATCGGCGCCGCGCTCGCCTCGGTCGCCGGCATGATGTACCTGCTCTATTACGGCGTGATCGACTTTCACATCGGCTTCGTCGCAGGCGTGAAAGCCTTCACCGCGGCCGTGCTCGGCGGCATCGGCTCGCTGCCTGGCGCGATGCTCGGCGGCCTTCTGATCGGACTGATCGAAACCTACTGGTCCGCCTATTTCTCGGTTCAATATAAGGACGTCGCCGCCTTCTCGATCCTCATCGTCGTATTGATCTTCATGCCCACCGGCATTCTCGGCAAACCGGAAGTCGAGAAGGTATGAGCGCGGCAAGATCCGAAAGCGGTTCCGTACTGTCGCATGCGCTCAAGGATGCGCTGCTCGCCGGCATCGTCGCTTTCGGGCTTTTCATTCTGCTGCTCGGGTTTCTCACCGAGGATTCGCGCGGCCCCCTGCAATTGATCCGCCGGCCGGGCCTGCTCGCGTCCGCTGTCGGCGCGGTATTCGCCGGGCGATTCATCGTCTCGCTGATCTACTACAACTTCGAAGCGATCCGGACCGGTCTCGGCGCGCTCTGGGACGCGATCGTCCGCTTCTGTCACCTCTATAAATGGTGGCTGGTCGCGGCGTTCCTGGCCGCCGCCGCGCTGCGTATCTACTTCGTCCCGCAGAGCTGGCCGCTGATGCTCCTGATCGTGTCGGCGACATTGATCGGATTGCGCTCCGGCCTGAGCGCGGCATTGCTCGTGATCGCTGTGGTGTTTCCGGTAGCGTTTTACAACAATCCCTATTTTCTAGGCATTGCGATCATCATTCTCACCTACATCATGCTCGGCTGGGGCCTCAACATCGTGGTCGGTCTCGCGGGTCTGCTCGATCTGGGCTACGTCGCATTCTACGCCGTCGGCGCCTATTCCTACGCGATCATTGCGCAGGCTTACGGCTGGTCATTCTGGGTGTGCCTGCCGCTTGCGGGTCTGTTCGCGGCCTTCTTCGGAATCCTGCTGGGATTTCCCGTGCTGCGGTTGCGCGGCGACTATCTTGCGATCGTGACGCTCGCCTTCGGCGAAATCGTGCGCATCGTGCTGCTCAACTGGATCTCGCTCACCAACGGCCCGAACGGCATCGGCTCCATTCCGCGCGCGAGCTTCTTCGGCATCCCGTTCACGCCGAATGACGACGGATTCGCGGCGACCTTCGGCCTCGAATTCGACCCGACCCACCGCACGGTGTTCCTGTTCTATGTGATCCTTGCGCTCGCGCTGATCACGAACTGGGTCACGATCCGTCTGCGCAAGCTGCCGGTTGGGCGCGCCTGGGAAGCGCTGCGCGAAGACGAGATCGCGGTGCGCTCGCTCGGCATCAACCCCACCAACACCAAACTCACGGCTTTTGCGATCGGCGCGATGTTCGGCGGCTTTGCCGGCGCTTTCTTCGCGACCCGCCAGGGCTTCATCAGTCCGGACTCCTTCACCTTCCCCGAGTCCGCGCTGATCCTCGCGATCGTGGTGCTCGGCGGCATGGGCTCTCAGATCGGCGTCGCCATCGCCGCGACCGTTATGACCGCGAGCTTCGAGCTGTTCCGCGAGTTCGAACAGTTCCGTCTCGTGATCTTCGGCTTTGCCATGGTCGGCATCATGGTCTGGCGGCCGCGCGGACTCGTTTCCACGCGCGAGCCGACCGCTTACCTGCGCGAGAAGAAAACCATCTCGGTCGAGCACGTCGCGGAGGGCCGCGGCTGATGACGAATGCGCCCATCCTTTCGCTCGACGAACTGACGATGCGCTTCGGCGGCCTGCTTGCCGTCGACCGGCTTACGCTGGAAGCGAAACGCGGCGACATCACCGCGCTGATCGGCCCGAACGGCGCCGGCAAGACCACCGTATTCAACTGCATCACGGGTTTTTACGAGCCGACCTCCGGCAGCATCCGCGTCACGCACGACGACGGCAAGGCCTTCGCCCTCGAAAAACTTGCCGATTTCAGAATCGCGCAGCGCGTCCATGTCGCGCGTACCTTCCAGAATATCCGGCTCTTCGCCGGCATGACCGCACTCGAGAACCTTCTGGTCGCGCAGCACAACACGCTGATGGTGAAGTCCGGCTATTCGATTCTCGGGCTGTTCGGCACGCCGGGCTATCGCAATGCCGAGCGCGAGGCGATCGAACTGGCACGCCACTGGCTCGCGAAGACGCAACTGACCGAACGCGCCGACGATCCGGCGGGCAGCCTGCCCTATGGCGCACAGCGCAGGCTCGAAATCGCGCGCGCGATGTGCACGCGGCCGGTGCTGCTCTGTCTCGACGAACCGGCCGCGGGACTGAACCCGCGCGAATCCGACGAACTCAACGGTCTGCTGCGCTCCATCAAGAGCGAGACGAAGACCTCGATCCTCTTGATCGAACACGACATGAACGTCGTGATGGAGATTTCCGATCATGTCGTCGTGCTCGATCACGGCAAGAAGATTTCGGAAGGCACGCCCGCCTTCGTCCGGAACGACCCGAAGGTGATCGCCGCCTATCTCGGCGTCGAGGAGGACGCAGTCGACGAAGCGGAAGCGGAGGTCGGGCTGTGACCGGGCCGCTGCTCTCGATCAGAGGCGTTTCCGCCTATTACGGCAGCATTGCAGCGCTGAAAGGCATCGACGTAGAAGTCATGCCCGGCGAGATCGTCACCATCATCGGGGCGAATGGCGCGGGCAAATCCACGCTGATGATGACGATCTGCGGCAATCCGCAGGCGCGCACCGGCAACATCGTTTTCGAGGGGCGCGACATCACGCGGCTGCCTACCCATGAAATCATGCGCATGAAAATCGCGCAGTCTCCCGAAGGCCGCCGCATCTTTCCGCGGATGACGGTGTTCGAGAATCTTCAGATGGGCGCGGCGACCGCCGAGGGCGGGGATTTCAGGAGCGATCTTGCGCGCGTCTATGCGCTCTTTCCAATTCTGGAGAGCCGGCGCAATCAGCGCGGCGGTACGCTGTCGGGCGGCGAGCAGCAGATGCTTTCGATCGGCCGCGCGTTGATGAGCCGCCCCCGCCTGTTACTGCTGGACGAGCCCTCGCTCGGGCTCGCCCCGTTGATCGTCCGGCAGATTTTCGCGGCGATCCGCGACCTGAACCAGCGCGAGAAGCTGACGATCTTCCTGGTCGAGCAGAACGCATTCCACGCGCTGAAACTCGCGCACCGGGGCTACGTCATGGTCAACGGCAGGATTGCGCTGGCCGGAACCGGACGCGAACTTCTGGAACGGCCGGAAGTTCGCAGCGCCTATCTTGAGGGCGGTAGGTAGAACTACGGCGCGTTGCGGCCGCATAAAAACCCGTGACAAGGGGCAAAATCCCGCCAAGAATGGATACAACCAAAATCCGCAACACCCGTATGTTTCAGAGGGAGAAACTATGAAAAGCGCACGTCTTGTTGGCTTGATTGCTGCCTCCGCACTGTTTGCGGCCGGCACGGCCGCGAACGCCCAGCTCACCGTCGGCGTCGCCGGTCCGATGACCGGCCAATATGCGTCGTTCGGCGAACAGCTCAGGAACGGCGCCAATCTCGCGATCGAGGATCTCAACGCCGCCGGCGGCGTGCTGAAGCAGCAGCTGAAGCTCGTTGTCGGCGACGATGCCTGCGATCCGAAGCAGGCGCGCGCCACCGCGGACCGTCTCGCTGGCCAGCGCGTGCCGGTCGTGTTCGGTCACTTCTGCTCGTCGTCGTCGATCCCGGCGTCGGAAGCCTATGTTGAAGGCAACGTTCTGCAGATCTCGCCGGCATCCACCAACCCGCTGTTCACCGAGCGCAAGCTCTGGAACACCTTCCGCGTCTGCGGCCGCGACGACCAGCAGGGTGCGCTCGCCGGCAAGTATCTCGCCGATAACTTCAAGGGCAAGAAGATCGCGATCCTCGACGACAAGTCGACCTACGGCGCGGGCCTCGCCAACGAAACCAAGAAGGCGCTGAACGCGGCCGGCGTCACCGAAGCGATGCGCGAATCCTACACGCAGGGCGACAAGGACTTCACCGCGCTGGTGTCGCGCATGAAGGCAGCCGATATCGATGTCGTCTTCATCGGCGGCTATCATACCGAGTCCGGCCTGATCCTTCGTCAGATGCGCGATCAAGGCATGAAGACCGTGCTGATGGCGGGTGACGCGCTCGCGGACAAGCAGTTCGCCGCGATCACGGGACAGCATGCGCAGGGCGTGCTCATGACTTTCGGCTCTGACCCGCGCAACCGTCCGGCCGCCGCCGAGATCGTAAAGAAGTTCAAGGCCAAGGGCATCGATCCGGAAGGCTACACGCTCTACACCTACGCCGCGATCCAGGTCTGGGCGCAGGCTGCCACGAAAGCCAACTCGACCGACCCGAAGAAGGTCGCCGAGACCATGAAGGCCGGCAAGTGGCAGACCGTACTCGGCGAAATCTCCTTCGACTCGAAAGGCGATATCACCGTCACCGACTATGTGATGTATCAATGGAAGGCTGACGGCACCTATGCCGAATTGAAATAGGCTTCTTCATAACTGAAAACGAAGAGCCCGCCGGAAACGGCGGGCTTTTTCGTTTGTTCGCTGCTCATCCGAATTTGGCGAGCGCCGGAAACATCTCGAGCAGCCAGAAGCTGAACGACGTGATCCAGCCGGTCAGGAATGCAATGCCGGTCAGCACCAGAAACGCGCCCATGATCTTTTCGATCGTGCCGAGCCTGGAGCGCATTTTTGCGAACAGCCCGAGGAATGCGTCGAGCGCAAACGCCGCGACGATGAAGGGAATGCCCAGGCCCAGCGAATAGATCGCGAGCAAGCCCGCCCCTTTCGCGACCGTCTGCTCGCTTGCCGCAACCGCGAGGATTGCCGCAAGCACCGGACCGATGCACGGCGTCCAGCCGAAGGCGAAGGCAAGCCCCATCGCATAGGCGCCCCACAAGCCGACCGGTTCGTTCGGCTGCAAACGCGTCGTGCGATAGAGGAAAGCGATGCGATAGACGTCGAGGAAGTGCAGGCCCATCGCGATGATCGCAACACCGGCGACGATCGTGAGCCAGTAGGACCACTCCCGCAGCAGGCCGCCGATCGCGGAAGCGGTCGCACCGAGCGCTACGAACACCGTCGAGAAGCCGAGCACGAAAAGCGCCGCCGCGGCGATTTCACGCCGCGCGACCCGCGCGACGCTGTCGCGCGCCGCCAGTTCGTCGAACGTCGTGCCCGCAAGATACGCGAGATAGGGCGGTACCAGCGGCAGCACGCAGGGCGAGAGAAAGCTGAGCAGGCCCGCGATCAGCGCGGCGGTGTAGGTAACCTCGGTCATGCGCGGCCTTCATGCGCGCGGTCCGCACGCGAAGCAAGCGCCCTCGCGACAACTTGAAGCGTGAACTTGCCGCACGGACGCCGATCGGGTTCATTCGCGGGTATGAAGAACTTGATCACCGATGTCGCAGGCGTGCTTGTGGGCCATGCCGACGACGCGAAGGCCGCTACCGGCACCACCGCAATCATCTTCGAAGAGCCTGCGGTCGCCTCGGCCGACATACGCGGCGGCGGACCCGGCACGCGCGAACTAGATTTGCTCGACCCGGTCGCAACGGTGGATCGCATTGACGGGCTCGCGCTTTCCGGGGGCTCAGCCTTCGGTCTCGATGCCGCCGCCGGCGTGCAAGCGTGGCTTGCCGAACAGGGTCGCGGCTTCGCAGTCGGGCCCGTGCGGATTCCGATCGTGCCAGGCGCGATCCTGTTCGACATGTTCTCCGGCGGCGACAAGAACTGGGGACGTTTCCCGCCTTACCGCGATCTCGGCTATCTCGCCGCAAAGAACGCCGGACCGGATTTCAAGCTCGGCAGCGTTGGCGCAGGCCTTGGCGCGAGCACGCAGAACCTGAAAGGCGGCATTGGCTCCGCTTCCGCGCGAATGGAAAGCGGTCATATCGTCGGTGCGATTGCCGCAGTCAATGCCGCGGGCCGCGTCACGCTAGGCGAGGAAGGACACTTTTTTGCCGCCGCCTTCGAACAGAATGACGAATTCGGCGGACGCGGATTCCCGAAGACGCAGCCGACGATCGCAACCGCACTGAAGGGCGACGAGCGGCAGAACACGACGATTGCGCTGCTCGCAACCGACGCCGTTCTGACCAAAGCGCAGGCCAAGCGCCTCGCGGTCATGGCGGGTGCGGGTTTCGCCATGGCCATCCATCCGGTTTTCACGCCGCTCGACGGCGATGCAGTGTTTGTCGCGGCTACCGGGAGGAAGCCGCTCGACAATTCCGTTCACGGTCTTGCGCGGCTCGGCGCGATTGCCGCGCAATGTCTCGCGCGTGCGATCGCGCGTGGCGTCTATGAAGCGTCTTCGCTTCCGTTTCCTGGCGCGCTGCCGTCGTGGAAGGGCAGATACGGCCGCTCAGGATAGAATCGTCATGGCCGCGTTTGTCGCGGCCATGACGAGGTTGGCTAGTTTTTCAGGAAACGTTCCGCCGCAAACGGCGACGGATCCGTGAACGGGGTTGCACCCGTCATCATTTCTGCGAGCAGCCGTCCGGACACCGGCCCGAGCGTAAGCCCCGAATGGCCGTGACCGTAATCGAGCCACAGACCCTTCTGCCCCGGCGCGCGGCCGATCACGGGACGCGAGTCCCAGAAACAGGGACGCGCGCCGAGCCACGGCTTCGGCTCCACCGGCTCGCCAAGCGGGAACAGGTTCTTCGCATAGGGCATCAGGCGATCGATCTGCACCGGCGTCGGCTTGGCGTCGCGATGTGCGAATTCCGCACCCGTCGTAAGCCGGATACCCTGCTCCATCGGCCCGAGAATGAACCCGACTTCCGCATCGAGCACCGGCCGCGACAGCGAAGCATTGCCCTTCACGCCGAAGTGCCAGTGATAGCCGCGCTTGACGGCAAGCGGCAGATCGACGCCGAGCGGCTCCAGAACGTCGGGAGACCACGGCCCCAGCGCGACGACCGCCTCTTCCGCGTGCGCTTCGCCGTCTTCGGTCGAGACCTTCCAGCCGCCGTTCGAACGCTGCAAGGTTTTTGCGTCGCCTTTCGCGAATTCGCCGCCCAGCGACAGATAATGCGCGTTGAAGGCGCGCGAAACGCCTAGCGGGTTGGAATAGCTCGCCGCCTTCGGCCACAGCACGCCGTGTTTGAACACCGGCGAAAGCGACGGCTCCAGCGCCAGAGACTGCTCGGCCGAAAGTTTTTCGTAGGGAATGCCGTATTCGTCGGCGAGCGCGAGTTCCTTCGCCAATTTCTCGAGCGCGTCTTCAGAGCGGTAGACGCGAAGCCAGCCGGTGTGGCGCAGATAGCGCTGCGCACCAGCCGCTTCGACCAGCGCCTCGTGTTCGGCGAGCGCCTGCCCGAACATCGGTCGCATCGTGCGGGCGGCGGTCTCCAGACCTTCCTGGGTCGTAGCTTTGCGCACATTCCAGAGCCAGCGTGCGATCCGCGGCAGGAAGCCCGCGTGATAATTCGCTTCGGTCGCAAGTTTGAGAGCGACGCGCGTCAGCGCCCGGATGCTGCGCGGAAACGGGTACGGGAAAAGCGTATTGCCCTCGATGATCCCGGCATTGCCGTAGGACGTGCCCTCGCCCGGGCCTTGCCGGTCCACCAGCAGCGTAGAGATTCCTCGCTTCTGCAGGTGGAGCGCCGCCGAGATGCCGACGATGCCGGCCCCAAGAACGATCACATTTTTCTTTTGGCTCATAGGATATATCTATTAGCAGATTTTGGCGGATTCCAGACCGATTGGGTGCTCATTCACAGGCAAATCGCCGAGCCTGAAGCTAAACTACGGAAAGAATGGGCATTCTTCATGCCGGTAGCCATGGGTCCGCAAGATGGGCCTGAAATCCAGTCTTGAATGGCTTGGCCGGCAAGGCACCAAGGTCGCGGCTGCGAGCATTCTTGTGGGCCTTGCGCTTCCGCCGCTGGCCGCGGCGCTGAAGTCCATCTTCACGGCGGCAATCTTTCTGCTCCTTGTCTTCGCCTTTCTGCGCGTCGATCCGGCTGAACTCTCCGCGCGCTTCAAGGCGCCCCTTCTCGTTGCGATTGCCTGGCTCGGCATCATGGTGCTGACGCCGGTGCTGTTCGGCCTGACGCTTCCGCACACCGGCATCGAGCAGCTTGGCCCCGGCGTTGCGCTGGGGCTGATGATGTATCTCGCGGCTCCGCCGATCATGGCGTCTACCGCCTTCGCCGCGCTGCTGCGGCTCGATACCGCGCTGACGCTTGCGGTGCTGATCGTGTGTACCGCCGCGACCCCCCTGCTCGCGCCCTTCATCGTTTCGCATTTCGCGGGCGGCGCACTTGATCTCGATGTCGCGCAGCTCGTGCTCCGGCTGCTCGCAATCCTGGGCGGCGCTTTCTTTGTCGCACAATTGCTGCGCCGGTGGCTCGGCAACGGCCGCATTGCCGCGAACAAGGGCACGATCGACGGCATCAACGCGGCGCTGCTGTTTCTCTTCGGCGTTGCCGCCATGGACGGCGTGACCGCCCGCGCGATCCGGGAGCCTGAGCTTGTGGCTGTGCTTTCCCTGCTCGCCTTCGCCGTCGCGGTCGGCATCTACGCGCTGACCGCGCTCATTTTCTGGCGCGCCGGCCTGAAGAAGTCGCTGGCGCTCGGCTTTTCGTCCGCGCACCGGAACATGGGTGTCATGGTCGCAGCCGCGGGAAGCGGCCTGCCCGAACTCACCTGGATCTACTTCGCGGTGGCCCAGTTTCCGATCTATCTGCTGCCTGCGCTCGCGGCACCGGTTGTTCACCGTCTCCTGGAGCGGCGGTTGCCGGGCGGCGAATAGCCGTGTTACGGCCTCGGCCTGGAGCCGCTCGAAATGCCGACTCGCCCCTTGCTGATTGCGCCTTCGATTCTGGCCGCCGACTTCGCGAAGCTCGGCGAGGAGGTGCGTGCAGCCGATCAGGCAGGTGCCGACTGGATTCACGTCGACGTCATGGACGGGCACTTCGTGCCGAACATCTCGCTGGGGCCCGCCATCGTGAAGGCGATCCGTCCGTACACGAAGAAGATCCTCGACGTGCATCTGATGATCGCGCCCGCGGACCCCTATCTCGCGGCCTTCGCGGAAGCCGGCGCCGACATCATCACCATTCACCCGGAAGCCGGCCCGCATCTGGAGCGCTCGCTCTCGGTGATCCGCGATCTCGGCAAGAAGGCAGGCGTTGCACTCAATCCCGCGACTCCGGAGAGCGCGATCGAGTACGTACTCGACAAGGTCGATCTCATTCTTGTGATGAGCGTGAACCCCGGTTTCGGCGGCCAGAGCTATATTCCCTCCGCCACCGCGAAGATCGCGAAGCTGCGTAAGATGATCGGAGACCGGCAGATCGACCTTGAGGTCGACGGCGGTATCACCGCCGAGACTGCGCCGTTCGCAGCAGGTGCCGGTGCGAACGTGCTGGTCGCGGGCTCCGCGGTCTACAGGGGTGGCCCCGAGCAATACAAGAAGAACATCGACGCCATCCGCGCAGCGCAGCCGCGCGCCGCCGCATGAGTACGAGATGATCCCGCGCTACAGCCGCCCCGAAGCGGTGCAAATCTGGTCGCCCGAAACCCGCTTCAAAATCTGGTTCGAGATCGAGGCGCATGCCGCCGACAAGATGGCGGAGCTTGGCGTCATCCCCAAGGAAGCCGCGAAGACCATCTGGGCCAAGGGCAAGGATGCGAAATTCGACATCGCGCGCATCGACGAAATCGAGCGCGAAGTTAAGCACGACGTCATCGCGTTCCTGACCCATCTTGCGGAAATCGTCGGCCGCGAAGCGCGTTTCGTACACCTCGGACTTACCTCATCGGACGTGCTCGACACCTGCTTCAACGTGCAGCTCACGCGCTCGGCGGACCTCTTGCTCGCCGATCTCGACAAAGTTCTTGCCGCGCTGAAGAAGCGCGCGCTCGAGCACAAGAACACCGTCTGCGTCGGACGCTCGCACGGCATTCATGCCGAGCCCACCACCTTCGGCCTCAAGATGGCGGAAGCCTACGCCGAGTTCTCGCGCAACAAGGAGCGCCTGCTGCGCGCCAGGGAGGAAGTCTCGACTGCCGCCCTCTCCGGCGCGGTAGGCACGTTTGCCAACATCGATCCCAGGGTCGAAGCCTATGTCGCGGAAAAGATGGGCTTGAAGGTCGAGCCCGTTTCGACGCAGGTGATCCCGCGCGACCGGCACGCGATGTTCTTTGCGACCCTCGGCGTGATCGCTTCATCCATGGAGCGGCTCGCCGTCGAAATCCGCCACCTCCAGCGCACGGAGGTAAAAGAAGCCGAGGAGTATTTTTCGCCTGGCCAGAAAGGCTCGTCGGCGATGCCGCACAAGCGCAACCCGGTGCTATCGGAAAACCTCACCGGCCTCGCACGCATGGTGCGCTCCTATGCCTTGCCCGCGATGGAAAATGTGGCACTCTGGCACGAGCGCGACATCTCGCACTCTTCCGTCGAACGTATGATCGGGCCGGATGCGACCGTCACGCTCGACTTCGCGCTCAATCGTCTCGCCGGCCTGATCGAGCAGCTCGTGGTCTATCCCGAAAACATGAAGCGCAATCTCGAAATGTTCGGCGGCCTCGTGCACTCCGAACGCGTGCTCTTGGCGCTCGCCCGCAAGGGCATGGCGCGCGAGGACGCCTATCGCCTGGTGCAGCGGAACGCAATGAAGACCTGGGACGCGGGCGCAGACTTCCGGCAGTCGCTGAAATCCGACGCCGACGTGGCGAAGCTGCTCTCGCCCGCGGAGATCGACTCCTGTTTCGATCTCGCGCATCACCTCGCGCATGTCGACGCGATTTTCGCCCGCGTCTTCGGGAAATAAGTCTTCAGGAACTAGATCCCCCAGCAAAATAGGCGGATCCGGGAGCCGCCTTTCGTCACCTTTGCCGCTAGTTGTGTCTTCGTTTCGTATTCTGGCTGGAACTTGAACTGTTGTTCTGCCGGTTCTGCTGGTAGCTCCGTGACGAATTGTTCTGCTGCTGGTAACTACGCGGAGAATTGTTCTGCTGCCAGCTGCGCTGCTGATTGCTCTGCTGGAAATTTCTCTGCTGAAAATTCTGCTGGTTGTTCTGCTGCCAGTTTCTTTGCTGAAAATTCTGCTGATTGTTCTGCTGCAGGCTCCTCTGCTGGAGGTTCTGTTGATTGTTCTGCTGCCAGTTGCGCTGCTGGTTGTTCTGCTGCCAGTTTCTTTGCTGGAAATTCTGTTGATTGTTCTGCTGCCAGTTGCGCTGCTGGTTGTTCTGTTGCCAGTTCCGCTGCTGATTGTTCTGCTGCCAGTTTCTTTGCTGAAAATTCTGCTGATTGTTCTGCTGCCAGTTCTGCGGCTGCGTTTCGCGGCGGCGGGACCAGGAAGAACCCGCGCGCGAATGATAGCGCTGGCCCGAATCGCTCCGGGAGTGATGGCGCAGCCTCGACTCGCCGCGCGAATGAAACAGGGATCTTGACGCGCGGCGGTCGTGAATCCACCCGTAACGCGGAAAGGCAAAACCAGGCCCATAGACGTAGCCGTCGTCCGCGAACTCATAGGCGGGATAGGAAGGCACGACCAGCGCAGGCTGCGGCGACAGGAAATTCAGAAAATGCAGCGGAAGGAATCCCTCGAGATCGCCGACGCGCACGAGACACCATTCCGTCGCACACGACTCGACGTCGACCTGCGTTCCGCCCGGTATCACCGCCTGGGCCGGAAACTCCTCGCTCGGCCCCCAGCGCAGTTCGATTTCTTCCGCAACCAGCGCGGGCACAGCCAAAGCGGAATTTACGGAAAGCAGGAATGCAGCCACAATCAAAAGCGGGCGCAGGCACATATACGTTTCCCCAATCGGTGGCGCGCAAGCGCCGGGATCACGCCGGAGTATATTACCGCGCTACCTGAATGAGGCCTGAACTTGCAGCCGCCGCTGAATTAACGGACGTTCAGCGCGCGAACACATTTTCGCCGCGCGCCGTCCGAAAGACGTCTTGGCTCTATTTGCCGGCTTTGATTTCCGCCGCGGCTTCGCTGAGCAGGGCGCTCATCTTCTCGCGAATATCGGCATCGGAAATGCTTTGCTTGCCCTTGGCGTTAAGATCGGCGCGCACCTTGCGGAAGACATCGTCGTCGCCGGCTTCCTCGAAGTCGGCGGCGACCACGGACTTCGCGTAGGCCTCCGCTTCCGCGCCGGAAAGGCCGGTCAACTCCGCGACCCACGCGCCGAGCTTGCGGTTGCGGCGCGCGGTCGCCTTGAACTTCTGCTCCTCGTCGAGCGCAAACTTTTTCTCGAAGGCGTCCTGGCGCTGGTCGAAAGTGCTCATCGCTCGCTCTCGCTTTCCTGAAGTTCTACCGAAGCCTGCCGTTGAATATAGACCGCTTTATCCTATTTCAACTGCGGCAATCGGCCATGCGAAAGCCCGCAGATGGGGGGCTATTTGTATTGGCGAAACCGATCAGATAGGGTCAAAGGAGCAGGACAGACGGGCGGAGTCGCCCGCTTTTCGCTCAAGAACGCCCGGTTTTCCAGACGATTTCAGCCCGCGTACGCCCGGAGTTCCGGTTCGAAATGGATTTTTTGAAGCCACGGTATACCCCCATGAGCCGCCGCCGCCGCATCTACGAAGGCAAGGCCAAGGTCCTCTACGAAGGCCCCGAGCCCGGAACGCTGATCCAGCATTTCAAGGACGACGCCACCGCCTTCAACGCCAAAAAACACGAGATCGTCGACGGCAAGGGCGTGCTCAACAACCGCATTTCGGAATACATCTTCCAGCGGCTGAACGACATCGGCGTACCGACCCATTTCGTGCGCCGCCTGAACATGCGCGAGCAGTTGATCCGCGAAGTCGAGATCATCCCGCTCGAAGTCGTGGTGAGGAACGTCGCCGCCGGCTCGCTCGCCACCCGCCTCGGCCTCGAGGAAGGGATGCAGCTGCCCCGCTCGATCATCGAGTTCTATTACAAGAGCGACAAGCTGAACGACCCGATGGTATCCGAGGAGCACATCACCGCTTTCGGCTGGGCCACCACGCAGGAGATCGACGACGTAATCGCACTCGCGATCCGCGTGAACGATTTCCTCTCGGGCCTCTTCCTCGGCGTCGGCATCCGGCTCGTGGACTTCAAGATGGAATGCGGCCGCCTGTGGGACAACGACATGGTCCGCATCGTGGTCGCCGACGAGATCAGCCCGGACTCGTGCCGCCTGTGGGACATCAAGACCTCGGACAAGCTCGACAAGGACCGCTTCCGCCGCGACATGGGCGGCCTGATCGAGGCCTATACCGAGGTCGCGCGCCGTCTCGGCATCATCTCGGAGAACGAGCCGCCGCAGGGCACCGGGCCGGTGCTTGTAAAAAGCTGAGCGCGCCTTGCGCGCTCTTGCCGTATTTCTGATGTGGATGTCTGGCGGGGGCGATTGCCCCCGTTTGCCTTTGCGCTAAAGCATTCGAGAAGAGAGGTTCTTCCGATGAAAGCCCGCGTCACCGTCACCCTGAAGCACGGCGTGCTCGATCCGCAGGGCAAGGCCATCGAAGGTGCACTGAAGTCGCTCGGCATCGAAGGCATAGAGAGCGTCCGCCAGGGCAAGGTGTTCGAAATCGAACTCGCCGACGGCGACAAGGCTAAGGCTGAAGCCGCGCTGAAAGCCGTCGCCGACAAGTTGCTCGCAAACACGGTCGTCGAGAATTACCGCGTGGAGGTGCTGGGGTGATCTTCACAATTGTCATTCCGGGTTGCGCGGAACGCGCGAACCCGGAATCCAGAGCCCCATATAGCGGCCATTCATTTTTGCCCCTGGATTCCGGATCGGCGCCGCGCTTGTCATCGGGCGCGCAAGCGCGGCCCGTTGGCGCCGTCCGGAATGACGATCGATGAACGCCGCCGTCGTTCTCTTCCCCGGCTCTAATCGCGAAGGCGATGTCGCAAGCGCGATCAAGCGCATCTCAGGCAAGGCTGCGAATATCGTCTGGCACGCGGATCACGACCTCCCCTCCGGCACCGATCTCGTGGTCCTGCCCGGCGGATTTTCCTACGGCGATTATCTCCGCTGCGGCGCCATTGCCGCGCGCGCGCCGATCATGAACGCTGTCCGCGCCCATGCCGAGCGCGGCGGCCTCGTGCTCGGCATCTGCAACGGCTTCCAGATCTTGTGCGAAGCGCAACTTCTTCCCGGTGTATTGCAGCGGAACGCGCAACTGCGCTTCATGTGCAAGGAAGTTTATCTGCGCGTCGAGCGCTCCGACACGCCGTTTACGCGCCGCTACAACGCGGGCGACGTGTTGAAGATTCCCGTCGCGCACGGCGAAGGCAATTATACCGCCGACGAAGATACCATCAAACGCCTCGAAGACGACGGCCGCGTGCTGTTTCGCTACACCTCGCCGGAAGGCCGGCTCGATCCGAAATGGAATTACAACGGCGCGACTAATGCCATCGCCGGCATTCTCTCCGAGAAGCTGAACGTGCTCGGCCTGATGCCGCATCCGGAAAATCACGTCGACCCCGCAATCGGCCCGACCGACGGGCGCGGACTGTTCGAGAGCATCAAGACCGTCCTGGAGGCGGCGTGAATATTTCCAACGCGATCAAGATCACGCCCGAACTCGTCGCCGAACACGGTCTGAAGCCCGACGAATACGAGCGGATTCTGAAACTGATCGGCCGCGAGCCGTCGATCACCGAGCTCGGCATCTTCTCGGCGATGTGGAACGAGCACTGCTCGTACAAATCCTCGAAGGTGCATCTGAAGACGCTGCCGGTCACGGGCAAGATCGTGATCCAGGGCCCCGGCGAAAATGCCGGCGTCATCGATATCGGCGACGGCCTCGCCTGCGTCTTCAAAATGGAAAGCCACAACCATCCGTCCTTCATCGAGCCCTATCAGGGCGCGGCGACCGGCGTCGGCGGCATCCTGCGCGACGTCTTCACCATGGGCGCGCGTCCGATCGCGTGCCTGAACGCGCTCCGTTTCGGCTCGCCGGATCATCCGAAGACGCGCCATCTCGTTTCCGGTGTTGTCGCCGGCATCGGCGGCTACGGAAATTCCTTCGGCGTGCCCACCGTCGGCGGCTCGGTCGGTTTCCACTCGCGCTACGACGGCAACATTCTCGTCAACGCCATGGCGGTCGGCATCGCTGAGAAAGATAAAATCTTCTACGCCAAGGCCACCGGCGTCGGCCTGCCGGTCGTCTATCTCGGTTCGAAAACCGGACGCGACGGCATTCACGGCGCCACCATGGCCTCCGCCGAATTCGGCGAAGGCGCGGAGGAAAAGCGCCCGACCGTGCAGGTCGGCGATCCGTTTTCGGAAAAACTGCTGCTCGAAGCCTGTCTCGAAATCATGGCCAAGGGCTGCGTGGTCGCGATCCAGGACATGGGCGCTGCCGGCCTCACCTGCTCCGCGGTCGAGATGGGCGCGAAGGGCGATCTCGGCATCACGCTCGATCTCGAAAAGGTCCCGGTGCGCGAAGAAGCGATGACGGCCTACGAGATGATGCTCTCCGAGAGTCAGGAGCGCATGCTGATGGTGCTGAAGCCCGGCAAGGAAGCCGAGGCGGAAGCTATCTTCCGCAAATGGGGCCTCGACTTCGCGATCGTCGGCTACACCACCGACACGCTGCGCTTCCTGATCCGCCACCACGGCGAGGAAATGGCGAACCTGCCGATCAAGGAACTTGGCGATCAGGCGCCTGAATATAACCGCCCGTTCACCGAGCCTCGGAAGTTGCCGGTACTGGACGCGACATCGATTCCCGCGCCGAATTCGCTCGGCGAAGCGCTCGAAAAACTCGTCTCCTCTCCCGACCTCTGCTCCAAGCGCTGGGTCTGGGAGCAGTACGATCACCTGATCCTGAACAACACCGTGCAGCGCCCCGGCGGCGACGCCGCGGTGGTGCGCGTACAGGACGGCCCGAAGGCGCTGGCGCTCTCGACCGACGTCACGCCGCGCTACTGCGAAGCCGATCCGTTCGAGGGCGGCAAGCAGGCTGTCGCCGAATGCTGGCGCAATCTGACGGCGGTCGGCGCCACCCCGCTTGCGATCACCGACAATCTCAATTTCGGCAACCCAGAGCGGCCCGAGATCATGGGCCAGTTCGTCGGGTGCATCAGGGGCATCAAGGAAGCGTGCTTGGCGCTGAATTTCCCGGTCGTCTCCGGCAACGTCTCGCTCTACAACGAGACACAGGGCCGCGGAATTCTGCCGACCCCCACCATCGGCGGCGTCGGTTTGCTTGCGGATTTCAACAATTCCGCGTCGCTTGCCTTCAAGTCTTCCGGCGAAGCGATCCTCGTGCTTGGCGACACGCGCGGCTGGCTCGGCCAGTCGGCCTATCTCGCTACCATCGAGGGCCGCGAGGAAGGCGCGCCGCCGCCGGTCGATCTCGCCGCCGAAAAACGCACCGGCGATTTTGTCCGCGACCTGATCGCGAAGGGCCGCGTCACCGCCGTACACGACTGCTCGGACGGCGGCCTGCTGGTCGCAATCGCCGAAATGGCGATGGCCTCCGACATCGGCGCGGCGCTGGATGCTGCGCCTGCCGGCCTGCCGGCCCACGCCTTCTGGTTCGGCGAGGATCAGGCGCGCTATGTGGTCACGGCGCCTGCCCTCGCGCTGCCGGAAATCGAGGCGGCGGCGAAGGACGCGGGCATCTCCGCCCTGCGCCTCGGGCTTACCGGTGGCGAGCGATTGACCTTGCCCGGGGAACGCCCAATATCTGTGGCGGAGTTGAAGAAACGGCACGAATCTTGGTTGCCGGATTACATGGCGGGCAAGAACCTGGCGGGTAAGAACTGAAGCCCGAATTTGGAGTGAACGGCAATGCCGATGGAAGCCGCGGAAATCGAACGCCTGATCAAGGAGGCGCTTCCGGACGCGACCGTCGAAATCCGCGATCTCGCCGGCGACAACAACCATTATGCCGCCACGGTTATCTCCAATAGTTTCAAGGGCAAAACCCGCGTGCAGCAGCATCAGATGGTCTATGCGGCGCTGAAGGGCCAGATGGGTGGCGTGCTGCACGCCCTCGCGCTACAAACCGGCACCCCGGAAGGGTGATTTTCGAGGACATGCGGACGGCCAAGAGAAATCAATCATGAGCATTCAGGATTTCATCAAGAACGAAGTGACTTCGAACGACGTCGTGCTGTTCATGAAAGGCACGCCGCAGTTCCCGCAATGCGGCTTCTCCGGCCAGGTCGTGCAGATCCTCGACTATGTCGGCGCACCCTATAAGGGCATCAACGTGCTCGACAGCGCCGAGTTGCGTCAGGGCATCAAGGACTACGCGAGCTGGCCTACCATCCCGCAGCTTTACGTGAAGGGCGAATTCGTCGGCGGCGCGGACATCGTGCGCGAAATGTTTCAGGCTGGCGAATTGCAGAGCTTTCTTTCGGAAAAAGGCGTGAAGGTCGCCGCCAAGGCGTAACGCGACCTGCGCATAACGAGATGCTTGATGGCCGGGCTTGCCCCGGCCATTTCGTTTTAACTTTGTCATTCCGGAGCGCGGTTCTTCCCTTTCCCTCCCAGCAAGGGGGAGGGATGAAAAAGCGAACTTGCGCGATTTATGAATTCAAACAGCCGCCATCGTTCCCGCGCGCTAACAAACGCCAGGGTTTGCGAGGAGCACCCCCGGAAGATCCGAGGGCGCGCGGGATGCCGCGTGCGCCAGAAGCGCATCACGGCCCTCTGCACGAAGCGAGAAAGTGCAGAGGCGTAGTCGCCGCGAGCGAAACCGGCGAACCGGCATCCCGCGCGCAGTTGGGCTTCGGCTTTCCTTCGTTCGGCCCCCGGAGGACTTACCCATTATCCTCCGCTGGCGGACCTTCTCGGCTTCGCCGTACTTGCGTTGGCACGCGTTCCACACGAAGCCGCCAAGAAAGGCCCTGTGACGCGCGGCAGGCGCGCCGGAACCGGGCGACTTCAGCCGCCGCAAGTTCGCGCTGCGTAACGCGAAGCTGCGGCCAACCGCGATCCCGCCCCACGCTTGCCAGCGCCCTAGAAACGCCCCTCGGAGCGGAGCGGGAGTGATAGGAATATAATCATAGTATGTGGCAACACTAGGGCAAAGCATGAATTACTCTCCTCGTCATGCCCGGCACTCGGGTCCGGCTTCGCCGGCCCGAACACAAGCCTTGTGCCGGGCATCCACGTCTTTACAGCTTTGAAAGTTGGGAAAGGCGTAGATAGCCGGGACAAGTGTTCCGCCCGGCCATGACGAAGGAAGTTAATCGGCAGCCTGCGTGCCCTCAGCAAGAATGAAAAAAGCCGCCCAACCAACTGGGCGGCTTTTTCGTGTGCAGTCGCGCGAAACTCAGCGCGAGTAATATTCGACCACGAGGTGCGGCTCCATCTGCACCGGAAACGGCACCTCGGAGAGCGTCGGCACGCGGGTCAGCTTCGCCGTCATCTTGCTATGATCGGCTTCGATGTAGTCGGGCACGTCGCGCTCGGCGAGTTGCGTCGATTCCAGCACCAGCGGAAGCTGCTTCGACTTTTCCTTCACCGAAACGACGTCGCCGGCCTCCAGGCGCATGCTCGGAATTGTCGCCTTCTTGCCGTTCACCTGCACGTGGCCGTGGTTGATGAACTGGCGGGCGGCGAACACGGTCGGCACGAACTTCGCGCGATAGACGATGGCGTCGAGCCGGCTCTCGAGGAGACCGATCAGGATCGCGCCGGTGTCGCCGCGGCGGCGGACCGATTCCTTGTAGATGCCGAGGAACTGCTTCTCGGAAATGTTGCCGTAATAGCCCTTGAGCTTCTGCTTCGCGCGAAGCTGCACGCCGAAGTCCGACGGGCGGCCCTTGCGGCGCTGGCCGTGCTGGCCCGGACCATATTCGCGGCGGTTGACGGGGCTCTTCGGGCGGCCCCAGATATTTTCGCCCATGCGGCGGTCAAGCTTGTGCTTGGCCGAGTGACGCTTCGACATCGCAAATCCTCTTGCGGTTGGATTGCGCCCTCCTTTGCGAGCCCCTTTTGGAGCCGGCCGACAGGCGAACTTCCGAGCGCCGGAACCGGTGTTGCCGGTTTCGTTGAGGAAGGCCGCCACGGGTGCGGGAAGTGCGTGGGGATAAAGGGTCAGGCCGGGCCTGTCAAACGGCCTCGCCGGCAGGCTCTATTCCGAACGATCTCAGGGACTTGGAGAGCGCCGGACCGGGTATTTTCCCGCTCGTGAAATGCGCCTGGACGGGCTCGCGAACGGGCACGCCCGGCACCGGCAAGAGGCTTGCGACCCTCCGCGCGATCGCGGGCGCCGGATCGACCCACACGACCGGCCAGGGCGCAAGCTGCTTCAGCCGCGCGAGCAGCAGCGGATAATGCGTGCAGGCGAGCACGACGGTGTCGGTCTTCGCGCCGTCGTCGACGAACGCCGGCGCGATCTCCTTTGCGATCTCCGCGTCCGTAACCGCCTCCCCGCGCAAGTACGCTTCGGCAAGCGGCGCCAGGCGTTCGCTGCCGGTCAGATCGACCCGGCAGTCGCCGGCGAACTCCGCGATCAGCGCGCGGGTGTAGTCGCGCTTCACGGTGCCGGGCGTCGCGAGCACCGAAATGCGTTTGGTCTTCGACTGCGCGCAAGCCGGCTTGATCGCGGGCACGGTGCCCACGAACGGGATCGCGTGCTGCGCCCGCAGCACGGGGAGCGTCAGCGTGGAGGCGGTGTTGCAGGCAATCACCACGAGCGCGGGAGCGAAGCGCACAATCAGGCCGTCCATCACCGACGAGACCCGCGCGATCAGCGCGTCGTCATCGAGACGGCCGTAAGGGAACACCGCGTCGTCGGCGGCATAGACCAGTTTCAGGTCGCGCCGGAGGCCTGCGATCTCGCGCAGGACCGTAAGCCCGCCGAGGCCCGAATCGAACACGAGGACTGTGGGGTTGACGGGGTTGGCTAACGAATCCTGCATCGGAACTCGAATTTAGCGCGCAATGCGGCTTTGTTCATCGGGTATCGTAAACACGCTGCGTTTCGTTCAGCTTCGGTTCTTGCCGCGTTCTTCCGCAATTTAACGCGATCGTCGAATCTCGCTGTTCCGGATTCACGTTCGGTCAGGAGAAGTTACCGCCATCGCTTTCTCGATGTGCGCGAGCAGCGTCTCGAGTTTCTGTTCGTTCGAATTGATCTCGACGATCCGGTAGTTTCGCGCGCTTAACCATGCCTGCCTCGCCTCGCGCAGCGCGCGCGATTCCGCGTCTTCCGCGGCGGGCACCACCTCGAGCACGAGCCGCAGCGGCTGCGCCAGAAAATCCGTGACATGCGGGCCGATCGGCACGTTGCGCTTGAACTTTCCCGCGAAGCGCCTGTCGTTGGTGAGCGCCTTCCAGAGCCTTCGTTCCAGTTCGGTCGGGTTGCGGCGCAGGAGCCTGGCCAGCCCCTTGCCGGGCGCGGTGCCGCTGGCGGTGCTGGCGCCCTGCCGGTTCAGGAGATCGCGGAGCAGTTCCGCCTCCCCGCCCCGCAGGATGCCGCCGGTCGCAGGCCCCTTGGAGCCCTGTGCCAGCGTGCGGATGACGCCGTGCAGCGTCTGGATGTCCTGCTCGGTCGGCTCGATGCGCAGGAAGATATTGCGCAGGTTCACGATCATGTTGTCGCGCTTCTCCGGCGGGCGGAAGAATTCGTGGCGGTCCAGCTCGCTCACCACGGTCGCGAAGAACGCCTCGAACTTCGCCTTGGAGGCCGGCGCCGAGAAATTCGGCGTCCCGAACGGCAGCGCGTTGGCGGAAGCCAGCTTGTAGAACTCGTAGGCGCAGACGATCACCGCCTGCGCGAGATTGAGCGAAGCGAAGGCCGGGTTCACCGGCATCGTCAGGATCTTGTCGGCGAGCCCTACTTCCTGGACTTCGAGCCCGTTGCGCTCGCGGCCGAACACGAGCGCGGCTTTATTTCCGGCTTCGACGTGCGGAAAAAGATCTCGGGCGGCCTGCTCGGGACCTACGACCTCCTTGATCTGGTCGTGCTGGCGCGCGGTCGCGGCGATCACGAGCGTGCAGTCGGCAATCGCTTCGGCGAGCGTCTCGTAAAGCTTCGCCTCCTCCAGAATGCGGTCGGCACCCGAGGCGGTGCGGTTCGCGCCGGGATTGGGCCAGCCGTCGCGCGGCTTGACGAGACGAAGCTCCGAAAGCGCGAAATTTCCCATTGCGCGCGCGACCGCGCCGATATTCTCGGCGAGCTGCGGCTCGACCAGCACGATCACCGGACCACGCCCGGCGATCCATTCTTTCGTCCTGTCCGTTCCGGCGCCCGGCATTGCAAACCCTTGAACCGCAGCCAAAGTCGGCTTTCGCCGCTTAAAGGCCGATGCTATAGCGGCCCCCTGAACGGCGGGCCACTCCGGCCCGCCATTTCCTGCAAATTTGCGCGCTTTCGGGGAGCTTCCAGGGTCATGGCGAAAATCAAGGTCAAGAATCCGGTTGTCGAGATGGACGGCGACGAGATGACACGGATCATCTGGCAGCTCATCAAGGACAAGCTGATCCACCCCTACCTCGATATCGACCTGCTCTATTACGATCTCTCGGTCCAGAAACGCGACGAGACCAACGACCAGATCACCATCGACGCCGCGAACAAGACCCGCGAAGTCGGTGTCGCCGTGAAATGCGCGACGATCACGCCGGACGAAGCGCGCGTGAAGGAATTCAATCTCAAGGAGATGTGGAAGTCGCCGAACGGCACCATCCGCAACATCCTCGGCGGAACGATCTTCCGCGAACCGATCATCTGCAGGAACGTGCCGCGGCTGGTGCCGGGCTGGACCCAGCCCATCGTGATCGGCCGCCACGCATTCGGCGACCAGTATCGCGCGACCGACTTCAAGTTTCCGGGCAAGGGCAAGCTGACGATCAAGTTCGAAGGCGCCGACGGCAAGGTCATCGAGAAGGAAGTGTTCCAGGCGCCGGGCGCCGGCGTCACCATGGCGATGTACAATCTCGACGAGTCGATCCGCGATTTCGCCAGCGCATCGATGAACTACGCGCTCAACCGCGGCTACTCGCTCTATCTTTCGACCAAGAACACGATCCTCAAGCAGTACGACGGGCGCTTCAAGGACATCTTCCAGGAAGTGTTCGATGCCGAGTTCAAGGACAAATTCGCCGCCAAGAACATCGTCTACGAGCACCGGCTCATCGACGACATGGTCGCGGCAGCGCTCAAGTGGTCGGGCGGTTATGTCTGGGCCTGCAAGAACTACGACGGCGACGTGCAGTCCGACACGGTCGCGCAGGGCTTCGGCTCGCTCGGCCTCATGACCTCGGTGCTGGTGACGCCGGACGGCAAGACCATGGAAGCCGAGGCCGCGCACGGCACGGTCACGCGCCACTACCGCCAGCACCAGAAGGGGCAGGAGACCTCCACCAACTCCATCGCCTCGATCTTCGCCTGGACCCGCGGGCTCGCGCACCGCGCCAAGCTTGACGGCAACGCCGAGCTCGCGAAATTCGCGACCACCCTCGAAAAGGTCTGCATCGATACGGTGGAAGCCGGCTTCATGACCAAGGATCTCGCGCTTCTCGTCAGCGCCGACCAGAAGTGGCTCTCGACCGAGGGCTTCCTCGACAAGATCGACCAGAACCTGAAGAAGGCGATGGCTTGATCCGACTCTGAATCAGAACGAGAAGCGAAACGGCCCGGAATGACTCGTTCCGGGCCGTTTTGTTGAATCGGATTCAATCTTTGAGGCGCTTGAATCTCTACTTTAACTTCAAGCGGAAAGCGCTGATTCTATTGCCTTTAAGGCATCCTTGGCCTTGGCGCCGTCCGGGCCGCCGGCCTGCGCCATGTCGGGCCGGCCGCCGCCGCCCTTGCCGCCGAGCGCTTCCGCGCCCTTGCGCACGAGATCGACCGCACTGAATTTCGCGGTGAGATCGGCGGTGACCCC
>JBGFSD010000046.1:0-7858 GCA_041694745.1 Pseudomonadota bacterium
GTTGGGCTTTACGCGCGCCCGCCTCTACCACCCCGGCCCGAACTCCCGGGGGCGGGTGGCCCCCGGGTCAGCGCGGCTAGCCGGTGCGAGACCCGGTGATCCATGCGGTCTGTCAGCTTGCGTCGCACTTCATCATGGATGGCCGGGTCAAGCCCGGCCATGACGAGGTATACTATCCGGGGAGGAGATTCATGAATTTGCTCACGTTTCAAAATCCGGTGTTTTCGGCCTACGCCATCGCGGCGTCGCTGATGGTGCTCAAGGTCGTCGCGATGTCGTGGCTCACGGTCTGGAAGATGATGCGTGCGAAAAGCGGTTTCCGCTCGCCGGAGGATTTGCGCAAGACACCGCTCAATCCGAACCCGGACCCGCAGCAGCTTGCGCCGAACGAGAACGTCGAGCGCGTGCGCCGCATCCAGCAGAACGATCTGGAGAACGTGCCGTTCTTTCTGGTGGCGGGCTTTCTCTATGTGCTGACCGCGCCGCCGCTATTGACCTGCCCTATTTTTTCGGACCACGTTTAGCTTGAGACGGCTCCGTCTGTTTGCTGCCTCTGGCGAGGCGGTTGTGCAACGGGCCGGAGCGCGAAGGCCCCATGTACCGCAGCGCCCCGGCCCGTTGCATGACGGGGTGCTGTGTTGGCGTGCAGCGCCGCAAAGGCGTTCGGCGTGAGATAGCCGAGGCTCGAATGCGGTCGCACTTCGTTGTAGTGACGCCTCCAGGTCTCGACGATCACCTTGGCCTCGGCGCGCGAGCGGAACCATTCGAGGCTCAGGCATTCGTCGCGGAACTTGCCGTTGAAGCTCTCCGCAACGCCATTCTGCCAGGGCTTGCCGGGCTCGATCAACGCGGTGGCGATGCCTTGCTGCACGATCCACGACAGCAGCGCCTTGGAGACGAACTCCGGGCCGTTGTCGCTGCGAAGATACGCCGGCGCGCCGCGCTCGCTGATGAGGCGCGACAGCACCTCGATCACCCGCGGCGAGCGGATGCGGCCGTCGACGTCGATCGCCAGTCCCTGCTTGGTGAACTCGTCGGTCACGGTCAGGCACTTGAGCTGCTGGCCGTTGGCGCAGCGGTCGAACACGAAGTCGTAGGACCACACCTGGTTCGGTCCGGTCGGTGTCTGCGGGCGCGGGCGGGCCGCCGCCACGCGCTTTCTCGGCCGCTTGCGCGGCACCTGCAAGCCCGCCGCCTGCCACAGCCGCAGCGCCCGGCTGACGCCCATCCGGTGACCGTCGCGGCACAGGAAGATGCGGATGCGCCGATAGCCGTAGCGCGGGTACTGCGCCGACAGCTCCCGCATCCGGGCGATCGCCGGGGCATCCTTCGCCGGCATCCGGCTCCGATAGTCCAGCGCCGATCGCGCCACCTTGAACAGCGTGCAGGCCCGCCGCGCCGAGAGCCCACGCTCCCGGCCATACGCCACTTGCCGCCGGCGGGCCTGCACGCTCACCAGTTTTTTGAAGCGACTTCCTTCATCACCTCGATCTCGAGGTCGCGTTCGGCAACGAGCTTCTTCAGCCGCGCGTTCTCAGCCTCAAGCCGCTTCAGGCGCCTCACATCGTCCGCCGCAAAGCCACCGAACCGCTTGCGCCACGTGTAGATCGTCTGCTCGCTGACTCCGTGTCGCTTGGCCACCGCCGACACCTGGTCGCGATCCGCCTCGCGGATGATCGCCACCATCTGTTCTTCCGTGAACCTCGATTGCCGCATTGCTCCCTCCGAATCGGGAGCCAGTCTCTCAACTTATCGATGGTCCGAAAATCCAGGGGCAGGTCACTATGGCTCGCGCAGGTCCTGTTTTACGGCTACGCGGTCTCGCGCTTCGCGCACTTCGCCGCCTATTACACCGCGCAGACCCACGACCTGCGCGCGACGCTCTGGACCATCGGCTCGCTCATTATTGTGTTCATGAGCGCGTGGGTGATTTGGGTAGGGGTAGGGTAAGGCGCAGCTATTTCGACGAATTAGCTTTCTTCTCGCCCTCGCGAGCAGCAGCAAAAATCCTAGACTTCTGTTGGTCAATGACAAACTGACCGTTTACCCGGCTGGCCATCTTCTCAATTTGCTGAGCCAGCTTTTCTACATCTTGAGGTAATCCTTTACGACCAAGATCGCTCATAGATTCCTCCCTAGCAGAATCGATTGCTCTAAGGTTATGCTGTAAACTGGTTGCGGTGCCAGCGTTCATTTGTAGTACCAAGCGTTTGTAACAATGGCGGAAAACGCCGAAAGTTCCGATAAGTCCGTCTCGTCAGGGCCCGTCGAATCACCAGAGTTGGTGATTGGGATCGCGGGCGCGATTGGCGTAGACTTGGAGCTAATCGTCGCGTCGATCAGCGACGCCTTATCTCACGTCCAATACGAAAGCAGCCTCACAAAATTAACGGATGAGATCAACCGTTATGTTGTGGAAGACCCACAGCTCATGGCCGAGGTCGATCAGTGGAACGGAGCCGATAGCTTTAACAGCTACATGCGTAAGATGAGCTTCGCGAACGCGTTGCGGAAAGAGTACAAAGACGGTGCTTTGCTCGCTCGAATTGCAATTGAAGCTATAAGATCCAAGCGAAAAGAACTTACGGGCGACGAAAACAAGACTCAAGCGCGTCACGCTTACATCATTCGGCAATTGAAACGTCCGGAAGAAGTTGCGTTATTGCGACAGGTATACGGTCGGCAGTTCGTTCTCGTGTCTGCATACGCTCCAGAAGAAGACCGCCGCGAACGGTTGTATCAGCGATTGAAGCAAGAATTACCTACTGAGACGAGAGATGTCGATGTCAAACATAAGGCAGATCAATTAATCGACCGTGACGCCAGCGAAGATGAGGAGAAACTCGGACAACAGCTCAGAGAGACCTTCCATCGCGCAGACGTTTTTATTGATGGTTTGAAAAAGGCGGAAATGGAATCGAAGATTAATCGTTTCGTTTGTGCTTTCTTCGGAAAAAACGACGTCAGTCCCTCCAAAGACGAGTATGGCATGTACGCTGCGAAATCGGCGGCGCTCCGTTCAGCCGATTTATCACGCCAAGTAGGCGCCGCGCTTTTTTCATCCGATGGCGAGCTTATTACACAAGGTTGCAATGAAGTGCCGAAGGCCTTTGGTGGCACCTACTGGGATTTGGAGAGTCCTGATCATCGAGATGTAAAGAAAGGCTATGATCCTAATGAGCGATTCAAGAAGAACATTTTGCGCGATCTAGTTGAGCGCTTGCGAAAGAATAAGTTTCTGAGTGAGAATCTGACTTCAATTGGGACTGATGCTCAGATTGTTGATGCGCTAATTGCGAGAAAGAAAGAACCTGAGACCGATGGAGCTCTTGCGGGTTCTCAGCTTATGGATATGACTGAGTACGGTCGAGTTGTGCATGCAGAAATGTCCGCTGTTTGTGATGCTGCACGACTGGGAAGGAGTATCAAAGGAACCACCTTATTCGTTACCACGTTTCCTTGTCACAACTGCACTAAGCATCTACTTGCAAGTGGCGTGAGGCGGGTCGTTTATATGGAGCCCTATCCCAAGAGTCGCGCAAAAGATTTGCATCCGGATGAAATTGAAGTCGAATCCGAGTCGAAAGATAAGGTTGCCTTTGTTCCTTTTATGGGAATTTCGCCGTTCCGCTACCGAGACATTTTCCAGAAGGGAAAGCGCAAGAATGAGCAAGGCAACGCTGACGTTTGGTACCAAAACGAGAAGAGGCCATTAGTCGATAGTGTATTTCCTTCTTACCCAGAGACCGAGGTCTGGGCCTTGGCTCCGTTACTCGGCGAAGTGAAGCAGACGCGTCAAGTTAGCTGAAGCGTCAGAATACCAACTTCTCCGCCACCCGCGGCGCGAAGTAGGTCAGCACCGCATCGGCGCCGGCGCGCTTGAAGGCCATCAAGCTCTCCATCATCGCCTTGTCGCCATCGAGCCAGCCGTTGCGCGCGGCGCCCTCGATCATCGCGTATTCGCCGGACACCTGATACGCCATCGTCGGCATGCCGAAGGCATCTTTTACGCGCCAGATGATGTCGAGATAGGGCAGGCCCGGCTTCACCATCACCATGTCGGCACCCTCCTCGATGTCGAGCGCCACTTCGCGCAGCGCCTCGTCGGTGTTCGCCGGGTCCATCTGGTAGGTGCGCTTGTCGCCCTTCAGCGTCGCGTTCGAGCCGACGGCGTCGCGGAACGGCCCGTAAAACGCGCTCGCATATTTCGCGGCATAGGCCAAAATCTGCACGCCCTGAAAATTCGCGGCGTCGAGCCCCGCGCGGATCGCTCGGACGCGCCCGTCCATCATGTCGGAAGGCGCGACCACATCGGCGCCGCACTCCGCCAGCACGCGCGCCTGATCGGCGAGGAGGGCGACCGACTCGTCGTTGAGAATTACGCCGTCCTTCATCACGCCGTCGTGGCCGTGCGAGGTGTAGGGGTCGAGTGCCACGTCGGCGACAAGGCCGAGTTCGGGAAATTCCTTTTTGATCGCGCGGAGCGCGCGGCCGACGAGATTGTCGGGGTTCAGCGCTTCCGAGCCGTTTTCGTCGCGCAACTCGCGCGGCGTGTTCGGGAAAAGCGCGAGCGCGGGGATTTTGAGCTTCATCGCGCGTTCGGCTTCGCAGACCGCCTGATCGACCGAGAGGCGCTCCACGCCGGGCATCGAAGCGACCGGCTCGCGGGTGTTCTTGCCCTCGCAGACAAAGAGCGGCCAGATCAGGTCGTCGGTGGAAAGCTGGTTCTCGCGCACGAGCCTGCGCGACCATTCGGTCTGGCGGTTCCTGCGCATGCGGGTCGTGAGCCCGAGGTCTTTCGCGCCTCTGCCGGCGCCGCCAAGCGGCACAATGTCGGCGGGGCGGGCTTTGCCTGTGATCGGCGGCATGGCGGGCGGGCTCCAAGAAATTACGGCTTCCGCTTCTTTTATCGCGTTGGCGCGTGGCTTCCAAACCCATCCTCGTCATCACCAGGCGGCGGCATCCCGCGAACCCGCGGACTTGATCCGCGGGGAGCGGCTCGATGCCGCCTGACCCGGTGATCCATACAGCGTTGTCACGCCTCATGGATTACCGGGTCTCGCTACGGCAGCCGCGCTGAAGCGCGGGCCGTAGCGGCCCGGTAATGACGAGGAAAAGGCGGACGCTGCCGTCCGGTAATGACGAAGGAAGGGTGGAGCGGCAGGATTCGAACCTGTCATCCCCCGCGTTGACCTTCGCCCAAAGCCCCGCATATTCGCTCCCCATGGATTTCGAGTTGTCCTCCGAACAACAGGCTTTCCGCGACGCGGCGCGGGCGTTTGCGCGCGACGAGATGATGCCGCGCGCCCGCGAGTGGGACGAAAAATCGATCTTCCCGGTCGAGCAATTGCGCGCGGCGGCCGCGCTCGGCTTCGGCGGGATTTACGTCAAAGAAGACGTCGGAGGCTCGGCGCTCTCGCGGCTCGACGCCGCGATCATCTTCGAGGAGCTGGCGCAGGGCTGCACCTCGACCGCCGCCTATATCTCGATCCACAACATGGCGGCCTGGATGATCGACGCCTTCGGCAGCGACGAGGTGCGCAGGCGCTTTTTGCCGAAGCTCTGCACCATGGAGCATTTCGCGAGCTATTGCCTGACCGAGCCGGGCGCGGGTTCCGATGCGGCAAGCCTGCGCACGACCGCGCGGCGCGAGGGCAACGAGTATGTACTGAACGGCGAGAAGGCCTTCATCTCGGGCGGCGGCACCTCCGATATATATGTGTGCATGGTGCGCACCGGCGAGCCGGGGCCGCGCGGGATTTCCTGCATCGCGGTCGAGAAGGGCACGAAGGGGCTCTCCTTCGGCGCGCAGGAGGTCAAGCTCGGCTGGAAGTCGCAGCCGACTTCCGCCGTGATCTTCAGCGACTGCCGCGTGCCGGCCGCGAACCTGATCGGCGCCGAAGGGCAGGGCTTCAAAATCGCGATGGCGGGGCTGGACGGCGGGCGGCTCAATATCGGCGCGTGCTCGCTCGGCGGCGCGCAGTTCTGCCTCGACCGCACGATCGAATACATGCGCGAGCGGAAACAATTCGGTACGCGCTTGGCGGATTTTCAGGCGCTGCAGTTCCGGGTCGCGGATTTTGCGACCGAACTGGAGGCGGCGCGGCTTCTGCTCTGGGCGGCGGCGCAGAAGGTCGGCGACAGGGCGCCGGGTGCGACCCGCATGGCCGCGATGGCGAAGCGCCTTGCTACCGATGCCGGTTTCGAGGTCGTGAACGGCTGCCTGCAACTGCATGGCGGCTACGGCTACTTGCGCGATCACCCGATCGAGCGGGTGTTGCGCGATGTGCGGGTGCACCAGATTTTAGAGGGCACCAACGAAATCATGCGCGTCATCATCGCGCGGGAAATGCTCGGAAACTAGATGAGCGAGCCGGAAATTCTTTTTGAACGCAGAGGCTGCGCGGGCTTCGTGACGCTGAACCGCCCGCAGGCGCTGAACGCCGCGACCGACGGCATGGTGCGGGCGCTAGCGAAGCAACTCGATCTCTGGGAGAACGACAGCGCGATCGATCGCGTGGTCGTGCGCGCGAATGGCGAGCGCGCATTCTGCGCGGGCGGCGATATCCGCGCCTTGTATGAACAATACCAGGCGGGCAAGGTGCAGAGGTCGATCGAATTCTGGCGCGTCGAATACACGCTCAATCACCGCATCAAGCACTATCCGAAGCCCTATATCTCGCTGATTGACGGCATCGTCATGGGCGGCGGCGTCGGGCTTTCGCTGCACGGCACCTATCGCGTGGCGGGCGACGGCTATTCGTTCGCCTATCCGGAAGTCGGGATCGGCTTTTTTCCGGATGTGGGCGCCACGCATGCGTTGCCGCGGTTGCCGGGCAAGATCGGTACCTGGATCGCGCTTTCCGGATTGCGCGTGAACGCCGACGACGGCGTCTATTGCGGGCTGGCCACGCATCGCGTTGCGAGTTCGCGGATCCCGGAGCTTGAGCGGGCGCTGACCACCGACGAAAGCGTGGGCGAAGTGCTGAAGACCTTTTCCAGCAAGCCGGCGCCGGGAAAACTCGCGGCCGATCATCCCATGATCGACCGCATTTTCGAGCTCGACTCGGTCGAGGAGATTCTCGCAGCCCTCGAAGGCGAGATGAGCGAAGACGCGGCGAAGCTCGCCCGCACCATCCGCGGCAAGTCGCCGACAAGCCTCAAGATCGCCTTCGAGCAGATGCAGCGTGGCGGCGCGATGGATTTCGCCGAGGCGATGCGGACCGAATTCCGGATCGTCAATCGCGTGGCGCGGGAGCCGGAATTCTATGAGGGCATCCGCGCGGTGGTGATCGACAAGGACAACGCGCCGCGATGGAACCCCGCCTCGCTCGAAGCCGTGACCGGGGATAAGGTGGCGTCCTATTTCGCGCCGCTTCCGGCCGACGAGGAACTGCAGCTGTGAGCCTCTACGAAGACCCGCTTGACGAAGCGATCGGCCGCGACTCCGTGAAGCCGAAGCCCTGGCGGCAGCGGCTCACGCTGTTCCAGCGCGCTGCCGGCGGCTTCATGATGGTGAAGGGGCTGATCGGCTGGGCGATCCTGTGCGGGCTGCCGCTCGGCACGCCGTTTCTGCAAATGCGGCTCCACGCCCAGGCCTGGACGATCTTCTTCGCCGTGATCGACGTGGTGGCGGGTGTCGCGCTTTGGCTCGGCTCGTCCTGGGGCGCGACGCTGTGGCTCGTGGTGGTGGCGACGCAGGTGTCGGCCGACATCGTGTTCACCGAGCGCGCCGGGGTGCTGGTGTGGCTCACCATTCTCGAAGTGCTGCTGGTCGCGGTCTTCGTGTTCGTGCGCTTCAAGGTATTCGAAGAAGAAGGTCGATAGGGTTTCGGGAGACGTTGCATGGCGAAAATCG
>JBGFSD010000077.1:0-7561 GCA_041694745.1 Pseudomonadota bacterium
AGGAGCGCCTGCTCGAGGATGTGGCGATAGGCCGGATGCCGGTCCACGCGCTTCAGCACCATCCAGGCGCCGGCGGTCTCGATGCTTCTCACTACTTCCTCCGGCGAGAGATCGACCGACTGCACTTTGGTCGGGTCCTGACCGATCTCGGCCTTGCCGGAGTTGTATTCGATCTGGTCGCGCGGCAACTCGCGCAAGAGCTTCGCGATCTCCGGCAGCGTAAGGAGCGGGTTGCCGGCGAGTTCGTGCCTGATGCGGAACGGGAGGTTCGGAAACTCCGCGAACGCCTTGGTGTCGGCAGGCTGAACCATGCTCATCCCTTATTCCTCATGGCGCGATAGCGATGCACGATCCGGCGCGCGACTTCGCGCAAGGCGCGTCGCCCGGAAATAAGTAAAGCGAACAGCGACGCCGAGCCGTCGGCGCGAAGCGGAACGAGCGTCTCGCCGAGCGCGAGCCGCCCCTTCCAGATCTGGTTGATCATCGGGTGATCGGCGCTTGCCGTGGAATCGGCCGAGCGCAGCGTGGCATCCGCGCAAAAATGCCGGGTGAGATCGAGCGTGAGCTGCATGCCGGGCGAATATTTCGCGAGCCGCTCGTCATAGGCAGTCTTGAAATAATATGCGCGATCCCCGTGCCGCACCACGAGACCGGCGGCGATCACATCTGCGCCGCGCGTGAGCGTCGCGACTTCGAATTTTCCCTGCGGGGCCAGCTTCCGTACCGCTTCCCGGATGAAGCGTGTCAGACCCTGTCTTGCGCCGAGCGCGGTGCCGCGCTTGCCTTTCCAGCCGGCACCTTCGAGCCGCAGGAACGCATCGAGTGCCGCTTCGGTCTGCTGCGGCGAAATCGATACCGAGAAGCGCACCTCGCCGTCATCCGAAAGACGATTGCGCTGGCGGCGCAGCTCCTTGAGCTTTTTCGCACCCAGTGCATCGTGAAGCGATGCTTCGTTGTCGGCCTTGGTATCGAGCAGCGCCCGCTCCTCGCGACGAAGGACGCGCGGCACTTGCCCCTCGCGCGTGCTCGCGGTCCGGAACGCTTCCGCGGCGGGGCCTTCGGTCAGCATGGAGAAGAGCAACGCATGTGCGCCGGCTTCCTTCGCCGCACGCAGCAGACCGCTCGCCGCTTCCACCGCAAGGTCTTTATCCAGCAATGGCACGCTCAGCGGGGCGTAGGCGTGCCATGTCACGAGCACCGGCAGCGGCAACTTCATCGCACGCCAGACCGAGACGACCGGGAGGAAACCGATGAGCTTGCGTTTCGCCGGGCTATCCCACGCGAGCAGCGCCTTGATGTTGTCGTCGCCGGGAACGTGCTTCGTCACCGCGAGCGCCCACTCGGGAGCGTAGAAGGCGTTCGGTTCCACTGCGCGCGCGCAAAGCGCGGACCAGGCGCCGGCCGGCACCGCCGTCAGATCGGCGATTTCGTTCGCACGCGCATCCGCTTTGGTTAAGGCACCAAGCGCATCGCGGGTCAGACCGAAATGTGTATCAACCAAGGACAGCTTCCTGCGTGAAATCAGGGAAACTGCAAAAGCAGAGCCGCTCCCGTTGTACCGGAAGAAGCCGTCAAGCCCGCCGCATCCCTGTTCCTTCTTGTTGGGGCGAAACCTAGGGCGGAGCGTTTAAGGAACCTTTTGGTGAAAGCCCGAAAAAGGGTGAACGCCGTCCCGGCGAGCGCCGGTAAGGCTTCGAGCGGTGAATCGGAAGTGAACGGATTGCCGCGAAATTTACTGGCCGTAGCGCTCGGTGCGGATCGAACCGGGCGCAACGCCCGCTCCGACCAGCGCCTCGCTTGCGACCGTCACGAACGGGTTGGAGCCGCAGACAAAAGCCCGCTTCAGCGGTGACCGCATGCGTGTCAAAACTTCGGCAATCATCGGCGTATCCACGCGGCGGCCATAGTCGCCAGCCCGCCTCTGCGCCTCTCGTGTGATTGTCAGTACGAGCCTGAACGAGCCCTTCTTCGCATCGAGCGCCAGCAGTTCGTCGCGGAAGATCACGTCTTCCCACGTTCGCGCGGACAGCAGAAGCAGCATCGGCGCTTCCGAGTTCCGGTTCGCGTGATGCCGGATCATCGACATCAAGGGCGCGACGCCGGAGCCCGCGCCCGCGAGCAGGACCGGACCGCCGTCCTCGGCCTGCCAGACGAAATGTCCGCCGATCGGCCCGCGCAGTTCGATCTCGTCGCCGACCTGCGCCACCTCATGGAAGAACGGCGACACCTCCCCGGTCTCCAGTTTTTCGATCGCGAGTTCGATCTTGCCGGGGTCCTCCGGCGCCGATGCGATCGAATAGGCGCGCTGCGCGCGATAACCGTCCGGCGCGGTCAGGCGCACCTCGACATGTTGCCCGGCACGAAACGAAAACGGCGCCGACGGCGTGAAGAAGAAACTCGTCACGGTCGGCGTGCGCTTTTCGATTTTATTGATCGTGACCCTTTGCCAGCGGATCGCAGGCGTGATCGGCGACGCGCTTGCTTCAGTCACCGGAATAACGCTGCTCGCGCCACGGATCGCCGTACATGTGATAGCCCCGCTCCTCCCAGAAGCCGGCGGTGTCGTGCTCGGTAAATTGCAGCACGTTGATCCACTTCGCCGACTTCCAGAAATAGAGATGCGGCACCAGAAGCCGCGCCGGCCCGCCGTGATCGGGCTCGATCGGCCTGCCCTCATAGAGCGTCGCAATCATCGCCTTACCGCCGACGAGATCCGCGGTCGGCACGTTCGTCGAATACCCGTCGAAGGAATGCGCGAGCGTAAACTGCGTCGGCGCCTCGATGCCTGCGGCGGCGAGAATGTCGTCGATCATGACGCCCTGCCAGCCGGTATTGAACTTCGACCAGGTGGTGACGCAATGGATATCGCGCGTGAGCTTAGACTGCGGCAGCCGGTTGAATTCGTCCCAATTCCATTTCGCGACGGGCCGCGGACCGTGCTTGAGCGTGAACGACCATTTCGCAAGATCGACCTTCGGCGTCGGACCTGCGGACAGCACAGGAAAATCCGTGGTCAGCGCCTGCCCCGGCGGCAGCCGCTCGGCTTCGGACTTTTCTCTCGGCTTTCCGGTGAACCCACGCGTCGCGGTCATGCGCCGTACCCATCTGTAGGGAGGCGGCAACCTATCGCTTCGACGCGGCACGAACAACTCATAACGCCGTCAAATATCTCCGTCTTTTGCATCGCTGGCTTGAACCGCTAGACTTGCAGCGACGATTGACCGGAGGAATGAAGAATGGACGTCCGCGCTGCGGTAGCCGTCGAGAAAGCAAAACCCCTCGAAGTCACGACGGTTCAGCTTGAGGGCCCGAAGGCCGGCGAAGTGCTGGTCGAGATCAAGGCAACCGGCATCTGCCATACCGACGAATTCACGCTCTCGGGCGCCGACCCGGAAGGCATCTTCCCTTCGATCCTCGGCCACGAAGGCGCCGGTATTGTCGTCGATACCGGTCCCGGCGTGACGTCTGTAAAGAAAGGCGACCACGTCATTCCGCTCTACACGCCCGAGTGCCGCTCCTGCCCGTCCTGTCTTTCGCGCAAGACCAATCTCTGCACCGCGATCCGCGCGACCCAGGGCCAGGGCCTGATGCCCGACGGCACCTCGCGCTTCTCGATCGGCGGCAAGAAGCTCTTTCACTACATGGGCACGTCGACATTCGCCAACTACACCGTGTTGCCCGAAATCGCGGTCGCTAAAATCCGCGAGGACGCACCGTTCGACAAGGTCTGCTACATCGGCTGCGGCGTCACTACCGGCATCGGTGCCGTGTTGAACACCGCAAAGGTGCAGCCGGGCGCGAAAGCGATCGTGTTCGGTCTCGGCGGCATCGGTCTCAACGTCATTCAGGGCCTGAAGCTCGCGAGTGCCGACATGATCATCGGCGTCGATATCAACCCCGAGCGCAAGGCCTGGGGCGAAAAGTTCGGCATGACGCATTTCGTCAATCCGAAAGAAGCCGGCAGCGATCTCGTCCCTCACCTCGTCAACATGACGAAGACGCCCGCCGATCAGATCGGCGGCGCGGACTACACCTTCGACTGCACCGGCAACGTCACGGTGATGCGGCAGGCACTCGAAGCCTGTCACCGCGGCTGGGGCGAGAGCATCATCATCGGCGTAGCACCCGCGGGCGCCGAGATTTCCACGCGTCCGTTCCAGCTCGTCACCGGCCGCGTCTGGAAAGGCACCGCCTTCGGCGGCGCGAGGGGCCGCACCGACGTGCCGAAGATCGTGGACTGGTACATGGACGGCAAAATCCAGATCGATCCGATGATCACCCACACCCTGCCGCTTTCCGACATCAACAAGGGATTCGACCTGATGCATGAAGGCAAGTCGATCCGCAGCGTTGTCCTTTTTTAGGAGAGGATTTCTTGGAACAGACCTTCAAGCATAAGGAAAAGCATTTCGCTTCCTACATCGGAATCGAAATCACGAAATATTCGCCCGATCTCGTCGAAGCGAAGCTTCTGGCCCGCGAGGAATTGTCGAACCGCGGCGGCTTCCTGCACGGCGGCGCGATCATGACGCTTGCCGATACGCTCGGCGGCGTCGGCACCACGGCAAATCTCCCGAAGGGCTACCGTACGCTGACCACGGAGAGCAAAACCAACTTTCTGTCGGCCATTCCCGTTGGCGAAACCGCACGGGCGGAATGCACGCCGGTTCACCGCGGCAAGACGCTGATGGTGTGGCAGACGAAAATCTTCCGCGAAGACGGCAAGCTTGCCGCGCTGATCACGCAGTCGCAGCTCGTGATCGCACCGAAGGAACAGAAGCCTGCGTGATCAGGCAACCTGCTGCTTGTCAAGCATCGCGCGCTTCATGCTCGAAGCCATTTGCCGGTAGACTTCAGCCCAGCATGCGCGGACCTGCGGCGTGAAGCCGTCGCCGCACATCTGTTCGAGCATCCAGATCAGCGCTTCGCCGACCTTTTCGAAATGTTCGATACGCGCGCCGTATCCCCGATGACGGCGGCCGAGGGACTCGAGCACGATTTCCAGCGCCTTGGCATCGTTCAACATGCCGACCGCGATTCCGAGCATATGGATGATCTTCTCGCTCTGCACATCCATATCGTTCCTGAAGAGGACGCGCGTTTCAGGGGCGATCTCGAACAAGCGCCGGTAAAACAGTCTTCCGGCCTCCAGCTAGCGCCCGGCAATATTCGTAAACGACAGCCGCACCAGTCTGATCTGTTCGGAATCCAACTCGCTCGCACTCCGTCGGCACGCCGCAATCTCGAACTCTCTGATAAGGGCTTCCGGTTACCGGCGGATAAACGCAAGCATTGATCTGCCGCGCTAAAAAGTTCCATCTGCGGACCGCGGCCGCTCAGCCGCAGGCGGCGCCGTTCAGGTTGACGCGGGCTCCGCCTTCCAGTTCACGAGCAGCACACCGGCCGCGCAGAGCGCCATGCCTGCAATCGCCGCGAGTCCCAGTTGCTCGTTGAAGAGCAGCCAGGACATGACCGCCGTGACCGCAGGCGTGAGGTAGAACAGCGACGCAACCCGTGTCGCCGCCGAGCGCCGGATCATCAGATAGAGCAGCACGATGGCCCCGCCCGAAAGCACGATCACGAGCCAGGCGACCGCAAAAATGAACTCCCCGGTCCAGTTCACGTTGCGCGCTTCCAGCGCGAAGGCGCCGATCCCGGCAAATACCGCAGCCGAAGCGTATTGAATCGGCATCGAAGACAGAAAATCGACGCCGCCGCCGAAACGCTTCTGATAGAGCGTACCCACCGTGATGCCGACCAGCGAACCCACGATCGCGCTCCAGCCCCACAGCGTGGTATCGCCCGAAACCTTCGCCTGCACGACCAGCCACAGGCCGATCAGGCCGAGCGCAAGCCCGCCCCATTGCAGCGCGGAGACGCGCTCGCCGAGAAAGCGGTTGGCAAGCGTAGAGGTCAGCACCGGCTGAAGCCCGACCACGAGCGCCGCGATGCCCGCGGGCATGCCCTGCGCCATCGCAACAGCAACGCCGGTCAGATACATGCCGTGCACCAGCACGCCGCTGACGACGCTGTGCGGGATCGCGCGGCCCCGCGGCAGCGGCGCGCGCAGCGCAAGCGCGAGCAGTGTGACCGCAAGTGTCGCGAAACAGAGCCGGATCGCGACGAAGGTCAACGGATCGGAATGCGGCAGCGCGAACTTGTTGCCGATGAAGCCCGTGCTCCAGAACAGCACGAACAGCAGTGGCGCCGCTTTAACGATGATTTCGAAGGAACGGGAAGACTTCTCGGGCATTGCACAAGATCGAATGGGCCGGTCCTTTTGCCAGCGGAACTTCCCAAGATCAATGCACTTAACGGCCCGTTAAGATGCAAGGCGCAAGACTGTGCGAAATGAGCCTGCTTACATCTGCCCACATGGAAGAGCGTCGACATACACCCCGACACCGCACCTTCCTGCAAGGCCGCGTGTTCTACAACAATCGCCGCCAGAGCGCGGATTGCATCATTCGCGAGCTGACCGACGTTGGCGCGCGCCTCTCGTTCACCGATCCCGTCCCGCTCCCCCATGCCTTCGAACTGCATATACCGAACCGCGACCAGACCCTGCGGGTCGAGACCGTCTGGAATCACGGCACCGACGTCGGCGTGACTTTCGGACGCACGGAAACGCACGCGCCCGCCCCGCTTGCGCCGGCAATGCATGCCGCGCCGCAAGAGCAATCGCTGGCCGAACGAGTCGAACGGATCGAGAAGGAACTCGGCTCGCTTCGCCGCCGCATTTCCGAAATCGAGATGAAGAACGCCTGAGCGGAACAGCTCAGGCCTTCTCGCTTCCGATCCCCGACAACAGATAGCCAAGCAGCGCACCAATCAATGCGCCTACCGCGCTCGGCTCCAGCACGCGTTCGAGCCCGAGAATCAGGATCAGCGGCGCGAGCACGGCGACGGCGAGCAGCTGGATCGTGCGGATATTGACGGCGCCGCCCTGTTGAAAGCGCTGATACATCACTGCCGCCACCGCAAGCGCGATTGTCAGTGCGGCAATAATTTCGATCCAGAACCGCGTCGCCAGCATGGTAGCATTCATGGAAGCCCTCCTGTCTAAACCGCCCGGCGGGCGATAGATTCCCCATATACAAACGCGGCCCCTCCGCGGATAACGAAGGAACCGGAATGATCGACCTCTACACCTGGACAACGCCGAACGGCCGGAAAGTTTCCATCGCACTCGAAGAATTGGGGCTGCCCTACACGGTTCACCCGATCGACATCGGCAAGAACGAGCAGTTCGCCCCGGACTTCCTGAAGATCTCGCCGAACAATCGCATCCCCGCCATCGTCGATCGCGAAAAGAACTATTCCCTGTTCGAATCGGGCGCGATCCTGATGTATCTGGCCGAAAAGACCGGCAAGCTGATGCCGCAAGACCTGCCCTCGCGCTATCGCGTGATCGAATGGCTGATGTGGCAGATGGGCGGTATCGGCCCCATGCTCGGCCAGGCGCACCACTTTCTGAAGTTCAACGAAGGCAAGGCACCCTACGCCGAAGAGCGCTACGGCGCGGAGGCGAAGCGGCTCTACAAGGTGCTGGATACGAGGC
>JBGFSD010000064.1:0-7528 GCA_041694745.1 Pseudomonadota bacterium
ATGGGCGTCGCGAAGGCGGCGCTGGAGTGCAGCGTGCGCTATCTCGCCGCCGATCTGGGGCCGAAGAAAATCCGCGTCAACGCGATCTCGGCGGGGCCGGTGAAGACGCTCGCCGCCTCCGGGATCGGCGACTTCCGCTACATTCTGAAGTGGAACGAATACAACACGCCGCTGCGCCGCAACGTCTCCGGCGAGGAAATCGGCGCGAGCGCGCTCTATTTAATGTCCGATCTCGGCCGCGGCGTCACCGGCGAGGTGCTGCATGTCGATGCCGGCTACCACATCATCGGCCTCAAGAACCCGGACGCGCCGGACATGACGCTGAATACGAAACTAGGCAAAGACGAATGACCGTCCTTATCGCAGGCGGCGGCATCGGCGGGCTCGCGCTCGCGCTGAGCCTGCACCAGATCGGCGTCAGATGCCGCGTGTTCGAGAGCGTGAAGGAGATCAAGCCGCTCGGCGTAGGCATCAACGTGCTGCCGCACGCCTGCCGCGAGCTGATCGAACTCGGGCTTCAGGACGATCTGGAGCGCACCAGCGTGCGGACCTCGGAGCTTGCCTATTTCTCCAAGCACGGAAAGCAGATCTGGTCGGAGCCGCGCGGGCTGGAAGCCGGATACAAGTGGCCGCAATACTCGATCCACCGCGGCGAACTGCAATTCATCCTGCTCAACGCCGCGCTCGCGCGGATCGGCAGGGAGAACGTGCTTACCGGCCATCACGTCTCGCACTGGGACGAGACGGAAAACGGCGTGCGCGTGCATTTCGCGGACAGGGACGGCAGGCCCGCGGGCAGCGAGGAAGGTTCGCTCCTGATCGCCAGCGACGGCATTCACTCGGCGGTCCGCGGACGCCTGTTCCCCGGCGAGGGGCCGCCGCTGTGGAGCCGGCGCATCCTGTGGCGCGGCGTCACCATCGCAAAGCCGTTCATGACCGGCTCGTCGATGATCATGGCAGGCTATCCGCAGGTGAAGTTCGTGGCCTATCCGATCTCGCGGCCGGATGCGAACGGCAACCAGATGATCAACTGGATCGCGGAGCGCGAATTCGAGGAGACCTACGAATGGCGGCGCGAGGACTACAACCGCGCGGCCCGGCTCGAGGAATTCGCGCCGTGGTTCGCGGAGTGGAATTTCGGCTGGCTCGACGTGCCGGCCCTGATCCGCGACGCGGAATACTGCTTCGAATACCCGCTCGTTGACCGCGACCCGCTCGAGCGCTGGACGTACGGACGCGTTACGTTGCTCGGCGACGCTGCGCATCCGATGTATCCGATCGGCTCGAACGGCTCGTCGCAGGCGATCCTGGACGCGCGCGTGCTCGCCCGCGAAATCCAGGACAAGGGCGAGACGGCTGCGGCGCTGGAGGCCTATGAAGCCGAGCGGCGTCCGGCGACCTCGCAGCTCGTGCTGCTCAACCGCGGCAACGGCCCGGAGCGGGTGATGCAGATGGTCGAGGAGCGCGCGCCGAACGGATTCAATGTCGTGACGGAAGTGCTCTCGCAGGAAGAACTCGAAGAGGTCGCGAACAACTACAAGAAAGTCGCGGGCTTCCAGGTCGAGGCGCTGAACGCGAAGCCCTCGATCGTGCAGCCGAAAATGGCGATGGCAAAATGACGACGAAGTCGTCATGGCCGGGCTTGTCCCGGCCATCCACGTCTTTACTGCGTTGACGATCTGCTAAGGCGTGGATGCCCGGCACTCGATGTCGGGTCTACCCGACATCGACATGCTGAATTGCCAAAGTCGGCTAAAGCCGACTTTGGAGGCCGGGCATGACGATTCAAGCGTCGTAGCGCCAGCGCTTCACCGCTTCCTCGTTCCAGTCGATCCCGGCGCCGGGGCGGTCCGGCACCTCCACGCTTCCGTCCTTCACCCTGAACGGCGCGGCGAGTACCGGATCGGCCCAGTCCTGCCATTCCAGCCAGTGCGCGGACTCGGTGACGCGCAGGAGATGCGCGGAAAATTCCGGATAGAGATGCGACGACATCTCGATCCCGGCGGCGCCCGCGATTGCCGCCGCGCGCAGCCAGCCGGTGACGCCGCCGATCCGCATCAGATCCGGCATCACATAGTCGCCGGCGCCCACGGCCAGCGCCTGATACATCGCGCGAGGGCCATAGAAATTTTCGCCGAGTTGCAGCGGCGTCTTCAGCTCCGTGCGCAGGCGCGCATAGCCTTCGAGATTGTTGTAGGCGACCGGCTCCTCGAACCAGTAGAGCCCCTCGCCGTCGAGCGCATGACAGCGGTGCAGCGCGTCGCCGAACGAAAGCCCCTGATTGAAATCCACCATCAGCTTGATTTCTTCGCCCGCGCCCGCGCGCACGGCCTCGATCGCGGCGAGATCGTCGGCGACACGCTCGCGGCCGAGTCGCAGCTTCAACCCCTTGAAGCCGCCTTCGGCGACGAGTGCCGCCGCTTCGGCATCGACGTTCTTCGTGCTCGTGAGCCACAGACCGTTGCTGTTGTAAGCCCGCACGCCGCCGGGCGAGCCGCCGAGGAAAGTTGCGAGCGGCATGTTCGCGGCCTTGGCGAGCGCGTCCCATGCCGCCATATCGAAAGCCGAGACCGCGATCATCGAGACGCCTTCGTAGCCCACGAGATTGAGCATCCGCTGGTTGTCGCGGAAATCCTCAACCGGCCTGAGCGCCTTGCCCTTGCGGGCTTCCGCCAGATCGCGAATGGCCGGAGCGATATAGCGCGCAGGCGCCGCGGTGTAGGGCCCGACATAGCTGCGGCCGACGATGCCCTCCTCGGTCTGCAGATCGAGCAGAATCATCGGCCAGCGGTCGAAGGTGCCGATCTTCGCCGCGATCGGCCGCTTCAGCGGCGCGTGCACCGCACGGACTTCGGCGGAGCGCAGTGTCAGCTTGCCGCCGAGTTTCAACGCCGCGTTCATTGCCTGCCCCCGCCCGCACAAAGCCGAATGCCCGCCGACTTCAATCGGAGCCGGGCCGGGTGTAAATACACTAAGCGGTATACATACGAGGGATGCGATGCCCCGGTCACCGGAAGCCACGCGCCAGCGGATACTTCACGCGGCCTACCGGCTTTTCAGCCGGCTCGGCTACCGGCGCGTGAGCATGGACGAGATCGCCGCCAGCGCGAAGGTCACCAAGAAGACGCTCTACTATCATTTCCAGAGCAAGGACGCGCTGCTTGCCGCGGTCATGGAAACGCAGAGCGAACTCGCGCTCGCGGCCTTCCGCAGCTTCGGCGACCGCTTGAAAGGATCGCCGGCCGAGATCGTGGAATCGCTGTTTGCCGATCTCAAGGTATGGTCCGAGACGCCGCGCTGGTCGGGCTCGGGATTTACGCGGGTCGTGATCGAGCTTGCCGACCTGCCGGGACACCCTGCCCGCAGGATCGCGCGCCGTCACAAGGCGGCGATGGAAAGTCACTTCACCGAACTGCTTGCTCGGGCGGGCATGGTTTCGCCGGCCGAGACCGCACGCGAAATCTGGCTGCTATCGGAAGGCGCGATCTCGCTGATCCTTGTGCATGGCGACCGCGGCTATGCGGCGGCGGCAGCGCAGGCCGCGCGCAAACTGCTCGAAGCCGGCCGCAGGCGCCCCGCAACGGCGTGAGACTGCAATTCAACCAAGCACGCACGACTCAATAGACGCCGATCAGTTTCAGCCCGGCAATCAGCAGCACAATTCCGAGTGCCCTGAGAATCGCGGGCACGGCGAAGCGGATGCCGAGCGTGGTGCCGACGGCCGCGCCGAGCAGCACGGCCACGGCATAGAGCGGGAGATCCGGCGGCAGCGTCCTGACCGCGGCGACATTGCCGAGCAGGCCCGCAGCCGAATTGCAGAGAATGAAAACGGCGGCAACGCCCGATGCGGGCCGCGTCGCGGACCATCCGAAAAAAAGAAGCAGCGGCGACAGGAAAATTCCGCCGCCGGTTCCGGTAAGTCCCGAAAGCAGACCGATGCCGGCGCCGCACAGCGCGCCGAGCCACACCGGCGGATCGACCGGCTCCGTGTTGCTCGTGAGCGGCCGCGGCCAGAGCAGACGCACCCCGCCGATCAGGAGCACAATTCCCACCAGCGGCCGGTAATAGGCACCCGGTATCTGAATCGCGCCGCCGATGAACGCGAATGGCAGTGCGCCGAGCAAAAACGGCCACACCGTCCGCCAGCGGAACAGGCCGGCGCCGATGTAGCGCAACGACGTGAAGGCTGCGACCAGGACGTTCAGCGCGAGCGCGGTCGGACGCATCACGGCTGGCGCGACACCGAACAGCGCCATGAGCGCGATATAGGCCGAAGCGCCCGCGTGCCCGACCGAGGTGTAAAGTACCGCGCCCAGAAACATGCCGGCGGCAAGCAAAAGCTCGGATGTAAACAGGCTGGAGAAATCCATGGACACCGGGATAAAAGAACGCGGATGACGGCGCGGTCATCCTACAATCGATCCGGGGCGGAGCGCATTCCGCGCAGCGGCCGTCTCCGCGCCCGGCCGGAATGCTTCCGGCACTGCGCGGTTAACGCAACGGCAGTTTGACCCCGCCGCGGGGCGCTCCTACAAGCTGCCGCACCATGTCGCACAACACCTTCGGCCATCTGTTCCGCGTCACCACCTTCGGCGAAAGCCACGGGGTCGCGATCGGCTGCGTGGTCGACGGCTGCCCGCCGCGCATTCCGCTGAAAGCCGAGGACATCCAGGCCGACCTTGACCGCCGCAGGCCGGGACAGTCGCGCTTCGTGACCCAGCGGCGAGAGCCGGACCAGGTGAAGATTCTCTCCGGCACCTACGTCAACGAAGAAGGCATGGAGCTGACCACCGGCACGCCGATCGCGCTCCTGATCGAGAACGTTGACGCGCGCTCGAAGGACTATTCCGAGATCGCAGACAAGTACCGTCCCGGTCACGCCGACTATACCTACGACATGAAATACGGCATCCGCGATCCGCGCGGCTCGGGCCGCGCCTCGGCGCGCGAGACGGCGTCGCGCGTGGCAGCGGGTGCGGTCGCGCGCAAGATCATTCCCGACGTGAAGATCCGCGCGGCGCTGGTGCAGATGGGCGAGATCGAAATCGACCGCGCGAACTGGGACTGGAACGAAGTATCGAACAATCCGTTCTTCTGCCCGGACGCAAAAGCCGCGAAGAAGATGGAAGAATATCTCGACGGCATCCGCAAGAGCGGCTCCTCCATCGGCGCCGTGATCGAGGTCGTGGCCGAGAACGTGCCCGCCGGTCTCGGCGCGCCGGTCTACGGCAAGCTGGACGCGGAACTGGCGAGCGCGATGATGAGCATCAACGCCGTCAAGGGCGTCGAGATCGGCGCGGGCTTTGGTGCTGCGAAACTCACCGGCGAAGAGAACGCGGACGAAATGCGCGCGGGCAACACCGGGCCGGTATTTCGCTCGAACAACGCCGGCGGAATCCTGGGCGGCATTTCCACCGGCGCGCCCGTCGTCGTGCGCTTCGCGGTGAAGCCGACCTCCTCCATTCTGACTTCGCGCGACACGGTGGACCGCTTCGGCGCGGAAACGGAAGTTTCGACCAAGGGCCGGCACGATCCCTGCGTCGGCATCCGCGCGGTTCCCATCGGCGAGGCGATGATGGCCTGCGTGCTCGCGGACCAGTTCCTGCGTCATCGGGGGCAGGTCGGCATGACTTCGCACTGGCCGTTCCCGAAAAAGAAGTGATGCCATGAACGCCGCCGAGCAGAGCCGCGTCGAGAAGGCGATCGCCGCATTCGCACGCGGCGAGATCGTGGTCGTCACCGACGACGACGACCGCGAGAACGAGGGTGACCTCTTCGTCGCGGCTTCGCTCTGCACGCCGGAGAAAATGGCCTTCATCGTGCGCCACACCTCCGGCATCGTCTGCGCGCCGCTGACGCAGGCCGAAGCGAACCGGCTCAACCTCAATCCGATGGTCGCGCATAACGACGCCCCGCATACGACCGCTTTCACGGTTTCGGTCGATGCGAAGCACGGCACCACGACCGGGATTTCGGCGGAGGAGCGCACCACGACGGTGCGTGCGCTCGCGAACGGCAACATGGGGGCCTCCGATTTCGTGCGCCCCGGCCATATCTTTCCGCTGATCGCGCGCGAGGGCGGCGTGCTCATGCGCACCGGACACACCGAAGCCTGCGTCGATCTCTGCAAGCTCGCCAATCTTCCGCCGGTCGGCGTGATCTCCGAACTCGTCAACGACGACGGCACGGTGATGCGCGGCGCTCAGGTGTCCGCATTCGCGGAGCGGCACAAGCTCGTGCAGCTTTCGGTCGCGGATCTGATCGCCTACCGCCAGGTGCGCGAGAAGCTCGTCACCCGCGTTTCCGAGTTTCCGGTGCAAAGCGAGATCGGTCCGCTTACCGGCTACGCCTTCACGACGCCGTTCGACGAGACGCACCACATCGCCTTCGTGTACGGCAAGATCGGCGACGGCAGGAACATCGTCGCCCGCCTGCACCGGGCGGATGTGATCGGCGACGTGATCGGCGGGGGCGCGGTGATCCACAAGGCGCTCGCGCGCTTCAAGGCCGAAGGCCGCGGCGTGCTCATTTATCTGCGCGACGGCACCGCGGGTGTGCCGGTGGTCAAGCCCGGCGCCAAGGACGACTCGACCGAGGCACAACGGGCGGAACAGTGGCGCGAAATCGGCGTCGGCGCACAGATCCTGCGCGACCTCGGTATTTCCTCGATCCGGCTGCTTGCATCCCGCACCCGGACCTATGTCGGCCTCGCCGGCTTCGGGATCGAGATTGCGGCCACCGAATCTCTGGACGGCTGAATCTAAGCCTTCCTACCCCTGCCCGTTTCGTGCCACCTTTTGCATGGCTAATCCTCCGGGGAGGATTCGGCGATGCGTGCTTTCGGCCTGCTCCTCGCGGCTCTACTGATCGCGCTTTCGGCGCCGGCTTCGCGCGCCGGCGCGCCGGTGCACGTCGATGTCGAACTCGTGCTTGCGGTCGACATTTCCTACTCGATGGATTTCGACGAGCTCGCGCTGCAGCGCGAAGGCTATATCGCCGCGCTGACCTCCAAGGACTTCATCGACGCGCTGCGCGGCGGCGCGCACGGCAAGATCGCGCTGATCTATATCGAGTGGGCCGGCACGCACGAGCAGACCATCGTGGTGCCGTGGACGCTGATCGACGGCAAGGCGGCGGCGGAGGCTTTCGCGGCGAAGCTCGCGGCGGCGCCGGTGCGGCGCACTTATCGCACGTCGATCTCCGGCGGGCTCATCTTTTCCGCCGCGCAGTTCGGCACGGCGGATTTCAAGGGCCTGCGGCGGGTGATCGACATTTCCGGCGACGGCACCAACAACCAGGGGCCGCTGATCGAGCCGACGCGCGACGAGATCGTCGCCAAGGGCATCGTCATCAACGGGCTGCCGCTGCAACTGAAGGCGCCGAGCGGCTCGATGCTCGACATCAAGGACCTGCATATCTACTACGAAGACTGCGTGATCGGCGGGCCGGGCTCGTTCGTGATTCCGGTGCGCGACCGCTCGCAGTTCATCAACGCCGTGCGGCAGAAACTCATTCTCGAAGTTTCCGG
>JBGFSD010000091.1:0-7517 GCA_041694745.1 Pseudomonadota bacterium
AGGTGACGAGCCCGCAGGCCTTCGAGGGCCTGCGCATGGCCGGCCGCAAGGTGCGCGCGCCGGAAAAGACGCTTGCCGTGGTCGACCACAACATCCAGACCACCGACCGCTCCAAGGGCATAGCCGATCCGGAATCGCGCACGCAGGTCGAGGCGCTTGCGAACAACGCAAAAGAATTCGGCATCGAATACTTCAACGAGCACGATCGCCGTCAGGGCATCGTGCACATCATCGGGCCGGAGCAGGGCTTTACGCTGCCGGGCACCACGATCGTCTGCGGCGACAGCCACACCTCGACACATGGCGCCTTCGGCGCGCTTGCACATGGCATCGGCACCTCGGAGGTCGAGCATGTGTTAGCTACGCAAACGCTGATCCAGAAAAAAGCGAAGAACATGCGCGTGACCGTCGACGGCAAGCTGCCGGAGGGTGTCGGCGCAAAGGACATCATTCTTGCGATCATCGGCGAGATCGGTACCGCTGGTGGCACGGGAAGCGTGATCGAATATGCCGGCGAGGCGATGCGCGCGCTTTCGATGGAAGGCCGTATGACGGTATGCAATATGTCGATCGAAGGCGGCGCCCGCGCCGGCATGGTCGCCCCCGACGAGAAGGCGTTCGAATATCTCAAGGGCCGCCCGCGCTCGCCGAAGAACGGCGAATGGGATGCCGCCATGCGCTACTGGGAAACGCTGCATAGCGACGACGGCGCGCATTTCGACCGCGAGGTGAAGCTCGACGCTGCGGCGCTGCCGCCGATCGTTTCCTGGGGCACGAGTCCGGAAGACGTGGTCTCGATCACCGGCGTCGTCCCCGATCCGGCAAAGCTCTCTGACGAGAACCAGCGGATCGCGAAGCAGCGCGCGCTCGACTACATGGGCCTGAAAGCCGGCACCAAGATCACCGACATCAAGCTCGATAAAATCTTCATCGGCTCCTGCACCAACGGCCGCATCGAGGACCTGCGCATGGTCGCGAAGATCGTCGACGGCAGGAGGGTTCATGACGCGGTGAGCGCGATGATCGTGCCGGGTTCCGGCCTCGTGAAAGCGCAGGCCGAACAGGAAGGCCTCGATAGGATCTTCAAGGCGGCGGGCTTCGAATGGCGCGAGCCGGGCTGTTCCATGTGTCTTGCGATGAACCCGGACAAGCTCAAGCCCGAGGAGCGCTGCGCTTCGACCTCCAACCGCAACTTCGAAGGCCGCCAGGGCTACAAGGGACGTACGCATCTCGTGTCGCCCGCAATGGCGGCGGCGGCTGCGATCGCCGGCCACTTCGTCGACGTGCGCGAGTGGCCGAAGCACTGAGCGGAAACCACGGTCTGAACAGCGGAACGGGCGCTCGTGAGAGTGCCCGTTTCCGTTTCTTCACCAGGGATATGAATAGCGGTACGGCCAGCCGTAAGAATAAGGCCAGCGATGCCAGCGGTGGTGGGCGTACCAAGGATAGCTGCGCCAATAGAAATTGTGTTGCTCGTAGTAGTAGTGCGGCCGGTCAGCAAAGTAGCGCGAGGGATAGTGCAGCGCCGGCCGGCGATTGTACTGGCGCAAAACCTTCGCACTGGTGCAGCGCGATTGTGACGACCAGCGATAGTGATGGCAGACGCGCCGCGCGTCATGCCGAAGCGAGATAACCGCGGGATCGGCGAGCCCAGTCGGCACGGCGCCAAGCGGCGTAAAAGACATAAGGGTGAGGAACAGGCCTGAAAGCGCGGCGCGGCGAAGAGACTTCATCGACGGTTGATACCGGTCTCGCCGCGCCGGTTCAATGCGAAACGGGCGCCCGCGAGAGGGCGCCCGTTTTTCTTAGTGCTTTGAATAGATCACGTCGTCGTGGTGACGATGGTGATAATGGTGGTGCTTATAGTGCTGGTGCTGCTGCACATAGTAGGGCTGCGTGTGCTGCGGCACATAAGTGATCTGCGGCTGCACATAGACCGGTTGCGGCTGCACATAAGTCTGCTGTGTGTAGTAGTAGGTCGTCACCGCATAGGCATAGGGCTGCGCGTAAGTCTGCTGCTGCACATAATACTGCGGTTGCGCGGCGTAATACCGCGGCTGTGCCGCGTAGTAGTGGCGCTGCGGCTGGTAGCGGCGAGTGTAATAGTGGCGCTGCTCGTAGTGGTAGCGTCGCACATGGTAATGGCGGCGCGCATGATGGCGATAGCATTTCTGATAGCGCGGATTGCAGCCGTCAACCTGCACGGCGTTCTTCTCGATCGCGGGCGCAGCCGGGCCGGCGACGCGCGCATTCGCAGGCGCGGTGAGCGCAAGCACGCCAACGGCAGCAAGCGCGAGCACGATGTTTTTCATTTGGACGGCTTTCCCTGTTAACCAGTTCCAGAGCGCATTATTTATGGTGTGCCCCGAGCGAGAAAGCGAAAGCCTGCGTTATGGTAACCCGACATGGTAAAACGGGCGCTCTCGCGAGCGCCCGTCGGGTTTTGCGGGTATTTCAGAAAAGACGGAAGTGGATGCCGGGGCCGGGATGGTAGTGGTAGCGCCAGTGGCGACGCGAATCCCAGTTGCGGTGATAGTAGTGATGGCGGTGATAGTTGTAACAGCGCCAGCGCGAGTTGTGGCGGCGATGGTAGCAGCGGCGCCGTACTTCTTCCGGGCCGGCATCGATCTGCGGTGCGATCTTCAGCCCGGCAAGAGGGCTTGCCGAAGCAGGCGCCGGAGCAGCGAGCGCGATTGCGCCGGCAGCAGCAAGCGCGAGCGTGAACTTCTTCATTGCGTATTTCCTCCGTTGTGGCTGACTGGAGAAGCGCGCGGACACGGATTCGTTCCTGCGAAGACGGCAACAGCGTCAATATTTCCTGATCGATGATGCTGCGATCGATGCAATCGCGGAACTCTGAACGAATGTTCAGCCAGGCGGCGAAGATGTGCCGGTCGAGATCAGCGAATCCGGTGCTTCGGTTTCATTCGCCGCTCTCGCGTTGCTGCGAGAGCGGCGGCGTGTTTTCGCGTTCGGGTTACCAGCGCCAGTGCCGGCGGCTCTGCCAGCGATTGTGATAGTAGTACGGCTGCCAGTAGTACGGATGCGCATGCCAGTAATGGTGGCGGCGATAGCAATGCCAGCGCGAAGACCAGCGATGATGATGACAGCGCGCTTCGACCTTGTTGGATTCGACCGCCGGCGCTGCCGGTCCGGCGGCGATACGCGCGTCCGCGGGCGTAGCGGAAACCGCGAGCCCGATCGCGGCGACGGCGGCAAGGGTCGGAATGAGCGGTCTCGGCATGTATTTCCCTCTCGATCGTTGTTTGTGGTCCCGGCACAAGTGCGGACCGATGCGAGAAAGAATTGCGCCGGTCGTCTGAACCGGCGCTGATCCCGATATTCATAGCGGGTTCAGCAATACGGCGCGTTCGGGGCTTGAGCTTCGCGCGGCGGTGCATGAAAGTTTCAGAATGACCGAGAGACACGCCGGGACCGGTACGGAGTGGAGCGCGCTATCTGCGCCCTCGCTGGCCGATTTCGAACAGCTTGCGGAGGCGGCCTTCGCGCGGCTGCCGGACAGCTTTCGTGCGCTGTGCCGCGGCGTGGTAATCCAGATTGCCGACTTTCCGGATGAGGACGTGCTGGAGCAGATGAACGCGGAGAGTCCGTTCGATCTGCTCGGACTGTTTACGGGAGTGGGACTTGCACAGGACGGCGCCGTGGCGGAGTCGGGAAGGCTTCCCAATCACGTCTTTCTCTATCGCCGGCCCATTCTCGACTACTGGGCCGAGCATGAAGAGACGCTCGGCAACCTGGTTACGCATGTGCTTGTGCACGAGATCGGACATCACTTCGGTCTTTCGGACGAGGACATGGAGCGCATCGAGGCGCTTGCCGATGCCGATCCGACCTAGTGCGGTGCAACACGGCTTTGCTGGTTCCCCCTAGACCAAAGTGGTACGTCTCCGCGCGTTTGTGATTCGCAGTCACGGGATTGATTCGCAAAGGGGAACGCCATGTCACTCACCGTATTAGCGTGGCTCGCAGTAGCGGCCTATGCGTTGCACGTCGTCGAGGAGCACATCCTTGGCTGGTATGACTGGGCGCGTAAGACGATGAACATCTCGCTCAGCTGGGAGCAGTATGTCATCACCGAGGTCGCCATCCTCATTCTCGGCGTCACCGCGGCCATGCTCGGCGGAACGGCTTACGGTCCGACGCTGATCGTGGCATTTGCGACGCTGCTTCTGATCAACGCGATCTTCTTTCACCTGCTGCCGATGCTCGCGAACGCCGGAAAATTCTCTCCGGGCATGATCTCGGGCATCTTCCTGTTCCTGCCGCTGGCCTGGACCGTCTACAAGACGCAGACGCTCTCGCAGAACGATCTCGTCTGGGCCGTGGTACTCGGCATCCTGCTGATCCTCTGGCCGATGTTCCTGCTGAAGCTGCGCGGTGTGCCGTATTTCTCAGGCCAGGCGCGGGCCGCTTCGGCCGCAAATTCGAGCGGGAAGCGGAAGCGGAGGCGCTAACGGCCCAGATTCAAAGCCGTTTTCGAGGGCCTCCGGCAGCAATGCCGGAGGCCCTTGATCGTGATGGGGGCGATGTGGGACAGGAACGGCCTGTTTTCGCTGGAGCAGGCCTTCACAATGGAAAAGTTCACGACCCTCACCGGCGTCGCCGCGCCCCTCCGGATCATCAATGTCGACACCGACATGATCATCCCGAAGCAGTACCTGAAGACGATCCAGCGCACCGGCCTCGGCAAGGGCCTGTTCTCGGAGATGCGTTACAAGGACGACGGCTCCGACAATCCGGATTTCGTCCTGAACAAGCCCGCCTACAAGAATGCGAAGATACTCGTCGCCGGCGACAATTTCGGCTGCGGCTCCTCGCGCGAGCACGCGCCCTGGGCGCTGATGGATTTCGGCATCCGCTGCGTGATATCGACCTCGTTTGCGGATATTTTCTACAACAACTGCTTCCAGAACGGCCTGCTGCCGATCGTGGTTTCCAAGGACGAACTCGAGAAGCTGTTCGACGACGCCTCGCGCGGCGCGAACGCTACACTGACCGTCGATCTTGAGGCGCAGGAAATCCGCGGGCCGGATGGCGGCGTGATTAAGTTCGAGATCGATCCGTTCAAGAAGCACTGCATGCTGAACGGTCTCGACGGCATCGGGCTCACGATGGAAAAGCGCGATCGCATCGACGCCTTCGAGAAGAAGGCTGCCGCTGCGCGGCCGTGGGTATAGCGGTCCTTCCCGTTCCGAACTTGTAAGCGAGTAATTCATGCCGACATTCAATCTGCTCCTGCTGCCGGGCGACGGCATCGGTCCCGAGGTCATGGCGCAGGCGCGCCGGGTCATCGACTGGATTCAGCAACGCGGCCTCGCGTCCTTCAACATCGAGGAAGGTCTGGTCGGCGGCTCCGCCTATGATGCGCACGGCACGTCGATCTCCGAGGACGACATGAAGAAGGCGATGGCCGCGGATGCCATCATCTTCGGCGCGGTCGGCGGCCCGAAATGGGACGGCGTGCCCTACGACGTGCGCCCGGAAGCGGGGCTTCTGCGTCTCCGCAAAGATCTTGCGCTGTTCGCCAATCTTCGTCCCGCGATCTGCTATCCGGCGCTCGCCGATGCGTCCTCGCTGAAGCGCGAACTGGTCGAAAACCTCGACATCGTGATCGTGCGCGAGCTGACCGGCGGCGTCTATTTCGGCGAGCCCAAGACGATCACCGATCTCGGCAACGGCCAGAAGCGCGCGATCGACACGCAGGTCTACGATACCTACGAAATCGAGCGCATCGCCCGCGTCGCCTTCGATCTCGCGAAGGCGCGCAAGAACAAGGTGACCTCGTCCGAGAAGCGCAATGTCATGAAGTCGGGCGTACTCTGGCACGAGGTCGTGAACCAGGTGCACCAGCGCGAATACAAGGATGTGGAGCTCGAGCATCAGCTCGCGGATGCGCTCGGCATGCAGCTCGTGCGCAATCCGAAACAGTTCGACGTGATCGTCACCGACAACCTTTTTGGCGACATGCTCTCGGATGTCGCGGCGATGCTGACGGGCTCGCTAGGCATGCTGCCGTCAGCGTCGCTCGGCGAAGTCGATCCGAAAACCAAGAAGCGCCGCGCGCTCTACGAACCGGTGCACGGATCGGCGCCGGATATCGCAGGCCGGGGCATGGCGAACCCGATCGCCATGATCGGCTCGCTCGGCATGGCGCTGCGCTACTCGTTCGGCATGGGCAAGGTTGCGGACCAGATCGAGGAAGCGATCGCGAACGTGCTGGCCGCCGGCCATCGCACCGCCGACATCCGGGGCAATGCTACCAAGATCGTTTCGACGCAGGAGATGGGCGACGCGATTCTCGCGGAGCTCGACAAGCTCGCGGCGTAAATCGCTCGCGTCTGCGAAAACGAAAACGCCGGGCAGGTCTCCCGGCGTTTTTTCTCAATTATGAGAAGAAATCAGAAGTTTGGAAGGAAGAACATGCCCGGCAGCGGGTAGCGCTCGCCGCCCGTCGGGTTCGGTCCGAGCGCGGAATACTGCCAGTTGTTGTCGAAGATATGCGAGTGATAGTTCTTCGAGAGCGGTTTCACTTCAGTCCCCGCATCCAGGTAGCTGCGCTTCTTGATGATGACGCGCGGCTGCCGCTCGCGGAACTGCTGGGCATCTGCCTCATAGGTCGCAGCCAGCAGGGAGGCGCCGGCGAGCAGGGCTAGAAGGGGCGCAAAACGCATGACTTCCTCTTTGAAACGTCAAATCCTAGAACCTTCTAGACCGGAACCCGGTTCCGAGCCTAGTGGTCTAAAGCCACACATCAGGGCGGATTGAGCAGGACTGCGCCTGCGCCTAGGTTCGGCGGAAACTGCTGCGGTGAGGGCTAAAGCACGTGACGGCAAGCAAATTGAGGACTGCGCCGCCGGTCGCGGAGGCCGATCCCGCGCTCGCGGACAAGGATCGCCGCGTCGTGATCATCGGCGACAAACCGCTGGTCGCGGAGACGCTGCCCGAGGCGCTCGATGACGACACGACCCCGGCCGGGAAGTTCTTCATCCGCAACAACGGCAGGATTCCGCCTCCGGTGGAAGATCCTTCGCGCTGGACGCTTTCGATCGACGGCGAGGTGAACCACTCGCTCGCACTTTCGCTGGGCGAGATCAAAGCGAAGTTCCGGCACGTCACGCAACGCATGGTGCTGGAATGCGGCGGCAACGGCCGCGCGTTCTTTTCTCCGGAAGCGGAAGGCGTGCAATGGCACCACGGCGGTGCGGGTTGCGCGGAATGGACCGGCGTGCGGCTGCGCGACGTGTTGCTTGCCGCGGGCTTAAAGGAAACCGCACGCTTCACCGGGCATTTCGGGGCCGATCCCGCGCTCGACAAAGGCCATCCTTCGCCACCGATCTCGCGCGGCATCCCGATCGCCAAGGCGATGGACGAGAATACGCTGCTCGTGTTTGCAATGAATCATGCACCTTTGCAGCCCGTGCACGGATTTCCGCTTCGCCTGATCGTGCCGGGCTGGACCGGCTCGGTGTCCCACAAGTGGCTGACGAGGATTCTGA
>JBGFSD010000045.1:0-7494 GCA_041694745.1 Pseudomonadota bacterium
GGCAGGTGCAGGATTGACGCCCACCAGTCTGAGTTCGATACGTACGTTTTTCCCGACAGGAATCTCGGCCTTCACTGCCTCAAACGTAGGTTCGTTCTGTGAGCGCACTGGAGATATGCTGGTGAGAATTGCGACTATACCAAGCAGAATGATCCGCCAGAATGCGAAAATCGTTTTCATGTGAACCTCTATTGCTGATAGTTCATGCGCGACGGAAAACCGCCGCATGTTCAGCGCGAGGCGCGAGCCTCGTGCTTATTATTCCACGCGCTAATGATCAGATAATAGGAGGTCGGAAAAGCAACCCAACTCGGGGTCTATGTCGCGAACGAAGATCGACAACAGACAGAAGTTCTTCGCGCGCGAGGCGCACGACGGGCTCAAAGCTAAGAGCAACTAGTGCCGCGTTAATGTGGCAACGGGTAACACAAGCATCATTAAAGAGACATAGGCGGCTGTTTTTGCCAGTCTCATCACAGCAATCGTATGCCGTCTTTTTTGGGCAATCGCTGTCTGTTGAGACAAGCATTTGCACGGGCGCAGCCGCTAGGCCCAAGTTGGGTTGATAACCAACCAGCGCTATGACGAACGCCAGTACGATGTGTAGGCCGCGACCAGACATACAATCTATATAAGATAAATGAGGCATTCTGCATACCGATATCGACGAGGGATTAGCCCCCGTCGTACCAAGATTGCGGCAGTTCCATCGCTTCACGCTGGCGGGTTTGTCGTCCGGCCACCGCACAATCGCTAGTATTACGTTTTCATTGGAGGGAAATTGGCCTGGTATTCACGCATAAGTGATCTTATGCAGGTGCGGCTATAGTTCACTCCAGCTGCCGCGCTCACTTGAAACACCTCCACCCGGGGATACGGGGTTGATTGTGCTGATGTGGCAGTTTGAGACTGACTTCGGCTTGTCTCTGCTGGCAAACCGAAATTGACGCAAAACTCGACGGTTCTGGTTAACTTCTTGAGCGAGCAAAAACTCGCATCAGTTCCGCGACTTTCTTTCGCTGTTCCGCTCTGTTACCGCTTTTGATGGCGCCTGCTACGCAATGATGTACGTGCTCGCGTAATATTTCCTCCTCAGCACGATGTAAGGCCGCCTGTACCGCAGAAATCTGCGTGACAATGTCGATGCAGTAGCGGTTGTCGGCGACCATTGCCGCCAATCCGCGAATCTGCCCCTCGACACGATTCAATCTTTTTATGATTGCAGCCTTGGATTGCTCATTCATCTCGGCTATATACCCCCGTAGGGTATTCTTTTCAAGGGTCGCCAAAATGTCCGCACACGATCACTCGCATCAAGATCACGCCGCGGCGCCAGAGACCAGCAAAGTGAAGGACCCGGTCTGCGGCATGATGGTCGATCCGCACACCGCGAAGCACCGCTACACGCATCGCGGCCATACCTATTATTTCTGCAATCCGCGCTGCCGCGAGAAGTTCATCGCCGATCCGGAAAAATATCTCGCCGAGCAGCCGCGCAAGGAAGATGTGCCCGAAGGCACGATCTACACCTGCCCGATGCATCCGGAAATCCGGCAGGTCGGCCCCGGCGCCTGCCCGATCTGCGGCATGGCGCTCGAACCCGAACTCGTCACCGCGGACGCGGGACCCAATCCCGAACTGATCGACATGACGCGCCGCTTCTGGATCGCGACCGTGCTCTCAATCCCGCTGCTCTTTCTCGAAATGATTCCGCATCTTACCGGATTCCGCATCGCGCCCGCCGCCTGGTCGGGCCCGCTGCAATTCCTACTCGCGACTCCGGTCGTGCTCTGGACCGGCTGGCCGATCTTCGAGCGGGGCTGGAAATCGATCGTCACGCGCAACCTCAACATGTTCACGCTGATCGCGATGGGCACGGGTGTTGCGTGGCTCTACAGCGTCGTCGCCGTGTTCGTGCCCGGAATTTTCCCTGCCGCGTTCCGCGACCATCACGGCAATGTCGCGCTCTATTTCGAAGCAGCGGCCGTGATTACCGCGCTCGTGCTGCTCGGACAGGTGCTTGAGTTGCGTGCCCGCGAACAGACTTCGGGCGCGATCCGCGCACTTCTGAATCTGGCACCGAAGCAGGCGCGAAAAATCCGGGACGATAGCGTTGAGGAAGATGTAGCGGTGGATTCGATCGTTGTTGGCGACAGGCTCCGTGTTCGCCCAGGCGAAAAAATCCCGGCCGATGGCGCGGTGCTGGAAGGCCGCTCGTCGCTCGACGAGTCGATGGTGACCGGCGAGTCGATGCCGGTCACAAAAGAAAAAGACGCAAAACTGATCGCGGGAACTGTCAACCAGAGCGGCGCGCTGATCATGCGCGCGGAGAAAGTCGGCCGCGATACCATGCTCGCGCAGATCGTGCAGATGGTAGCGCAGGCGCAGCGTTCGGCCGCACCGATCCAACGCCTCGCCGACCGCGTCTCCGCTTGGTTCGTCCCGCTCGTAATCGCGATTGCGATTCTTGCTTTTGCCGCCTGGGCAATTTTTGGACCGGAACCACGGTTTGGATACGGCTTAGTTGCTGCCGTCACGGTGCTAATCATTGCCTGTCCCTGCGCGCTCGGGCTCGCCACCCCGATGTCGATTATGGTCGGTGTCGGTCGCGGGGCGCAGATGGGTGTGCTCGTGAAGAATGCCGCCGCGCTCGAACGATTGGAGCGCGTCGATACGCTGGTGATCGACAAGACCGGCACGCTGACCGAAGGCAGGCCGAAGCTCACGAAAATTATCGCGCAGGGATTCGCCGAAGACGAATTGCTGCGGCTCGTCGCAAGCGTTGAGCGCGCGAGCGAACATCCGCTCGCCCACGCCATCGTCACGGCGGCAAAAGAAAAGCAGCTTTCGCTTTCCGAAGTGGGTGAGTTCGACTCGCCAACCGGCAGGGGTGCGATCGGTTTCGTCGAAGGCAAACGCATAACGCTCGGCAATGCGGCATTTCTGAAAGAGCGCGGCATCGACACCGGCGCGTTCGAACAAGACGCCGGACACCTGCGCGCCGATGGCGCGACCGTGATCTTCGCGGCAGTCGACGCGAAAGCTGCCGGCGCGTTTGCGATCAAGGACCCGGTCAAACCGACGACCCGCGAAGCGCTCGACACGCTAAAGAAAGAAAACATCCGTATCGTGATGCTGACCGGCGACAACCGCGGCACTGCCCAAGCCATTGCCCGCGATCTCGGCATTACCGAGGTCGAAGCCGAAGTGCTGCCGGATCAGAAAAGCAAGATCGTCGAGAAGCTCCGCGCCGAAGGCAGGATCGTTGCGATGGCCGGCGATGGCGTGAACGATGCTCCGGCTCTAGCCGCCGCTGACGTTGGCATCGCAATGGGTACCGGCACTGACGTTGCGATAGAGAGCGCGGGCGTAACGCTCTTAAAAGGCGACCTTATTGGTATCGTCCGAGCGCGCCGCTTATCAAAGGCGACGATGCAAAATATTCGGCAGAACTTATTCTTCGCCTTTCTCTACAACGCAGCGGGAGTTCCGCTGGCTGCAGGGGTACTTTATCCCGTCTTCGGTCTGCTGCTATCTCCGATAGTCGGCGCTGCCGCGATGGCATTGTCATCCGTCAGCGTCGTCGGCAATGCCCTTAGACTGCGATCAAAGACGATTTAGAAGACTGCAGCCGGCATAAGGACATACCGCAATGACAATGGCACCGTGACTTCGCAAGGCTGCACTCACTGCGCATGTTGCGTCTTCGGTGGCGTTTCTGGGAGCGGTCGCCGCATTTCTTGCTTTGGTCATCGCAGGACTGAACAGCCAGAATTCACAGCTTGTGCGTGCCGCTTACCTTATGATGGAGTTTGCGGGCTGGTTTGTCATAGTTCCACTTTGTTTCGCGTCGTTGCTAACCGGCGTTATCCAGGCGTTGGCTACGCCATGGGGCATGTTTCAGCACTATTGGATTTTGGCAAAACTTCTCATCAACGTCTTCGCCGCGGTAGTTTTGCTCACATACATGCCAACGCTTCGCTTCTTTGCCAGCTTGGCGGAAGCGACGTCGTATGGTGGCGATGCCAGCGCAATAAGGAGCGCATCCCCAGTTATCCACGCCGGTGCTGCGTTATTTTTGCTGCTCGCCGCAACCACGCTGTCCATATACAAGCCGCCAGGGCGCGTTCAATACGGACGCGCGCCAATTTTCAATGCGGGTCCGATCGTTGGTTTCCCGTCTACCACTGAAACGCCACGCTGGGTTTACGTATTTGGACTCATCGGCCTAGCGGTAACGGTGCTGTTTGTTATTGGACTATTTGGCGGACCCGGTCACGGACCGGGGCGTCATAGATTCTAAGGAAGTGTAGCCCTCGCTGCTCGCACTGCTGGGGCGGATCGGGAAATTAGTGTTGTAGAAGGCCAATGACAACATATGGGCGCGTTTTCGTGCCAAGATAGATGATAGAGATTCTTCTGTCGGGAACATAGTCGGCAAGCAGCGTTTATCGTTCTAGCCGTGGACTAAGATGAGTCAAAAGGAATGGAACATGCAGAAATCGACATTAGTGTTGCTGTTTTCGGTTCTCGTCGGCACAGCATCCCCAGCTTTAGCTCAGTCCAAACAGTGCCCGTCCGGCGAGCACTACGATACGAAACAAGAAAAATGCGTAAAGCACGGCGATTAGCATAAGGGATGCTATTCGCGTCGAGCTTCCAACGATGTGCAAGCTGAGTTGAATGCTGCTGCGCTCAACCTTGGACTTCTTCAAGAACAGAAGCCTCGCATTTGCGAGGCTTCTTTAATTCAGCGACGAGTGGATTGCCGCCCAATGCGGCTAACATTCTGCCGTGGGGGAGCGGTTTCGTCTGCTTCCTCGTCAGCCGTAATTTCCCGGCAGACGATTTTTCCATCGAGCGGTAAGGCTTGCAGCATAAGGTTGAAGCCGCTGCCGTCCTTATGCGGAAATACCAGGCCGAGATTGAGCCAGAAATCATCCTGGCCTTCGCGACGGATCACCGCGTAAGCGCGGTGTGTCGGTTGCCGAGGTGCGTCTTTGTCCGCCATTTTAGGAACTCCTCTGATGCGGTTGCAATGTCCTGCGTAGGCAGGCGTGAGGACGCATGGCCTCAAGCCTGCCCGCGAGAACCGATCAGATGGACGGAGACTGCTGTTAGCCTACGCAGGAATGGATTCTTGTCAAACGTTCGTTAGATCAGTGAGACAATGCGGCCAGTGCCGTCTCGCCATTCGTGTAGCAGAGGGTCAGTGGTATGCAATTGGGGGCGGGACGCAAAAAAGAATAGTCCGGCTCCCGGGCTATGCGACACTCGCAGATTTGCCAGCGCTTCACGCATCGAGTCGATGCGATTTTGATCTGTCGTCACCGTGAGCACGCGAAAACTCTTCCAGCCGAAGTGCCGCTCGTGTTGACGGGCGGCATAAGCGGAAAGATAGGCGCGCATTTTGCGCTCGAAGCTCGTCTGCATGAGGTTGGACCGCGCGATCGGCATCGTGCCGCGGTCGATCTCCACCACGAAGCAGCGGCGCGAGCCATCGGCAAAGCGCAATCCGAATACTAGATCGGGGACGATGCCGACGTTCAGCATGACCCCATGATGGTTGACGCGGGTTTGCAGCGCAAAGGGATTGGTGGAGCTGAAGACCTGGTCGGGAAACGACGCCACGAGTTCGTCAGGATGGAGCACGCTTAAATCCGATCGCGCGGCGGCGGCGATCTGCACACCCACATAGAAATCCATGATTTCCAACTGGTGCTCAATGAAGGGACGCCCCGCCTCGCGGTTCTTGCGGCTCCATTCGAGATTGGAAAACGTGAGCCCGCTTTCGCTGAGCAGACGGGCGCCGCGGTCGCCGAGCGCGTAGACCATGGGGCCCGATCCGCGGTTCGGGTAGTAGTCCAGCTGCGCGCGGGGCCGATCAACGTAACCGGCATGGAATAACCGCGAGAGGCGATCATTGGCGCGGTCGAGCGAGCGGCCGACCAGGGCCGCGATGTGGGTTGAGCGCAGGAAGCGGTGCCGCGCAAGCTGGCGAACCATTTCGATATCGTCGTCGGTAAGCCGGAAAGCCGGCGGCTCCGCCGCGCGCCGATAACGCGGCCTGCGCGCCGCCTTGGCGACTGTTGGGTCGCTCATATGCGGCAATTATAGCAGGCCGCTGGAACGGGCCTATCAGAACGGAAGCGGAAGTCGGGCTGCGGTGCCGAACGCTCGTTCGAGCGGCTGTTGTAGCGCGTCGGGGGAATGGTCATAGGCCGTCCTCGCTGAAGAGGACAACCCATTAGCGCTCATGCGCACGCCTGTAACCGCGCGCTATGTGTTGGCATGCGGCAGCAAGCGCGGCAGTGTTCCGCGCTGCGCTGTCGATCAAACTTTGCCGTTACATGGTCTAGCGCGCACTCGGTAGTTTGCCGGTGCCCCGGCAGCGCGGGCAGTGCGAGCCCTGCGCCTTGCCTGAGCCCCTGCAATTCGGACAGGTTTCCTGCTCCCCACGGCGTTCTGATCCCGGGCGATTCGGCATTTTCTCGATTCCCATTCCTCTCTCCCCTCAAAAAATCTAGGACCGCCAATCGTCATCGGCCGGCGGCGGCAAATCTCCTGATGACGGCATCGCGGCCGGCGTTTCACTTGTGGACGTCGCGGCCGGTGCCGGCTCGCTCGGACCGGTCGCGGCAGGGCGGCCCTGGTCGCGGCCTGCCGCGTAGACTGCACGCAGTCGATCGCGCACCAGCGCGTGTTCGGCGCCGGTCATGCGCGGAAAGCGGTTCATGTCGGTCGGCGGAATCCGGATCGACAGCGCGTGATCAGTGAGCCCGCGCACGTAAGCGGCAAAATGATAGGGCGGCTGGTCGAGGATGAAATCCGGCGTGGTCCGCATGTCGCGCGCGAGCGCGTGCGCCGCGGAGTCACTGACCTTGGTTGCAAACTTGATCGCGGTCGCGCCATAGAGCGCGTCGAGCACATAGGGCTGCAGCTGCTGCAGGCGCTGATGTGCAAGGATCAAGGCAACGTTGAGCTTGCGCGCCTGGTCGAGGATCACCGGAATCTTCGGATCGCGCCGGATGAAGTCCTGGCATTCGTCGATATAGACAAAGCAGGGGAGCCGCTGGTGCTTGGGCAATAACTGACGTTTGTGCGCCGCAAGCAGAATCATCGAAATAAAGAACCGCCCGACAATCTCGACGCCGTCCTCCTGCAGCAGGCTCTGCGGCAAGTTGATCAGGATGACCTTACCGGCGCCCATTTCGGTGAAGAAATCGAACTTCGATTTTGGCGCCGCGAACATGCGGGAGAGCGTGCGGATGCGCTTGACCGCAAACAGGCGATCGACCACCTGTTCCTTGGTGCGGTCGAACTCGCGGCTGTTGAATTTCAGTTCGAAGAAGCGGCGCGCGTCAGGATCGAGCCCGCTGACATAGTGCTGGAACTGAGCGAGCCCGTTCGGCTGCATCAAATCGATCAGCGTATCGAGCGTGGCCGAGGGAATGTTCAGCAGCAGCTCGATCGTGAAATTGAACAGCGTATGCT
>JBGFSD010000106.1:0-7000 GCA_041694745.1 Pseudomonadota bacterium
TTGCCCGGCAGGATGTTGAAGTCGATATTCGGCAGCGGCTCGATGTCGTCGATCCGCTGTACCGACGCGAGCAGCGCCAGAAACAGGCGCAGCTTGGCGATCTCGGCCGCTTCTTCCAGCAGATCGACCCCGTACAGATTGTCGGTGATGATGCGGCGGCGGATCGCATACGCGACCGAGCGGTGCAGTTTCTTCTCGGCTGCCAGCCACTGCTTCAGTTCGCGGTCGTTGCCCAGCTCGGCGCGGCCGACGATCGCCGAGTACACGCCGATCAGCACCTTCATCGCGGCGACCAGGAACGCGCCCGAACCGACCGCCGGATCGAGCACTTTGATACTCGGCAGCACCGAGTCGGCCAGCTCCTTTGCCAAGCGGCCGTCCATGCGCGCCAGCAGCTCCGGCACGCTGTCGAACTCGACCGCGGGCAGATTCAGTTCCGGCAGCGCGGGGCGGTTGACCTTCTGCAGGATCAGCGCCTCGATCGTGCGCTCGGCCAGGTAGTCGGTGATCTCCGGCCGCGTGTAGTAGGCGCCCAGGCCCTTCTGGCCGTGGGTGGAGACGACGTTGACGTACCTCTCGAAGATGTAGCCGAGCACGGCGGGATCGATCTCGTCGGCCTTGCCGCCCGGCGTGTCGTTCAGGTACCACGTGTAGCGGGAAAAGACCGCGAACAAGCCCTCGAACGCGCGGTCCGGGATGCGCAGCGTCGTGCCGTTGCGCAGGTTCTTGTTGTGGTCCAGTTCGATCCGGTGCGGCAGGAACAGGCCACCGTTCAGGTAGGGAATGCGGCCGGCGAGCTGCCGCGCTTTGGCGCTGCGTTCGCTCTCGACTTTGGCGAACGCCTCGAAGAACAGCGCGCTCAGGAATTCACCGAAAAAGCGGTCCTTGCCGCGCGCCTTGGACGCCGCGAGCTTGTTCGGCAGATAGTCGTAGTCGCCGCGGCCGGTCGCAGCGTCGTGATCGAGAAAACCCTTGCGCTGCAGGAACCAGACGAACATCAGCCGGTTGAGCACGATCGAGGCGTACCAGCGCCGGTCGCGGTCGTTGTCCACGCCTTCGATCAACGCCAGGAACTCGAGGTGCTGGTCGCGGTAGTCGGTGTAGAAGCGCTTGACGACGCGCTCGACATCGAGCGCCGCCTTCAGCTTGTTGGCGACGGCGATGACGGTGAGGTTGGCGCCGTCTGCAACCTCGGCCAGTTCGAAGAACAGCGCCTGCAGCTTGCTGATGAACAGATCGGCCGGTTGGCCGCGGAAATAGGGGTGCTCGCGCAACATGCGCCGGGCGCGGCCTTCCTCGTCCCGACCGCGGTTCGCCCAGACCCAGAAGCTCTGCGTGGCTTCACTCGTTTTATCGACGCAAATGCACAAGTTCTCCCGATAGCTGTGGGCGATATCGCGTTCGATCGCATCGCGCGCCTTGCGGTCGGGAAGACCCGCCTCGGTCCAGGCCTCGAACACCGCAACGCCCGCAAGCTGGGCGATCATGCGGCGCGAGTAGACGAGGCCGCCGCTCGCTTCGGCAACGATCGCGCGCCGTTCGGCGGTCGGCTGGCTCCAGCCCAGCTCCTCCGTGAAGAGCGGGGCGAACTTGAACTCGCCGAGCAATCTGCGCGCGTTGTCGATGTCCATGCTCAGACCAGCCCGAGCGAACAGATGATCTGCGGTTCGTTGCGCGCGAATTCTTCGTCGTCCTGCACGAGCTTGCCTTCCTCGCGCAGGATCTTCACCTGCTCGGCCAAGTCCTCGTCACGCACACCGGACTTCAGCAGCCGCCGCAAGGTGTCCGCGGCGGCCTCCTTCAGCGGGCGGCGGTAGATGTCGTCCACCGCCGCCTCCAGTTCGTGGTCTGGGAACAGGGTCGCCTTGCGCGCTTCGGCGAGTCTTTTCAATCGGTCGTACGACCGCGCGCGCGGGCCGCTGGGGCGGCCGAGGTTGCCGCCGATCGAACGCTCCTGCTCGACGAGCTTGCTGACCGCCTGCTTGACGAGATCGTGGTGGTTCTCCGCCGCGGGAAGAGCGGGGGCCTCGGGGCCGCAGGCGGCGGCGCGCAGGATGTCGAGCTGGGACTCGGTGACCACTCGGCCGTCGGGTGCGAGCCAGGCGAGCGCGTCGTTTTCCTCCGCCGTGCGCAGATAGACCAGCACCCCGTCAGCCCTCACCCCCGACCCCTGTCCCGCGCGGAGAGGGGGGGAAGCGTTCTTGGCGGAGTAAACGACGTTGGGCAGCGTCTCGATCCGTTTGCGCAGCGTCTCGTCGTCCTTCACCGCGTTGTGCCAGATCTGCCAGGCGTACGAACTCAGGTCGACTTCGTCGTCGGCCGGATCGTCGAGCGCTCCCGCCTTCTCGTGGTAAAGGTTGTGCAGCGCTCGGACTTCGCCGTCGTCCTCGAAAAACGCCTCGTCGGTCCCGACGACCTCGGCGTTCTGCTTCAGCCGCTCGCGCACCTTGGCGCGCAACCGGATGATGCGTTCCACGCCTTCTGCCGGCATGAAGGAATAGCACTGGATCGCTTCGGCCTGCTGGCCGATGCGGTCGACCCGGCCGGCGCGCTGGATCAAGCGGATGATGGCCCACGGCAGGTCATAGTTGACGACGATGGCGGCGTCCTGCAGGTTCTGCCCCTCCGACAAGACGTCGGTGGCAATCAGCACGCGCAACTCTTCGCTCTTGCCGACCTCTTTGCGGGCTTCGTTGGAGACCGGACTGAACCGGATCGCGAATGCGGTCGGGTTGTCCGTGTCTCCGGTCACCGCGCCGAGCGATTTGACGCCGCGTTCGAGCAATTCGCCTTCCAGGTAACGCGCGGTGTCGGCGAACTGCGTGAAGACGAGCAGCTTTTCGCTCTTGTGTCGTTTGGTGATGAGGTCGGTCAAAGCGGCGAGCTTGGCATCGCGGCGGGCATCCCAGCGGCCGGCGATGCGCAGGATGCGCAGCAGAAGCTCGGCATCTGCCTGAAGCTCGGCGGCGAGTTCCTTCCTGAAAAGGCGAGGCGACAGCCATTTGAAGCGCTTGGCGCCGAGCGCCTGGTAGGCACGGTAGGTCTTGACCGCGGCGGTTCGCAGCGCGGCTTCGGTGGGTTCCTGCGCTATCAACTCCTCCGGCGAACCCGCGCCGTCATCATCGAGCTCGAACGCCGCCTGGCTCTCCTCGTCGTCGAAAAAGCGCGTGTCGAGCAAGGCCGCGTCCTGCGTGCCGATCGGCAGGTCCAGACCGTTCTCGATCGCGTACAGGTGGATGAAGTTGCGCAGCACATGCCGTTCGATCGACAGCAGAAACGAAGCGCCGGAGGATTCCAGCCGCTTGAACAGATTCGTGCGGCAAAAACCCATCAGCCGCGTTCCGGCGCGGCCGAGGTTGTCGATCATCCGCTGCTCGGCGGCCGTGGGCCTGGGGTCGACGCGGTCCTTCAGGTAGTTGCCGAGCCCGTAACGCGGCAACGTCAACCGATTGACGATGTCGACGATGTCGTCTGCATACAGCCGTGCGTACTGATCGGCGGGGTCGTCGTCGCGGATCGCGAATCCGAGCGTGCGCGCCTCGCGGACCGGAAAGCAGGCGCGCTTGCCGCCGCTCAGCTCCACGTAGCGGCGGCCTTTCTCGTCGAGCAGCGCGTAGTTGTCGAGGATGAACGAACGCGTGCGGCGGACCATGTAGTGGCGCAGCAGGTCGCGCCAGTCCTCCATCTCTTCGCTGTGCTCGAAAGCCTGCAGCGAGTTGGCCTTGCACTGCTTCCTGGTCTCGAACAGGCGCTCGTTGCCGCCGAAGTGCCGTTCGATCGCGCGTTGCGGCCGGCATGGCAATGTCTTGTCCTCCGGCAGGAACAGCCGCAACTGGTTGGACAGGTCGATGTACTGCTTGTTGTATGGCGTTGCCGACAGCAGGATCACCCGCGACTGGCACTGCCGCAAATACTCCAGCAGTGCCCGATAGCGCTGGCCTTCGCGGTTGCGCAGGTTGTGGCTTTCATCGATCAGCACCAGGTGATAGGGCCGCAGGTTCGGCAGCGTCTTGCTCGCCAGGGTCAGCGGCAGCACCATGCCGCGCAGGCCGTAATGGCTGCGGTAGCGCTCCCACATGGGGACGAGGTTCTTCGGGCAGATGATCAAGGTCTCGATGCCGTGGTCGTCCTCGAACATCCGCGCCAGCGCGGCGCCGATGCGCGTCTTGCCCAGCCCAACGACATCGCCGACAAGGACGCCATGCCGCTTGTTCAGATGGTTGGCCGCGATCTGCACGGCGCGGCTCTGGAACTCGAGCAGCTCGTCGCGGAACACGGCGGGAATTCGGAACGCCGTCACGCCCTCGCGCGCCTCGCGCGAGAGGTGGTAGGCCATCTTCAGGTAGATGTGACAAGGCGGGATCGGCTCTTCGCGCGCCCAGCTCTCTTCGATGATCGATGCGACATCGGCGGTGATGTCGAGCGACCACTTGTCGTTCCAGCGGTCTTCGAACCAGGCGGAGAGCTTCAGGCAGGCGTCTTCGTCGAGCACATCGACATTCAGTTCCCCCTGCTTCAGCAGGCCCGACAGCGTGAGGTTGCTGCTGCCGACGTAACCGATCAGCGGATTCTGCGGGTCGCTTCTGCGCACCAGATAAAGCTTGGCGTGCAGCGGGTATTGGAGGAACAGCTTGACGATGAGCTTGCCCGCGCGAAGCTGCATTGAAAGCGCGCGCAACGCCGCTTCATCGGTGCGCGTCGGCGCACCGAATGCGAGCTGATTGCGAAACTCCTCGGCGAGCCGGCGCCGCAGGCGGTCGGCCTGCTGCTTGTCGAGACCGATCGGCTCGCCTTCCAGCGACAGACCTTCGCGCAACTCGTCCTGCGGGAGTTTCTGCATGCCCACGAGCAAGCGGCATCGCGATGACTCGGTGCCCGGATAGGCGCCGATCAGGTCGGCAACTTGCCGCCACCCGCGCAGATTGAAGTAGCCGGCGCAGAAGTCGGCCGAGTTGCTGACTTGCAGCGACGCGCGCAACGCCGGCAGCAACTCCTTGTCGATGTTGTCGAAGATGCGCGGCATCGGCCTGGGGTCCGGTCGAGGCGTTCAGGGCTTGCGGATTCGCACAGCCCGCATGCGCCGGGCGGTCCTGCCTTGCCCGACTGCGCTCATGCGACGGGCTGTTCGGCCGGTTGGCCGATGCGGTCGAGGATGGCGACGGCAAGCGCCTTGAAGTCGCTCCACGCGTCGCGCACGGCATACGCATGGCTGCCGATCGCGCCGTCGGCGGCAGTCAGGTGAAAGATCGGCTTGCGCACCTCCTGCGCCATGGGCATCAGGCTGCGGTAGTGCTTCAGCCGCGCCAGACAATGGCTGTCGGTCGGCGCGAGCTGTGCTGACTTCTGTTCTCCCAGCACGCTTTCGCGATAGGTCGAGGGAATTCGATCGACCCACTTCTTGTACGCCTTCGCGGGCCGCGACAGGCGGTCGACGTGCTGCATCACGATATAGCCGCGCGGAAGCATCGCACCGGCCGGCAGCGCGAACGCGGGGTTCGGCCAGTGGTCAAGCCGCTTGCGCCACTCGGCTCGCCACGCGCGCAGCGTGGGTCCCAGGTTGCGCAGACCCTGCAACGAAAAGAGGTCCGCCGCCAGCGGAATGACGACGTGATCCGCTGCGATCAGCGCCGAGCGGTTGATGGCGCCGAGGTTAGGGCCGACGTCGGCGAGGATAAGGTCGGCATCGTGCTGCTCCGCGGCCTGCTGCGCGACGTGCCAGAAGCAGGAGAGCACACGGAAGGGACGCGGCAGGCTGCCGGTGCGCAGCGCGTTCGGCCATTCCTGCGAAAGAAAGTCCTCGAACCCGGCCAGCGCAAGATCGCCGGGCACGAGGTGCAGCCGCGGGGCGATGCGCTGTGTCTGCGGCGGTCGAATATCGCCCATTTCCGTCAGCGGCTGCAGGCACTGGAAGATCGTGCCGTTGCGCTGAGCGCCGTCGTCCACGTCCCACAGGACTTCGAGATCGTCCTCGGACAGGAACGCCGAGGTGAGGTTGGCCTGCGGATCGAGGTCGACGGCGACGACGCGCTTGCCAAGCTCCGAAAGCATCCAGGAGAGATGGAACACGAGCGACGTCTTGCCGACGCCGCCCTTGTTGTTGAAGAACGTGACGACGGGCGTGGTCATGGGGCGCTCCGTACTGTCGCGAGCACGAACGTGGGCTCGACCTCGAATTGAACCGGCGGATTGCCGTTCGCGGCAAGCGCCCGGTGCGTCTCTGCAATGCCGGCGCCGAAGCGCTGCACGAATCCCAGGGTCTTGAGGACCGCCGCGATCGCCGGATTGCGATAGTCGGCAACGCCCGGGCGGCCGAAGTTCTCCTTCGTGACGATGCCGTACGGTCCGCCGGGATTGCTGATCTCGATGCGGTCGTCGAACCAGTTCTCATTCAGGATGCGCTCGTCTTGCGTGCCTGCGGTGCCGCGGCGCGGACCAATCCGGATCCAGATCCGACCGTCGAAACGCACTGGCGGCGCGTCGGCAGGCCAGACGGTGACGACCGCAATCGGCACGCCGCGATACGTGCGCCTCTCCAACGTCAGCGTGGGCGGCGGAAGGATTCTCCCGTCCGTCTTGATGTCGGCGAGCGTCTGCAACAACCGGTCCGTGATCGGGATTCCCGCCGGATTGCCGTTGTCGTCGACGCCGATCGCGAGCACGCCCGGCTGATCGTGCCCAGGCAGATCGTTCGCAAACGCGCAGACCGCCTGTCGTGCCTTCTCCGGCGCATCTCCCGCCCATGCGCGCTTGCGCTCGACGCGGTCGGATTCGAGATGGCCGAGCAACTCGGCGAGTTCGTCGTCGCTAAGGGGCGACATGGCGATTCCTCTTGTTTCTGGGGCAAGCCGGAAGTCGAGCCGCCGAATTCCGCCCTCGCGCAGACTCTACATCCGGAACACCCCGAACCTCGTCTGCGGAATCGGCGCGTTCAGCGCCGCGGAGAGCCCGAGCGCGAGCGTCATTCGCGTGTCGAGCGGGTCGATCACGCCGTCGTCCCACA
>JBGFSD010000048.1:0-6916 GCA_041694745.1 Pseudomonadota bacterium
TGAAGCGAATGCGGATGGGCTCCCCGGTTCCGTCGCCCACGGCAAAATGAGGCCGGCCGGCGATCGCGATCTCCAGCGATCCCTGCCTGACGATCGAAGAGAAAATGCCCCGTACAACACGCTCGAACATGGCACGCCTCGTCGTTCCGCGACCGGCGTCCGTTCGATCGAGCCACCAATCGAGGATGGGAAATTGAAGCGCAAACGCGATTGGCAGGCAATATTCAAAAAAGCGGCGCCGTCCTGCAAAGAAAAACCCCGGAAAGGCGCTGCCGTTCCGGGGTTTCGCAGAATTTCAGGCTGTGGTTACGCCTTGGGTGCCTCTTCGGAAGGCGTTTCTTCCGCGGGCTTGAGTTCGTCGGGCGTCTGCTCGAAGAACTTGCCGGCGTCGACCTTGGCCTGCGCCTGCGCTTCCTCCTGATCGGTCTTTGCGACCGTGAGGTCTTCGCCGCGCGCCTGGCGCTCGGCTTCGTCCGGGGTGCGGGCGACGTTGACGGTGATCTTCACCTGCACTTCGGGGTGCAAGGATACCGGCAGGCTGTGCAGGCCGATCACCTTGATCGGCGCGTTCAGCACGATCTGGCGGCGCTCGACGGTGTAGCCGTCCTTGGTGAGCGCGTCCGCGATGTCGCGGGTCGAGACCGAGCCGTAAAGCTGGCCGGTTTCGCCGGCCTGACGGACGAGGATCACGCTCTTGCCGTCGAGCTTCTTCGCGACCGCCTCGGCTTCCTGCTTGCGCTCGAGGTTCTGCGCCTCGATCTGCGCCTTCATGCCTTCGAACTTCTTCTTGTTCGCGTCGGTCGCGCGCAGCGCCTTGCCGTTCGGCAGCAGGAAATTGCGGGCGAAACCGTCGCGGACCTTCACCACGTCGCCGATCTGGCCGAGTTTGGCGACCCGCTCGAGTAGAATGACTTCCATTTCAGTGCTCCTTTGATCTCAATTCCGTTGCATGGGGGGTGAGGGCGGCTTGCGCGAGGCTTGTTTGCTGCGCAGATCGAAAACGCTGTCGGCGATGCCGAGGATCGCGACGAACAGAAGCGGCCAGCCGAGCAGCATCACGCTGAGCCAGGCGCCGGCCAGGATCCACGTCCGCGCGCCTGTGTTGCGCGTGATCGCGTGCAATACCGAGAACCCGGCCATGGCATAGGCGACGAACAGCAGCGCGACCGCGATCGCGGCGATGAAGCCCGGCATCCCGCTCGCAAACGAAACCGCGAGCGCAGCTGCGAGCAGGATCGCGGCCGCCATCGGCAGCGAAATCTCGTTCAGGTCCGGCCAGGGGCGGCGCAGGCGGCCCGAGACGCGCGCGACCCGGCCGGCGAGCCACAGGTTGACGATGCTGGTCAGCATCGAAAGCACGGCGGCCGCGGCCGGCATGATCGCGACCAGCGTGTTCAGGAATTGCTCCGGGTTCTGGACGCCCGGCAGCTTCAGCGGCTGATCTGCGGCAACGCGCGCTTGCAACCGCAAAACCCGTTCGAACGTCGCGCGGATTTCCTTCTGGTATTCCTCGAAGCTCGTGCCGAACTGGAGCACGACGAAGGTCGCGAGCGCGAAGGCGATATAGGCGGCCCAGAGAATGAGCCGCCCGACCGGGTACCATTCCATCTGCGGAGGCGCCGTGCCGCTCGCGGGCGCCACCTCGCGGCCGAGCATGGCGAGATAGGCGAGCACGTAGGCAGGCACAGCGATCGCGGCGAGATAGACAAAGGCGATCCAGGACGTCAGCATGGCCGCAAGCGCAAGCGCAGCGAACAGCAGCGCGAACAGTCCCGCCATGTGCGACCAGGCGATCGCGGCAAGCATGAGCGGGAGCGCGGAAAGATAGAACAGCAGGATTGCGAGCGGCGAGCCCGAGATGATCGAGGCAAACAGGAGCGCGGAAGCTGCACCCGCACCCAAGCCGATGAGAAGAACCTGTAGCATCGTCAGCTGTCCCGCCCTTTCCGGCGGTTAGAGGCGAAGAACCATTCCTCGCCTCAACCAGGGCCGCGCGGGCGTTACCCCGCACGGCTTAGAGTTGAGCTTTACTTCAGAACGTAAGGCAGCAGCCCGAGGAAGCGCGCGCGCTTGATCGCGGTGGCGAGTTCGCGCTGCTTCAGCGTGGAGACCGCGCTGATGCGGGCGGGAACGATCTTGCCGCGCTCTGAGATGTAGCGCTGCAGGAGCTTCGTGTCCTTGTAGTCGATCTTCGGCGCATTATCGCCCGAGAACGGGCAGGTCTTGCGGCGGCGGAAGAACGGACGGCGCGCGCCGCCCTGTGCACCCATGGCCATCAGTTCGCCTCCTCGTTCTGGTCGTCGGACACGGCGGGCGCGTCGTCGCCGCCTTCCTCGCCGTCACGGTCGCGGCGGCGGTCGCCGCGGCGCTCGTCGCGGTCCTTCTTCTGCATCATCACAGACGGACCTTCTTCGAGCGCTTCGACCTTGACGGTCATGAAACGGATGATGTCTTCGGAAATCCGCATCTGCCGCTCCATCTCGTGCACGGCGGCGGCCGGCGCGTCGATGTTGAGGAGCGCCATGTGCGCCTTGCGGTTCTTGCGGATGCGGTAGGTGAGGGACTTCACGCCCCAGTATTCGGTTTTCGGGACCGCGCCCTTGCCGGACTCGATCACACCCTTGTACTGGGCGATCATTTCTTCGACTTGCTGCGCGGTCACGTCCTGACGCGCGAGAAAGACATGCTCGTAAAGCGGCATGGATAAGCCTTCCTAGTGTTGCGCCGGTTCGGCGCCGAGCCCTCCGAGCCTTCGCGAAGGCTCGAAAATTCTCAGAGGCGGGAACACCGGAAGACGGGCCGACCGGCCCTGTGGCGTTTGCCACCTTCCATTCAGCTCCCGGCCTGAAACCGGCAGAAGGCGCGGTTTATAGGGGTTTTAGTGGGGAAGGCAAGGCGGTTTGACCTTGTGGCTTCTTAAGACCGCCTCCTGTCGTAGCTCAAGGAAAGTCATATTTTTCAATGGTTTATTGGTTTATAAGCTGCGTAGCTTGACAAGCATGTACTATGTACAGATATCTGTACATGAAACTTAGATTGTAGGTAGCACTATGGCTCACGTTTCTTATACCGACCTGCGCGGAAACCTTGCCAAATACATGGACGAAGTCTGCGACAGCCGGGCTGAGTTGGTTGTTACCCGCCAGAATGCCCGTAGCGTCGTCATGATTGCCGAAGAAGAGTATCGGGGCCTCATTGAAACCGTGCACCTGCTCCGAAGCCCAGCCAATGCTGCCCGGCTGTTGAAGTCCATCGACGAAGCCGATCGCGGCGATCTGCAAAAGCGTGAGCTGATCGATCCTGCCGAGAAGGCGAAGACCAACCTTCGATGAATCTGGTTTTTACGCCTACGGCTTGGGAGGATTATCTTTACTGGCACGCTAATGATCACGACGCCGTCGAAAAAATACACGAGCTGATAAAAGATATACGGCGCGATCCGTTTAAGGGGCTCGGGAAACCGGAGCCCCTTAAATACGAGCTGCAAGGCTGGTGGTCGCGACGCATCAAGCAAGAGGACCGCCTCGTTTATCGCGTGGTCGGTGTTGCTCCCAATCAGCAAATCCAGATTGCGCAGTGCCGCTACCATTATTAGTGGCGCTTGACTTGCTCAGTTCCCGCGTGTCCAAGGGCCGGTAAAATAAGCACTTTTCGGGGGTTTCATGGCACTCGCATTCACCTTTCCGGGTCAGGGCAGCCAGGCGGTCGGCATGGGCAAGGCGCTCTCGGAGCAGTTTCCGGTGGCCAAGACCGTCTTCGACGAAGTCGACGCAGCACTTTCCCAGAAGCTCTCGCAGATCATGTGGGAAGGCCCGCAGGAGACCCTGACGCTGACCGAGAACGCGCAGCCCGCGCTGATGGCGGTCTCGGTCGCGGTCGTCCGGGTGCTGGAGGCCGAGGCCGGGCTCGATCTCGCCCGCGACGTGAAATTCGTGGCCGGTCACTCGCTCGGCGAATATTCGGCGCTGGCTGCGGCGGGCGCTTTTTCGATTTCGGACACCGCGAAACTGCTGAAGCTTCGCGGCCAGTCGATGCAGAAAGCCGTCCCGGTCGGCACCGGCGCGATGGCCGCGTTGCTCGGCGTCGAACTCGATGCCGCGAAGGCGCTGGCTTCAGAAGCGGCGCAAGGCGAAATCTGCGATGTCGCGAACGATAACGGCGGCGGGCAAGTGGTGGTTTCCGGCTCCAAGGCCGCGGTCGAACGCGCGGCGGAAATCGCGAAGGGCAAGAGCATCCGCGCGATGATGCTTCCCGTCTCCGCGCCGTTCCATTGCGCGCTGATGCAGCCCGCGGCCGACGCGATGCGCGATGCGCTTTCAAAAGTTCAGGTGAGCAAGCCGAAGGTGCCGGTGGTCGCGAACGTGACCGCAAGTGCCGTGAGCGACCCGCAGGAGATCGTCGATCTGCTGGTTAAGCAGGTGACGGGCACCGTGCGCTGGCGCGAATGCGTGCAATATCTCGCAGCGAACGGCGTCACCAAGATTGTCGAAGCCGGTTCGGGCAAAGTGCTGACAGGATTGCTGAAGCGGATCGCGAAGGAAGTTTCGGGCCAATCAGTAGGCACGCCGGACGATGTCGCGGCTTATAAGGCGAAGTAGCACGCGATGTGGACGCTTTATTATGCGCCCCATACTGGCTCGCTGGCAACGCATATCGTGCTGGAGGAAGCCGGTGCGAAATACGAAACCGTGCGACTGAGCTTCAAGAGCGAAGACCAGCGCAAGCCTGAATATCGTGCGATCAATCCGAAAGCACGAGTGCCTGCGCTGCAAACGGAGCGCGGCGTGCTGACCGAAGTGCCCGCTATTCTCGCCTTCATCGCGCAGCAATATCCGCAATCAAATCTCGCGCCGCTCGACGATCCTTTTGCCTTCGCCGAACTTCAGGCGTTCAACAGCTATCTCTGCTCCACGGTACACATCGCCCACGCGCATCGCATGCGGGGCTACCGCTGGGCGGACGAGCCCGAGGCCATCGCGGCCATGCAGAAGAAGGTGCCGCAGTCGGTAGGCGAGGGCTTCGAACTGATCGAGAATAACTTCTTCAAGGGTCCGTGGGTAATGGGCGAGCGCTACACCATCGCCGACCCCTATCTCTACACCTTGACCCAATGGCTGGAAGCAGACGGAGTCGACCGCAACCGCTTCCCGAAAATCAAGGATCACTTCATCCGCGTCGGCGAGCGGCCCGCGGTCAAACGTGCGCTGGCGGCGGAACTGGCGTAGAAGCGGATTCGATTGGAGAGACAGATGTTCGATCTTTCGGGAAAAACCGCGCTCGTTACCGGCGCTTCCAGCGGCATCGGCACCGCCATCGCCAAAGCGCTGCACAAGCAGGGCGCGATCGTCGCCATTTCCGGCACGCGCAAGGATGCGCTGGATGCGATTGCCGCCGAGATGAAAGACCGCGTGCATGTGCTGCCGTGCAATCTCTCCGATCCGGCGGCGGTCGAGGCGCTCATTCCTTCCGCTAACGAAAAGATGGAACGGGTCGACATCCTCGTGAACAATGCGGGCATCACGAAGGACAACATCTTCATCCGGCTCAAGGACGAAGACTGGGATCAGGTGCTCGCGGTAAACCTCACCGCCGGTTTCCGGCTCGCCCGCGCGGCCTCGAAAGACATGATGCGCAAGCGCTTCGGCCGCATCATCGGCATTACTTCCGTGGTCGGCTTCACCGGCAACGCCGGGCAGGGCAATTACGCCGCCGCCAAGGCCGGGATGGTCGGGATGACGAAGTCGCTCGCGGCCGAACTCGCGAGCCGCAACGTGACCGCGAACTGCATCGCGCCGGGCTTCATCGCGACCCCGATGACGGACGCGCTCAACGAAGCGCAGAAGAAGGCGATTCTCGATTCCGTGCCCGCAAAGCGGCTCGGCACGTCCGAGGACATTGCGGCGGCCGCGGTCTATCTCGCCTCCGACGAGGCGGCGTATGTCACGGGGACGACGATTCACGTCAACGGCGGCATGGCGATGCTTTAATACGCTGACTTTCCATGCGTCATGGCCGGGCTCGTCCCGGCCATCCACGCCTTTCAAGCGTTTCGTGCGATTAAGGCGTGGATGCCCGGCACAAGGCCGAGCATGACGAAAGAAAATACAAGCATTTCCAGGCATTTGCGCTGGGATTGCCTGCTTTGACAGGGCAAATGGGTATGTTACGACCGCTCCCGGCCTTGTTTCGAGAGCGAAGGGCCGCGGCAGGCAGCCGGGGGGAACCCCCGCATTTTTCGCTGGCGCGGCGCTTAACAATCGGACAAAGAAGGCCGGACCCGCTGCGGGGGGAAATCTCGCGGCACAATCGAACAAGCTTGCGGGCGACCAAGGGTGTATCAATGGCCGACATTGCCGAACGGGTTAAAAAGATCGTTGTCGAACATCTCGGTGTCGAACCCGAGAAGGTGAACGACAAGGCGAGCTTCATCGACGATCTGGGCGCGGACAGTCTCGACACCGTCGAACTGGTCATGGCCTTCGAAGAAGAATTCGGCTGCGAGATTCCGGACGATGCCGCGGAGACGATCCTGACCGTCGGCGACGCCGTCAAGTTCCTCGAAAAGAACTCGAAGTCCTAAACAGGACTTTTCCGGTGCGGGCGGCTCTGGCGCGGCCCGCGCGGCAAACGGGATTCAAGAAAAGATGCGTCGCGTCGTCGTCACCGGGCTGGGGATGGTATCGCCGCTCGGCTGCGGCGTCGAAGTCACGTGGAAGCGCCTCTTGGAAGGCAGGAGCGGCGCGAAGAAGATCGACACCTTCGAGGTTTCCGACCTGCGCTGTCAGATCGCGCATGTGATCCCGGTCGGCGACGGCTCCGACGGCACCTTCAACCGCGACCAGTGGATGGAGCCGAAGGAAAGCCGCAAGGTCGATGACTTTATTCTGTACGGCGTGGCCGCAGCGACCCAGGCGCT
>JBGFSD010000022.1:0-125228 GCA_041694745.1 Pseudomonadota bacterium
GACCCGGAGTTGGAAAAGCGGCGCAAGGCGGGACTGAAGCCTGAGCCGATCTCGGCGATGCTCGAGCCGCTCAAGAATCTCCAGGTCTGGCGCTTCTCGCTCTATTACTTCTTCGTCTTCGGGGGCTTCGTTGCGCTCGCGCTCTGGCTGCCGCGCTACTATGTCGGCGTCTACGGTCTCGATATCGTCACGGCCGGCCTGCTCGGCGCGGCCTATTCGATCCCCGGTTCGATCTTCAGGATTCTCGGCGGCACGCTCTCCGACAAGTACGGCGCCCGCCGCGTGATGTACTGGACCTTCATCGGTTCGGTGATCTGTTGCTTCCTGCTTTCCTATCCCGCAACGAAATATATCGTGTCCGGAATCCGCGGCCCGATCGAATTCACGATCGCGATCGGATTCATCCCGTTCACGATGCTGACCTTTGTGCTCGGCTTCTTCATGAGTCTCGGCAAGGCCGCGGTCTACAAGCACATCCCGGTCTATTACCCGGGCCGGGTTGGATCCGTGGGCGGCGTCGTCGGTCTGATCGGCGGTCTTGGCGGCTTTCTGCTTCCGATCGCCTTTGGCGCGATGAACGATTTCGTCGGCGTCTGGACGAGCTGCTTCATGCTGCTTTTCGTCGTGGTCGCCGTGTCGCTGATCTGGATGCACTGGTCCATCCTCTACATGGACAAGAAGAGCATTCCGGAGCTCGCCCGCGCGCAATACCTGCCGGCCGCCGATGTGCTGGGCCAGGTTCTGCCGAAGAAACCGCTGTCGCCTCCCAAGACGGCTCCCGAGAGCGGCAAGAAGCGCCGTGCCGCTTACGCCGACTAGCGAGAGATGGAGAGAAAGATGACCGCTCGCGTGGAAAATGCCGCCGCAAAAACAGGACGCACCTGGATCGACGATTGGCGTCCGGAAGACGACACCTTTTGGGAAACCAAGGGCAAGCGTCTCGCCTGGGCGACGCTCGGAATCACGACGGCGAACCTTATTATGGCGTTCATCGTGTGGTTCGTCGTATCGGCCCTCGTGGTGCGGCTGCCTTCGCTCGGCTTCAATCTGACGGGGACGCAGTTGTTCTGGCTTGCCGCCATGCCCGGTCTCGCCGGCGGAACGCTGCGCATCATTCACACCTTTCTGATCCCGCTCTACGGCACGCGGCATGTGGTTGCGATTTCGACGCTGTCGCTGCTGATCCCGGCTGTCGGCTGGTTCTACGCGGTGCAGGATCCGACCACGCCCTACTGGGTGCTGATGACGCTGGCGTTTCTCGCCGGTCTCGGCGGCGGCAATTTCTCGTCCTTCATGCCGTCGACCAGCCTGTTCTTTCCCAAGCGCTTGCAGGGAACGGCGCTCGCGATTCAGGCGGGCATCGGAAACTTCGGCGTCAGCGTGGTGCAGTTCGTGACCCCGTGGATCATCGCCTTTGCGCTCGCAGGCGCCTTGCTCGGCGATCCGCAGACCTTCACCAAGGCAGACGGCAGCAAGGTGCCGATCTGGCTGCAGAATGCGACGGCAATCTACATTCCCTTCATCGTGGTCTTCGGTGTAGCCGCCTGGTTCATGCTGAAGAGCGTGCCGGTGCGCGCGAACTTTCGCGAGCAACTGGATATCTTCAAGGACAAGCATGCGTTCAACATGACGCTGCTCTACATCATGACGTTCGGCTCGTTCTCGGGGCTCTCTGCGACTTTCCCGCTTCTGATCAAGCAGCTTTACGGCTCGCTGCCGGGTGCGCCGGACCCGCTCGCTTATGCGTTCCTCGGTCCGCTTGTAGGCTCCATATCCCGCATTTTTGCGGGTCCGTTGTCTGATCGTCTGGGCGGCGCGCGCGTCACGCACTGGTCCGGAATCGGCATGGTGATCTGCACGATCGCAGTCACCTTCTTCACCTCGCCCAAGTCCATGGCGGAGTTTCCTTACTTTGTCGCTGCGATGCTGGGACTGTTTTTCTTCGCCGGCATCGGCAACGCTTCAACCTTCAAGCAGATGCCGATGATCTTCCCGCCGCGGCAGGCGGGCGGCGTGATCGGATGGACCGGCGCGATGGCGGCTTATGGGCCTTTCGCCTGCGGTCTGATGATCGGCTACACGATCGCGTGGTTCGGTTCGCCCAATCCCTTCTTCTACTGGGCGGCGGTCTTCTTCCTGATCTGCATCGCAATCAACTGGTGGTTCTACGCGCGCAAGGGCGCGGAGAAACCCTGCTGAATCGGGCGCGCTCACCAGCCTCCGTAACAGTACTTAGGGGGCACGCCTGAATTGAACGCCGACCAGTATCGGATACGAAAACGAAAACCGATTGGATAGAAAAATGAGCCACTTCCTCGATCGACTGACCTTCTTCAAGAAGAGCGCGGAAAGTTTCTCCGGCGGGCACGGCATCACGACGTCCGAAGACCGCCGCTGGGAAGACGGCTACCGCAAGCGCTGGCAACACGACAAGATCGTGCGCTCGACCCACGGTGCGAACTGCACCGGCTCCTGCTCGTGGAAAATCTACGTCAAGGGCGGTATCGTCACTTGGGAGACGCAGCAGACCGACTATCCGCGGACGCGCCCCGAATTGCCGAACCATGAGCCGCGCGGCTGCTCGCGCGGTGCGAGCTACTCTTGGTATCTTTATTCCGGCAATCGCGTGAAATATCCGCTGGTGCGCTCGCGGCTGTTGCGCCTGTGGCGCGAGGCGCGCGTGATGCGCTCGCCGGTCGCGGCCTGGGCGTCGATCGTCGAAGATCCGAAGAAGCGTGCGGAATATACGACGAAGCGCGGGCTCGGCGGCTTCGTGCGTGCGAACTGGGACGAAGTTACCGAAATCATCGCCGCTGCGAATGCTTACACGATCCGCAAGCATGGCCCGGATCGCGTCATCGGTTTCTCGCCGATTCCGGCGATGTCGATGGTTTCCTATGCCGCAGGATCGCGTTACCTTTCGCTCATCGGCGGCGTCTGCATGTCGTTCTACGACTGGTACTGCGATCTGCCGCCGTCGTCGCCGCAGACCTGGGGCGAGCAGACCGACGTTCCGGAAAGCGCGGATTGGTACAACTCCGGCTTTCTTATTCTGTGGGGTTCGAACGTTCCGCAGACGCGCACGCCCGATGCGCATTTCTATACGGAAGCCCGCTACCGCGGCGCCAAGAGCGTCGTCATCTGCCCCGACTATTCGGAGGCATCGAAGTTCGCCGATCTCTGGATTTCGGTGAAACAGGGAACGGACGCGGCACTCGCCATGGCGATGGGGCATGTCATTCTGCGCGAGTTCTATCTCGACCGGCAGGCGAAGTACTTCGAGGACTATGTCCGCCAGTACACCGACATGCCCATGCTGGTGAAGCTCGTAGAGCAGAACGGGAAGCTGGTGGCGGACCGGCTGCTCCGGGCGTCCGACTTTGCGGACAGTCTCGGTGAGAAGAACAATCCGGAATGGAAGACCGTCGCCTTCGACGAAACCTCGGAGAGCGTCGTTGTGCCGCGCGGCTCGGTGGGCTTCCGCTGGGGCGAGAAGGGAAAGTGGAACCTCGAAGAGAAAGACTCCGATGGCCGCGACACCAGTCTGCGGCTCTCGCTGGCGATGGCGAAGGACGAATTCGCTAACGTCGGTTTCCCTTATTTCGGCAACCGCGAACACGATCACTTCACCGGAACCGACCATCCGGATGTGCTGATGCGCAAGGTTCCGGCCAAGCGCGTGAAACTGAAGGACGGAGAGGCGCTGGTTGCCACCGTGTTCGATCTGTTCGTTGCGAATTACGGGCTCGAGCGCGGGTTCGGCGATCCGAATGTCGCAAAGTCCTACGACGACATCGCACCCTATACGCCGGCCTGGGCCGAGAAGATCACCGGTGTGCCGCGCGACCAGATCATCACGGTTGCACGCGAGTTCGCGCTGAATGCCGAGAAAACCAATGGCCGCTCGATGGTGATCATCGGGGCCGCGATGAACCACTGGTACCACTCGGACATGAATTACCGGGGTGTCATCAACATGCTGGTGATGTGCGGTTGTGTCGGCCAGTCGGGCGGCGGCTGGTCGCACTATGTCGGACAGGAGAAGCTGCGGCCGCAGGCCGGCTGGCTGCCGCTCGCGTTCGGCCTCGACTGGGGCCGTCCGCCGCGGCAGCAGAATTCGACCTCGTTCTTCTATGCGCACACCGACCAGTGGCGCTACGAAACCGTCGGCGTCGAGGAAATTCTCTCGCCGACCGCACCTGCCGGTCCGTGGGACGGTGCGCTGATCGACTATAACGTGCGCGCGGAACGCATGGGCTGGCTGCCGTCTGCGCCGCAGCTCAAGCAGAACCCGCTCGATGTAGCGAAGAAAGCGGCGGCCGCAGGAATCGAGGCAAAGGATTACGTCGCGAAGGGGTTGAAATCGGGCGAGTTGCAGATGGCCTGCGAGGATCCGGATCACCCGGACAACTGGCCGCGCAACATGTTCGTATGGCGTTCGAATCTGCTCGGCTCGTCTGGAAAGGGCCACGAATATTTCCTGAAGCATCTCCTCGGTACGACACATGGCGTGCAGGGCAAGGACCTCGGCGAGACCGGCCAGAAGAAGCCGAAAGAAGTGACGTGGCGCGACAAGGGCCCGGAAGGAAAGCTCGATCTTCTGGTCACGCTCGACTTCCGCATGTCGACGACCTGCGTCTACTCCGACATCGTTTTGCCGACCGCCACCTGGTACGAGAAGAACGATCTCAACACTTCCGACATGCACCCGTTCATCCATCCGCTGACGGCCGCGGTCGATCCGGTGTGGGAGGCGCGAAGCGATTGGGACATCTACAAGGCCATAGCCAAAAAGTTCTCTGAAGTCGCGCCCGAGGTGCTGGGGGTGGAAAAGGACGTCGTGCTTACGCCGATCCAGCACGACACCGCGAACGAAATCGCTCAGGCGATCGACGTCAAGGAATGGAAGAAGGGCGAGATCGAGCCGATCCCCGGCAAGACCATGCCGGCGGTGGCGGTGGTCGAGCGCGACTATCCGAACACCTACAAGCGGTTCACCGCGCTCGGACCGCTGATGGACAAGCTCGGCAATGCCGTGAAGGGCATGGCCTGGAACACACAGCACGAAGTCGAGCTCTTGAAGCGCCTCAATGGCGTCGTGACGGAGCAGGGCGTCACCAAAGGCCTTGCGAAGATCGAATCCGATATCGACGCGACCGAAGTGGTTCTTTCGCTCGCTCCCGAAACGAACGGCGAGGTGGCCGTGAAGGCGTGGAAGGCGCTCTCGCAGACAACGGGTCTCGATCACACCCATCTCGCGATTCCGAAGGAGGACGAGAAGATCCGCTTCCGCGACGTGGTAGCGCAACCGCGCAAGATCATCTCGGCGCCGACCTGGTCAGGGCTGGAATCCGAGAAGGTCTGCTACAACGCCGGCTACACGAACGTGCACGAGCTGATCCCGTGGCGCACGCTGTCCGGCCGTCAGCAGCTCTATCAGGATCACTTGTGGATGCGCGCGTTCGGCGAGGCGCTCTGCGTCTATCGTCCGCCGGTCGACCTGAAGACGGTGAAACCGGTGATCGACTCGAAGCCGAACGGCGAGAAGCAGATCGTTCTCAACTTCATCACCCCGCACCAGAAGTGGGGCATCCATTCCACCTATACCGACAACCTGCTGATGCTGACGCTCTCGCGCGGCGGTCCGATCGTCTGGATCTCCGAGAACGACGCGGCCAAGGCCGGCATTGTCGATAACGACTGGATCGAAGCCTACAACGCAAATGGTGCGTTGACTGCGCGCGCGGTGGTCTCCCAGCGCGTAAAGGACGGCATGTGCCTGATGTATCACGCGCAGGAGAAGATCGTGAACGTGCCGGGCTCGGAGATTACCGGCCAGCGCGGCGGGATCCATAATTCGGTGACCCGCGCCGTCGTGAAGCCGACGCATATGATCGGCGGTTATGCCCAGCAGTCTTACGGCTTCAACTACTACGGCACGATCGGCACCAATCGCGACGAGTTCGTCATCGTCCGCAAGATGGCGAAGGTAGACTGGCTCGATCAGCCGACCGCCGACCAGCCTGCTAACCCGAATGCCGCTCCCAACCTGGAGGCCGCGGAATGAAAGTTCGTGCGCAAATCGCAATGGTGTTGAACCTCGACAAATGCATCGGGTGTCACACCTGTTCGGTCACCTGCAAGAACGTCTGGACCAACCGCGAAGGGATGGAATACGCGTGGTTCAACAACGTCGAGACCAAACCCGGCGTCGGTTACCCCAAGGACTGGGAAAACCAGAAACGCTGGAACGGGGGCTGGCGCCGCAAGCGCAACGGCAAGATCGAGCCGCGGATCGGCGCCAAGTGGCGCGTGCTCGCGAAGATTTTCGCCAACCCCGATCTGCCCGAGATCGACGACTATTACGAGCCGTTTACGTTCGATTACGAGCACCTGCAGAAGGCGCCGGAGTTGCCGGCGTTTCCGACCGCGCGGCCGCGTTCGCTGATCACGGGCGAGCGGATGGAGAAGATCGAGTGGGGCCCGAACTGGGAGGAAATTCTCGGCGGCGAGTTCGCCAAGCGCTCGGAGGATGTGAATTTCGAAGGTGTGCAGAAGGATATCTACGGCCAGTTCGAAAAAACCTTCATGATGTACTTGCCGCGGCTGTGCGAGCATTGCCTCAATCCGGCCTGCGTCGCGGCGTGTCCGTCCGGCGCGATCTACAAGCGCGAAGAAGACGGCATCGTGCTGATCGACCAGGACAAGTGCCGCGGCTGGCGCATGTGTGTCTCCGGCTGCCCCTACAAGAAAATCTATTATAACTGGTCGAGCGGAAAATCCGAGAAGTGCATCTTCTGCTTTCCGCGCATCGAGGCGGGTCAGCCGACGGTCTGTTCGGAAACCTGCGTCGGACGCATTCGCTACCTTGGTGTCATTCTTTATGACGCCGACCGCATCGAGGAGGCGGCGAGCGTTCCTGACGAACAGGATCTCTATGAGGCCCAGCTCAAGGTATTTCTCAACCCGTCCGATCCCGACGTGATCGCGGCCGCTCGCCGCGACGGCGTGCCGGAGGCATGGCTGGAGGCCGCGCGCCGCTCGCCGATCTGGAAGATGGCGATGGAATGGAAGGTCGCGTTCCCCCTGCACCCGGAATACCGCACGCTGCCGATGGTGTGGTATGTGCCGCCGCTTTCGCCGATCCAGTCGGCGGCGGCCGCAGGGAAAATCGGCCACGACGGCGCGATGCCGGACGTGCGCTCGCTCCGTATCCCGCTCAAGTATCTCGCGAACCTTCTGACCGCAGGCAAGGAAGAGCCGGTTGCGCTCGGCCTCGAGCGGATGCTTGCGATGCGCGCCTACATGCGCGCGAAAACGGTCGATGGCCTGCTCGACGAGAACATCGCGAAGCGCGTGGGCCTTAGCGGTCTTGCGATCGAGGAAATGTATCAGATCATGGCGATCGCGAACTACGAAGACCGCTTCGTCATTCCGACCGCACATCGCGAAATCGACGAGGACGCCTACGATATCCGTGGTGCGTGCGGCTTCTCGTTCGGAAACGGTTGCTCGAGCGGCGAAAACGAAATCGACCTGTTCGGCGCGAAGAAGCGCGCGAAAACGCCGATGGAGGTGGCGTGATGAACGTTTTCAAGGCGCTTTCCGCGCTGCTCACCTATCCGTCCCGCGAGTTGCAGGAGGCGGCGCCGCAGATCGAACGGATTCTCGATAGCTGCGCCAGCCTCTCGGATGGTGCCCGTGCGCAGCTTCGGCTACTCATGCACAGTCTCGCCAACGACGATCTCTACGAATTGCAGGAGCGCTACACGGATCTGTTCGACCGTTCGCGTTCGCTTTCTCTGCATATCTTCGAGCACATTCACGGCGAGAGCCGCGACCGCGGGCAGGCGATGGTCGATCTTCAGAATCACTACGCTGCGCACGGGCTCGAGATCGGCACATCCGAACTGCCCGATTTCGTTCCGCTGTTCCTCGAGTTTCTGTCGACGTTACCTCCGAGCGAGGCGTCCGATCTTCTGGGGCAGCCGATCAATATTTTGACCGCGATGGGAGAGCGGCTGGCGAAGCGAAACTCGCCCTACCAGGGCGTGTTTCAGGCGCTGGTTTCGCTATCGAGCGAGCTTCCGGCGCGGGACGCAGTGGAGCAAATTCTCGGGCAGCCCGATCCGCTTGCCGACGATCTCGCCGCGCTCGATGCGGCGTGGGAAGAGGAGGAGGTGCGCTTCGGCCCGGGGGCAGACTCCTCCTGCAAGGACGAGATCGTGGCAAAGGTTCGCGCAGGCCGTCGTCCGGCGCCGGGCGTGAACGTTCCGAGCAACAAGCCGGTAATCCGATATTCGACGGGAGGCCAGAATGCGTGACACCATCAACTATATCCTGTTCGGATGGTATCCGTATGTTTGTCTGACCGTGTTTCTGGTCGGAAGCTGGCTGCGCTTCGACCGCGAGCAATACACCTGGCGCAGCGGATCGAGCCAGCTTCTGCGCCGCCGACAGTTGAGCTGGGGGTCGAATCTATTTCATGTCGGCATCCTCGTTATCTTCGCCGGCCATTTCGTAGGCCTGCTTACGCCGATCCAGGTTTTCGACGCGCTAGGCATTTCGCACGGCTTCAAGCAATGGATGGCGATCGTGGTCGGCGGCGTTGCCGGCGTGATGTGCTTCATCGGACTCACGTTGCTTGTGCACCGGCGCCTTTTCGACTCGCGGATCCGCAAGACGTCGTCCTTCGGCGACATTGCAGTTCTGCTTCTGCTCTACGCGCAGCTCATTCTCGGGATGTCGACAATCCCGGTTTCGCTCGGTCATCTCGACGGCCACGAAATGGTGAAGTTCATGACCTGGGCACAGGGGATTTTGATGCTTCAGCCCGGCGTCGCAGCGCAGGTCGCGGACGTGCATATCATCTTCAAGCTGCATCTCCTGCTCGGCATGACGCTGTTCCTCGTCTTCCCGTTCACGCGGCTTGTGCATATCTGGAGCGCTCCGGTCTGGTATCTCGGCCGGCGTGGCTATCAGGTGGTCCGCACGAGAAATCAGACACTCGGCAAGCGCAATGTCGCGGCTACGAACTACACTGTGCAAGCCAAGCGTCCGGGCTGATCGGGGAGCGACGCATGTCCTGTTCGCTGCATTCCATCGAACTGCCGAAGCCTAGACCGATACGGGTGAACGGCGTTGAAGTGCCGCGCGCGGAAATATCGCGCGAAGCGCAGTACTATCCCGCGCAGAAGCCGATCGACGCCTGGCACAGTGCCGCGAAGGCGCTGGTGATCCGTCATCTTCTGCTCTCGGAGGCCAGGCGGCTCGGTATGGTGCCGGTCCCGGTTACGGTGGACGGCCGCACCGAGACCGCAGACGAGGCGCTGATCCGCGAACTGTTCGAGCGGCAGGTAACAACTCCGGAGCCTGACGAGGCCGCGTGCCTGCGCTATTACGAAAGCAACCACTCACGCTTTCGTTCGGTGACGATCTACGAAGCCGCGCACATTCTGATCGCGGCCGACAAGCGCGACGCCGCTGCCTACCGCGCCGCGCAGGGGAGGATCGAGAAGATCGCTTCGGAGCTCCGCCTGTTTCCCGAGAAATTCGAAATCTTCGCGGCAACGCATTCCGATTGCCCCTCTTCGGAGCAGGGTGGAAATCTGGGGCAGCTTACCGCCGGCCAAACGACACCTGAGTTCGAGCGGGCACTGGTTGCGATGTCGCCCGGCGCGATCAGCGATCCCGTCGCGAGCCGCTACGGCTTTCACGTCATCCGTCTCGACCGCAAGATCGAGGGAAAGCAGGTCCCCTATGAGGCCGTACGCGAACGCATCGCGGAATACCTGCACGAGGCGGTAGAGCGGCGCGCAGCGGCCCAATACATCGCACTTCTGATATCGCGTGCGAAGATCGAAGGTATCGATCTCGCGGGAGCGCAAGAGCATCGGGTGAATTAGGAAACATGGCGATGCTGCTTGGCGACATTCTCAAGACCTTCTCCGACGAGTCGGCTGTGACCGAGTATCTCCTTTCTCTGGGCGATATCGCATTGGTTGCGCGCCTTCGGGAACTGGCAGATGCCGAGGGAGAGACGCTTGGCGAGTTTGCGAACGCCGCCGTGCAGCGCTACACCGCGCAGGCTTCCGAAGAGGAATGGCTGACCTTGCTCGGCCAGATTTCCAGAAGCGGCGACCCGGCGCGGGTCTGCCTGCATCGCGCGCTCGAGCGCGTAGCGGCAACGTAGAGCCACATTCCTTATCATGGGTCGCACCCTGGAACCGCTGCTTGCCCGGAACGTGCAATGGGCTAAACGAAAAACTGCAAGCGATCCGCAGTTCTTCTCGCGCATGGCGGCGCAGCAGCAGCCGAACTATCTCTGGATCGGCTGCTCCGACAGCCGTGTGACCGCCAATGACGTATTGGAGCTCGATCCCGGCCAGGTCTTCGTGCACCGGAACATCGCGAATGTAGTGCACACCAGCGATCTCAATATTCTCTCGGTGCTGGAGTTCGCGGTCGAACACCTGAAAGTCGTCCATATCATCGTCTGCGGGCACTACGGCTGCGGCGGGATCGACCGCGTATTCGCGCCGGAGCGCGGGGAACTGTTCGATCACTGGCTGCAGCCGGTTTCGATGTTCTACCGGAAGCACCGCAAAGTCTTCGACGCCCTGCCGCCGGCGCAGCGGCTCGACCGCATGTGCGAAGTCAATATCGAGATGCAGGTACGCAGACTTGCCGCGACGCCAATTGTGGAGAATGCCTGGGCACGCGGGCAGGAGCTGAATCTGCACGGCTGGATCTACCGCATCGGTACGGGGCTTTTGCGCGATCTGGGGCCGCACTTGTCGTCGATTGCCGAGCGCGATGCGTTGCCTTCGATCGACGATTGTGTCGAACGGAATCGGTTTGCATTCCTCGCGTAGTACAGCGATCTGCCCTTGACCGCAGCCGGCGCGACGCCATCCTCGTCTTCGCAGCCGCAGCAATCCTCGTCTTGGAATATTCAAGCAAGCGCTTGACTGAATCTTTTTGCGCGCGGTAGCGTTTCTTCCGCTGCGCGGGACAGAAATCCCGCGGGCGAGGCCGCAATCATGCCGGAGCAACCGGCGCCGCGGCCCAAGGCGGCACAGATCGCCGGCGAGGGGAGGAAACGTGACCGAGCTTGCGCAGCTGTTGATCAATGGCGCGGCGGCCGGCTGTATCTACGGCCTGATCGCGCTGGGCTTCGTGCTCATCTACAAAGCGACCGAGATGGTCAACTTCGCGCAGGGCGATCTGATGATGCTCGGCGCATTCGTGGCCTTGAGCCTGATTGCAGGTGCGGGGGTCAATTACTGGGTGGCGTTTGCGGGCGCGATCGCCGTCATGGCGATCTTCGGTTACCTGCTCGACGCGGTCGTGCTGCGGCGTGTGATCGGACAGCCGCAATTTGCGATTGTGATGCTGACCATCGGGCTCGGCTTTATGTTCCGCTCGGCTGCATCCATGATCTGGGGCACGGAAACGCGCGGCTTCGAAACGCCGTTCACCGGCGGCGTGGTCAGGATCGGCAATTTCGTGATTGCCGACGTCAGCATCTCGATCATCGTGGGCACGGCGCTGCTCTGTCTGCTGCTGTATCTGTTCTTTCGCTTCACCCGGATCGGGATTGCGATGCAGGCGGTTTCGCAGAATCAGCTTGCCGCCTATTACATGGGCATTCCGGTGAAGCGCATCTTCTCGCTGATCTGGGCGATCTCGGCCGGCGTTGCCGCGGTCGCGGGGATTCTGCTCGCGCCCGTCGTGCTGATCGACGTGAATATCGGCCTCATCGGTCTGAAAGCCTTCGCGGCGGCCGTGCTCGGCGGCTTCGGCTCCATTCCCGGTGCGGTCGTCGGCGGTGTCATTATCGGCATTATCGAGCAGTTCTCGGGCATCTACCTGAAGGAGGGCTTCAAGGACATTGCGGCCTATGTCGTGATCCTCGCCGTGCTCATTCTCTATCCCCAGGGCATGTTCGGCGCGGTCGGGCGGAAGCGGGTGTAGGTTATGCGCTTCCAGTTCAAGACCCGCTACGAGCAGGACATCGATCTGTTCCGGGACAATGTCGACCGCTTCTGGTACGGCGCGCTAGCTATAGCGCTTCTGGCGGCGCCGCTGCTGCTCCACGAGTTCTGGATCGGCGAGCTGAGCTACGTTTTCATCCTTGCGATTGCCGGCGTCGGGCTGATGATCCTGACCGGCTACACGGGCCTGGTTTCGCTGGGCCATGCGGCGTTTCTCGGCATCGGCGCCTACACGCACGCGGTGCTGCTCAAGATGGGTCTGCCGCTTGTCGTGACCGTGCCGGCGGCAACGCTCTTGACCGCAATTTTCGGCGCGATGATAGGGTTCCCGGCGCTGCGGCTCACCGGCGTCTATCTTGCGATCGCGACCCTCGCATTTGCCTTCATCGTCGAACAGGCATTGTCGCGGTGGGACAGCGTGACCGGCGGCTTTGCGGGGTTTGCGGTCCCGAAGCCGGAAATCTTCGGCATTACGCTGACCGACACGGTACCGTTCTATTTCGTCTCGCTCGCGTTTCTCGTATTCTCGATATGGGCCACGCTCAACGTGCTGCGCTCGCCCGTAGGCCGCGCTTTCGTTGCGATCCGCGACAGCGAGATCGCCGCGCAGTCGATGGGCGTCAATCTCGCCGCCTACAAGACGCTCGCATTTGCGATGTCCGCGGGCCTCACCGGGCTTGCAGGCACGCTGTTTGCGCACAAGATCAGCTTTCTGGCGCCGGACGCCTTCAACATTCTGCTGTCGATTCAGCTGCTGTTGATGGTCGTGGTCGGCGGCCTCGGATCGATCCACGGCGCGATCTTCGGCGCGATTTTTGTCGGCGCGTTGCCGCAGTTGATCGCGATCCTGCGCGACTTTCTGCCCGGCACGATCGCGCGCCAGCCCGGACTCGAGCCCGGGATTTTCGGCACGATCCTCGTGCTGTTCATTCTTTTCGAGCCGCTGGGCTTCTATGGCCGCTGGCGCAAGATCAAGCTCTATTTCTCGCTGTTCCCGCTCTACAAGCGTGCAACCTTCAAACGCCAGAAGTCGTACACGAAATCGGAGCGCTTCCGGTGAACCTGTTGGAAGCAAAAGACGTCGCGGTGCAGTTCGGCGGCATCAAGGCCGTCGACGGCGTGAGTTTTTCGGTAAGCGAGGGAAAGGTCTTTACCATCATCGGACCGAACGGCGCCGGCAAGACCACGCTCTTCAATCTGATCAGCCGCATCTACGAGCCGTCGCATGGCGCGCTGTACTATGCGGGCAGCGAGATCACGAACGTGGCGCCGCACAAGGTGGCGGCGCTCGGAATCGCGCGCACGTTCCAGAACATCGAACTGTTCGAGCATGCGACGGTTCTGCAGAACCTGCTGCTCGGCCGCCACGCGCATCGCAAGAGCAGTCTCGTCTCCGAAATCCTCTTCACGCCTTCGGTGCGGCGCATGGAGGTCGAGCATCGGGAGAAGGTGGAGAAGGTCATCGACTTTCTCGATCTCGAGCACTACCGCGACAGCCTGATCGCGGGCTTGCCATACGGCGTGCGCAAGGTGGTCGAGCTCGGCCGCGCGCTTTGCACCGAACCGAAGCTCTTGCTCCTCGATGAGCCGTCCTCCGGCCTCAATACCGAAGAAACCGAGGACATGGCGTTCTGGATTCACGACATCAAGAACGATCTCGGCATCACGGTGCTGATGGTCGAGCACGATATGGCACTGGTCAGCGAGGTATCCGACGAGGTGCTGGCGCTGAACTACGGCCGCGTCATTGCGACCGGGACACCGCGCGAAGTGCAGGAGCATCCCGAAGTCGTCAAAGCATATCTCGGGACATGACGATGAACGCGCCGATCCTCACGCTCCGCAATATCGAAACCTATTACGGGCCGATCATGGCGATCCGCGGCGTGAGTCTCGAAGTGCCGGAGGGTTCAATCGTGACGGTGCTGGGCGCGAACGGCGCCGGCAAGACCACGATCCTGAAGGCGATCTCGGGCGTCATGGATTTGCAGAAAGGCAGCATCACTTTCGAGGGCAAGGAAATCCGCAACATGGATCCCGACCGCGTCATGCGACTCGGTATCGGTCATGTTCCGGAGGGACGTGAAATCTTCCCGTTCCTGACGGTGCGCGAAAATCTGCTGATGGGGGCCTATACGCGGAGCGACTCCGGCATCGAGGCCGACATCGAGGAAGTCTACGGCTACTTTCCGCGGCTGCGGGAGCGCGCGGGCCAGGCTGCGGGATCCATGTCCGGCGGCGAACAGCAGATGCTCGCGATCGGGCGAGCGCTGATGGCACGACCGCGGCTATTGCTGCTCGACGAGCCATCGCTCGGCCTTTCCCCGAAGCTGGTCAAGGAAATCTTCGAGATCATTTCGCGCATCAACAAAGAGAAGAAAACTACCATCTTGCTGGTCGAGCAGAACGCCAACGTCGCGCTGCATGCCGCCGATTTCGGCTATGTGCTCGAAGTGGGCCGCATCGTGATGGAAGACACCTGCGCGCGGCTGCTCGAAAAGGAAGATATCAAGGAATTCTACCTCGGTATGAAGCAGGAAGGCGTTCGCGGCAAGCGGCGCTGGAAGAAGCGCAAGACGTGGCGCTGATGGAACCGTCTGGAGGCAGAGCATGAACATTGCATTGTCCCGCGATCCGATTACCGGCGTCGAAGTCGATCCGGCGATCCTGCGGCTTATTGAACGCGAAACGCTGCCGCGGTTCTTCTGGCAGAAAGTGCAGGAGCGCGGCGACAAGATCGCGATGCGCTACAAGCATCTCGGCATCTGGCGCTCGACGGCCTGGGCGCAGTACGGCGAGAACGTAAAACACACCGGTCTCGGGCTTGCCGCCCTCGGCGTGAAGCGGGGCGACGTCGTTGCCATCATGGCCGAAGGCATGCCGGAGTGGCTCTACAGCGACCTCGGCACGCAGGGCATCGGCGCCGTTACCAACGGGGTCTATACGACCGACTCCGCGAAGCAGGTGCAGTATATCGTCAGCGACAGCAACACGGCCGTCTTTATCGCGGAGAACGAGGAGCAGCTCGACAAGATTCTTGAGGTGCGCGACCGCTGTCCGAGTCTGAAGAAAATCGTCGTGATCGACCAGGAGGGGCTCAAGGATTTCTCCGATCCGATGGTGATATCGTTCGAGGAACTCATGCGGCTCGGCCGCGAGTTCGAAACAAGGAATCCGGGCTATTGGGAGAAGGAGCTAGCCGCCGGAAAGCCCGGCGATCTTGCCATCCTGATCTATACCTCCGGCACGACCGGCGCGCCGAAGGGCGCGATGATCAGCCATCGCAACATTCTCTTCCAGATGATGAATGTCGGAAACGCCTTCGACCTGCGCGAAGGCGACGAGCAGCTTTCGTTTCTGCCGCTCTGCCACATCGCCGAGCGGTCTTTCACGGCATACTGGCAGATCGTTGCGGGCACGGTCGTGAATTTCGCGGAGAGTCCCGAGACCATCGTGGAGAACATGCAGGAAGTGCAGCCGACCGTGTTCTTCGCCGTGCCGCGGCTCTGGGAGAAGTTTTATTCCGGCCTGATTTTGCGGCTGCGCGACGCGGGGCCGCTGAGCCAGTTCGCGTACAAGACAGCGCTCGGAATCGGCAATCGCATCGTCGAGCGGAAGCTCGAGGGCAAGGCACCGTCCGCACTGCTCAAGGCCGCGTTCTGGATTGCGGATGTTCTTGTGCTGCGCAATCTGAAGCGCATGGTGGGGTTGCATCGCGCGCGCTGGATCGTGACCAGCGCCGCGCCGATTTCGCCTGATCTCATCAAGTGGTATCACTCGGTCGGCCTCGACATGCGCGAGGTCTACGGCCAGACCGAAAGCGTCGGCATCGTCACCTGTCCGCCGGCGGGCGAGTTGCGGCTCGGCACCATCGGGCGGCCCATGCCGAATATGCAGGTGAAGCTCTCGCCCCAGAACGAGATTCTTCTGCGCGGGCCCCACGTCTTCATGGGATATCTCAACAATCCGGCGAAAACCGCGGAAACGGTCGTAGACGGCTGGCTGCACACCGGCGATGTCGGCGCCGAGGACAACCAGGGCTGGTTCCGCATCACGGATCGCATGAAGGACATCATCATCACGGCGGGCGGCAAGAACATCACGCCTTCCGAGATCGAGAACCAGCTCAAGTTCTCGCCCTATATCTCCGACGCGGTCGTGATCGGCGACAACCGGAAATTCCTGAGCTGCCTGATCATGATCGACTACGACAACGTAGTGAAATACGCGCAGGACCGCGACGTGCCGTTCACGAACTTCACTTCGCTCTGCCGCACGCAGGAAGTGCAGGACCTGATCGAGAGCGAGATCGAAAAGGTCAACAAGAATTTCGCGCGCGTCGAGACGATCAAGCGATTCCGCCTGATCGATCAGCAATTGACGGCCGAAGACGACGAGCTGACGCCAACCATGAAACTGAAAAGAAAATTTGTCAGCGAGAAGTACAAGACACTCATCGACGAAATGTACGCCGGTGCGTGAAAACGAAAAAAACGACCAGGGAGTGAAACCATGAGAACCACGAAACTGTTGATCGGCGCGGCGATCGTATCGCTCGTCGGCAGTACCGCAATCGCGACCGCGCAGACGCGCGGCATTACCAAGACCGAAATCGTACTCGGCACGCATACGGATCTGTCCGGTCCGGCGGCGTCCTACGGCGTCACCTCGACGAACTCGATCCGCATGAAGTTCGACGAAGTGAACGAGAAGGGCGGCATCCACGGCCGCAAAATCCGTTACATCGTCGAAGACACGCAATACCAGATTCCGCGTGCGGTGCAGGCGGTAAACAAGCTGATCCAGAAAGACAACGTATTCGCGATCGTGGCACCGCTCGGCACGCCGATGAACAACGCGGTGCTGCCGGATCAGCTGAAGGCCAATGTGCCGAATCTGTTCCCGTTCAGCGCGGCCCGCTCGATGAGCGAGCCGTTCCACAAGCTGAAGTTCGGCGTCTTCTTTTCGAACTATCACGACCAGATTATCGCTGGCGTGAAGTATCTGATGGAGAAGACCGGCAAGAAGAAGGTCTGCGTACTCTATCAGGATACCGATTTCGGCAAGGAAATCCTGGATAGCGTGCAGGATCTCGCGAAGGCCATGAAGTTCCAGATCGTCGAGACGGCAACGAACCGCCCGACCGACACCGACTTCAGCGCGCAGATCACGAAGCTCCGCGGCGCAGGCTGCGAGATCGTGGCGATGGGCGTGATCGTTCGCGATGCGATCATTCCCTATGGCACCGCCCGTAAAATGGGCTGGACCGACGTCGAGTTCGTCGCGACTTCCGCGAGCTTCGACCAGATCGTCGCCGGCGCGCCGGGCAATGCGACCGAAGGCCTCTATGTCGCTTCCGGCTTCGTGATGCCCTATCGCGACACCGCTTCCCCTGAAGTGCAGAAGTGGTGGGATGCCTACAAGGCGAAGTACAACGCCGATCCGAATATCGGTGCGTTCTACGGGCAGGTGATGGCCGATCTCGTGGTCAAGGCGTTGCAGGATGCCGGCCCGAATCCGAACGTGGACAGCTTCGTCAAGGCGCTGGAAAGCGCGAAGCCGTTCCGTTCGATCTTCGGCGGTCCGGAAATCCGCTTCGGCCCGAATGTCCGTCAAGGCTCGAAGGTCGTGATGCTGCACCAGGTTAAGGGCGGCCGCTTCGCGCTGATCGACGGCAACGTGAAGTACTGATCGCAAGCGAATGCCGGCGCGCTCATCTTCCGGGCGCGCCGGTACCCTTTCTCGGAGTATTGCGTCATGGCGGATCACAGCAAGCCGCGTGTTTCGGGAGCCGCGAAGCGCCCGCGCAATGCGCGCGGCGAAGACGACCGCCGCTCAGAACTGATTTCGATTTCCGCGCGCCTGTTTCGCGAGAAGGGCTACGACAAGACCACCGTGCGCGATATTTCGGCCGCGGCGGGAATTCATTCCGGAAGCTGGTTCTATTACTTCAAGACCAAGCACGAGATTCTGGTCGCCGTGATCGAGGAGGGGATGCGCCAGGCCCTGTCCCTCATGGAGGAGATTGCCGCCGACGCTTCGGCGCCGCGGGAAAAATTCCGCAAGCTCGTGAACGCGCACTTGCGCATCGTATTGCTGCCAGATCAGCATTTCATTCCTTTGCTATTGTATGAATGGCGCTCGCTCGGGCGCGCAGAAAAAAAGCGCGTGGTAGCGATCAAGGATCGTTACGAAGCGGTCTGGGACAAGGTGATCGCGGATCTGCGCAGGTCCGGCGACTGGTCGATGCCGACTCATGTCGACCGCCTGTTCCTGTTCGGCGCGCTGAACTGGACCGCGCAATGGTATCGTCCCGGCCAGAAGCTCAATATCGAGCAACTCGCGGAGCGCGCAATCACTTTCTGCCTGCGAACGGCGGAGGACGGGAAGATCGTTTCGCTTTCGCGCAAGGCGAAGCGGTAGGGGGTGCGGATGCGCTACCGCTCCATCTACCGCGAAGGATTGCTTGCCGGCCAGGTCGTCGTTGTGTCCGGCGGCGGCAGCGGCATCGGGCGCTGCATCGCGCACGAGGCGGCAGCACTCGGCGCTGCAGTTTCGCTGACCGGACGCCGCGCGGAGAATCTCAAGAAGGTCGCAAGCGAAATCATCGAAGACGGCGGCAAGGCCGATTTCTTCGCCTGCGATATCCGCGAGGAGGCGCGCGTCAAGGAAACCGTTGCGGAGATCGTCGCGAAACATGGCCGCGTCGATGGCTTAGTCAATAACGCTGGCGGGCAGTTTCCGGCACCGCTCGAGAATATTTCCGCGAACGGCTGGCAGGCGGTTCTCAACACCAATCTGATGGGCGGATTCCTGTTTGCGCGCGAGTGCTACACGCAGTCGATGAAGGGTCGCGGCGGTGCGATCGTGAACATCATCGCGGACATGTGGGGCGGCATGCCCGGCATGGGGCACAGCGGGGCCGCGCGTGCGGGCATGCTGAATTTCACCGAGACGGCGGCCGCCGAATGGGCGCCGGTGCGCGTGAATGCCGTCGCGCCCGGATGGATCGCATCGAGCGGCCTCGACACCTATCCGCCGGCGATGCAAGAGATGATCAAGGGGCTCGGCGACCACGTGCCGCTCGCGCGCATCGGCCGCGAGGCGGAAGTGTCCTCGGCTGTCGTGTTTCTGCTCTCCGAAGGGGCGGCCTTCGTTTCCGGCGCATGTCTTCGCGTCGATGGCGGTGCCCCGAATGCGCGGCGGCATATGCCGCTTTCTGCGAGCCGCAAACCGAATGCGGTCTATGACGGCTTCCACCGCGCCGTTACGCCGAAAGTGTTGCAGGACTGAGCTATGCCGGTGTTCGCGTCCCGCATTTCGCAAGACGCCGCTTTCGCGGAAAACCGCGAGCACATGCTTGCGCAGATCGCGCAGATGCGGGCGCTGGAGCAGCGCACACGGGACGCTTCGGCCAAGGCGGGCCCGCGTTTCGCGAAGCGTGGACAGTTGTTGCCGCGCGAGCGGCTCGGGCTGCTTCTGGATAGCGGTGCGCCGGTGCTCGAACTCTCCGCGCTGTCTGGTTATCTGCTCGACAAGCCGGACCCGGCGGCGTCGATCCCCGGAAGCGGCATTGCCGTCTGCATCGGCTACGTCTCCGGCGTGCGCTGCCTCGTGATCGCGGACGACTCCGGCATCGATGCCGGCGCGTTGCAGCCGATGGGGCTCGAGAAATTCCAGCGTGCACAGAAGATCGCGCTCGCGCACAAGCTGCCGTTCATCCATCTCGTGGAATCCGCAGGCGCGAACCTGCTCGGCTATCGGGTGGAAGATTTCGTACGCGGCGGCGGAAATTTCTGCGGGCTCGCGCGGCTCTCGGCTGCCGGCAATCCGGTGATCGCGCTGGTGCACGGCTCGTCCACGGCCGGCGGCGCCTACATGACGGGCTTGTCCGACTATGTCGTGATGGTGCGCGACCGCGCGAAGGCCTTTCTCGCGGGTCCGCCGCTCCTGAAGGCTGCAACCGGCGAGATCGCAACCGACGAGGAACTCGGCGGCGCGCAGATGCACGGCACGGTATCGGGCCTTGCCGAATATCTCGCAGAGAACGACGCCGACGGCATCCGCATCGTGCGCGATTTGATGAAGAACATCGGTGCCCCGGATGCATGGCCTTCAAAGGAGGGCGTAAAGCCGCCACGCTTCGAAGCCGAAGAACTGCTCGGCCTGATGCCGAAGGACGGCAGGAAACCCGTGGACATGCGCGAGATCGCCGCGCGCATCGTGGACGATTCCGAGCTGCTCGAATTCAAGCCCGATTACGGCCCCGGCACGGTTTGCCTGCACGCGAGCATTCACGGGCACCAGGTCGGCATTCTCACGAACAACGGACCGATCGATCCGGCGGGTGCCAACAAGGCCACGCATTTTATCCAGGCGTGTTGCCAGAGCGATGTCGCGCTCGTGTATCTGCAGAACACCACGGGCTACCTCGTCGGCAAGGAGCCCGAGCGTGCGGGCATGATCAAGCACGGCTCCAAGATGATTCAGGCGGTCGCGAACGCAAGCGTCCCGCAGATCACGATCATGTGCGGCGCGTCCTACGGCGCGGGCAACTACGGCATGTGCGGGCGCGGCTTCGATCCGGATTTCCTGTTCTCGTGGCCGAACGCGAAAACGGCGGTGATGGGTGCCGAGCAGGCCGCGAACACCATGGTCAATGTCATGGCCGACTCAGCAAAGGCCAAGGGCAACGGCGCAGATGAGGCGATGCTGGAATCGCTGAAGCAGAAGGTGATCGAGAACTTCGAGCGGCAGATGCCGGCGTTCTACACCTCGGGCCGCATGCTCGACGACGGCGTGATCGATCCGCGCGACACCCGAAACACGATCGCGTTCGCGCTTTCTATTTGCCGTGCCGGACAACGGAAACAACTGCGGCCGACGAGCTTCGGCGTCGCGCGGCCGTAAAGGAGGAAGTCATGTTCACGGAGGAACACGAAGCCGTCCGCCGCACGATTGCGCGCTTCGTACAGGAAGAGCTGAATCCGCATGTTAACGAGTGGGAGGACGCCGAAACCTATCCCGCGCATGAGGTGATCAGGAAGCTCGGCAAGCTCGGGCTCTTGGGCCTCACCAAACCCGAAGCCTATGGCGGAGCGGGGCTCGACCACTCCTATTCCGTGCTCATGGCGGAAGAACTCGGCGCCTGCCGCTGCGGCGGCGTGCCGATGTCGATCGGCGTGCACACCGATATGGCAACACCCGCGCTCGCGCGTTTCGGCTCGGATGAGTTGCGGAAAGAGTTTCTCGCGCCTGCCATCGCGGGCGAGGTGCTTTCCTGTATCGGCGTTTCCGAGCCGGGGGCTGGCTCGGACGTCTCCTCGATCAAGACGAAAGCGCGCAAGGACGGCGACGATTACGTGATCGACGGCGGCAAGATGTGGATCACCAACGGCACGCAGGCGGACTGGATGTGCTGCCTTGCGAATACCTCCGACGGCGATCCGCACCGGAACAAGTCGCTGATCATCATTCCGATGAAGACAAAGGGCGTGTCGATCGAGAAGAAGATCAAGAAGATCGGCATGAACGCTTCCGATACCGCGCTCATTCACTTCGACGGCGTGCGCGTGCCGCAGCGGAACCGCATCGGCGACGAGGGCAAGGGCTTCACCTACCAGATGCTCCAGTTTCAGGAGGAGCGGCTCTGGGGCGCGGCCAATTGTCTGAAGATGATGGAAATCGCGATTAACGACACTATCGATTACACGCGCCAGCGCAAGATTTTCGGCGAACCGGTGCTGAACAACCAGTCGGTCTATTTCAAGCTTGCGGAGCTGCAGAGCGAGGTCGAGGCGCTGCGCGCGCTCGTGTACCGTACCACCGAAATGCTGGTCGCGGGCGGAGACATGACCAAGCTCGCGTCGATGGCGAAACTGAAAGCGGGCCGCCTGGTGCGGCAGGTCGCGGACGAGTGCCTGCAATACTGGGGCGGCATGGGCTTCACTTGGGAGAACCAGGTGTCGCGGCTGTTCCGCGACGGCCGTCTGGTTTCTATCGGCGCGGGTGCCGACGAAGTGATGCTCTCCATCATCGCGAAGTATATGGGCATCCTGCCGCCGCGGACGCAGTAATGACCAAGCTCTCGCGCCTCCTGATTGCAAATCGCGGCGAGATCGTCGTGCGGATTGCGCGCACGGCGAAGGCGATGGGGATAGAGACGGTCGCGGTCTATTCCGACGCGGATGGCGCGGGCACCCACGCCGCTGCGTGCGATCAGGCGATCTGCATCGGCGGGAAGGCAGCGGCGGAATCCTATCTCGTGATCGAGAAGATCCTAGCTGCCGCGCGCCAAAGCGGCGCCGACGCGATCCATCCCGGCTATGGCTTTCTTTCGGAGAACGCGGCGTTCGCACAGGCGGTTCTGGACGCCGGGCTGATTTTCGTAGGCCCGCCGCCGGCTGCGATTGCCGCTATGGGCGACAAGGCGGCGGCGCGGAGGCGCATGGCAAAGGCCGGCATTCCGGTGACGCCGGGTTATGACGGCGAAGAGCAAGGCGAAGCACGCTTTCTGGAGGAGGCGAAGCAGATAGGCTTCCCGGTCATGATCAAGGCGTCTGCCGGTGGCGGCGGACGCGGGATGCGGAAAGTGATCGCGGAGAAGGATTTCGTTTCGGAACTCCGGGCGGCCGCGAGCGAGGCCAAGAAGGCATTCGGCGACAGCCGGCTCATTCTCGAGCGCGCGGTGGAGCGGCCGCGGCATGTCGAGATTCAGGTGTTTGCGGACAGGCACGGCAATGCCGTGCATTTCGGCGAGCGCGACTGCTCGGTGCAACGGCGTCACCAGAAGGTGATCGAGGAAGCGCCTTCGCCCGCGGTCGACGAAAAGCTGCGCGCGGAAATTGGCGCATCGGCTATCGGCGTAGCAAAAGAAATTGGTTACGTCGGCGCCGGCACCGTCGAGTTTCTGCTGGATGCCGGCGGCAATTTCTACTTCATGGAAATGAATACACGGCTGCAGGTCGAGCATCCGGTGACCGAGATGATTACCGGCCTCGATCTCGTGGAATGGCAGTTGCGCGTTGCGCGCGGAGAGAAACTTCCGAAGCAGCAGAATGAAATCCGGTTCAAAGGTCACGCCATCGAGGCGCGGCTCTGCGCGGAAGATCCCGCGAAAAACTTCCTGCCGCGCACCGGCAAGGTGCTGCGGTGGCGGCCTGCGGGTAACGCGCGCTTCGATGTCATGCTGCACGAGGACATGGAAGTATCGCCGTTCTACGATTCCATGCTCGGCAAGGTGATCGCGCATAGTGAGACGCGTGAGGAGGCGATCAGCCAGCTTGCTGACGCGCTCACACAGTCCACGCTGCTCGGCGTCACAACGAACCGCAGCTTTCTCGTGAAACTTCTGCGCCACCCGGCGTTCGTGGCGGGCGGCGACGTTTCGACCGCGTTCATCCCCGAGCATTTCCCGGATGACGCGAGCCGTGCCGACATGGCTGACGATCATGTCTGGATGCTTGCGGCATGCTGCGCCGACGGTAAGCCTGTGGTTTCGGGCTCAGACCACATGGGAGAGTGGCTTGGCTGGAGCAACGCAGCGCCGTTTCCACGCATCTGGTGGCTTTCTCATAACAATGAGCTGCGGCGCGGGTCTGCGGCCAGTGTGCGCAGTACGACTGAGATTTCCATGGAAAATGCATCCGCTGCGTTTTCGTTCGACGAAGCCAAAGCGGTTTATGCGTGGAAAGACGAAGAGCTCTGGCTCCAGCTTGGCGCCGCCGACTATCGCTTCACCCGCGAAACCTTCCGCCAGCCTGTGCGCAGGCGGGAGGAAGACCGCGACGGCGTCGCCCGCGCGCCGCTGAACGCCAAGGTTTCGCAGGTGTCGGTATCGGCGGGCGATATCGTCGCCGTGGGCCAGTCGCTGATGGTGCTGGAAGCTATGAAGATGGAACATCACATCGTTGCCGCGGCTGCGGGCAAGGTGAAGTCGATTGCGGTCAGCGCGGGCGATCAGGTCGTGCCTGGGCAGATGCTCGCCGAAATCGAAACCGCGATTACCGCGTCCGCGCCAGCCGCCGCGAGACACTAGATGAGCGATCTTGCCGTCATCACCTGCGCGATCACGGGTGTACTCACCGATCCCGCGCAGCACCCGGTGCCGGTGACGCCCGGCGAGCTTGCGCGCGAGGCGAAGCGCGCTGCTGATGCCGGCGCATCCGTGATTCATGTTCACTTCCGCCAGCAGACGCCGGGCAAGGGTCATCTGCCTTCCTGGGAACCGAGGGTGGCGGGCGACTGCGTGAATGCGATTCGCGCCGCGTGTCCCGGCATCGTCATCAATCAGACTACAGGAGTGGTCGGTGCAGACATAAGCGGGCCGCTCGCGTGTATCCGCGAGACCATACCGGAGATCGCCGCCTGCAATGCAGGCTCGCTCAACTATCTGAAAGTACGCGCGGACGGGAAATGGGCATGGCCGCCGATGCTGTTCGACAATCCGGTCGAGAAGGTCGGCGCGTTTCTCGCCGTCATGAAGGAATGCAACACGCGGCCCGAGTTCGAGTGCTTCGATACCGGCATCGTGCGCTCGGTCGGCATGTTCCGCCGCGCCGGCATGTATGCGGGGCGCCTGCAATACAACTTCGTGATGGGCGTGGAATCCGGCATGCCGGCGGAGCCCGATTTGCTGCCGATCCTGACGAAGCTCACGGAAGAGAACGCGGTCTGGAGCGTTACCGCCATCGGCCGCGAGAATATCTGGCCCTTGCACCGCCGCGCCGCCGAACTCGGCGGGCAGCTGCGCACTGGCGTGGAGGATACGTTCTATCTTCCTGACGGCAAGAAGACCGATTCCAACGGGCCGCTGATCGAAATGCTCGCGCGTTACGCGCGCGAGGCGGGACGCAAGATCGCGAGCCCCGATGACGCGCGCAGGCTGCTCAGTCTGTCATGAGTGCGGGCATGCGCAATTCGCCCTACTATACCGCCGAGCACGCGGCGTTTCGCGACGTGGTCGCGCGTTTCGTCGCGAAGGAGATCGAGCCTTTCGCCGGCGAATGGGATGAGGCCGGAGAGTTTCCGTGCACATTATATAAGAAAGCGTCCGAGATCGGGCTCCTGCAACTCGGCTTTCCCGAGGCGTACGGCGGCGTGCCGGGCGACCGCTTCCACCTGATTGCGGCAGCACAGGCGCTCGCGCGCGCGGGCAGCGGTGGCATTGCCGCGGGCCTCATGAGCCATTCCATCGGTTCGCCGCCGATTGCCAAGCTCGGCTCGCCGGAACTGAAACAGAAGGTACTTCCAGGGGTACTTGCAGGCGATAAAATCTCGGCGCTTGCGATCACCGAGCCGAATGCGGGCTCCGACGTCGCCAACATCAAGACGAGCGCGCGGCGCGACGGCGATCATTATATCGTGCGCGGCGAGAAGACCTTCATCACGTCGGGCATGCGCGCGGACTACTATACGGTCGCGGTGCGCACCGGCGAGCCGGGGCTCGGCGGCATTTCGCTGCTTTTGATCGAGCGCGACACGCCGGGTTTCTCGCGGACGCCGCTGAAGAAGATGGGCTGGTGGGCCTCGGATACTGCGACGCTCCACTTCGACGATTGCCGCGTACCGGCCGCAAATCTCATCGGCCGCGAGAACGCAGGCTTCATGGCGATCATGCTCAACTTCAACGACGAGCGGCTTTCGATGGCGGCATCGTCCACCGGATTTGCAAGGGTCGCCTACGAAGAGGCGCTCGCTTACGCAAAGAGCCGCGAGACATTCGGCAAGCCGCTTGTCCGGCATCAGGTGATCCGCCACAAGCTGGTCGATATGGCACAGCGCATTGCGGCGACGCAGGCGTTTCTCGAGCGCATTGCCTGGGCGCTGGATCAGGGCGAGAGCCCGATCGCGGAACTTTGCATGTTGAAGAATCAGGCGACGCAGACACTCGCGTTCTGCGCCTCCGAAGCGGTGCAGATTTTCGGTGGTGCAGGCTTTATGCGCGGCTCGAAGGTCGAGCGCATCTACCGCGAGGTCAAAGTCAACGCAATCGGCGGCGGCGCCGAAGAAATCATGAAAGATCTCGCCGCGCGCCAGATGGGGATGTAGGCCCATGACAAATGCTGAGGTCGTGTTGTTCGAGCAGTCCGGCCCGGTCGCGAGCGTGACGCTGAATCGCCCTGCGCTCCACAATGCCTTTAACGACGAGGTCGTAACAACGCTTGCAGCAACCTGGGAGCGCGTCGAGAAGAACGCCGATGTCCGTGTGGTCGTTATCAAAGGCGCCGGGCCGAGCTTTTCCGGGGGTGGAGACCTCGATTACATGCGCAGGGCCGGTGGCGCCTCGCGCGAGCAGAATCTTGCAGGCACGAAAGCCATGGCGAAGATGCTGCAGTCACTCCGCGATCTGCCGCAGGCGACGCTCGCGCTCGTGCATGGCAACTGCATGGCGGGAGCTACCGGGGTGGTCGCAGCCGCCGATATCGCGCTCGCAACCGAAAGCGCGCATTTCGCATTCTCCGAAGTGCGGCTCGGGTTAACCCCGGCAACGATTTCGCCGCACGTGGTTGCAGCAATCGGTGCACACAACGCGCGGCGCTATTTCCTCACCGGCGAGCGCTTCGACGCGCAGGAAGCAAAGCGCATGGAGCTGATCCACGAAATCGTTGCGGATGAAGCAGCACTCGCGGCACGCGGCAAGGAAATCGCCGCAATGCTCCTGCAAGGCGCGCCGGGCGCAATTGCCGGAATCAAGAAGCTTATCCGTGAAGTATCCGGCCGCCCGCTTGATGAAGAGATGATTGCGTCAACCGCCGCGAATATCGCAGATCGAATAGCTAGCGCGGAAGGACAGGAAGGGCTTGCCGCGTTCTTCGAGAAACGCAGGCCGAACTGGGTGCCGAAACCGTAACATTCTACGCATTGCCAAGACTCCCCGGCGCTACTCAATCTTCAGCGCAGGCTTGTGACGTAAGCACGCCAGCCGCCGAAACGGGAAATGTCTTCGGCGCCTCTGATGCCTTCCGCTTCGACGATAAAGCCTTTCGGCGTCGTGCCGTCGGCAAGCCGCGCGGTGCCGATTCCGAGCGGCGAAGGCACTCCGGCGACGAATGTGCCGAAGGCCTCAGGCGCGAGCGACCAGACTTCTGCGACGATTTCGAACCCTTCGCCGGGTGCCACGCGCAGGAGGCCGGGCCGTTTCGGCGGCCCGCCCGCGAGCGCAAACAGCCGGTACTCCGGTAGCGTCCTGGTCTCACGCATGAGGCGCGCGCCCCGGCCGGTGAGCTCGTGATTGAGTGCCATTCCGGAAAGATGCGCACCGACGACTGCGAGCTCGATTTCCATTGCCTTTCGCCTTCGGTTCCTTCGTGCGTCACGCCGCCTTGATCGCGAGCAGAGGATCGCCCGGCCCGACCTGTTTTCCGGGCTTGCAATAGATTGCGGAAACCTTGCCTGCGGCGGGTGCCGAGACTGGAAACTCCATCTTCATGGCCTCGACGATCGCGACCGGCGCGCCGACTTCGACCGACTGGCCGACTTCGACCAGCAGCTTCCAGATATTTCCGCTGATGTCGCTTGCGATCAGTTGGCCGTCGATCTCGCCGATTTCCTTCTCGGGCTCTGCCAGCGCGGCCGCCGTTGCGGCATTCGCTTCGGCCGCCTGCCAGACCGCGACTTCCCTGTTGAACGCCGCTTGCTGCCGCTCCTTGAAGGCGGCGATGCTGGCGGCATTGTCGGTCAGGAACTGCTCGTGCGCGGCGAGATCGAACACCTCGTGCTCGATCTTGATGGTCGCGCGGCCCTCGCGGAATGCCTGGCGATGTTCGGCAAGCTCGGCTTCGCTGACCGGATAGAACCGCACCTGATCGAAGAATTTGAGCAGCCAGGGCTCGCCGTTCTCGAAGGTCTTGTTCAGCAGGAACTTGTTCCAGATCGGCAGCGTGCGCCCGATCAGCTGATAGCCGCCGGGAGAGTCCATACCGTAGATGCACATGTAGACACCGCCGATGCCGACTGTGCCTTCGGCGGTGAATGTGCGCGCGGGGTTGTATTTCGAGGTGAGCAGCCGGTGACGCGGGTCGACCGGCACCGCGCAAGGCGCGCCGAGATAGACGTCGCCGAGGCCGAGCACCATGTAGCTCGTCTTGAAGACGATATCGCGCACCTCGTCGCGCGAGCTCAACCCGTTCAGGCGCTGGATGAAATCGACGTTGTTCGGCAGCCACGGCGCCGTGTCGCGCACCGACTGGCGGTATTTTGCAACCGCGTCGAGTGTGGCGGAGTCTTCAAACGCCATCGGCAAATGAACGACACGCGTGTCCACCTTCATGGTGTCCACGGGCGGCAGCACTTCCTCCGCCTTCAGCAGTGCGTCGATCAGCTTACCTTGCGCGATCACGCGGCTGTCGTAGTTGATCTGAAGCGAGCGGACGCCCGGTGAGAGTTCGAGAATGCCGGCGACCGGATTTTTCTTAAGCTCCTCCATCAACGCATGCACGCGGAAACGGAAGCGCAGATCGAGCGCCATCGGTCCGTATTCGAGGAGTATGTACTTGTCGCCGGCCTGCCGGTAGGCGACCGCCGGACGCGAGCCCTTGGCGGGGAGTTCGGCGAGCACGGTCGAAGATACGGTTTTCCCGGCCTTGAGCTCGGGTGCCTTGCGTGGAGGAAGCGCCGCAAGCGGTTCGAGCGCGGCAATCGCCTTGTCCTGCGCCTTCTCCAGTGCCAGCGCGTCTTCGAAGGTCATCGGCACGAAGCGGATTCTGTCGCCAGGCTTCACCTGGCCGACTTTCCACAGTTCGCCCTTTGCGATCGTTACCGGGCAGACGAAGCCGCCGAGACTCGGTCCGTCCCGCGTCAGGATCACGGGAAGGTCGCCGGTGAAGTTCACGCTGCCGATCGCATATTCGCAATCGTGCACATTCGACGGATGCAGCCCGGCTTCGCCGCCGTCGCTGCGCGTCCATTCCGGTTTCGGGCCGTTCAGACGAATGCCGAGGCGGTTCGAATTGTAATGAACCTGATAGGCTGAGGCGAAGAAGGTTTCGATCGATTTGTAGGTGAGGAAGTCCGGCGCCCCGTGCGGGCCGTAGAGGCAGCCGATCTCCCATTCCTTCACGTCGTAGGAAGGAATGAGCGAGGCAGGTGCGGCCTTCGGTTCGTATTTCGCGGCCGGTGCCTTGCACGCCGGAATTTCGGGATTGCCGATCAGCAGCATGTCGCCCGCCCGCAGCGTCCGTCCGGCGTGACCGCCGAACTGGCCGAGCGCGAAGGTCGAGCGGCTGCCGAGATAGACCGGAACGTCGAAGCCGTTGCGGATCGCGAGATAGATGCGGCAGCCGGTCCTGGCGCGGCCCATCTTCAGCACCTGTCCGGCTTTCGCCTGAACGGGTTTCCAGAAATCGCAGGGTTTGTCGTCGAGCGTGGCGCCGCTGTCGGCGCCGGTAAGCGCGATCAAGCAATCGCTGTGAAAACGAAGCGTCGCGCCCTGAATGGTGCACTCCAGTCCCGCGGCCTGCTCGTCGTTGCCGACGATACGGTTGGCAATGCGAAAGGCGTAGTCGTCCATCGGACCCGAAGGCGAAACGCCGATCGACCAGTACCCGACACGGCCGGGGTAATCCTGAATGGTCGAATAGGTGCCGGGCTCCACGACTTCGATCACCGGCGGCACGAATTTGAAGCGCGAAAGCGCGCTCGTCGAAATCCTGCCGTCAGTGAAGTCCTTCCACGCCACGACCTGCCGCAGATAATCGACATTGGTTGCGATGCCCGCGAGCGAGGTCGCGTTCAGCGCGGTAATCATCTTCCCGATCGCATCAGGCCGATCCTTGCCGTGCACGATCAGCTTCGCAATCATCGGGTCGTAGTAGGGCGAGACTTCCGTACCGGTCGCGACCCAGGTATCGACGCGCGTATCGGCGGGAAACGAAACCTCGGTCAAGACGCCGGGCGAGGGCTGGAAGTTCTTCACCGGGTCCTCCGCATAGATGCGGACTTCGATCGAGGCGCCTTTCGGTTCATACTTCTTCGCGAATACCGGTGGCTCGCCGGCGGCGATCCTGATCATCCATTCGACGAGATCGAGGCCGAGCACGGTCTCTGTGACGGGATGCTCGACCTGTAGCCGCGTATTCACCTCGAGGAAGTAGAATTCGTCGCGTTTGCGGTCGTAGATGTATTCGATGGTTCCGGCGGAACGGTAGTTCACCGCTTTTGCAAGCTGCTCGGAGGCCGCGAGCAGTTTCTCGCGAGTCGCGGCGGGCAGGTCGGGTGCTGGCGTTTCCTCGACGACCTTCTGGTTGCGGCGCTGCAGCGAGCAGTCGCGCTCGCCGAGCGCAGCCACGTTACCCTTGCCGTCGCCGAAAATCTGCACTTCGACATGCCGCGCGCCTTCGACATAACGTTCGAGAAACACGCCGGTGTCCTTGAAGAAATTCTGCGCCATGCGCTTGACGCCGTCGAAGGCGGCGACGAGTTCCGCCTCGTCGGCGCAGCGCATCATGCCGATGCCGCCGCCGCCTGCGGTGCTTTTCAGCATCAGGGGATAGCCGATCTTTGCGGCCTCGGTTCTGGCTTCCTCGATCGAAGCGAGCAGACCGGTGCCCGGCGTCAGCGGTACGCCCGCCCGGAGCGCGATTTCGCGCGACGTGTGTTTCAGGCCGAACGAGCGGATTTGCTCCGGGGTCGGGCCGACGAAGGCGATGCCGGCTTTCTCACACTCCTCGGCGAAGCCCGCGTTCTCCGAGAGGAATCCGTAGCCGGGAATGATCGCCTCGGCGCCGGTCTTTTTCGCGGCCGCCAGAATCTTGTCGCTTCGGAGATAGGTGTCCGCGGCACTCGTGCCGTCGAGCGGAACGGCGACGTCCGCCGCCGTCACGTGCCTGCTCGCGCGGTCGGAGTCGGAATAGACCGCGACGCTCTTTATACCCATTTTCTTCAGCGTGGCGGCAATGCGTACGGCGATCTCGCCGCGATTGGCAATCAGAACGGTCTTGAACACGGTGACGGTCCCCGGACTTCGAGCAATGCGGAGGCCGGCGCCGGTCAGGGACGGCGGCCCGCGAGTTTCACGGAAACCAGTTGCAATGCCGGTGCCATCCAGAGGGGTGCGGCGGCAGCGCCCGGAAATGACGGGTTGGGCTTACTTTATTAGGGCTTTCTTGGGGCCGGGAAGGCGGCTTGCGGCCGTGCGTGCCGGCGCAATTGCATACAATTAGGGGCTTGTGCCCAAAATGAAGGCGATAGCCGGCCCTGTCTGAAGTCACGCCGGCCGGCAGACTCCTTCATCGAAACCAGCTCGGAGTCTCAGTCGCAAGCGAGGAGGTTTCCTTCGGCGAGGACAGCGTGATGATGGTTTCCGTCCGCAACACGCCTTCGACCGATTTGATGACGTTCGCGAGGAAGGATTCCAGCATCCGCGTATTTCGCACGCGGATCTTGATCAGATAGTTCCACGCGCCCGTCACGTGGTGGCATTCGAGAATCGAAGGCTCGTTGAGAACCCGCTTCAGAAAGCGCGGCTCGGTCTCCGGGTCGCTCCAGGCCACGAAGACGAAGGCGAGCAGATCCAGCCCGAGACCCTCCGGGGACAAATGCGCGTGAACGCCCGAGATGGCGCCGCGCTCGTGCAGCTTCCGCACCCGCTCGTTGACCGAAGAAACGGCAAGCCCGACCGCTTTTGCGAGCTCGGCATAGGGCGTCCTGCCGTCGGCTTGCAGCATTGCCATGATCTTCCGGTCGGTTTCGTCAAAACCGTTCATGCACGCAAGCTCTTTTCTCGAAAATATTACTGGACAATCCGGTTATAGCCGAATAATTGACGACAGCAATCGAATAAAACCGAAAATTAGTCGTCATGGGCCGTATATCCTTCGGCAAAAATGAATAAAGCTAAGTAATTTCAATAACTTAGCTTGAGTTCGAGCGGGCCGGCCAAAAGCAGGGGCCTGCCATGCCGAAGCGGAGCGGTCCGGAGATCTGAGCGCAAGCGCCGGACGGAGCGGCCCGGCGAACGGGACTGGGAAAGGGAGAATCGCCATGGCTGTCACGATAGCCGTTACTTCGCCGACCGGCAGCGAATTCAATCTGGAAGACTGGCTGCTGAACGCAAACGCCAACAGCCCGGTCGCGACCAACGCCGGCGAGTACCAACTCGCCTCCACCGGCACCTTCCTCGGCTCCACCGTCGAACTGATCTTCCAAAGCAGCGGCAACGATCTCACCTACGACGGCGTCTATCCCGACGGCGGCCTGATCGACGGCCTCCAGATTTTCTCGGTCGATCTCAACATGGTCGTGGTGACGATCACGGGCTTCGATCCGATCGAAGCGGAGCTTCTCCTCGCGCTGATCTTCTCGAACCCCGTAGGCAATCTCATTGATGCGCTGACCGGTCCGGAATTCGAATACTTCGGCGACGATGGCGGCGATTCTTTCGCCCCGGGCGCCAACGCCGGCGGCACACTCATCGGCGGCAAAGGCGACGACTATCTGAAGGTCGGCCAGTTCGGCGCAAACAGCGCGCTCGAAGGCGGCGAGGGTAACGATACGCTGGTCGGCGGGTTGGGCAACGACAAGCTTGATGGTGGAGACGGCAACGACACGCTGATCGGTGGGTTGGGCAAAGACAAGCTGTTCGGCGGCGCCGGCGACGACATTCTTCGTCCCGGCGCGGGCTACGACGAAATTTCCGGCGGCGACGGATTCGACAAGCTCGATTATTCCGATCTGGATAACGGTGTAGGAATTGTGGTCGTTGCCGAGGCCAAGGCCGTCGACAGCACGGATTTTTCTGTCGGCGACAGCTACGATTCCATCGAATGGATCATAGGCTCGAAATATGCCGACAAATTCCTCGGCAGCAGCGGCCACGACATTTTCGAGGGCGGTGCCGGCAACGACGAGATTTACGGCAACGACGGCGACGACTGGGCGCTCGGCGGCGCCGGCGCCGATCTCATGGACGGCGGCGCCGGTACCGATACGCTCGTCTATCTCGGCGCGGCGCTCGGCGTCACCGTCACGCTCGGCGCGCCGAATGCCTGGACCACCGGCAAGGGCGGCGATGCGCAGGGCGACAAGTTCAGGAACTTCGAGAACGTCATCGGCGGAAACGGCAACGACAAGATTACCGGCAATGCGCTCGACAACCGCCTGTTCGGCGTGGACGGCAATGACACGCTCTTGGGCATGGCCGGCAACGACATTCTTAGCGGCGGCAAGGGCAACGACATCATCGACGGCGGCGTGGGCGACGACCTGATCGAAGGCGGCGAGGGCGCCGACAAGCTCACCGGCGGCACGGGCATCGATACCGTCAGCTACGAAAACTCCTCCGCGGGCGTCACGGTCAACCTCACGACCAACATCAACAAAGGCGGCGACGCCGAAGGCGACACGATCTTCGCGGTCGAAAATCTCGTCGGCAGCAAGTTTGACGACACGATCACCGGCAACGCCGGCGACAACGTGATCGAGGGCGGCGCGGGCGCGGATACGATCAACGGTGGCGGCGGCAACGACACCGCAAGTTACGCGAACTCGCAGGATGCGGTGCAGATCGACCTTTCGATTGGCTCCAGTGCGCAAACGAGCACTGGCGACGGCAACGGCGACAAGCTCACCGGCATCCGCAACCTGCTTGGTTCAGTGTGGAACGACAAGCTGACCGGAGACGTCAACGACAACGTTATCGAAGGTGGCGACGGTGCCGACGAACTCGACGGCGGCGCCGGCATCGATACTGTGAGCTACGCGCGCTCCAATGGCGGGGTTGCGGTCACGCTCGGCGCGTCCGGCATGGAGACCACCGGCAACGGCGGCCATGCGCACGGCGACAAGATCAAGAACTTCGAGAACATCACCGGCAGCGCGCACGACGACACGCTCACCGGCAACGAGATCGCGAACAAGCTTTCGGGCGGCAAGGGCGACGATTTCCTCGAAGGCTACGGCGGCGCCGACACGCTCGACGGCGGCGAAGGCAACGATACCGCGAGCTACGAAAATTCGGATGCGGCCGTCACGGTCAGCCTCACCACGAACACAGGGATCGGCGGCCACGCCCAGGGCGACAAGCTCATCAGCATCGAGAACCTCTATGGCTCCGATTTCAAGGACAAGCTGACCGGCAACGCGCTCGCCAACCAGATCAACGGCGGCGGCGACGACGATTACATCGACGGCGGCGCGGGCGACGATGTGCTGATCGGCGCCGCAGGCAACGACATCATCCTCGGCGGCGCGGGCAACGACACCGTCAACGGTGGCCCCGGCGCCGACATCATGGACGGCGGCGCCGGCATCGACACGCTTTCCTATTCCGCCTCGGGCGCGGTGAAGGTGAAGCTCGCCGAGGGCAGCGCGATCCTGATTCAATCCTCCGCGACCAAGGTGACGGTCAATGGCGTGGAATACGAGCTCGGCGGCAACGACGCCGAGGGCGACTCGGTCCGGAACTTCGAGAACCTGACCGGTTCGGATTTCAACGACGTGCTGGTCGGCAACGCGCTCGCGAACCGCATCGAGGGCGGTGCGGGCAAGGACGTCATCGACGGCGGTGCAGGCAACGACACGCTGTTCGGCGGCGCCGGCGACGACACGATCTTCGGCGGCGACGGCGACGACGTGATCGAGGGCGGCGCCGACGCCGACAAGCTCGACGGCGGGGCGGGCATCAATACGCTGAGCTATGCGGGAGATACGACCGGTGTCAGTATCAACCTGTCAGCAATGGACGTCGCGAACGGCGATGCGGCAGGCGATACGATTGTCTTTGCAAGCTTCCAGAATATCCGCGGTGGTTCGGGCAACGATATCCTCGTCGGCACGTCCGGGTCGAACGTACTCGAGGGCGGCGCCGGGGAAGACGTGATCTACAGCATGGGCGGCAAGGACGTCATCGATGGTGGCGCGGACTACGACGATGTCTGGTTCCTGGGCGCAACGACGGGGGTAACCGTCACCCTCGGTGCCAACGGCGCGGCGGCCACTGTGAAGGCCGCCGCCGCTGCCGGCTCGGCAGCTGGAACCACGATCAAGAATGTCGAAGGTATTGTTGGCACCGCGTTCAACGACAAACTCGGGGGTAACGCGTTCGATAACTTACTTTCCGGCGGCGACGGCGACGACTGGATCATGGGCGATCCGGGGCAGGACAATCTTTTTGGTGGCGCCGGCATCGATACCGTGAGCTACACCAACTCGAAAGCGGCTGTTACGGTCAAGATTAACGGCGACAACTTTACCGCGGGGTTCGGCGGCGACGCACAAGGGGACGTGTTGCGCGGCTTCGAGAACATCGTCGGCAGCAAGTATGACGATACGCTTATCTCGATCGCCGCCGCGCAGGTCAACGTCATTAAGGGCGGGGCCGGCAACGATATCATCGAAGGCGGCGAGGCCGGTGATTTCCTCTACGGCGAAGCCGGGCTCGATACGCTGAGCTACGCGAGCGACACCGCGGGCGTGGTCGTGACCCTGAAAGGCTCGGCCGCGGCCGATGTAAGCGGCTCCGTCAACGCCGGCAATCATGCGGCGGGCGATATTGCGATCGGTTTCGAGAATCTGCTCGGCGGGATGGGCAACGACATTCTGACCGGCGATGCCGGCGCCAACACCATCAATGGCGGTTCTGGAGGCGATGACATCCTGGATGGCGCGGGCGGCATCGATACCGTGAGCTACTCCTTAGCAGGCACAAAAGTGACCGTTAAGCTCGGCGACAATGGCGCCGAGACCACCGGCAACGGCGAAGCGGGCGAGAACGACTCGATCAAGAATTTCGAGAATATTATCGGCTCAGGCTGGAACGACACGCTGATCGGCAACAATCTCGCGAACGCGCTGTTCGGCGGGAATGGCAACGACATCCTGATCGGCGGCGGCGGTGCGGACAAGCTCGATGGCGGCGCGGGTTTCGACACCGTGGATTATTCGATGCTGACCGCGGCGCAGCCGATCACCGTGACGCTCGGTAAGGACGGCAAGGCGGCAACGGTTTCGTCGCCTGGCGGCTCCCCGGCTGCGGGCGACGTGCTCACAAGTATCGAAGTCGTGAAAGGCGGCGCCGGCAACGACAAGATTGGAGGCAACAACCTGCAGAACGAACTCTACGGCGGCGACGGCAACGACTACCTGATGTCCGGCTCCCAATACGACAAGCTCGACGGCGGCAGCGGCAACGACACCGCGAGCTTCGAATTACTGGAGCTTTTCACAAACGCCGACCTTGGATCCGGGCTTGTCAACGGCGTCGCTGTTCTGACTGATATCGAAAATCTCGTCGGGTCGAAATTCGACGACCTTCTTCGCGGCGACGCCGGCGTGAACAAGATCAGCGGCGGCGCCGGCAACGACCTCATCCGCGGCGGCGGCGGTGCCGATATTCTCGACGGCGGGACGCACACGTCCAACGTGCAGGGGCCGAACGGAATGATCGGCGATGCGGTCGATTACTCCGACGTGACCGACGCCGATCTCGTCGTCACGCTCGGCGCGAACGGCGCCAAGACCGTCGTCACCGCGACCGGCATGAACGCGAGCTTCGCCAACGGCGAAGAGATCATGAACTTCGAAAGCATCATCGGCGGTCAGGGCAACGACAAGCTGACCGGCAACGCCGGCAACAACGTGATCTATGGCGAAGGCGGCGACGACTGGATCGACGGTGGCGCCGGAAACGACATTCTGCACGGCGGCTCGGGAAACAATACGGTTTCGTATAAGAGCGCAACCGCAGGGGTCACGGTAAATCTTGTAATATCGACTGCGCAAAACACCGGCGGCTCCGGAATCGATACAATTATTTCCTTCCAGAATCTCGAAGGCTCGTCGAAGAACGACGTCCTCACCGGAACCGCCCAGGCAAACAAGATCTACGGCAACGACGGCAACGACGTGATCGAAGGCGGTGCCGGCGGCGACTATCTCGACGGCGGTGCCGGCGTCGATACGGTTTCCTACGCCAACGCGTTTGGCCAGGTAACCGTCGATCTCAACCTCCAGGACGGCTTTACCAAGCAAAGCGGCGTGTCAGACGAAAATGACGACATTCTGATCGGCTTCGAGAACCTGACCGGCAGCCAGTTCCACGACACGCTGATCGGCGATGTCAATTCCAACACGATCTTCGGCCTTGGCGGCAACGACACCATCAATGGCGGCCGCGGCGCCGACATTCTCGACGGTGGCGCCGGCATCGACACCCTGAGCTACGAGGACGACAACAACGCGGTCACGGTGACGCTCGGCTTCAATGGCGCGCAGACGCTGGCTACCGGTCTGTCGCACAGCACCGGCGACAAGATTTCGAACTTCGAAAACATCAAAGGCGGAAGCGGCAACGATATCCTCACCGGCAACAATCTCGACAACAAGATCTGGGGCGGCGACGGCGACGATGTCATCGACGGGGGCCTCGGCGACGACTGGCTGAACGGAGAAGGCGGTATCAATACGTTGAGCTTCGCAAGCGTCAATGTCGGGGTAACGGTAAACCTGGGAAGTGCGCCTAGCCAGAATACCGGTGCAGGCAACGATACGATTTTCAATTTCCACAATCTGATCGGAACATCGAAGGACGATATGCTGACCGGCGATGGCGGCGACAACGTCATCGAAGGCGGCGCCGGGAACGATACGATCAACGGCGCAGGCGGCAGCGACACCGCCTCCTACGCCGGCGCCACCGCAGCCGTAACCGTGGACCTCACGCTGATGGGTGTCGCGCAGAATACGAAGGGTGCGGGCATCGACAGCCTGCTCTCGATCGAGAATCTGCTTGGCGGTAAGTTCAACGATACGTTGATTGGTAACGGGATTACCAACAAGATCGACGGTGGCGCCGGGAACGACTTCATCACCGGCGGCGGCGGCGCCGACGTGTTGACCGGCGGTCTTGGCAACGATGTCTTCGTTTACAATTCGGCAACCGAGGGCGGCGATACGATCACCGACTTCGGCACCGGGCTCGACAAGATCGGAATCCTCAAATCCGGTTTCAATATCCCTGGAACGGTCGCGCTGAACGGCGCAGGCGTGAACAACTTCGCCGCTGAATATTTTGTGAGCGGATCGGGTGCGGTCGCAACCAAGGCCCACGGCCAGTTCGTGTTCGATACCGATACCTTCCAGCTCTACTGGGACGACGACGGCACCGGCGGCAATGCAGCCCAGCTGATCGCCACCTTCGACAACGGCTACAATCTGCTGGCGACCGATTTCATCCTGACCTGAAACACCGGCGCGCGTTTTCTTGGCTGGCAAACTAGACCGAGGTCTGCGCCCGGATTTCTTCCGCCGCGCGCTTGAGCCGCACGAGATAGCGCTTCTTCGCCTGCTCCTCGCTGACCGTGCCTGAAATCAGGCTTACGCTGATTGCGGCGACGACTGAGCGGCGCTGGTCGCGGAGCGGGACCGAGATGCCGCAAATAGTCGGGTCGAGTTCGCCGTCGATCCAGGCGTAGCCTTGCTTCGCCACGCGATCGAGTTCCTTGTTCAAGGTTTTGCGATCGGCGATCGAGCGCGGCGTCGCTTTTCTGAACGCGATTTCGGAGATACATTCGCTTTTCTCGTCTTCCGGAAGTCCGGCGAGCAGCACGCGCCCCAATGAGACGAGATGCGCGGGCAGTCGGCTGCCCACTGCGAGGTTGGCTGCAAGAATGCGCCGCGCGGGCAGGCGCAGCACATAGACGATCTCGGTCCGGTCGAGCACGGCGAGCGCACAGGACTCGCCGATTTCGTTTCGCAATTCCTCGAGCGTGCGTTGCGCCGGTGCCCAGAACGGCAAAGCGGTCAAATAGGAGAGGCCCAGCCCGAGCGCGCGCGGCCTGAGCTGAAAGTAGCGGCCATCCGCTTCGCAGTAGTTGAGCGAGACCAGCGTCGCGAGCACGCGGCGCGCGGTCGCGCGGTTCAGGTTCGAGGCGACCGCGATCTCGGAGAGCATGTGCCGCCCCGGTGCCCGCCCGAGCGCTTCAATCACCGCAAATCCCCGCGCAATCGCGCGCACAAAGCCGTCGCTTTCCTTGGCCATCGAATCCCTCACGAGCCATGCGCCGCCGCAGCTTGCAAAAGCCGGACGCCGACGCTAGCGTTCAACTAGCGATCATTTTGTTCGCTTGGCGAACAGATCGAACTTAGGAGAAAACGTGTGAGCGCGCAAGCATTCGAGACCGATTTCTGGAAGGACGCAGCGCAGCGCAAGATCTGGGACGACATCGTGCCGGGCGAGCCGCGCAAGACCATTCCCTATGAACTGACGCTGGAAGCGATCCAGAAATATTGCCGCTCGGTCGGCGAGGACAACCCGCTTTATTTCGACGAGACCTTCGCGAAGCGGTCGCGGTACCGCGGCCTGATCGCGCCGCCGTCGATACATATTCTCCTGATGTTCAGCTGCACGCCGGCCGACGACTGGATGCGCAGCCCCGGCACTGTGAATGCCGGGCAATCCTGGAGTTACAACATCCCTGCGCGCCCCGGCGACGTCATTACGCTGCAGGCGCGCGCACTCGACAAGTTCATCAAGAAAGAGCGCCTGTTCGTCGTGCACGACAACGTGTTCTTCAACCAGCGCGGCGACGTGATCTGTTCCGGCCGCGGCTGGACCATCCGTCCCATGTGATCCGGCAGTGAAGGAAACGCCATGTCCGTAACATTCGAAAGCCTCGATCCCGGGTATCGCATTGAAGGCCCGTCGTTCGCGGTCTCGCGCGAATCGATCCGCGAATTCTGCGAAGCCTCGCTCGATTTCAACCCGCTGCATCTCGACGACAACTACATGCAAGGAAGTTTCGGCAAGACCAACTTCGGCGGGATCATCATGCACGGCATGAACAACTTCGGGCTGATTACCCGCATGCTGACCGACTGGGCTTATCCCGCCGGTGCCGAGCACCGCAGGCTGGAAACGCGATGGGTCAAGCCGGTGAAGCCGGGTGACACCATCCGTCCCTACGGCACGCTGAAGTCGAAGCTCGCGACGAAGAAATCGCGCTGGGTCGTGATCGACGTGCAGGTCCGCAACCAGAACGACGAACTGGTCGCGACCGGCGAAGCGACGCTCGAGTTCCCGCTGAACGCCTGACCCATGATCCTCGGCCGCAGCCTCGCGCGCAACGCACGCCTGTATCCGGATCGCGCCGCCATCATCGGCGCGGACGGGCAGGCCGTCACGCATGCCGGCTTTGCCGCGCGCGTGTGGCGTATCGCGGACGCGCTCGCGCGGCAGGGGATCAGGAAAGACAGCCGGGTCGCGCTACTTGCGCGCAACTCGGCGGATTATCTGGCCGTGCATTTTGCGCTGGCCTCGCTCGGCGCATGGACGGTTGCGATCAACTACGCGCTGAAGCTCCCCGACATCGACTTCCGCCTGAACCACGCGGAAGTGGATGCGATCTTTGTCTCGCCGGAGTTTGCTCCGCTCGTATCGGATTTCAGCGCGGCAGTTCGCGGCCGGATCGCGTCGCGCGTCTTCGTGTTCGATGGATTGCGGGGCGGCGCGGTTTCGCTCGAGGAGCTTGTTGCCTCGGGCAAGCCGGTCGCGCCGGATGTGCTGATCTCCCCGGAAGATACGCTTTACGTGGGCTATACCTCTGGTACGACCGGAACGCCGAAGGGCGCGCTGGTTTCGCATCGTGCGATCGTGGTCGGCTTTCTCTACAAGGCGCTGGCGTTCGGCCTTACCGAGCGCGACATCACGATCAATCCGGGGCCGTACTGGCACTCGGCGCCGAGGGATTTCGCAGCACTTGCGATCTACCTCGGCGGTACCGCCGTCGTGCCGGATCGTTTCGACGCCGGGCAGTTTCTTGCCGATGTCGAGCGCCATCGCATAACGAATACGTTTCTGGTGCCGACGATGCTGCAGCGGATCGTCGAATCGGATGCATTGGCAAGCCGTGACGTTTCCAGCCTGCGCACGATCATCAGCGGCGGCGCACCGCTGCCCACCGCGGTGAAGGAGAAGGTCCTCAAAGCCTTCGGCCCGGCGCTGACCGAGTTTTACGGAGCGACCGAGACGCGCATCGTAACCGTAATTTCCGCATCCGAGCTTGCCGCACGCGAACGCTCGGTCGGCCGTCCGCTGCATGACGTCGAGTTGCGGGTGCTCGACGAGCAGGGCGCCGAAGTTGCGGCGGGCGAGGTCGGCGAAGTGTATCTCCGCGGGCCCGGCCTGTTCTCTGGCTACTGGCGCGATCCCGTGAAGACGGCTGCGGCACATCGCGGCGAGTGGTTCAGCCTCGGCGATATGGGCCGGGTCGACCACGAAGGCTATCTGTACCTCGTCGACCGCAAGCAGGACATGATCATCAGCGGCGGCGAGAACATCTATCCCAACGACATCGAAGAATGCCTGCAACTGCACGACGCAGTCGCGGAGGCCGCGGTGATCGGCGCGCCGGACGATCTCTGGGGCGAGATCGTCGTCGCCTACGTGGTGCCTGCGGCCGGCGCGAAGGCCGCGGCCGAAGAGCTGATCGCGTTCTGCGGCGAGCGTCTACCGAATTACATGAAACCGCGGCGGATCGAATTCTGCCGGGAGCTTCCCCGAAATCCGACAGGGAAGATCCTGCGCCGCGAACTCCGCGAGCAGCACAACAACAAGAACGCTGCCGCCTAACCAAGCCACTCATGGGAGGAATAAAATGAGAAAACTGGCAATCCTGTTCGCCGCCGCCGTGGCGGTGCTCGGAATCTCAAGCCCAGCACCGGCACAGGAAAAATATCCGGTCGAAACGGTCCGGATCGTCGTTCCGTTCCCCGCGGGCGGAACTACCGACATCCTGGCGCGGCACGTTGCGCAGGCGCTCAAGGGCCGTCTCGGCGTCAATGTGATCGTCGAGAATGTCGGCGGCGCAAGCGGCATGATCGGCTCGCGGCAGGTCGCGACCGCGAATGCCGACGGCGGCACCATGCTGCTCACGGCCACGCATCACGTCATCAATCCTAGCCTGAACAAGACGATGATGTATGACACCAAGACCGCGTTCGATCCGCTGGCGCTGATTGCGTCGGTGCCGAATGCGCTCGTGGTGCATCCGAGCGTGCCGGCGAAGACGGTGGCAGAACTCATTGCGCTTGCGAAGAAGCAGCCGGGCAAGATGTCTTTCGGCTCGGCCGGCGTCGGCGGCGCCAACCATCTCTCGGGCGAACTGTTCAAGATGCTGGCGCAGGTCGACATCATGCACGTTCCCTACAAGGGCGCGGCACCCGCGATGACCGATCTGCTCGGCGGTCATATTCCGATGATGTTCGACTCGCTGCCGACCGTGCTTCCCGCCGCGAAGGAGAACCGGCTTCGCGTGCTTGCGGTTACGAGCCGCGAGCGCGCGCCTTCGCTGCCCGATGTGCCGACGCTCGACGAAGCCGGCGTGAAGGGGTTCGAGGCGACTGCATGGTTCGGGCTCTATCTTCCCGCGAATGTTCCGGCGCCGGTGAAGGCGAGACTCGAAGCCGCGATGAAGAGCGTTCTATCCGACGCGGACATCCGCCAGAAGTTCGACAGTCTCGGGGTGCAGCCCGGCACGGTGTTCGGCAACGAGTTCAAGAATTTCGTCAACGCCGAGATCGACAAGTGGAGCGACGTCGTGAAGAGGGCTGGCATCGAGACAAAATAGCGCGTTTCATCTGCCGTAGCGAAATCGGAGCGGCGGCATGCCGCTCCGGTTTTTTTGTTTCCGGTGCCGGGGTGCTGAGCTCTGGCGCGGCGGGGTTGGCGGCGCTCGCTCCGCGCGATTGAATAAATTCGGGAGCGGCTTGCAGATCGTCCGGGTGCGCCGCAGCGCGATTTTCCACTATGCCTTCCGCCAGATCGTTGGTACACCAATCGAATGGGACCCTACTTTTGGGCCCCCAACCGTTGGCCCAACAACGAAAACAGGGGAGGAAAAGGCATGAAATTAAACGCAAAATTGCTGCTCGGTCTCGCCGCGGCCGCGGCGCTGAGCCTTAGCGCGCCGATGCTGTCGGCGCAGGACGCCGCGCCGAAGTCGATCAAGATCGGCTATGCGATTTCGAAGACCGGCCCGAATGCGGGCGGCGCGAACATCACGCAGATTCCGAATTACCAGCTCTGGGTTCAGGAAGTGAATGCCAAGGGCGGCCTGATGCTGAAGCAATACGGCAAGCGCATTCCGATCGAAGTCATCGAATATGACGATCGCTCGAACTCGGAAGAAGCGGTGCGTGCGGTCGAACGCCTGATCGAGCAGGACAAGGTCGATCTCCTGCTGCCGCCATGGGGCACGGGCATCAATCTCGCGGTCGGCCCGACCTTCAACAAGCACGGCTACCCGCAGCTCACCTTCAGTGCCGTCACCGACCGCGCGCCGGAACTCGCCAAGCGCTGGCCGAACAGCTTCTGGTTCCTCGGCACCTCGAAGCAGTACATCGACGCGCTGGTCGATCTGCTCGTCAAGCTCCGCAAGGAAGGCAAGATCAACGACCAGATCGCGATGGTCTCGGTTGCCGACGGATTCGGCATCGATCTCTCGAAGGCCGCGCGTGCGGGCTTCGAGAAGGCGGGCTTCAAGCTTGTATTTGACCGCAGCTATCCGATCGGCACCCAGGACATGGCGCCGATCATCGGCGAGGCCCAGCGCTCGAAGGCCGACACCTTTGTCGCCTTCAGCTATCCGCCGGACACAGTCGCGCTCGTCGACCAGTCGCGCCTGACCTCGTATGCGCCGAAGGTGATGTTCACCGGCGTCGGCACCTTCTTCCCATTGTTCCCGCAGCGCTTCGGCGAAAACGCCGAAGGCGTTATGTCGCTCGGCGGCTGGTCGAAGGACAACAAGGCGACGATGGAATACCGCGAGAAGATCCGGAAGCTCGTAAATCGCGATCCGGACTATTGGGGCAGTCAGATCGGCTACTCGTCGCTGCAGATGCTGGAGCAGGCGATCGAGCGCGTCGGCAAGATCGACCGCGCGGCGATCATCAAAGAACTGCAGACCGGCACCTTCGACACCGTGATCGGCAAGATCAAGCTCGAGAACAATATGCCGAAGGATGCGTTCTGGCTCCTGGGCCAGTGGCAGGACGGGCTCTATGTCGGTGTCGCGCCGCAGCGCCCGGGTGTTGCAGAGCTGCGTGTTCCGAAAGCTCCCTGGAAGAAGTAAGGGAGCAGCATGCGGCGCGGCGGGCCTCCTCCCAGGCCTGCCGCGTTGCGTTCTTCTGAGGTAGCACGAAGATCGAATTCATGTTCACTGAGCCGCTGCTCTCGGGCGTCACGCTTGGGGGCATTTATGCGTTGATCGCGATGGGCCTGACGCTGCAATACGGCGTCGCGCGCATCATGAATCTGTCCTACGGCGAGTCGCTGGTGGCCGCGTGCTTCGCGGCGCTGTGGCTATTCACGGCGATCTCGGTCAACCCGCTGTTAGGCTTGTTCATCATCGTGCCGCTTGCCGCGGTCATCAATTGGCTGGTCTACCAAATCCTCCTGATGCCGCTGGTGCGACGCGCGCCGTCGCGCGATGCGCTGGAGGTCGATTCCATCCTCGCGACCTTCGGGCTTCTGTTCGTAGCCCAAGGCGTGATGCTCGCGATCTTCGGCGGCAACTATTTCAGCTACGACTTCCTCTCGATTCCGGTGAAAATTTTCGGTGCGACGGTTTCCGCAAGCCGTCTGCTCGCGCTCGGTTTCGCGGTCGTGATCGGGCTTGCGCTTTACCTCGGGCTCACGAGGACGCGGGCAGGCACTGCGATCCGCGCGGTCGCGGTCGATCCTGTCTCGGCGCTGCTGGTCGCGATCGACGTGCGCGCGACCGCAGCCTTTGCTTATGCTTTGGGCGGCGCGCTGGTGGCGGCCGGCGGCGTGCTGGTCTCGATGTTTCTTACCTTCAACGCAAGCCTCGGCGTCGTCTTCACCATGAAGGCGCTGATCGTGGTCATCATGGGTGGCGTCGGCAATCTCCTGGGTTGTCTCGTGGCCGGCATGATCCTCGGACTCACCGAGACTTTTGTCGCGACCTATGTCGACCCGGGGCTGACGCTCGCTGCGACCTACGTCATCTTCATTCTCGTGCTGCTGCTTCGGCCGCAGGGCCTGTTCGGGGCGCGGCGGTCATGAGCATGCGCAACCTTGCAGTGATAGGCGCGCTCGCGGCGGGCTTTGTGCTGCTCGTCTTTGTGCCGTCGTTTGCGAACGGCTATCAGCTCTCGCTCGCGATCAACATCATGAACTACACGGTGCTCGCTACCGCGTGGACGCTGTTCTCCGGTCCGACGCGCTACGTCTCGCTTGCGACCGTGGCGTTCTTCGGCATCGGCGCCTATACGGTCGCGGTGCTCGGTGAGGAACTGGCCTGGCCGCTGGTGCTCCTGATCGCTTTTGCTCTCGGCTTCGCACTCTCACTCATCGTCGGTCTCTCGACGCTCAGGCTTTCGGGTGTCTATTTCGTGATCTTTACTTTTGGGCTCGCGGAGCTCGTGCGCCAGCTCGTCACCTGGTACGAAGTCAACATAACGCGCACGCTGGGGCGCTACATCTTCATCGACATTACCCACGCGCAGATCTACTGGCAGCTGCTTGCGCTCGCGGTCATCGTGTTCGGATCCGGCTGGCTGATCCAGCGCTCGAAACTCGGCCTTGCGCTGCGTGTAATCGGCGACGACGAAGCGGTGGCGCGCCATGTCGGCATCAACACGACGACGGCCAAGGTCGTGCTGTTTGCATTCAGCGCCTCCTTCATGACGCTCGCCGGCGCGATCATGGCGCCGCGTTGGACCTATATCGATCCGGCGATCGCCTTCAATCCGGTGGTTTCGTTTCAGGTGCTGATCATGGCGTTGCTCGGCGGCGTGCACCGGCTCTACGGCCCGGTGTTCGGCGTGATTCCGCTCGCGATGCTCTTCGAGATTTTGCTTGCCAGATTCCCCAATCATTTCAGTATTCTGGTCGGTATCGCGTTTCTGCTCATCGTCTATGCGATCCCGCGCGGCATCGTCGGGCTGATCGAAGGCGCGCAGCTTTCGCTACGCCGGACGAAGGGAGCGAAGGCATGAGCGCCGCGCTGCTCTCCGTCTCGGGACTGACGCGGCGCTTCGGCGGTCTGGTTGCGGTTGATCAGGTCACGCTCGAAGTGCGTTCGGGCGAGATCGTCGGTCTGCTCGGCCCGAACGGGTCCGGCAAGACGACGGTGCTCAATCTCATTTCCGGCGCGCTGCGAGCCGATGCCGGCAGCATCCTGCTGCGGGGGCGCGCGCTCGAGAAACTTCCCGCTTTCAGGATTGCCCGCGAGGGTGTCGCTCGCACCTTCCAGCTCGTCCGCGTACTCGGCTCCATGACCTGCAAGGAGAACGTCATTGCCGGTCTCGCTTTCGGTGCGAAAAGCCGCTGGGGCAGGGAAGCCGATCTTGCTGCCCACGAGCTGCTCGTGCGCGTCGGACTGGCGGCCCGCGCCGACGTCATGACCTCGGAGCTCACCTATATCGACCAGAAGCGGCTTGAGCTTGCGCGCGCGCTCGCGATGCAGCCGGAGCTTTTGCTGCTCGACGAATGGCTTGCCGGACTGAATCCGACCGAGCTGCGCGAGGGAATCGCGCTCGTGCGTTCGCTTCGCGCAGAAGGCCGCACCATCCTGATGGTCGAGCATGTCATGGATGCGATCCGCTCGCTCTGCGATCGCTGCTACGTGATGAATGCCGGGAAAAAGATCGCGGAGGGTACGCCTAAGCAAGTGCTCGCCGACCCGGAAGTCATCCGTGCCTACCTCGGAGACGCGGATGCTTGAGGTTTCCGGTCTTTCGGTCGCTTACGGCAAGCACATGGCGCTGGACGGCGTGACGCTTTCGGTCTCGCCGCGCGAGATCGTGGTGATTCTCGGCGCGAACGGCTCCGGCAAGACGTCGCTGCTGAAGGCCATTGCCGGTATTGTGGCCAAATCTTCCGTGAAGGTTTCGCTTTCGGGCCGGGATCTTCAGAAGATGCACGCGAACGAGATCGTTGAGGCGGGTCTTGCGCTCGTTCCGGAAGGCCGCGGCATCTTCGGCGAACTCACGGTGCGCGAGAACCTGATGCTTGGCGCCTACGCGAAACGCGCACGCGCGAAGGAAAAAGAGAACCTCGATCGCATCGTATCGCTGTTTCCGAAGCTTGCGCAGCGCATGACGCAGGCCGCCAACACCATGAGCGGCGGCGAGCAGCAAATGGTCGCGATCGGCCGCGCGCTGATGTCGGCGCCCGATATTCTGCTGCTAGACGAACCATCGCTGGGACTTGCGCCGCTCGTTTGCGGCGAACTGTTTGCATCGCTCGGCAAGATCCGCGACGCCGGCATCGGCGTGTTGCTCGTGGAGCAGAACGCGAAGCGCAGCCTGCAGATAGCCGACCGCGGCTATCTGATCGAGACAGGCCGCATCACCGGACAGGGGAGTGCCGCGCAGTTGCGTGACGATCCTGCGGTGCAGCGTGCATATCTGGGGGTCGCATAATGGGCAAATTAGACGGAAAGGTTTGCGTGGTGACCGGCGCGGCCGGGAGCCTCGGTCTTGCGAGCACCCGAGCGATGCTCGATGAGGGCGCAAAGGTTCTTCTCGTCGACCGCACCAACCAGCAGCTCGCGGCAGGTGCGAAGTCGCTTGCGAAGTACGAAGGCCGTTTCGCCGTTTGCGCCGCGAATGTAGCCGATGCTTCGGAGACGCAGAAATACCTCAACGAGGCTGTGAAGCAGTTCGGCAAGATCGATGTGCTGTTTTCGAACGCGGGCATCTCCGGCACGATCGCGCCGATCTCGGAGTATCCTGACGAACTGTTCGATCAGGTCATGGCGGTTAACGTCCGGGCCTCGTTTCTCGCCATCAAATATGCGCAGCCGCATATGAACGACGGCGGCAGTATTATCGTCACTTCGAGCGTGGTCGGCGTGACGAGCGATCCCGGCATCTGTGCCTATGCGACGTCCAAGCATGCCGTGATCGGCCTCGTACGCACTGCAGCCAAGGAACTCGCCGGCCGAAATATCCGCGTGAACGTCATTGCGCCCGGCCCGATCGACAATTCGTTCCAGAAGAACATCGAGGACGGCATCACGCAGGCCACCGGCCGCGACGGCACGAAGTTGCTCGATTCGATCATTCCGCTCCATCGCCACGCGCAGGCCGACGAGGTCGCGAAGATGGTGCTGTTCCTGGCTTCGTCAGAGAGCAGCTTTTCGACCGGCAGCGTGTTCATGGCCGACGGAGGCATGCACGTTTAGTCCGCTGCCGGCACAAGCAAGCAAAAGGAGGAAATCATGCCCGAAGCCGCCACGACCGAATTCTGGAGAGACCTCAAGCCCATCACGCGCGTATTCCAGCCCGACGCGCTGCCCGAGGTCTATACGAAGAACGCACCGACGGACGACGACAAATACTACGTTCCCTTCACGGAAACGGTTTCGTCGCGCCCGCTGTGGATTTCGCCTTCGCAGAACAAGTGGTGCGATATCCTGATGGCGAAGAAGGCCGGGCTCGTGAACCGGCACTACCATCCGCATGAAGTGTTCGCCTACACGATCTCGGGCAAGTGGGGCTATCTCGAACACGACTGGACCGCGACCGCGGGCGATTTCGTCTATGAGACGCCGGGCGAGGGCCACACGCTTGTCGCCTACGAGCACAAGGACCCGATGAAGGTGTTCTTTCAGGTGACCGGCCCACTGGTGTGGCTGGACGAAAAGGGCGAGGCCAACGGCTATTTCGACGTGCACGACTACATCGCCATGTGCAAAGCGCATTACGACAAGGTGGGAATTGGCGCCGATTACATCAAAAAGCTGTTTCGCTAGCCTGCCGCCGCTGCGTGGACGGATTCGTGTTGGCAACGCGTCAGCTTTTTGCAGTGCAGTGCATAGCGGCTGCATAGCCGCCTTGCGCCCGCCCGCAGGGAGACAGCGCTTCGCGAATAGCGGATGATCGGAGGCTCAACAGGAGCCTCATATGCGTCTGAAAGATAAGGTCGCGCTGGTCACGGGTGCCGCTTCCGGCTTCGGTGCGGGCATCGCGCAGCTGTTTGCGAAGGAAGGGGCGCGGGTCGCCGCCGCCGATCTGAACGAGGGCGGCGCCCGCGAAATCGCGGCAACGCTCGGCAAGGACAGTCTTGCGATTGCGTGCGACGTTTCTTCGGCCGCCGACGTGCAGCGCGCGGTCGACGAGACCCGCAACCGCTTCGGGCGGATCGATGTTGTCGTCAACAATGCCGGCACGACGCATGTGAACAAGCCGATGCTTGACGTCACCGAAGCCGAGTTCGACCGCGTGTTCGCGGTCAACGTGAAGTCGCTGTTTCACATGGCGAAGGCGGCGGTGCCGGTCATGCGTATGCAGGGCGGCGGCGCGATGCTCAACATCGGCTCGACCGCGGGGCTGCGGCCGCGGCCGGGGCTGACCTGGTACAACGGCACCAAGGGTGCGGTGAATCTTCTAACCAAGGCGATGGCGGTGGAACTCGCGCCGGACAAGATCCGGGTGAATGCGCTCGCCCCGGTCGCAGGCGAAACCCCGCTCCTGGCTGCGTTTATGGGTTCGGATTCGCCGGAGATTCGTGCGAAGTTTCTCGCGACCATCCCGCTCGGCCGCTTCTCGAAGCCCTCGGACATCGCCGCCGCCGCGCTCTTTCTTTCGTCGGACGAGGCGGAGTTTCTGACCGGCGTCGTGCTCGAAGTGGACGGCGGCCGTACGATCTGAGCCATGTGATTCAGGACGGGCAATGAAACAGCGCGATCTCGAAGGCATTCTGGTCATCTCGGTCGAACAGGCGGTGGCCGCGCCCTATGCTTCGTCGCGGCTCGCGGATGCGGGGGCGCGCGTAATCAAGGTGGAACGTCCCGAAGGCGACTTCGCGCGCGGCTACGACACGCTGGTGCATGGCGAGAGCGCCTATTTCGTCTGGCTCAACCGCGGCAAGGAATCGATCTGTCTCGATCTGAAAAAGCCCGCGGACGCCGGTCTCCTGTCGGGCATGATCGCGGAGGCCGACGTCTTCATCCAGAATCTCGCGCCGGGTGCGGCCGACAAGCTCGGCTTCGCGCCGGCGCAACTGCGCGCGGCGAATGAGCGGCTGATCACCTGTTCGATCTCGGGCTACGGCGACGAAGGCCCCTATCGCGATCTGAAGGCCTACGATCTTCTGGTGCAGGCGGAAAGCGGGCTTTCCTCGATCACCGGCAACCAGCATGGGGCAGCGCGGGTCGGCGTCTCGGTGTGCGACATCGCCGCCGGCATGACGGCGTTCCAAGGTATCCTGCAGGCGCTGTTCGCGCGCGAGCGCACGGGCCGCGGGCGGCATATCTCGGTTTCGCTCTATCACGCGCTCGCGGACTGGATGAACGTTCCGTATTTGCAGTTCGCTTATGGCGGGAAGGAACCTCCGCGCGCGGGATTGAATCACCCGACCATCGCGCCCTACGGGGCCTATGCCTGCGGCGACGGCAAGGCGGTGCTGATCTCGATACAGAACGAACGCGAATGGATGTCGCTCTGCCGCGACGTGCTCGGCGACGAAACGATCGCGGCCGATCCGCGCTTCATCGACAACTCAGAGCGGGTCGCGAACCGATCCGCGCTCGATGCGATCATCGGCGGAATATTCGGCGCCGCCCCGCGCGAAGCGATCGTCGCGAAGCTGGAGCGCGCGCGGGTCGCCTATGGGCGCGTGAGCACGCTCGAGGACGTCGCGCGGCATCCGCAGAACCGCTATATCGAGGTCGATACGCCCTCCGGTCCGGTACGCTGCCTCGCACCCGGTGCAATTTTCGACGGAACCCTGCCGTCGTTCGGTGCGGTTCCCGCGCCGGGCGAACATTCCGAGTCCCTGCGCGTTGAGTTTTCGGCGAAGAAAAAAGCCTCGGCATAGTTTCCGCAAGGAGAGCGACCATGAACGTCCACACCGATCCCGCCAAGGCCAAGGGCATCTTCATTGCGAACCGCTGGCGGCCGTCCCAGTCGGGCAAGACCATCGATGTTGTTGCGCCTGCCGACGGAAAAGTGTTCGCGAAGATCGCGGCCGGCAACGCCGCCGATATCGACGAGGCGGTAAAGGCTGCGCGCGGAGCGGAAAGCAAATGGTCGCGCATGCCTGCCGTCGAGCGCGGCCGGCTGCTCTCGAATCTCGCCGCCGCGATTTCCGATCACGCGGAAGAACTGATGCGGCTCGAAGCGCGCGACACCGGCAAGCCTTTCAAGCAGGCGCGGGCGGACATCGCCGCCTGCGCGCGCTATTTCGAGTTTTACGGCGGGGCCGCCGACAAGCTGCACGGCGAGACGATTCCGTTTCTCGCGGGCTATTTCGTGCCGACCGAGCGGATTCCCTACGGCGTCACCGGGCACATCATCCCGTGGAATTATCCGGCGCAGATGTTCGGGCGCACGGTCGCGGCGGCGCTTGCGGTCGGCAATGCGGTGGTGATCAAGCCCGCCGAGGAAGCCTGCATGACGCCGCTGCGCATGGCGGAGCTTGCGGCGGAAGCCGGGTTCCCCGAAGGCGTGATCAACGTGGTGCCGGGGCTCGGCGAGGAGGCGGGCGCGGCACTCGCTTCGCATCCGGGCATCGACTTTCTTTCCTTCACCGGCTCGCCGGAGGTCGGCACGCTGGTGCAGATCGCGGCGGCGAAGAACCACATCGGCTGCACGCTCGAACTCGGCGGCAAATCCCCGCAGGTCATGTTCGCCGACGCCGATCTCGATGCCGCGGTGCCGGTGATCGCGAACGCGGTCGTGCAGAATGCGGGACAGACCTGTTCGGCAGGGTCGCGGCTGCTGGTCGAGCGCAGCGCATACGAGCAGGTGGTTTCGCGCGTGCAGGAAAAATTCAGAACGCTGCAAGCCGGCACGCCGGAAATGGATCTCGATCTCGGCCCGGTAGTTTCCGCGACCCAGAAGAAGCGGGTCGACGGTTTCTTCGCGCGCGCCGCTGAGCAAAGCATTCCCGTCCTTGCCGAGGGCAGGATCGCGCAAGGCGTGCCGGAAGGCGGGTATTTCGTGGCACCGCGCATCTACGGCCCGGTGCCGCGCGGCAACGAGCTTGCGCGCGAGGAAGTATTCGGTCCGGTGCTTTCGATCCTGCCGTTCGAGGACGAAGCCGACGCGATCAAACTTGCGAACGGCACCGATTACGGGCTGATCGCAGGCATCTGGTCGAAGGACGGTTCGCGCGCGATCCGCGTCGCGCGGCAGGTGCGCGCCGGGCAGGTCTATGTCAACGCCTATGGCGCGGGCGGCGGCATCGAGCTTCCCTTCGGCGGGATGAAGAAATCAGGCCACGGCCGCGAGAAGGGCTTCGAGGCGCTTTACGAGTTCTCGACCCTGAAGACGATGATCATCAAGCACGACTGAGTTGCGTGCTCCGCTGGCGTCGCGCGTCAGCCCTTCGGCAGATCGGGCAGCCTGAGCGGCCCGCGCAACGCAAGCGTGGAGCCGAGCGCAATTCCGCCGGCGGCGAGCAGCGAGCCGAAGGCGAGCGTCGAAAATCCGGTGAGCCCCTGACCGATGGAGCAGCCGAGCGCCATGGCGCCGCCGATTCCCATCAGTGCGCCGCCCGCCATGTAGCGCAGCATCTGTGTAGGCCGGCTGAAGCCCTGCAACTCGTAGGTCCGTGTTGCGAGTGCCGCTCCGAGCGCACCGAGGAATACGCCGCATATGACGGCAACGCCGAACGACATCCGCGCGCCGGTGGCCAGCATGGCATATTGAATCGTCTCTCCGACCGGCGCGATGAAGGTGAGAGACGCAACCGGTCCCGGCTCGAAATCGTCACGGCCGAGCCAGCCGGTGGCCAGCCAACCCGCGGCGATCAGGAGGCCGACAGCAAGGCCTCCGGCGATGTCGCGCGGACTGTTCCGGAACGCAGCATTGCCGAACGCAGCCGCCGCAAGGATCCCGGCAATGAGGATCGCCGGCAGCAGTCTTGCGGCGCTCGCGCCGAGGGAGGCTTCGAGAAAACGCGGGATCGTGGGAATTGCGTCGAACGTAAGCGTGGTCGGGCCAGCGAGCGCCGTGCGAACCGGCGCAATCACGCCGCTCAACGCAGCATAGGCTGCGATGCCGAGGCAGAGGAGCACGACGAAGGAGCGCAGATTGCCCTGACCGAGCAGCACCAGCGAACGCGCGCCGCAGCCGTTCGCGGCAATCATGCCGTAGCCGAAAATCGTGCCGCCGAGCGGAGCCACGAGCCACGAAAACTGCGCGGAAAGATAGATCGAGCGGCGAAGATCTATGACGCCGGATGCCTCGAGCGACTGCGTGAGCAGAACCGCCAGCGCCATCGCAAGCAGAAAGCCGGAGAACTTCCTGCGGTCGCCGGAGACGAGCAGGCCGCGGAATGCGGTGTTCAGGCAAAAGCCCGTGCGCTGCACGGTGACGCCGAACGCGAGTCCGATAGCGAAACCGGCCCAGAGCGAGAGTGTCAGTGGAGACATGCTTCCCGCTTACTGGGCCGGTTAAAGGCTCGCAAGTATCTTGGGCTTTGGTGTGCTCTACGCTTTGGTTCCCCAGGCGTCGTTGGCGATCGCGTTGTACCAGGCAACACCGTAGTCCGCTTCGAGCTTGCGGAATTCGGCGGAGGCTTCGCGCGGGCTGACGCCGCCGGAGCCCTTCACTTCGGCGATCTTGCCGTCCTGCACTTCGTAAACGCCGGCGACCGAGATGCCGTAGTCCGGCGCGATCAGGCTGTAGCAGGTGTTGGCCCATGACGCCTTGGGCGCGGGCTGGCCGGCGAGCGAAGCGACAATGGCTGCCGCCGCGACCTTGCCCTGCGCGTTCGCGCAGAAGCCGGACTTCGGCATGGGGGCTGCGACGGTCGCGTCACCCGCAACATAGATGTCGGCTACCTGTGACGACTCGAAGGTCTGCGCCTTCACCGGGACCCAGCCGCTCGGCGTGGTGACGCCGGCGCGGTCAGCGATGAAACCGGCCTTTTGCGGGGGCACCACGTTCAGGACCGATGCCTTGTGCTTCTTCCCGAACTCGGTTTCGACTTCGCGCGTCTTCGCATCGACGCGGACGACCTTGCCGTCCTTCGACAGCGGCACCCATTCGATCATGTCGCCGTAGAATTTCTTCCAGCCGTCGAGGAAGAGACCCTGCTTGGAGAAATTCTCCTTGGCGTCGAGCACGAGGATCTTCGACTTCGGCTTTTTCGTCTTGAAGTAATGCGCGACCATGGAGACGCGCTCATACGGCCCGGGAGGGCAGCGGAACGGATTGTCCGGTGCCACCAGAATGAAGGTGCCGCCGTCCGGCATGGCGTCGAGCTGCCGCTTCAGGAGCGTGGTCTGCGGGCCAGCCTGCCAGGCATGCGGCGCGAGTTGTGCTGCCGCCTGATCGTAGCCCTTGAGCGCGCCCCAGCGGATATCGATGCCGGGCGAGAGCACGAGCTTGTCGTATTGCAGCACGCGGCCGCCAGCGAGCGTCACGGTCTTCTTCTTGTTGTCGACGTCGTTTGCGAGCGCGTGAATGACCTGCACGCCGAGCGCGCGCAATTCGTTGAAGTTGTGGCCCTGCTGCTCGAAGGTGCGAAGCCCGCCGAAATGCAGGTTCGTGAACGGACAGGTGTAGTAGCGCTGCAGCGGCTCTACGAGGGTGACCTGAATCTTCGGGTTCAGGCGCTTGATGTATTTCGCAGCCGTCGCGCCGCCGAAGCCGCCGCCGACCACCACGACGCGGCCGGCAGCCTGCTGCGCGATCGCGGGCATCGAGAGCGAGAGCAGGCCCGCGCCTGCGCCGCCGATCAGCTGCAAGGATTGACGGCGGGAGATCATGTGTCTGCTCATCACTTCTTCTCCGAGAAATATTTGGCGAGCGTTTCGATCTGCTCGTCGGTGTAGCCCTTGGCGAGACGGTTCATGATCGTGGTGCCCGGAGGCGGTGTCTCGCTCTTGAACGCCTTCATCTGTGCGGCGATGGCGATGGCGGGACGGCCGGCAAGCGGCGGAATCGGACCGCTCGATTTGCCGTCGGTGCCGTGGCAGTTCGCGCAGGGTGCCGCAAGCACCGCTGCATCCAGCGATTGCGCCTGTGCGGCTCCGCCCGCGGCGAGCAACGCCACTCCCGTGATCAGGCTCAACAGTTTCGGTCTGCCGGTCATCCAGCCCTCCAAGCATAATCACATTTTAATAATGTGATTTCATATATTTCACGCTTGTAATATATCAAATCATGAGAGGCCGTAACGCAAGCGGTATTTTTACGGCCTCGTGTTTTGCCGGACGGCTTTCTGTCTATATGGCGGGACAAGGATTTAGGGCTCAGAAGCGAATGCAAGAACTATCGAGACGGCAGACCTTCGCTCTTTTTGGCTGGGCGCTTGCGGCGCTTGCTTTCGTGCGGCCGTCAACGGCGGTAGCGCAAACGCAGGCGCTGATCGACAAATTCACATCCGGCAAGACGCCGGTCGCCGGAAAAATCGAACTCGACATTCCTTTTACCGCCGATAACGGCAACTCGGTTCCGGTCGGAATCAAAGTCGATAGTCCGATGACCGCTGAGAATTATTGCAGCGAGATTCTTGTCGTCGCCGAGAAGAACCCTCGGCCGAAGGTTTGCAGCTTCGGATTCGAGCCCGGTCTTGCGGTGCCGTATCTGAGTCTGCGGATTCGCCTCGCAGAAACGCAGACCGTGCAGGTGTTTGCGAAAATGAACGACGGCTCCGTATTCGTCGCGCGCAAGGCCGTGACCGTCACGACCGGCGCCTGTGCACCGGGAGGATAGGAGCCGTCATGTCTACGCCGCGCATCTGGCTCAGCAACAAGTCGCCGAAGAAGGGCGAAATCGTCACCGTGCGCACGATCGTGCAGCACGTCATGGAAACCGGTTTCCGCAAGGACACCGACGGCAACACCGTGCCGCAGAAAATCATCAATCGCTTCTCGTGCACGCTGAACGGCAAGCCGGTGATTTCCTGGACGCCGGGTACCGGCGTGTCGGCAAATCCCTATCTCGAATTCCGCTTCAGGGCCGAAGAAGCGGGCGAGCTCAAGATGATCTGGGTCGACGACGACAATACCGTCATCGAAGCGATCGAGAAGATTACGCTCGCCTGATCCGTCGCCTGCGGCGGCGTGAAATTCCGGCGGCAGCTTTTCCGACGTGCCGGGTCATTCTCGAAGTCTGGCGCGATCCGAATTCTGCAATTATGCGGGGAATTTGCATTATTTCAGGCCCTATTGGCCTGAAATAATGCAAAAATGTCCCCATTTTCATCAATACAACTTTCAGGTTGTGTTTATTAAATTATACACCAATATCAGGCAGTCTTATGGCGGCTGCAACCGATTCGGGGGTGGATCATGCTCAAGAGCGGCGATGACCGACCGGACGGAAGCGCTTTGCAGGGCTCCCTGCGCAGCCGGCAACAAACCGCCGTCACAAGCAGGGCGGCGCGATCCATCCCGGCAGAGCCGCCTTATCTCCCGACCTGCCAGGGTTGCATCGTGCGCGATGCCGGCGCTTGCCCCGGCTTCGGCCTCAAAGGCGATCCGGAGTCCAACCGCAAGCGCGGTCTCGCCGCGATCGCTTCCCAGGTTCAGATATTTCCGCAACGCCGCTTCATCCTGCATCGACGCGACGACACCGATTTCGTCCCGGTGATCTGCAGCGGCTGGGCGGCATCTTCCGTCACGATGCCGAACGGACGCAGGCAGATCCTCAGCTTCGTGCTCTCCGGCGAACTCGCCTCGATAAATTTCCTCTTCGAGTCCTGCGCCGGGCGCGCGATCGAGGCGATCTCGCAGGTTTCCTGCCGGAAGTTCAGGCGCAGCGATCTGCACGATGCCGTGATCGGCAATCCGGCGCTGCTCGCGAAACTCGGCCGTGCGCTCGGCCAGGAGCGCGAGCGCAGCGACCAGACCGCACTCGATCTCGGCCGCCGGTCCGCGGAGGCGCGGATCGCACGTCTGCTTTGCCATCTGTTCGACCGGCTCCGCAGCAAAGGGTTGCAGCAGAACGACACGATCGAGTTCCCGGTCCGTCAGCAGCAGCTCGCGGATGCCACGGGTCTTACGGCGGTGCACGTTTGCAAAATACTGGGCCGCTTTCGTGCGAATGGGCTCCTCCGGCTGGACGGCCGCAGGCTGACGATCCTCGATCAGAAGCGCCTGCGCGAAATCGTGGAATGGCGCTAGCCTTGCGGCCACGGCACTGGCGAGCGTCCGTCGGGGCGGGATAAACTTCCGCGTCGTCGCGCGTTCCGGCGCGGCCGGAAGGACCCGTTCTCCTTATGCGTTCCAGTGCGTTCGACTTCGCTTCGCTTTTCCCGAGTTCGCTGCCAGCACCCGCGGTCAAATGGACCGGGGCCGCGCGCTACAGTTTCATCGGCGGCAACAACGACCCGGACGTGGTGCCGGTCGATCAGCTGCGCGCGGCGGCGGACAGCGTGCTCAGCCGCGAGGGCCATGCGCTTTCCAACTATACCGTGAACAACGGGCCGCAGGGCTACCGGCCGCTGCGCGAGTTCGTCGCCGCCAAGCTCAAACGCGACGCCGGGATTTCCTGCACGGCGGACGACATCGTGATGGTCTCGGGTTCGCTGCAGGCGCTCGATCTCGTAAACGCTACCTTCTGCGAGCCGGGCGACACCGTGATCTACGAGCAGGAAAGCTATCAGGGCTCGATCAACCGCATGACGCGCATGGGCATCAACGTCGTCGGCATTCCGCTGGACGGCGAAGGGATGCGGATGGACGTACTCGCGGCAAGCCTCGCGGAACTGAAATCGCGCGGTGTGCGCCCGAAGTTCATCTACACGATTCCGACCGTGCAGAATCCGACCGCGACGATCCTGAGCGAGCCACGGCGGCATGAGCTCCTGAGGCTCTCGGAAGAATACGGCGTGCCGGTCTTCGAGGACGACTGCTATGCCGACCTGATCTGGAGCGGCAAGCGGCCGCCTGCACTCTATGCGATGAGCAGAACCGGCGGCGTCGTGCATATCGGCTCGTTCTCGAAATCGGTCGCGCCCGCGCTGCGCGTGGGTTACGTCGTGGCGCCGTGGGAGATTCTTTCCCGCGTGCTTGCGCTCAAGACCGACGCCGGCTCCGGCGCGCTCGAACAGATGGTGCTTGCCGAATTCTCGAAGGCGCATTTCGAGACGCATGTGCCGAAACTGCGCACCGCCTTGCACGCGAAATTGCAAACGCTGACGGAAGCGCTGAACGAGCAGTTCGGAACCAGCGCGGAGTTCGAAGCCCCGCCGGGCGGCATATTCCTCTGGGTGAAGCTGCCGGATCAGGTGGACGCCATGCGGCTCTACCAGAAAGCGCTCGCGGCAGGTGTCGCGATCAACCCGGGACCGGAGTGGTCGGTCAACGCCGTGCATTCGAGGAACCGAATCCGCATCTGCTACGCGAGCCCGTCGCATCGGGAAATCCGCGAGGGGATCGCGGTGCTTGCGGAGGTCTGCCGCCGCGAGTTCGGGGTGCCGCTGCGCAGCGCCAACGTCCAGACGCGCGGCTAGGGCGGCGCGATGACGAAGCGCAGCAAAACCGCGCGGCCCCGCCGTTCAGGCGTTGCGCTTGCGATCTGCCGCAGCCTGCGGCCGCATCAGTGGGTCAAGAACGCGCTCGTTTTCGTGCCGCTCGTGCTCGGCGGCCTGCTGCTCGAGTTCGATGCGTGGGGTTACGCGCTGCTGGGCTTCATCGTGCTCTGCCTAGCGGCCTCGGCAAACTATGTCGTCAACGATCTTCGCGACGTGGAAAGCGACCGCAAGCACTGGAGCAAGCGCGAACGCCCGATCGCGAGCGGCGAGCTTTCGCGCCGCGCGGGCTATGTGCTTGCCGGCGTTCTGTTCGTCGCCACCTTCGTCGCCGCGGCGCTCATCGGGCCGGAAGAACTGGCGATGATCGCGCTCTATCTCGCGGTCGCGCTGAGCTACACGTTTTATTGGAAACGCGTGCCGATCGCGGACATCTTCGTGATCGCGGGCCTTTTTACGCTCAGGATCGCGCTCGGAATTCTGATTCTCGACGTGCGGATTTCGCCGTGGCTGCTGGTGTTTTCGATGTTCGTGTTTATTTCGCTGTCGGCGGCGAAACGGCATACGGAACTGCTGCGCGCGAAAGCAAGCCGCAACAAGGCAATTCCGGGCAGGGGCTACGTGCCCGAGGACCGGAGCCTGCTGCTCGCGCTCGGCATCGCCGCCATGATGGGGGCGGTGCTGATCAACGTCGAGTATCTGCTGGTGGATGCCTTCCCGCGCGCGGTCTATTCGAACACGGACTGGCTCTGGACCATTCCGCCGGTCATCTTTCTGTTCCTCGGACGCGTCTGGCTGCTCTCGCATCGCGGGCAGCTGCTCGACGATCCGGTCGCCTTCGCGCTCCGGGATCGTGTCAGCCTCGCGCTCGGCGCGCTGCTGACGGCGGGATTCATGCTCGCGGTATTTGCCTAGGCCGCGATCGCCTTCAGCACGTCATCCGGCTTTTCCGCGAGCATCATGTGGCCCGCGCCGGCAAGTACAACCGTCTTCGCATGGGGAATGAGCGCGGCGAGCGCATGACCGTGCTTCGCCGGCGTCATCAGGTCGCGCTCGGCAAGCACGATGGTCACCGGCACCCTGATCTTCGCGGCGGCCTGCTTCGCGTCATAGGCGTTGCTCGCGGCGAGATCGGTGTGGAGTACGCCGGGCCGGTTCGCTTCCAGCACGCGCACGCCTTTTCCGATCATCCAGTTGCCGGGCGAGAGCGAGCCGCCGAGTGCCGCGCGGGAGCCGAAGCCCCAGATCGTCATCATGGCGATCGCATCCGGCGAGTTCTGTTTCGCCGCCGTCAGCAATGCGTCGCTGACGGGCATCGCGGTTGCCGTGCCGATCAATCCGAGGCTTGCAACCCGGTCCGGATGCCGCGCGGCGGCTTCGATCGCGATCAGCGAACCGAGCGAGTGCCCGACGAGACGCGCCTGTTTCACGTTCAGCGCGTCGAGAAGTGCGATCACCCAGTCCGCCATTGCGGTGACGGATTCGAGCGGTTTGCCGCCGGACAAGCCATGGCCGGGTAGGTCGGGTGCCAGAACGGAGAACCCGTTGTGCGCGTGCCAGCGCGTGTAGAGCGCCCAGGTCGAATGATCGAAGCCCGCACCGTGGATGAAAACCACCGCCGGCTTCGAGGCATCGAAATCCTTGCCGCCGGTGGCGGCGAATACTTCCGTGCCGTTCACATCGATGCGCATAGGGTCATGCCTTCTGCGAGGCGCGCAGCGCCTGCGAAAGATCGTCGATAATGTCGGTCGCGTTCTCGATACCGACCGAGAGACGGATCAGTTCCTCGCCGATGCCGGCGGTCTTCAGCTGCGCGGCATCCATCTGCTGGTGCGTGGTACTCGCGGGATGGATCACGAGCGTCTTGGCATCGCCGACATTCGCGAGATGGCTGGCGAGCCTGAGACTCTCGATGAACTTCTTGCCGGCTGCGCGGCCGCCCTTGATGCCGAAGCTCACGATCGAGCCCGCGCCGCGCGGCAGAAGTTTCTTCGCAAGTTCGTAGTCTTCATGCGACGGCAGGGAAGGGTGCAGCACCCATTCGACCGCCGGATTCTTGGAGAGCGCTTCCAGCACCGCCGCCGTGTTCGCGACATGGCGATCCATGCGCACGCCGAGCGTTTCCACGCCCTGCAGGATCTGGAAGGCATTGGTCGGCGAAAGGCAGGCGCCGAAATCGCGCAATCCCTCCGACCGCGCGCGCATGACGAAGCCCCAGGGCCCGAACTGCTCGACGAAGTTGATGCCGTGATAACCGGCATAAGGCTCGGTGAGCTGCGGGAATTTTCCGGAGCCGATCCAGTCGAAGCGTCCGCCGTCCACGATCACGCCGCCGATGGCGATGCCGTGGCCGCCGATCCATTTCGTCATCGAATGCATGACGAGATCGGCGCCGAGTTCGATCGGGCGGGAGAGGTAGGGGGTTGCGAATGTGTTGTCGATCAGAAGCGGAATCTTCGCGGCATGCGCGATTTCCGCGACCTTCGGAATGTCGAGCACTTCGAGACCCGGGTTGCCGATGGTCTCGCCGATCACGAGTTTCGTGTTCGGTCTGATCGCGGACTTGATGCCGGCATGATTGCGCGGTTTCACGAAGCTGGTCGTGATGCCGAAACGCGGCAGCGTGTGCGCGAGCAGATTGATCGTGCCGCCATAGAGCGAAGCGGACGCGACGATGTGGTCGCCGGCGTTCGCGAGTGTCGCGATCGCAAGGTGCATCGCCGCCATGCCGCTCGCGGTCGCGACCGCGCCGACGCCGCTCTCCAGCGCGGCCATGCGCTCTTCCAGTACCGCCGTCGTCGGGTTGGAGATGCGCGTGTAGATGTTGCCAGCGCGTTCGAGATTGAAGAGCGCCGCCGCGTGATCGGTGTCCTGAAAGACGTAGGACGTGGTCTGGTAGATCGGTACGGCGCGCGCGCCGGTGGCGGGGTCGGGATGCTGGCCCGCATGCAGGCTCAAGGTCTCGAAGGCGGGTGCTTTTGGGGCGGCCATTGGATTTCTTTCGCGCAATCTGTGCATGCGTAGTATATCCGGCCCATGGTCAGACGCGATGAAATTCGGGCAGGCGAGGTCGCCGTCGCGGCGCCGGAGCCGCGTGACGCCGGCATCGTTTTTATCGGCCGGATTCATACGCCTTGGCGCGACCGGCTCGAATGTCCGCGCCAGGGGCGGCACGACGGCCCGGTGTGCCGGATCGAGATTTTCGAACCCTGGGTCGCGGGGCTGAAGGGCGTCGAGAACTACGCGCAGCTCGAAGTGCTTTACTGGCTCGACAAGTCGCGGCGCGACCTCGTCGAGCAGAGCCCGAAAAGCAACGGCGAGACGCACGGCACTTTTTCGTTGCGCTCGCCGGTGCGGCCGAACCCGATCGGCACGTCGATCGTGAAGCTGGAGCGGATCGAAGGAAATTCCGTTTACGTGCGCGGGCTCGATTGCCTCGACGGCACGCCGCTCGTGGACCTGAAGCCCGACCGCTGCCTGTTCACGCCGCTCGCACCGCCGCAGCCGGGGGATTTTCAGAAGGGTTGATCCTCATGGTGAGGAGCGCCCGAAGGGCGCGTCTCGAACCATGAGATTCGTTTCTCATCCTTCGAGACGCGCTCGCAGTCGCTCGTGCTCCTCAGGATGAGGTTACAACATCGGCAAACTCTTCGGCCGCCCCAGCGGAAACACGGCTTCGATCTTTTCGATTTCGCCGTCTGTAAGCTCGAGATCGCCGGCGCCGGCATTCTCCTCCACATGCGCGACCTTCGACGCCTTCGGAATCGCGAGCACGGATTTTCTCCGCGTCAGAAAGGCGAGCGCGACCTGGCGCGGCGTCGCGTCGCGCGCATCCGCGATTTCCGCAAGCACCTTGCCGCCCGGCGTCGAAAGCGGGGGCGAAGCCATCTGTCCGAACGGGCTGTAGGCGACGACCGCGACGTTATGCTGCTCGCACCACGGGATCACCGCGTGCTCGATCGCGCGCTCGCGCAGATGATAGAGCACCTGATTGCAGGCGATCTTTCCCGTGCCGGCGATGTTCAGCGCTTCTTCGAGATCGTCCTCGTCGAAATTGGAAACACCCCAGGAGCGGATTTTTCCGGCGGCCTTCAATTCCTCGAACGCCGCGAAGGTTTCCTCGAGCGGATAAGACCCGCGCCAGTGCAGGAGATAGCAATCGAGGTAATCGGTCTTCATCGCTTTGAGCGAGCGCTCGCAGGCGGCAAGCGTGCCCTTGCGCGATGCGTTTGAAGGCAGCACTTTCGAGACGATGAAAACCCGGTCGCGCATTCCGGCAATCGCTTCGCCGGTAAGCGCTTCCGCGCGGCCGGAGCCGTACATCTCGGCGGTGTCGATATGCGTCATGCCGAGCGCGATGCCGCGCCGGAGCGTTCTGAGCGCGTCCGCACGCGGCGCCAGTTCCAGATTCCAGGTGCCCTGGCCGATGACGGGAACGCCGGTTTGCTCCGGCCCGAAAGTGCGCTGCTTCACGAGGCGAGTTCTACGAAGCGGCGCGCAGCGCGGTCAATGCGCGGGCTTTTCCATCACATAGAGACCGACGTCGATGGCCTTCGAGCGGAAGCCGCCCTCGCAATAGGCGAGGTAATATTCCCAGGTGCGCTTGAATTTCTTCGAATAGCCCATCGCCTCGATTTCGGGCCAGGCGCGCTGAAAGCGGCGGTTCCATTCGTTCAGCGTATAGGCGTAGCTCCGGCCGAAATTTTCGAGCGAGACGAATTTCAACCCGGCGCGGGCGATCTGGTCGCGCATGACCTTGTCGGACGGCAGCATGCCGCCGGGGAAGATGTAGCGCTGAATGAAGTCCGCGTTCCTGCGGTACAGTTCGAAGCGCTCGTCGGCGATCGTGATCACCTGCAGCACCGCGCGGCCGCCGGGATTGAGCACTTGCGCAATCTTGCCGAAGTAAGCCGGCCAGTATTTCTCGCCGACCGCCTCGATCATCTCGATCGAGACCACGCGGTCGAACCTTTCGGTCACGTCGCGGTAGTCCTGCAAACGCAGGTCGGCTTTTTCCTGCACGCCGGCCTTTGCGATGCGCTCTTTCGCGCCCGCGAGCTGCGAGGGCGAAAGCGTGAGCCCGGTGACATGCGCGCCGCGCTCGGTGGCAAGACGCTCGGCAAGACGGCCCCAGCCGCAGCCGATTTCCAGCACGCGCTCGCCGCCCTTCAGCGCAAGCAGGTCCATGATGCGCGCGAGCTTGTTTTCCTGGGCGGCCTCGAGCGGCTGCTTCGGGTCCGCATAGAGCGCGGAGGAGTAGGTCATGCTCGGGTCGAGCCAGAGCCGGTAGAAATCGTTGCCGAGATCGTAATGCGCCTCGATGTTGCGGCGGCTGCCGCTCTTCGTATTCGCGCGAAGCAAATGTTTCACGCGGTGCAGGAAGCGCTTGAACCAGCGGCCGGCGGTGACCTCGCTCAGCGCCTGCTCGTTCAGCGCCGCGAGTTCGATCAGGGTTGCGAGATCCGGCGTCGACCAGTCGCCGTCCAGATAGGCTTCGGCAAAGCCGACGTCGCCGCCGAACATCAGGCGACGCATGGTGCGCCATTTGTGCAGGATCAGGGTCGCGCGCGGGCCTTCGATTTCGCCGCGTCCCTCGACGCGCGCACCCGAAGGCGTTTCGATGACGAGATGGCCGATTTTCAGCGAGCGGACGACGCGGGCAATCCAGCGATCGGCAAATCGCGAATGATCGAGCACATCTCCGATGTGTGGCCCGCTGTCATGCCGCCGGATTTGTGGCGCCTGCGATGACATCTTTTCTTGCCTCGTCGCGTTCTTCCCTGCCGAGCGTGATCCGCTGCTCCGGCGGTTCAGGCTTGGACCAGACTTTTATGCCCTTCAGCCAAAGCCTTAGGGCCTCCCAGTGGATACCCGCGACCACCTTCAGCGTCAGCAACGGATATGCGACTAAGGTCTTAAATAGCGTTTCGTCCGTCAACACCGTACTGACCGCAGAAAAGGATGCTGCGACGAGAAGTCCGTCGTCGTCGTGAACGTGGACCGAGACAGAGACATTCCGATCCGGTGGTGCAATGCGAAAGCGATAGTGCAGGTTCAGGGGAAGAAACGGCGATACATGAAAGCGTTTGTTCGCAGTTTGGGAGATTGCTGACACCGTATTTCCACCGGCCGGTATCAGGTAGTTGTGCCGCTCGCCGAAGGTGTTGCTGACCTCGTAGAGCGTCGCCGCGAGGTGACCGGACGGTCGGTAACAGAAATACACGCTCAAGGGATTGAAGACGAAGCCAAGCACGCGCGGCATGCACAAGAGCCGGATGGGTCCGCCGCCTGCGTCGATGCCGTGCGCACGGAGAATGGCCTCGACATACGGCCTTAGCCCGGTCTTGCCGTCGCCGTGATCGCGGTCATGGAAGCTGAACAGGTTGAACCGGTTGCGGGAGAACAGCCGCAGCCTGCGGTCCAGCGCAGGCAGTTCGTCGAGATCGAACAGAATATTGAAGACATGATAGCGCAGCCGGTGCGTCTTCGGCCGCAGGCGGCGGTGCACGACCGCGCCGCGATACAGTGCGGAGACGAATTTCGTCATGCCGCCGGTTCCGGCAGCGGCGCGAGCGGCTGCCCGCCCACGCGAATGCGCCCGTTCTCGTCTGCGACCTGCCACGGCCGCTTCATGCCGCCGAGCGCTTCGGCAACGGCAAGGCCCGACTGCAAACCGTCCTCGTGAAATCCCGAGCCGAAATAGGCGCCGCAGAACCAGGTGTTGCGAACGCCCTGCAACGCCCAAAGCTTCTCCTGTGCGCGCAAGGCTTTCGCGTCGAACACCGGATGATCGTAATGTTCGGTGCGGATCAGGTGCTTTTTGTGCGGCAGGCGCGGCGGGTTGAGCGTCACGAACAGCGGCACGTCGTCGCGAATGCCCTGCAGGCGGTTCATCCAGTACGTGACGCAAAGCTGCTGCGCGCCTTCCGCGCTGCGCGAGCCGATGTAGTTCCAGCTCGACCATGCGGCGCGGCGCTTCGGCATCAGGGACGGATCGGAATGCAGGATCGCCGTGTTCGGCTGGTAGCGAAACTGCGAAAGCGTGCTCCACTCGGCGTCGTCGGGATCAGCGAGCAGGCGCAGCGCTTCGTTGGCGTGGGTCGCGATCACGACATGATCGAACACGCGCGCATCGCCACGCACATCGTCGATCTGCACGCCGCCGGGCCGCCGGATTACTCGCTGCGCGGCGCAGTTCAACCGCACGCGATCGGTATAGGCCGCGGTCAGCCGCTTCACATATTCGCGGCTGCCGCCCGCGACCGTTCGCCAGACCGGACGGCCGGAAATCTTCATCAGTCCGTGGTTCTCGCAGAAGCGCAGGAAAGCTGCGGTCGGGTAGGCCGCAAGCTGTGCCGGCGACGAGGACCAGATCGCCGCCGCCATCGGCAGGAGATGATCCTCGCAGAACGGCCGGCCGTAGCGTTCGCGCACGAGATATTCGCCGAGCGGCATCAGCGCCGCGGATTTCGCGTGCGCGGGCGCTTCGCGGTAGAAGCGCAGGAGATCCTTCAGCATCGACCAGAAGCGCGGCCGGAACAGGTTGCTTTTCTGCGCGAACAGCCCGCGCAGATCCGTGCCGGAATATTCGAACGCGCCGTTGTCGAAGGAGGCGGCAAACGACATCGAGGACGCCTTTGTGGGCACCCCGAGATGCCGGAAGAGCGCCGTCAGGTTCGGGTAGTTTGTCTCGTTGAAAACGATGAAGCCGGTATCGACGGGCAGCGGCCCATCGGGTGACGGGGCGTCTGCAGTGTTCGAGTGACCGCCGAGCCGGGCCTCGCGCTCATAGACTGTGACGCGATGCCGCGCCGACAGCAGCCAGGCCGCGGCCATGCCGGAAATACCGGAGCCGATCACGGCAATTTCGAGCGGACGGTGGAGGGAAGACGCAGGAACGAGCATGCCAGCGGGTTACCCGCAGGCCCCGCCTTTGGATGCATCCGCATCCCACGCTTCCGGGTTATGAAACGCCGGATACCGGATGAAATGCAGGCTGATGAAGCGCGTGTGGATTGCCGTACTGATTGTGCTCGTGGCTCTGGCAGGACTTCTGGTCTGGGCGCCCGCCCTTGTGCTGAACGCAGCGTCCCGAGGCGGCGATGTCACAATCGAGCGCGATATTCCGTTCGGGAACGGCGCAAGACTGAAGCTCGACGTTTATCGGCCGGCGCAGTCGCAAGGCGCGCTGCCGGTCGTCGTTTTTTTCTATGGCGGCTCTTGGCAGCGCGGCGACAAGGCGGTCTATCGCTTCGTAGGTGCGTCGCTCGCGCGCGCGGGCATCGTCACGATCATTCCGGATTACCGGCTTTACCCGCCGGTGCTTTATCCGGATTTCCTGCGCGACTCTGCGCTTGCCGTGAAATGGGCGAAGGAGAATGCCGCGCGTTTCGGCGGCGATCCCGCGAAGCTGTTTCTCTCGGGTCATTCCGCGGGAGCGTACAATGCCGTTTCGCTCGCGACCGATCGGCGCTGGCTCGGCGAGGTTAAGCTCGATCCGAAATCCGACCTCGCCGGCGTCATCGGGCTTGCCGGTCCCTACGATTTTCTTCCGCTCAAGGACGAACGGCTCAAGATCATCTTCGGCCCGGAGGAGAGCAGGCCGAGAACCCAGCCGATCAATTATGTGGATGGCGACGAACCGCCGCTGCTGCTGTTGCGTCCTGCCAAGGACGGGGTCGTCGATCCGGACAATTCGACGCGGCTTGCGAAACGCATCGTCGAGAAGGGCGGCACGGCTACGGTCGTCACCTATGCGCGCGTCGGTCACCTTTCCATCGTCGGCACGCTTTCTCCGCTGCTGTCGTTCCTGGCGCCCGCAAAGAACGATCTGGTCGATTTTGTCCGCAAAACGGCTTCCGCGAAGGCGCAGACGCGATGATAGCGATTGCGCTGGCCGCGGCGGCAATCTTTCTGTCGGCATGGATGACGCTTGCGTGGTGGCTGCAAATGCGTACCGGCAAGTCCGGCTGGATCGACACTTTATGGTCGTATGGAGTGGGCATCGCGGGCGTGGCGCTGACGCTGCTAGTGCCGCTCGCCTCGGGCGAAGCGATCTCGCCGCGGCAATGGCTGGTCGCATCGCTTTGCGCGCTTTGGTCGGCCCGTCTCGGAACCCATATTCTGTTGCGCACCCTCTCCGGCGGAGACGATCCGCGCTACGCACAGCTCAAGAAGGAATGGAAACGCGGCGCACAGCGCCGGATGTTCGGGTTTCTCCAGATTCAGGCGCTTTGTGCCTTCGTGCTTGCATTCGGCATCTTCGTCGCCGCGCAAAACCCGGCGCCGGGCTTGCGGATCAGCGACTGGATCGGCGCGGCACTGCTTCTGGCTGCGATCGCCGGCGCAGGGGTCGCGGACCGGCAACTGCGAACTTTCCTTGCCGATAAGAAGAACCGGGGCAAGGTGGCGGACACCGGCCTGTGGTCCTATTCGCGCCATCCGAACTATTTCTTCGAATGGCTCGGATGGTTCGCCTATGCGCTGATCGCGCTAGACACCAGCGGGAGCTACTGGTGGTGGCCGCTCGCGCTGATCGCGCCCGCGATGATGTACTGGCTGCTCGTTCATGCCTCGGGAATCCCGCCGCTCGAAGCGCACATGCTCCGCTCGCGCGGCGAGGCGTTCCGCGATTACCAGCGGCGCGTGAACGCATTCTTTCCCGGGCCGCCACGGCAATCCGGCAACATCCGGCCGAGGAAGCGCGCCAGATGAGGAGCCCGCAGACGTGGCGCTGATCCGGCGCTTCCATGAATATACCGGACACGGCGATCCGCTCGCCCGCGCGGGCAATGCGATTGCCATGTTCATCCTCGGCAATCAGCCGTTCTACCCGCTCTACCTCTATCTGCTGCTCGGCGATCGCTTCTGGCCGGCGCTGCTCACGCTGCTTTCCTCGCCGTTCTTCGCAGCCGTGCCGTGGCTCATGCGGCGGAACGCGCTTGCGGGAAAGTGGCTGCTGATCGGCGCCGGTCTCGGTAACACGCTGCTCGCGATCAAGGCGCTGGGACCGGAAAGCGGTCTCGAGCTCTTTTTCTTTCCCTGTGCGGTGCTGGGTGCGCTCGTGTTCACGAATGCTGAGCGTATCTCGCGCTGGACCGCTTCGCTTGCGCCGATCGCGCTTTATCTGGTTCTGCGCGGCCGCTACGGCCCTGCGCTCGAGAATTACTCCGCTTCCGAGTATGCGACCCTCTTCACGCTCCATGCCGTGAGCGCAGCTGCGATCTGCATCTTCGTTTGCTTCACGGTGACGGCCGCGCTGTCCCCGCGCAAGGTCTAGCGGATCGCCCGTTCGATCCAGCCCGAGAGGAAATAGCCTGCCGTAGCCGCAGCCCCGCTGACCACGGTGCCCCAGGCCATGTCGATGACCGAGAGCCTGGTTTCCCAGTTCTTCAGCGTCGCCTGGTTGGTGAGGTCGTAGGTGGCGTAGCAGAAGAAGCCGAACAGCGCTCCGAACAGGAGCGCATCGGTCCAGTTGCCGCTGCGGATGCCGGCGGAAACGCCGAAGATCACGAGGCCCAGCGCAAAAAGAAGATAGAAAACGATGGCGGGCGCGAGCCGGAAATCCGGCAGCAGAATTTCTTTCAGGACCGGGCGGTAGAGCGTATTGGCCATGGAGGAGAGCCAAACGAAGTCGATGGCCAAGAATACGATCAGGGTTGCGAGATAGGCGGCGATATAGCGGGTCATGGCGGCCTCGGATGACGCGGGATTTCTTTTCGGTCTATCGTAACCCGTGAGCCGTCCGGACGGATGCAGAAGGCCGGGTGGCGCGTAACACGAGTGCAAGAGCAATGTTGTCCAAGCCGGAGCGGGCCAAAGCCGCCGCAATCCTGATCGAAGCTGAGCGCACCAAGAAGCAGGGCAAACAGCTTTCGGTCATCTTCCCGAATATCGATATCGAAGACGCCTATGCGATCCAGCAGGAAGTCGCGAAGCGGAAGCTGAAGGCGGGCCACAAGGTCATCGGCCACAAGATCGGGCTCACTTCAAAGGCCATGCAGCAGTCGCTCGGCATCGACGAGCCGGATTACGGGCACCTGTTCGACGACATGCTGGTGGCGGACGGCGCAAAGCTGCCGCACGAGAACTACTGTGTGCCGCGGATCGAGGTGGAACTGGCCTTTGTGCTGGGCAAATCGCTGAAGGGTCCTGGCATTGGCCTGATCGACGTGCTGCGGGCGACCGAGTATGTGGTGCCGTCACTCGAGATCATCGATGCGCGGCTCATCAACCCGCGCAAGATTTTCGACACCGTCGCGGACAACGGTGCTGCCGCCGGCATCGTGATCGGCGGGCGCGCGATGGAGCCCGACGATTTCGACATGCGCTGGGCCGGGGCGATCCTCTACAGGAACTCCGAAGTCGAGGAGACCGGGCTTGCCGCCGGCGTGCTCGGGCATCCGGCGCTCGGCATCGCGTGGCTTGCGAACAAGCTGGGGCCGCGCGGTATTACGCTGAAGCCGGGCCATATCCTGCTGTCCGGTTCGTTCACGCGACCGGTGCACGCCGCGAAGGGCGACACCATTCACGCGGACTTCGGCCCGCTCGGCGGGCTCGCGGTTCAGTTCGTCTGATCGAAGGAGGACGTCATGGCGCTGGTGATGAGCGGCGAGTACGACCTTCCGCAGCATCCGGACGTGGTGTGGAAGGCGCTGAACGATCCCGATATCCTCGAGAAATGCATTCCGGGTTGCGAGCACCTGGAGAAGCTCTCCGACACCGAGTTTCAGGCGACCGTGAAGCTCAAGATCGGTCCGGTCAGCGCGCGGTTCAAAGGCAAGGTGACACTACAGGATGTCAGGCCCTCCATCGGCTACACCATCGTGGGCGAGGGCGAAGGCGGCGTTGCCGGTTTTGCAAAAGGGCAAGCGCGTGTTGCACTTGCGGATGACGGCGAGGGCTGCAAGCTTTCCTACACCGCGGAAGCGGCGACCGGCGGGAAAATCGCGCAGCTGGGGCAGCGGCTGATCGCAGGCTCCGCGAAGAAAACCGCAGACCAATTCTTCGAGAATTTCGTCGAGGCGCTGCAAGATTACAAGTAATTGACGGCGCTACTGGAATGCCAGAGCGCGCTTGACCCGCACGCTGGAACCGGCCCAAACTATAATTGTAAAAAATTGAGAAGAGACGCGGCCGGATTGAATAACGAGACGGTCAGCCGAACATGACCGCCGTGGGCCACCGTTTCTTCCAAGCCGGGAGAGCGCCCCATGCCGACAGTGACCGTTACGGTCAACGGAAAGCCACATACCGTTGACGTCGCCCCTGAAACCCTGCTCGTCGATTTGATCCGCGAGAAATTGCGGCTTACCGGTACGCATATCGGCTGCGATACCTCGCAGTGCGGCGCCTGCGTCGTGCATGTCGACGGTGCTGCGGTAAAATCCTGCACCATGCTCGCGCTCAGCGCGGACGGCGCGAAGGTGACGACCATCGAAGGCCTCGCAAACGGCGCCACGCTGCATCCGATGCAGGAGGCGTTCCGCGAGCATCACGGGCTGCAGTGCGGGTTCTGTACGCCGGGCATGATCATGACCGCGGTCGATATGGTGAACCGCAAGGGCTCCAATCTCGACGAGCGCACGATCCGCGAGGAACTCGAAGGCAACATCTGCCGCTGCACCGGCTACCACAACATCGTCAAAGCGGTGGCGGCCGGCGCCAAAGCCATGAAGGGCGGGGCCAAGCCCGCCCGCGCCGCAGAATAAAGCGCAAGCAGGGATCTGGAGGACGTCATGAGCGCGACAGGAATCGGCGCCGCAGTACGCCGCAAGGAAGACCAGCGTTTCATCACCGGCACGGGCAACTATACCAGCGACATTTCGCGCCCCGGCGAGGTGCGGGCCTATTTCGTGCGCTCGCCGCATGCCCACGCCACGATCAAGAAAATCGACACCAAGGCCGCCGAAAAGATGCCGGGCGTGGTCGCGGTGCTGACCGGCGCCGATCTCGCGAACGACAAGATCGGCGGGCTGATCTGCGGCTGGGCAATCACCTCCAAGGACGGCTCGCCCATGAAGATGGGCGCGCATCCGGCGATCGCCGCGGATAAAGTCCGCTGCGTCGGCGATCAGGTCGCGGTCGTGCTCGCGGAAACGCTGACCCAGGCGCGCGACGCCGCCGAGAAGGTGAAAGTCGATTACGGCGTGCTGCCGTCGGTGGTCGATCCGGCCAAGGCGACCGCCAAGGGCGCGCCGCAGATTCACGACGTTGCGCCGAACAACCAGATCTACGACTGGCACCTCGGCGACAAGAACGCGACCGACGCAGCCTTCGCCGCCGCCAAACACGTCACCAGGCTCGACATCGTCAACAACCGGCTGGTGCCGAACGCGATGGAGCCGCGCGCGGCGATCGCGGAATACGACGCCGGTAACGACAGCCTCACGCTCTGGAACACGAGCCAGAATCCGCATGTCGCGCGTCTCGTGATCTCGGCCTTCATCGGCATGGCGCCGGAGCACAAGCTCCGCGTGATCGCGCCGGATGTCGGCGGCGGCTTCGGCTCGAAGATCTTCATCTATCCGGAAGAGGTGGTGGCGCTGTGGGCGGCGCGGCGGGTGAAGCGTCCGGTGAAGTGGGTTTCGGACCGCTCCGAAGCCTTCATGACCGATGCGCACGGACGCGACCATGTCACCCGCGCGGAGATGGCGTTCGACGCGAACGGCAAGATCACCGGCCTGCGGGTGAAGACCATCGCCAATCTCGGCGCCTATATGTCGACGTTCTCGTCCTCGGTGCCGACCTATCTATACGCCACGCTCCTGTCCGGCCAGTATGCGATTCCGAATATCTACGCCGAGGTCGAGGCGGTCTATACCAACACCGCGCCGGTCGACGCCTATCGCGGCGCCGGCCGCCCCGAAGCGACCTTCGTGGTCGAACGTCTGGTCGAAGTCGGTGCGCGCGAGCAGGGGATCGACCCCGCCGAATTGCGCCGCCGCAACTTCATCAAGTCGTTCCCGCACCAGACCCCGGTGATCATGGCCTACGACGCCGGCGACTATAACGCGTCGCTCACCAAGGCGATGGACATGATCGACTACAAAAACTTCGGACAGCGCAAGGCGGCGTCGGAGAAGAAGGGCAAACTCCGCGGCATCGGCTTCTCGACCTACATCGAAGCCTGCGGGATTGCGCCGTCACAGGCAGTCGGCTCGCTCGGTGCCGGCGTCGGTCTGTGGGAGTCAGCCGAAGTGCGCGTGAACCCGACCGGCTCGGTGGAAATCCTCACCGGCTCGCACAGCCACGGCCAGGGTCACGAGACGACCTTCGCGCAGCTCGTCTCCGAGCGGCTCGGCGTGCCGATCGAGACCGTGAGCGTCGTGCACGGCGACACCGACAAGGTGCAGTTCGGTATGGGCACCTACGGCTCGCGCTCCGGCGCGGTCGGCATGTCGGCGATCGTCAAGGCGCTCGACAAGATCGAGGCGAAGGCGAAGAAGGTCGCGGGCTACATGATGGAGGCGTCCGCCGACGACATCGAATTCAAGAACGGCACCTTCACCGTCAAGGGCACCGACAAGAAGGTCGGCTGGGGCGACGTCACGCTCAATGCCTACATCGCGCACAAGTTCACCGGCGGCCAGCTCGAGCCGGGCCTGAAGGAAGGCGCGTTCTACGACCCGACCAACTTCACGTTTCCCGCCGGCTGCCACATCGCGGAAGTCGAAATCGACCCGGAAACCGGCAAGACTGAGATCGTAAACTGGGTCGCGGTGGACGACTTCGGCACGATCATCAATCCGATGATCGTGGAAGGGCAGGTACACGGCGGGATTGCGCAAGGCATCGGCCAGGCGCTGCTCGAAGGCGCGTCCTACAACGCAGACGGGCAGCTCGTCACCGGCTCGTACATGGACTACGCCATGCCGCGCGCGGACGACCTGCCTTCGTTCAAGGTCGACACCACGGTCACGAAGTGCCCGTCCAATCCGCTCGGCATCAAGGGCTGCGGCGAAGCGGGAGCGATCGCGTCGCCGGCGGCACTGATCAACGCCATCACCAATGCCGTCGGCCACGAGAACGTGCCGATGCCGGCGACGCCGAGCGTGGTCTGGAAGGCCGCGCAGGCGGCTGCCATGAAGCGCGCCGCGGAATAAGGGAGAGCAGCCATGTACGCATTCACCTACGAACGGCCGAAGAACGTCGCCGACGCCGTCAAGCTCCTGAAGAAGGCCGACGACGCGAAAATCCTCGCCGGCGGTCAGACGCTGCTTCCCGCCATGAAGCTGCGCCTCGCATCGCCCGCGACCATCGTCGATCTTTCCGGCGTGAAGGGGCTTTCGGGGATCAAGGCGAGCGGCAAGGCGGTCGTCATCGGCGCAATGACCAAGCATGCCGAGGTGATGACTTCCGCGGCGGTGCAGAAGGCGATTCCGGCGCTTGCGCATCTCGTTTCCCTGATCGGCGATCCGGCGGTGCGCAATAAGGGCACCATCGGCGGCTCGCTCGCGAACAACGATCCGTCGGCGGATTATCCGGCGGCGGCATTGGGTCTGGGCGCAACGATCCATACCAACAAGCGCAAGATCGAGGCCGACAAGTTCTTCAAGGGCCTTTTCGAGACTGCGCTTGCGGACGACGAAATCATCGAAAGCGTGAGCTTCCCGGTGCCCGAAAAGGCGGGCTACGAGAAGTTTCCGAATCCGGCTTCGCGTTTCGCGCTGGTCGGCGTGTTCGTCTCGAAGTCGAAGGACGGCGTTCGCGTTGCCGTAACCGGCGCCGGCGAAGGCGGCGTGTTCCGGGTGAAGGAAATGGAGGCCGCGCTCGCCAAGAACTTCTCCGCGAAAGCCATCGAGGGCATCAAGGTTCCGGCGAAGAACATGATCGCGGATCTTCACGGCACCGCCGAGTATCGCGCGCACCTGATCGGCGTGATGGCGCGACGCGCGGTGGCGGCGGCGAAGTAGGCGGCGGGAGTAGATACTGCTGATTTGAAACTTGTCATGCCCGGCACTCGGGTCCGGCTTCGCCGGCCCGAGCACAAGCCTTGTGCCGGGCATCCACGACTTTTCTGCCGATCCGCCATTAAGGCGTGGATGGCCGGGACGAGTGTTCAGCCCGGCCATGACGAAATAGGGAATATCCGCTTACATCAAGTCATGTGGCGCGCTCTTCAGGATGAGGCTAGTTTTGCGTATGCCCGCCCTCCTCAAATCCATCGACGAAACCATCAAGCTGCTCTCGAGCGGCGCCTACGTCGCCGACCGCGCGCTTGCGACGGTGGTTTTCCTCTCGCTGCGAATGGGTCGCCCACTGTTCCTCGAAGGCGAGGCGGGGGTCGGTAAGACCGAGGTCGCCAAAGTTTTGTCCTCCACGCTCGGCCGCAAGCTCGTGCGGCTGCAGTGCTATGAAGGGCTCGATTCCGCTTCCGCGCTTTACGAGTGGAATCACGCGGCGCAGATGATCGCGATCCGTGTTGCCGAGGCCGAAGGCTCGGCCAATCGCGAGAAGCTCACCGAAGACGTTTTCTCCGAGCGCTTTCTCATTCGCCGTCCGCTCCTGGAAGCGCTGACCCCCGATCCGGCCGGCGCGCCCGTTCTGCTCATCGACGAACTGGACCGCGCCGACGAGGCGTTCGAGGCGTTCCTGTTGGAAGTGCTCGCGGACTTTCAGGTCACGATTCCGGAATTCGGCACGATCAAGGCCGGGACGCCGCCCATTGTGATCGTGACCTCGAACCGCACGCGCGAGATTCATGACGCGCTGAAGCGTCGCTGCCTCTATCACTGGATCGACTACCCCGATCTTGCGCGCGAACTTGCCATCGTGCGGGCGAAGGTTCCGGGCGCGCCGGAGCGGCTCGCGCGCGAGGTTGTCGCCTTCGTGCAGCAGCTCCGGAAGGAGGACCTGTTCAAATCTCCCGGCACCGCGGAGACGCTGGACTGGGCCGCAGCGCTGGTCGAACTCGATGCGACGGCGCTCGATCCCGCCCTTGTCGGCGACACGCTCGGCGTGGTGCTGAAATATCAGGACGACGTCGAGCGCTTCAACGCGAAGAAGATCGACACTGTGCTTTCTGTCTCGCGGGAGGCGCTGAAGGCCGCGGGATGAAAGCCGGAGGCCAGCTCTTCACGCGCCTGATCGGATTCGCGCGGCTCCTGCGCCGCGCCGGAATCCCCATCGGCCCCGGCGCCGTGATCGACGCGATGCAGGCCGTGGCGATCGCCGGCATCGGCGCCCGCGCGGATTTCTTCTGGACGCTGCATGCGGTGCTGATCAAGCGCCACGAGCATTTCCCGGTTTTCCACGAGGCGTTCCACCGCTTCTGGCAGCGCGGCCAGATCGAGCGCGTGCTGGCGGAAATGCTCCCGGTCACGCGCATCGAGGGCGCGAAAAGCCGCACCGCGCAACGGCGCGTCGAGGAAGCGCTCGGGCTCACGAAGCGCATGCCGAAGCCGCCGAAGCAGCAGGAAACCGTATTCGACATGCGCGGCACGATTTCGGACGACGAGATTCTGCGGCGCAAGGATTTCGCGCAGATGTCGGCCGCCGAACTCGAGGAGGCGCGGCGGCTGATCTCCGCGATGAAGCTGCCGGACGACGAAATCACCACGCGCCGCTTTGCGCCGTCGCCGCGCGGGCGGATCGATCTTGCACGCACGCTGCGGGCCAGCGTGCGCTCCGGCGGCGACCTGATCGAACTTCGTTTCCGCGCCCCGCGCGAGAGAAAGCCGCCGCTGGTGGCGCTCCTCGATATCTCCGGCTCGATGAGCGACTATTCGCGGCCGCTCCTGCAATTCTTCCACATGCTTACGATGAAGCGCCGCAACGTCGCGACCTTCCTGTTCGGCACGAGGCTTACGAACGTCACCCGCGCGCTGAAGACGCGCGATCCCGACGACGCGCTCGCGCTCTGCTCCGCCGGTGTCGCCGACTGGTCCGGCGGCACGCGGATCGCCTCCGCGCTGGAGGAATTCAACAAGCGCTGGTCGCGCCGCGTGCTCTCGCAGGGAGCGACGGTACTGTTCGTGAGCGACGGTCTGGAGCGCGAAGGCGGCGGCGAGCTTGCGCGCGAGATCGCCCGGCTGCACCGCTCCTGCCGCAAGCTGATCTGGCTCAATCCGCTGTTGCGTTTCGACGGCTTCGAGGCGAGGGCTGCGGGTATTCGCACAATCCTGCCGCATGTCGACGAATTGCGCCCGGTGCACGACCTCTCGAGCCTCGCTTCGCTCTGCGATGCCCTTACGGAAACGCGGGCTTCCCGCGCACACGATCCGAGGCATTGGCTGGGGGCCGCCTGATCGGGCATGATTGCAGCGGAAGGCGGGTGATCGCGCCTTCGGCAAAGGTGCAGGCAGCATGCAGCAGTCCGAAGAACTGGCAATTTTCCGCGACAGCGCGCGGCGCTTTTTCGAGCGCGAATGCGTGCCGCATGTCGAGCGCTGGGAACGCGAGGGCATCGTCGACCGCGAAATCTGGAACAAGGCGGGCGCGGCGGGTCTCCTGTGCGCGATGATCCCCGAGACTTACGGCGGCGCGGGCGGCTCCTTCGCGCACGAGAAGGTGCTGATCGAGGAACAGATCCGCGCGGGCGTCACCGGCTGGGGCAACGCCGTGCACAGCGGCATCGTGGCACCTTATCTCCTGCACTACGGTTCGGAGGAGCAGAAGAAAAAGTGGCTGCCGAAGCTCGCCTCCGGCGAGCTCGTCGCCGCGATCGCCATGACCGAGCCCGGCACCGGCTCCGATCTGCAGGCCGTGCGGACGACCGCGAAACTCGACGGCAACCAGTACGTCATCAACGGCCAGAAGACCTTCATCACCAACGGCCAGCATGCGGGTCTCGTCTGCGTGGTGGCCAAGACCGACCCGAAAGAGGGCGCCAAGGGCGTCTCGCTGATCATGGTCGAGGTCGATGAGGCGGAAGGCTATCGCCGCGGCCGCAACCTCGAAAAAATCGGCCAGCACGCGCAGGACACTTCCGAGCTGTTCTTCGACGACGTCCGCGTGCCGACCGCGAACCTGCTCGGCGACCGCGAGGGCCTCGGCTTCATCCAGCTCATGCAGCAGCTTCCCCAGGAGCGGCTCATCATCGCCATTCAGGCGGTCGCCGCGATGGAGCGCGCGGTCGAAATTACGGTCGCCTATACGAAAGACCGCAAGGCCTTCGGCAGGCGTTTGCTCGATTTCCAGAACACGCGCTTCAAGCTCGCGGAGTGCAAGACCGAGGCGACGGTCGCGCGCAGCTTCGTCGAGCACTGCACCGAGCTTCTCCTGGAGAAGAAGCTCGACGTGCAGACCGCCGCCATGGCGAAGTGGTGGACCACGCAGAAACAGTGCGAGATCGCCGACGAGTGCCTGCAGCTGTTCGGCGGCTACGGCTACATGAAGGAATACCCGATCTCGCGGATGTGGACGGATTCGCGTGTGCAGAAGATCTACGGCGGAACCAACGAAATCATGAAGGAATTGATCGGGCGCTCGCTTTGAGGCAAAGCTCGCGTCATGAATCAGCAGACCCCGCAGGTGACGCGTTGGTGGTGGGTCCGCCACGCCCCCGTCCCCGACACCGTCAACATCTACGGCCAGACCGACGTCGATAGCGACACCAGCGACCGGATCGTGTTCGAGGCGCTGGCGCGCGAACTGCCGCGCGGGGCCGCGTGGTTCACGAGCAACCTCAAACGGACGCATCAGACCGCAGACGCGATCATCGCCGCGATGATCGAAAGCGATCCGGCGAGCGCCAGGCGCGAAGCGGTTACGGAGTTCGCGGAGCAGCATCTCGGCGAATGGCAGGGCCTGAACCGCGCGGAGTTCTTCGCTGCCCGCGCACATCTTTCGCATCCGTTCTGGTTCGGGCCGGCCGCGGAGCGGGCGCCGGGAGGGGAAAGCTTCGACGATCTCTATGCCCGCGTGACGTCGGCGATCGAGCGGCTCAGCGCCGAGCATTTCGGCCGCGATATCGTGGCCGTCACCCACGGCGGCACCATCAAGGCCGCGATCGGGCATGCGCTGCAACTTTCGACGGACGCCGCGCTCGCCTTTGCGATCGACAACTGCTCGATTACGCGGCTCGATCAGCTCGGCACGGGTGCGGGTGCGCTATGGCGCGTGGTGTCGATCAATCACCGCCCCTGGACTGGAATGGAAGCGCTTCGCCTTGCCGCCGTGATGGCCTGAGCCGCGCGGCCGGCGTCAGCCCTTGGCGGCGACCGAGAGATCCTGAAACTTCCGGGTGCCTTCGTATTTCGAGGCGGCCTCGAACAGCGAATCCATGGCATTCGCGACTTCGCCGGTCGAGCCGGTGAGGTCGCGGGACGAGGCCAGCACGGTTTCCGCCGCGATCTTGGTCTTGGCGATGGTTTCCTCGACCGTCTTCATCGCATTCGCGACGGTGTTTGCATGGTTCGAGGCGGCGACCGCGCTTTCGGCGATGTGACCGGTGGCGGCGGACTGTTCGTTCAGCGCGGCTGCGATCATCTCCGACGTGCGCGCGATGCTCGCAATCGTTTCGCCCGTGCTTGCGATCTGGTCGACCGAGCGGCGCGTGGCCTCCTCGATCATGGCGATCTGCTGGCCGATCTCGGTGGTCGCCTTCGAGGTCTGGGTCGCGAGCGATTTCACTTCCGAGGCGACGACGGCAAAGCCGCGGCCGGCTTCGCCGGCGCGCGCGGCCTCGATGGTGGCGTTCAGCGCGAGCAGGTTGGTCTGACTGGCAATTTCCGAAATCAGGCTCGCGACCGATCCGATCTTGTCGACGGCTTCCTTGAGCGAGCGGATCGTGAGGTTCGTGCGCTCGGCGTGCTCGACCGCCTCGCGCGCGAGATCGGAGCTGCTCGTGGCCTGGCCGTGGATGCTGGCGATCGAGGCGTTGAGTTCCTCGGTCGCCGCCGCGATGGTGCTGACGTTCTGCGCGGTCGAGGATGCGGCTTCCGCTGCGGTGTTCGATTGCGCGGAGGCAGACTCGGCGAGATTTTGCAATCCGCTTGAGGTCGCGTTCAGCAGTTCGACTGCGCTGGAAACCGAGCGGCGCACCGTTTGAATGGTGCTGCCGAAATTCTTTACGGCGTTGCCGATGCGGTCGCCGTCGGCGCGGCTGTTCTTGAACTGGAAGTGATAGTGGATCGATACCGCCGTCGCGACGTCGAGGCTGAACATGCGGGTGCAGGCATCGGCGAGCGCACAGGCTTTGGCGCGCGACATCATCCGCTGCGTCTGCAAAAGACCGATGAAGCGCCGCTGCAGATAGGCGGATACGCCGGGGCGGCTGCGCACGTCGTGGCCGAGTTCGACTTCTTCCTTCGCGCGGTCCTGCGTATCGCGAACCCAGTTTTCGTCCAGCGGATTGCAGAACATGCGCTCGGTGTACTTGATGATCTGCGCCTTGTACGCGTCGCCGCGCTTGCGGATCATCTCGATATAGAACGGCGAGTGCTGTTCCAGCTCCTTGTAGTGGTCGTCGATGAATCCGCCGATATGCGGGCTCATCAGATCCCAGATCTCGCGGCGGGCGGCGAGTGTCGGTTCGTCGATGCGGAAGAGACCGAGGCCTACCTGATAGGCCGGAGGGATGGACATGGAATACTGGCTGTGTCGGTGGCGTCGCAGCCGCCACAACTAGTGCGGTATCGTTAAGTTCCTCTTAACGGTTTGAGGGCCGACGAATAACGGGGCGCGTCCGCGGCTTGCGTCGGGTTACGGACATTACTGTGGCCGGGGCTGCTGCCGTCCTCAGCGCACCTTCACTTCCATCGCGCCGATCCCATCGATGGAGGCGATCAGCGTATCGCCGGGCTGGACTTCAGCGACACCTTCCGGCGTGCCGGTCATGATGACGTCGCCGGGATAGAGCGCGTAAATGTGCGAGACGCGCGAGATCAGGTCGGGGATCGGTACGATCAGGTCACGCGTATTCGCGCTCTGGCGAATCTTTCCGTTCACGGCGATGCGCAGATTCAGCCGGTCAGGCTGCGGGATTTCATCCTTTGTGACCAGCCAAGGGCCGAGCACCGAATAGCCGTCGGCGGATTTGCGGAAGCTGCGGTCTTCGGTGCCGCGCACGGTCATGTCCAGGCCGATGGTATAGGCCGCGACATGATCAAGCGCGTAGTCGCGCGGAATGTTCCTGCCGCCGCGGCCGACGATCACCGCGAGTTCGACTTCGTGGTCGTTGCGGCGTCCGGGGAACCTGATCTCGATGCCTTCGCCGGGGCCGACCGCGCCGGTCTGCGATTTCAGGAACAACCCATGTTTGTCGATGGGTGTCGCGAAGCCGTCGTAGTTCGAAAGCTGCACGCCGTGATGGATCGCGGGATCGGCCGCTTCGTCGACGTGGAGCTTGTAGTTTAGCGGTGCGCCGATGATGCGCGGCGGGTTCGCCACGGGCGAGAGCAGCTTCACGTCGCTCACGAGTTTGCGCGGCGAGGCTTCGGCGGCATCCTTGATTGCGTGCTTGATCGTATCGAGCGAGGCGATCAACTGATCGCCATGCGGAAAGGGCCAGCGCAGCTGCGGCAGTTTCTCGGTCGCGCGCGTGACGTCGCGCAGCGTATAGCCTTCGACCAGTCCGAGACGATTGTCGTCATAGCGGCACAAACGCATGCACCCATCTCCGCCATGCGCGCAGTGCAATGCGCGCAAAAATTTTCTGCCGTTTCGTGAAGAAACCGGCGCTACGCTGCGCTTTCAGAATAGGGTTTCGTTGACAGCCCGGTCAACGGATGGTGGGATTTCGCAACAACAGCGTTAACGGGAGAAGCGCCAATGACCGGCCCCATGCCGGGCGCGAGCACGCAAAGTGCCGCGACCGACGCCGTCCGCCAGGCCTATTACGATCGCATTTCCAAGCACGACATGGCGCCCTTGTGGGAAGTGCTGAAAGGTCTCGTACCAAAGGAACCGAACACGCCCTGCGTGCCCGCGATCTGGCATTTCGACGATGCGAAGAAACTCGTGATGGAGGCGGGTGACATCATCACCGCGAAGGAGGCCGAGCGCCGCGTTTTGGTGCTCGAGAATCCCGCGCTGCGCGGCCGTTCGCGCATCACGCAATCGCTATATGCCGGCTTGCAGCTCATTCTGCCGGGCGAGGTCGCGCCTGCGCACCGTCACACGGCATCTGCGATCCGCTTCGTGCTCGACGGCGAGGGGGCCTATACCGCTGTCGAAGGCGAGCGCGCGGTCATGCGCCGCGGCGATTTCATCATCACCGCGAACTGGGCCGCGCACGATCACGGGCACGACGGCAAGGGACCGATGATCTGGCTCGACGTGCTCGATCTGCCGACCGTGAATTTCTTCGACGCCGCCTTCTCCGAACATCTCGACCGCGAAACGCAATCGAACACGAAGCAGGACGGCGACAGCTGGGCGCGTTTCGCTTCCGGCGTGCTGCCGGACGGCGCACAGGTGCGCAAGGATCGCAGCCCGATCGTGAACTACCCTTACGCGAAGATGAAACCGATCCTGGAGCGCATGCGCGATTCCGACGAGATCGATCCCCGCCACGGCGTGCGTATCCGCTACGCCAATCCCCTCACCGGCGGCTGGGCCACGCCGATCATGGGGCCGCACCTCTCGCTGCTTCCCAAAGGCTTCAAGGGAAAACCGTATCGCTCGACCGACGGCACCATCTTCGCCTGTGTCGAGGGCGAGGGCACGACTACGATCGACGGCAAGGACTTCAACTGGAAGGCGGGAGACGTGTTCGTCGCGCCGTCCTGGAAGTACTATTCGCACAGGACGAACGGCGAGGCGGTGCTGTTCGGGATTTCGGATCGTCCGGCGCAGGAAGCGCTGGGGATTTGGCGTGAGGAAAACTAGTCTTTCGCAGTCCGCTGATAGACGTCCTCAAGCCGGACGATGTCGTCCTCACCGAGATAGATGCCGGACTGCACTTCGATCAGTTCGACCGGAGTCTTGCCGGGGTTCTCTAGCCGGTGAACCGCTCCGAGCGGGACATAGACGGACTCGTTTTCCTTCAACGTCTTTTTCTCGTCGCCGATGGTGACGAGCGCGGTGCCGCGCACCACCACCCAATGCTCCGCACGGTGCGCGTGTTTCTGGAGCGACAGGCGCCCGCCCGGATTCACGACGATGCGCTTCACCTGATAGCGCTCGCCGCGATCGAGCGACTGGTAGTTGCCCCAGGGACGATGCACCTTCGCGTGGGTGTCCGCTTCCTCGCACTTCTCGGCACGCAGCTTCTCGACCAGCTTCTTCAGGTCCTCCGCGCGTTCGCGATCCGCGACCAGTACCGCATCGTCGGTGACGACGACGACGAGGTTCTCGGTGCCGACCAGCGCCGTCAGCGTGCCGTCCGAAGAGATGTAATTGTTTTTCGCATCGATCACGGTAACCGGCCCGCGTGCGGCATTGCCAGCCTTGTCGCGCTTCGAGAGCGACCACGCCGCACTCCAGCCGCCGAAGTCCGACCAGCCGTAGTCGGCGGGGATCACCGCCGCGCGCTTCGTCTTTTCCATCACGGCATAGTCGACGGATTTTTTGATCGTGCGCTTGAATGCCGCGTCGTCGAGAAGCAGGAAACCGAGGTCGGTGCCCGCTTTGTCGATGGCTTCTTTTGCCGCGGCGACCGTCGCGGCATCGTGCCGGGCATACTCTTCGAGCAATACGTCCGCGCGGAACATGAAGTTTCCCGAGTTCCAGAGATACTTCTTCTTCAGATACTTCGCGGCGGTCCTGGCGTCCGGCTTCTCGACGAAGGCTTCCACCGCGCGTGCGGGCGAGGCACCCGCAAGCGCTCTGCCCGGGCGGATGTAGCCGTAACCCGTCGCCGGGTGATCGGGCCTGATGCCGAAGGTGACGATGCTGCCCTGCTTCGCGGCGGCGCGCGCTTTTTTGCAGATCGCAACAAACTGCTTCGGCTTCGTCACGACATGATCCGCCGCAAGCACCAGAACCAGAGCGGCCTTGCCGGTCTTTGCGATCCATTGCGCTGCGGCCGCGATCGCGGGACCGGAGTCGCGGCGAGCAGGCTCAAGAATGATGTCGGCATCCACGCCGATCTCCTCGAGCTGCTCGCGCACCAGAAAGCGGTATGCGTGGTTCGCGACGATGACGGGCTTGCCGAAAGTCTTGCGGTCGGAGACGCGCAGGAGCGTTTCCTGCAAGGTCGAACGCTCGCCGAGCAACTTCAGAAACTGCTTGGGCAGGCTTTCGCGCGAGGCGGGCCAGAGCCGCGTGCCGGCGCCGCCGCTCAGGATAACGGGTCGGATCAGATCGGCCATGACTCAGCCATTGGCGACGCTGCGGTCGTCGAATTGCAGGCGGTAGAAGGCATGATAGCGGCCGCGGCGCGCAAGCAATTCATGATGCGTGCCGGTCTCCACGATGCTGCCGTCGTCGACGACACAGATCTTGTCGGCCGACATCACGGTCTGCAGCCGATGGGCGATCAGGAGCGTGGTGCGCGATTTGCGGAGATCGTCGAGCGCGCGCTGCACCTCCTTCTCCGATTCGGCATCGAGTGCCGCAGTGGGTTCGTCCAGCAGCAGGATCGGCGCGTTCTTCAGGAAAGCACGGGCAATGGAAATGCGTGCACGCTGGCCGCCGGAAAGCTGCGTGCCGTGCTCGCCGACCTGCGTGTCGTAACCGTTCTCGAAACCCAAGATGAAATCGTGCGCGTGCGCGGCTTTCGCCGCCGCGATGAACTCTTCGTCGGTTGCGTTCGGTTTGCCGAGCCGGATGTTCTCGCGGATCGTTCCCGAGAACAGAAACAGGTCCTGGCTGACATAGGCGATCTGATCGCGCAGCGAGCGGCGGGAGTATTGCGCGATATTCTGGCCGTCGATCGTGATCGAACCGGAAACCGGCTCGTAGAAGCGCTCGATCAGATTCATGATCGTGGACTTGCCGCCGCCGGAGGTGCCGACCAGCGCAGTCGTCCGCCTGGCTTCGGCGATGAAGGAGACGTTCTTCAGCACGGGCTCGCCCGGCCGGTACTCGAACGAAACATTGCGGAACTCGATCTCGCCATTCGTCGCCCGCAGCGCGGGGAGCGAACCGGCTTCCGCCTCCGCGGGCTTCGAATCCAGCACGTCGAACAGATAGCGTGCGAGCGTCAGGTTGGCGGCAAGATCGAGGTTCAGGCGCGCGAGCCGTTTTGCCGGTTCGTAGGCGAGCAGGAGAGCGGTAATCGCCGAGAAGAACTCTCCCGGCATCTTGCCGCCGCTTAGCACGCTGTAGCCCGCATAGATCACGAACAGTCCGATGGCCATGCCGCCGAGCGTTTCCATCAGCGGGCCGGTACGCGAAGCGACCCGCGCGCGCGTATTCAGGCCGGCTTCGAGACTGCGAACGTTTTCCTCCATCCTCGCGCGCATCCGCTCTTCGAGATTATAGGATTTCACGGCGCGGATGCCCTGGGTGGTTTCCTGCAGCGTCAGGAGCACCTTGCCGGTGCCGATGAAATTCTTCTTCACGACCTGACGGGCGCGGCGGATCAGGCTGCGGACGCCGAAGACAACGATCGGCAGGATGAAGAGACAGAAGAAGGCCAGAACAGGCTCCTGAATGATCATCACGATGATCAGGAAGATCAGCGTGAGCAGGTCCCTGCCGATGCTGGTAATCAAGAGATCGAGCACGGAGCGCGCACTGGACGCACCGCTGTTCATGCGATTCAGGAATTCGGTCGAGTGCTGGCGGGCGAAGAAGGGGATTCCCTGCGCCAGCAGATTGTCGAACAACCGCTTCTGATAGTCGGCGATGATCTTGTTGCCGATTCTTGCGAGCGTAACTGCCTGAAGGTATCCGGCAAAACCCTTCACCAGATAGAGGCCGATCAAAGTGCCCCCGAGCAGCCATACGGCCGTGTAATTGCGGTCAACAAAAATCTTGTTGATGACGTCCTTCATCAGATAGGCGGTGAGGCCGGTCGCGGCGGCGACCAGGAACATCATCAGAAACGCAAAGGCATATTTCCTAGCGTGGCGGCGGCCGTCGGTTCTGACAAGCCGCGGAATGATCGCGCGGGCATCTTCCCCGAGAATGCCGGAGAGCCGGAACTTCAGGCGCTCGAAGAAGCTGCCGGTTGGAACGGCGTCATCGTCGTTATCTTTATCCGGGTGCTTCACTTCACTTCGCCATAATGCGTTTCAGCTCGGTGCGGAATTCGTCCGCGATATCCGCGCGCGCCAGGCCGAAGGCGACGTTGGCTGCGAGGAACCCGAGCTTCGAGCCGCAGTCATAAGTCGTGCCTTCGAAATTGAAGCCGTAGAATTCCTGCGTCTTCGAAAGCGCAATCATGGCGTCGGTAAGCTGGATCTCGCCGCCCGCGCCGCGTTCCTGCTTTCCCAGCACCTCGAAGATCTCCGGCTGCAGGATATAGCGGCCGGTGACGATGTTGTTCGAGGGCGCGGTGCCCTTCGCGGGCTTCTCGACCATCGCGGTAATTTCAAAGGCCGGCCCCTTCTTCGCACCCATGCCGACCACGCCATACTGATGGGTCTGGTCCGGCGCCACTTCCTCGACTGCGATCAGATTGGTCTTCTCGCCGGTCTCTTGGTGTGCGTCGATCATCTGCGCGAGGCAGCTTTTCTTCGCGAGCACCAGCACGTCCGGAAGCAGCACCGCGAACGGTTCGTTGCCGACCAGATCGCGTGCACACCACACCGCGTGACCGAGACCGAGCGGCGACTGCTGCCGCGTGAAGCTGGTCTGGCCCGCGCCCGGCTGCGCTTCCTTCAGGATTTCGAGTTCTGTTTTCTTGCCGCGCGCCACGAGCGTCGCTTCCAGCTCGTAGGCGCGGTCGAAATGATCTTCGATCACGGCCTTGCCGCGTCCGGTGACGAAGATCAGATGCTCGATTCCGGCCGCGCGCGCTTCATCCACGACATGCTGGATCACCGGGCGGTCCACCACGGTCAGCATTTCCTTCGGCATGGCCTTGGTCGCCGGCAGAAAGCGGGTGCCGAGGCCTGCAACGGGAAACACGGCCTTACGAATGCGCTGCATTATCGGCTAAACCACCAAAATTCGCTGGATTCCCCGCCTTTTGCCGCGTCCGGAGGGGATTGGCAAATGCGGAATCGGGAGAGCGTTAAACCGGCGGGCGGCCGATGCTGACGTAGCGAAACCCCTTGGCGGCCATTTCCGCGGGCACATAGACGTTGCGCAGGTCGACGATGCTCGGCGCCAGCAGCGCATCCTTCAGTCTGTCGAGATCGAGCGCGCGGTAAACGTCCCATTCCGTGATCAGGACGAGCACAGAAGCGTCCTTCGCGGCCTCGTAGGGGCCGGAACAGAAGGCCACGTTGGGCAGAAGTTTCGCTGCAGCCTCCATGCCCGCGGGATCGTGCGCCTGGATTCTCGCGCCAGCCGCCTGCAACGCGGGCACGATCTCGAGCGAAGGCGCATCGCGCATGTCGTCGGTGTTCGGCTTGAAAGTGAGGCCGAGCACGGCAACGGTCTTTTCCTTGAGCGATCCGCCGGCCGCGGCAATCACGCGCCCGGCCATCGAGGCCTTGCGCGCGTCGTTTACCGCGACCACGGTTTCCACGATCTTCGACGGCGCGCCGAAGTCGCGCGCGGTCTTGATCAGCGCAAGCGCGTCCTTCGGAAAGCACGAGCCGCCATAGCCGGGACCGGCATGCAAGAACTTCGAGCCGATACGGTTGTCGAGGCCGATGCCGCGCGCGATCTCCTGCACGTTGGCGCCGACCTTCTCCGCGAGATCGGCGATCTCGTTGATGAAGGTGATCTTGGTGGCGAGAAAAGCATTTGCCGCGTATTTGGTGAGTTCAGCGGTGCGGCGCTCGGTGAACAGGATCGGCGCCTGGTTGAGATTGAGCGGACGATAGACCGCAGCCATGACTTCGCGCGCGTGCGGATCGTCGGTGCCGATCACAATGCGGTCCGGGCGCTTGAAGTCCTCGATCGCAGCGCCCTCACGCAGAAATTCCGGATTGGAGACGACGGCAATTTTTGCTTTCAACTTTACCTCGCCGAGCACCTTTTCGATCTCGTCGCCGGTGCCGACCGGCACAGTCGATTTGGTGACGACAACAAGCGGCCGTGTTGCGGTCTGTCCGATTTCCTTCGCGGCAGCCAGCACATAGGAAATATCGGCGTGGCCGTCGCCGCGGCGCGAGGGTGTGCCGACCGCGATGAAAACTACTTCGGCTTTTTCCAGCCCTTCGGCGATCTTGGTGGTGAAGGAAAGCCGGCCCGCTGTTACGTTCCTTGCCACGATCTCATCGAGGCCCGGCTCGAAAATTGGAATCTTGCCGTCGCGCAGCGCCTCGACCTTCGCGGTGTCGGTATCGACGCAGACGACGTTATGTCCGAAATCGGCAAAGCAGGCGCCCGAAACGAGGCCGACATAGCCCGCGCCGATCATCGTGATGTGCATGGAGCGCTTCCCGGCTGACGGGAGGCTTGTGCCACGGAGCCATTATCCCGGGCAAGCGAGACGGCAGCTTTGGTTAAGCGGCCGCGGATTTCGCGGGAAGCTTCCGTTCCCAGGCGAGCGCATGCCGGACGATGGTTTCGAGGTCGTCGTATTGCGGCTGCCAGCCGAGTACGCTGCGAATCCTGTCGGCGCGGGCCACAATTGCAGCAGGATCGCCGGCACGCGCGGATGCCAGCGCCACGGCAAAATCCTTGCCGGAGATGCGCTTCACCGTCTCGATCACTTCAAGCACCGAATAGCCGGTGCCGTAGCCGCAGTTCAGCACCTGGCTGGCGCCGCCATTCTTCAGGTAACGGAGCGCGTCCATGTGCGCGGCCACGAGATCGCTGACATGAATGTAGTCGCGGATGCAGGTGCCGTCGCGCGTCGGATAGTCGGTGCCGAAAACCTCCATACCGTTGCGCTTGTCGGAAGCAGTCTCGCAAGCAACCTTGATCAGATGTGTCGCGCGCGGCGTGGACTGGCCGGAGCGGCCCTTCGGATCGGCGCCGGCCACGTTGAAATAACGGAGCGCCACATATTTCAGGCCGTAGGCTGCCGCACTATCGCGCAGCATCCACTCGGACATGAGCTTCGAGGCGCCGTAGGGCGAGACGGGAACGGCGGGCGTTTCTTCGCCCACCGGCTCCTGCGAGACGTCGCCGTAAACCGCGGCGGTCGAGGAGAACACGAAATGCGGGACGTGTGCCGCGGTGACGGCTGCAAGCAGCGCGCGCGTCTTCACGGTGTTCGCAAGATAATAGTCGAGCGGATCGGCGACCGAATCCGGGACCACGATCTTGGCGGCGAAATGCACCACCGCGCGGATGCGGTGTTCGGCAATCAGGCGCATGACCATCAGCGGGTCGGAAACGTCGCCCTGAACGAAGTGCGCACGCGGATCGACATTCTCGCGTACTCCGGTCGAAAGATCGTCGAGGACCACGACCCCTTCGCCGGCGTCGCATAGCGCGAGCACCATATGGCTGCCGATATAGCCGGCGCCGCCTGTGACCAGAACCGCCATTGCCGTCCGCTTTGCCCCTTCTTTGTGAAGGACGCATAACAAGAGCGGGGTTTCGGTCGCCCTAAGCGATAGGGTTGATTTTCGAAGAATCCGGCAAGGTTTATATTTCGTTCACCATAAGGCTTGCGTTGCGCCCCGGGTTTTTTCAAAGAAGTGTCATGAATAAAGTCAGCGACCGGCGCCCGATTCTGATCGTCCCTTATATGTGGATCGGCGACTTCGTGCGCTGCCACTCGGTCGTGCGCTTGCTCAACGAGCGCTTCCCCGGCCGGCCGGTCGACATGCTCGCCTCGAAACTGACCGGGCCGCTCGCGGCATTCATGCCCGGCGTGAGAAAAGCGATTGCCTTCGACATCCCGCGCAGGAAAGCCGCGTTCTCCGAAAACTTCGCGCTCGCGAAGCTGCTGCGCGCAGAGAACTACGGCTCCGCGCTCGTGATGCCGCGCAAGTGGAAGGCCGCGCTCGCGCCGTGGCTTGCGGGGATTCCGGAGCGTACCGGCGTATTCGGCGAAGCGCGTTTTCTTCTGCTCAACGACATCCGCTGGGACGAGAAACGGCACAAGCGCATGATCGACCAGTCCTGCGCGCTGGCGTTGCCAAGAGGCGCCGCGCTTCCCGACGCGTGGCCGCTGCCCCGGCTCGTCGTGAGCGAAGCGCAAGCCAATGAGTGGCGCGGCAGAATGAATGCCGGGCGCGGCACGCGCGCGGTGGCGCTGGCGCCGGGCTCAGTCGGCGAGGCCAAGCGCTGGCCGGTGGCTTATTTTGCGGAGGTTGCGAAGCAGCTGGCGCAAAGCGGCGTCGAAGTCTGGATCGTCGGCGGGCCGGACGAGAAACCGTTTGCAAAAGAAATTCTCGAACACGCAGGGCAGGGCGTGCGCGATTTCACAGGGGGCAAGCTCTCGGACGGGGTGGTCGCGCTGTCGCTTGCGGGTGCGGTGGTCGCAAACGATTCAGGCCTGCTGCATGTGTCTGCGGCACTCGGCGTTCCTGCAATCGGCATCTTCGGACCGACCGATCCGGCAAAATGGGCGCCGATCAATCCGGTCGCGGATATTATTGTTCATGAGCCGAAACTCGACTGCCAGTTCTGCGGCGAATATGTCTGTCCGCTCCAGCATCACAACTGCATGCGCGAGGTCTTGCCGTCGCGTGTGGCGGAGTCGGTGAAGCGGACGATGCAAATGCCGGGATTTGTGCGGGCATGACTGATCCTCATGGTGAGGATTATTTCTTTTAGCGCGGCAATGCCTCGATTGCGGCAATCACATCCGCCGCCGACGGCATCTCGCCCGCGGTGCCGAGCGTCGTCATCAGCCCGCTGCTGACGGGGCCGGAAAGGCCAGGCTTGGTTGCGATGAAGATCGCAACCAGCGGCACTTCGAGTGCGGCCGCAAGATGCAGCAGGCCGGTATCGACGCCGGCGACCAGCGTGGCGCCTGCGATCAATCCCGCGGTTTCGCCGAGCGGCAGCTTGTCCGGCACCCGCGCATTCGAGAGCGCGCTCCTGATGCGCTCGCTGCGCGCGCGTTCGCGGTCGTTGCCCCAGGGCAGGAGCGGTATGATGCCTTTGGCTTCCAGTGCGCGGCCGACTTCGATCCAGCGATCTTCGGGCCACTCTTTTCTTTCCTGCGCGGTGGCATGGAACAGAAGCGCGTAGGGCGCGCCGGACACCGGTGCGATGCGCCTGCGGTCGATGCCGTAGTCGGTTTTGCCTTCGGCTTTGTATCCGAGCGAGGCCGCCGTCAGCGCGCGGTTGCGGTCGACCGCGTGCAGCTCGCGGCTCACGGCGTGCTTCACGTCGTAGAAATATGACGCCAGAGGTTCGCGGATCGATTTCCTGTCGTAGCCGTGGCGTTCGCCGCGCGCCCAGCGTGCGAGCAAAACGGTCTTCACAAGGCCTTGCGTGTCGATGATTTTGTCGAAGCGCTTTTCGCGCAACTTCGCGCGCAACGCGCCGACTTCGCCGCGCGCTTTCGCGAAGGTTGCGAATTTGAGAATTTCCTTGCGCCAGCGGCGCACCGCGACCGGGATTACGTCATCCACACCCGGATGCAATTTCGCGAGCGGCACATAGGCCTCTTCGACCATCCAGGAAATCTTCGCGCCGGGGAAATTTTTCCGCGCGTCGGTGACGGCGGGCATGTGATGGATCACGTCGCCGAGCGAGGAGGTCTTGATAAATAGGATCTCGGTCATTCAGATCTGCTTCGTGTTCCAGACGCGCTCGTACACTTTATAGATGCCTTCCGCTTCGCGCTGGATCGCGAACTTGTCCAGAACCCTTGCGCGGCCGGCCTTGCCGAACTGGACTGCGCGCTTTGGGTCCTTCATCAGGTTTTCGATCCGGGCCGTCAGCGTGTCGACGTCCTCGATTTCGACCAGATGGCCGGTGACGTCCTCTTCGATGAGATGCCGCGCGGCGCCCGCTTTCGTTGCGACCACCGCAAGCTCGCTCGCCATGGCCTCCAGCGTGGTGAGGCCGAAGCCCTCGTTGCGCTGCGGACCGACGAAGACCGTCAGCTTTCTGAACCAGCCCGGCACATCGTTCTCCGGCAGCTCGCCGAGAAATACGACGCGGTTTGCAAGGCCGGCTTCTTCGACTTTCTGCTTCAGGGCCGCTTCCCACTCTTTCTCTTGCGGGGTGGCGAGGCCGATCACGACTGCGGTGAAATCCGGATAGCGCGGCAGCAGGCGGCACATGGATTCGATGAAGAGATCGGTACCCTTCTGCGCGCGGATGCGGCCGAAGACGCCGATGCCGTACTTTCCAGGCAGTCCGGTTGCGGCCCACTCGGCGTCGCGGTTTTCCGCCGGGCGATAGCGCTCGGCATCGACGCCGTGGAACACGACGGTCGAAGGAAAGGTGAGATAGCTCGCGGCATCCGGCGAGGGACAGATGATCGCGTCCATCCTGCTCATCAGCCAGCGCGAGAAGCGCTTGTGCTTGCGCTGCGCGGCGGAAGTGAAAACCATGCCGAGCTTCAGGCCGAAGACCTTCTTCAAGAGCAGCCCGACGATCATCTCGTCGTTGCGGCGCGCGTGCCAGATCCGGAAGGGCTTGGCCGGCGGGACCGAGCGGCCGAGACGGCATACATCCCTGACCGAGATCGTCGGAACACCCGGCGCAGTCCAGCGCAGGCCCACGAGTGCGGTTTTCGCGAGCTTCGCCATCTGCGGGGCAACCGCCAGAATCGTCGTCGTCACCCCCGAATAGCGCTTGTGCAGGCAGGGGTGCAGGACTTCGAGGGCCTTCAGATCGTCGGTGGAAAGCATGCCGGGATTTGGTATGAGTGCTTCTGGAAGACGGGACGGATTGCCCTGATTTCGCAAGAAGCGCAAGGATTGCCGATGGCTGCCCGCACGCTCGAGAAGCTCAAGATCAAGCTGTTCACGGACGGCGCCGAAAAGGCGCAGATCGTGGAAATGGCGAAGCAGAAGCATATCGCAGGCTTCACCACGAACCCGTCGCTGCTCAAGAAAGCGGGCGTCACCGATTATGAGGCCTATGCGCGCGATCTGGTGGCCGCGGTACCCGACCGGCACATTTCATTCGAGGTGCTCTCCGACGACATTCCGGAAATGATCGCACAGGCGCGCCTCATCACCACCTGGGGCGAGAACGTCTATGTGAAGCTGCCGGTCATCAACACGCGCGGCGAAACGCTCTATGACGCGATCGGGACACTCTCCAAGGACGGCGTGAAGATCAACGTGACCGTGCTTTGCACCGAGGAGCAGGTCGAGCGCGCCACTGCCGCACTCGCAGGCAATGCGCCGGGCTGCACGTCGGTGTTCGCGGGCCGGCTCGCCGATCTCGGCATCGACTACAAGCCGGCCGTGTCGCTTGCAGTGAAGCTCGCAAACCAGGCCAGGAACGTCGAGGTGATCTGGGCCTCGACGCGCGAAGTGTGGAACGTGATCGAGGCGGACGAGATGGGCGCACACATCATCACGGCGCCCGCCGACATCCTGAAAAAACTGAAGGCGCTCGGCACCAGGACCGCGGCCGATCTCTCGCTCGACGGCGTGAAAGCGTTCCGCGATGATACGCTCGCCGCCGGCCTCGATCTGCCAACAGCAAAAATCCGCCGGACTGCCGCCGAATAGGGTGCTGTAACCCTAGGACACGAATTGTGAGCCCTTGGGGGTTCCGGGCTCCCGAGGGGCGGGGTAAGCCACGCATCACGGTCAGGGGACTTTCGAGGGGTTAACCGTGGCATCCGGCAAGGCTTCCAGTACAACTGAACGACACTTGCGCGTCGGCGTGATCGGCGCCGGCGTCATGGGCCGCAACCACGCGCGCGTGCTTGCGGAGCTTCCGAACGTGGAACTCGTCGGCGTCGCCGATCCCGACGCGGGCCGCGCCGCGCAGGCCGCAGGCCAGGCGGAGGCTGCCGAGGTTTTCTCGAACCACAAGGAACTGATCGCGCGCAAGGTCGATGCCGCCGTCGTCGCGGCACCCACGCATCTGCATCATCAGATTTCGCTCGAACTCATCGACGCCGGCGTTTCGCTGCTCGTCGAAAAGCCGATCGCAACCACGGTCGAACAGGGGCGCGAGATCGTGACGGCGGCCGCGCGCAGCGGCGTGACGCTGATGGTCGGTCATGTCGAGCGCTTCAACCCGGCGGTTCAGACGATCAAGCAGGCGCTGGCCGGCGAAGAGATTCTCTCGATCGGAATCACGCGTGTCGGCCCGTTTCCGCCGCGCATGTCGGATGTCGGCGTTGTGATCGATCTCGCGGTCCACGACATCGATCTGATCCGCTGGTTCACGGAATCCGAGATCGCGGAAGTGCAGCCGCAGATTTCCTCGGTGATCGCCGAGCGCGAGGATATCGCGCTCCTGCAGTTTCGCACCGCGAACGGGGTGCTCGCGCACATCAACACGAACTGGCTCACGCCGTTCAAGGCGCGCACCGTGCAGGTTGCGACGCGCGATAAGTATGTCATGGCCGATCTGCTGACGCGCACCGTCACCGAATGCTTCGGCTTCCAGAAAGACGGCTCCTACGGCATGCGCCATCTTTCGGTCGGCCATACCGAGCCGCTGCGCGCGGAGCTCATGGCCTTCGTCGATGCCGTGCGCGGCGGTAAGAAACCCGCAGTCTCCGGCGAGGAGGGCGTTGCTTCGCTCGAAATTGCAATCCGCTGCCTTGCCGATCCGCATCCGGCGTTCCGCCGCGGTCCACGCAAGGTCGTCGGCTGAAGATTACGGAATCGAATTCGTGAACCAGCACATGCGCGCCGATCAGGCCCCGATCCCGTTCATCGACATCGCCGCGCAGCGGAGACGTCTCGGCAAATCCATCGACGAGGCGGTTGCAAGGGTGCTGGCACACTGTCAGTTCATCATGGGCCCGGAAGTGCGCCAGCTGGAAGCCGAGCTTTCGGCGTTCTGCGGGGCACGTCACACCGTATCCTGCTCGAACGGCACCGACGCGCTGATCATGGCGATGATGGCGGCGGGGGTGGCCCCAGGCGACGCCGTGTTCTGTCCTTCCTTTACATTCTGTGCGACCGCGGAGTCGGTCGTTTGCGTCGGTGCCGCGCCGGTCTTCGTCGATGTGGACGAGAAGACTTTCAACATGGACCTCGCGAGCCTCGAGCGGGCAATCGCGGAAGCCAGGCGTGCGGGCCTCAAGCCCAAGGCGGTCATTCCGGTCGATCTGTTCGGCCAGCCGGCCGACCTCGACGCGATCGGGGCGGTGGCGAAGCGCGAGGGTATGTTCGTGATCTCCGACGCCGCGCAGTCCTTCGGCGCGACCTACAAGGGAAAGCGTGTCGGCACACAGGCGCTGCTCACCACCACGAGCTTCTTCCCGGCAAAACCCTTGGGCTGCTACGGCGACGGCGGCGCGGTTTTCACCGACGACGACAAGCTCGCCGAGGTGCTGCGTTCGATCCGCGTGCACGGGCAGGGTGCGGACAAATACGACAACGTTCGTATCGGCATGACCGGCCGGCTCGACACCATCCAGGCCGCGGTGCTGATCGAGAAGCTGAAAATCTTCCAGGACGAGATCGAGGCGCGTAACCGCGTGGCTTCCCGCTATGCCGAAGGTTTGAAGGACGTTGCCATCGTCCCGGAAGTCGCGTCAGGCTATGGTTCGGTATGGGCGCAATACACGATCCGAGTCGCGAAACGCGACGCGCTGGCTGCCGTGCTGTCCTCGCGCGGCGTGCCGACCGCGATTTATTATCCGAAGCCCCTGCACAGGCAGGAGCCCTACAAGCGCTATCCGGTCGCGGGCAACGGCCTGCCGGTCACGGACAAGCTGGCCGCCGAAGTGATCTCACTCCCCATGCATCCTTATCTCGACGAGCCGACGCAGGATCGCGTGATCGCGGCGGTGCGCGAGGCGCTCGGCTGACACCCCCAGGGCGCACGGCATGATCCGGCGCTTCTTCACCGTCGGCGGCTTCACGCTGCTCTCGCGTATCACCGGCTTCATCCGCGACGTGGTGATGGCCGCCGTCCTCGGTGCCGGGCCGGTCGCCGACGCATTTCTCGTTGCGTTCCGCCTGCCCAATCATTTTCGCGCGATCTTTGCCGAAGGCGCGTTCGCCGCCGCTTTCGTCCCGGCCTATGCGCGCACACTGGAGCAGGACGGCAAGCCGGCGGCGCGTTCTTTCGCGGATCGTCTGGCGCTTGCGATGATCGTTCTGCAGATTGTGCTGCTGGCAATCGCGCTGGTTTACACGCCGGAAGTCGTGCGGCTGCTCGCGCCGGGGCTGGATGCTTCCCGTTTCGAACTGGCGGTCGCGCTGACGCGCATCACGTTTCCCTATCTCGCGCTGATCTCGATCGAAAGCCTGATCGCGGGCACACTGAATGCGAACAATCGCTTTGCCTCGGCCGCTGCCGCACCCGTGCTGCTCAACCTCGCGATGATCGGCACGCTGACCTTTGCTGCGCTGTTTCCGACCGCGGGCCACGCTGCCGCCTGGGGCGTGCTGATCGCAGGTATTCTGCAACTCGCGCTGGTCGCGGGCGACGCGGAGAAGAACGGCTTTGGCCTGCGCCTGAAGATTCCGAAACTCGACGAGCCGACGAAAAAATTTCTGAAAGCACTCGGGCCCGCCATCGTCGGCGCGGGCGGGGTGCAGCTTGCGCTGTTTGCCGATACCCTCATCGCGACCTTCCTGCCCACGGGCGCGCTCTCCGCACTCTATTATGCGGACCGCATCCATCAGCTTCCCATCGGCGTCGTCGGCATTGCGGTCGGCACCGTGCTGCTTCCCGAAATGGCGCGGCGGCTGGCGGCGGGCGACGAGAAGGGTGCCGCGGCTTCGCAGGGCAAGGCGATCGAGTTTGCGCTCCTGCTCGCGGTGCCCTGCGCGGTTGCGTCGCTCGTGATCCCCGAACTCATCATGCGCGCGCTGTTCGCGCGCGGCGCGTTCACAACCGCGGACGCGGCGGCAGCGGGTCAGACCCTTGCGGCTTACGCGACCGGGCTGATTCCCTTCGTGCTGATGCGCAGTTTCGTGGCGCCGTTTCACGCGCGCGGCGACACCACGACGCCGGTGATCGCGGCGCTCACGGGGGTTGCGCTCAACATCGCGCTCAAAGTCGCACTGATGGGTCCGCTTGCTCAGGTCGGTCTTGCCCTCGCGACCGCTGCCGGGGCGTGGCTAAACCTTGTGCTGCTGATCTGGTTCGCGAAGCGGCGCGGATTCGCGCGCCCCGGCGAGAACACACTCCAGAATTCCGTGCGACTCATCGCCGCCGGAATTCTGCTCACAGCCGTCTTGTTGTTCGCCTTCCGCTTTCTAGCGCCACATTTCGCGAAAATGACAACGCTGCGGGACGAAGCTTTGCTTCTTACGCTCGCGATGCTCGCAGGAGCGGCTTACCTCGCGCTGCTTCTGGTCCTGCTGGGCCGCCGCTGGCTGAAAGGTCTATTGGGAGCAACGGGGCCGACGGCAAGTCCGTAGCGCAGGTCATGCGCGGAGCGCATGTGACTAAGCGGTCCCTCCGGTGTATGAAATCCGCCGACCCGTCCTTGCCAGAGACAATCCATGTACCGCCCGACCGCGGCCACCGCTGCCGCAATTTCTTTGGCCCTTCTGCTCGCGGCCTGCGGCCAGAGCGCACCGCCGGCTCCGCCGCCGCCGCCGGTCACGGTCGCGAACCCGGTAAAACAGAAGATCGTCGACCGCGACGAGTATGTCGGCCGTTTCGTGGCGGTCGATGCCGTCGAAATCCGCGCGCGCGTCTCCGGCTATCTCGAAAAAGTGCATTTTACCGACGGCCAGCTCGTAAAGGCTGGCGATCTCCTGTTCACGCTTGACCAGCGGCCGTTCCGCGCGGCGCTCGATCAGGCGAAGGCCGATCTTGCGCGGGCGAAATCGCAGGTCGATCTGAGCGCTGCCGATCTCTCCCGCGCCGAAACGCTGTTGCAGCAGAAAACCATCGCGGAAGCGCTGTACGATCAGCGCGTGCAGGCGAAGCGCGCGGCCGATGCCGCGTTACAGGCCGCCGAAGCGGCGCTGAAGACCGCAGAACTCAATCTCGAATTCACCGAACTGCGGGCCCCCGTTTCGGGCCGCATCGGCGACCGCCGCGTGTCGCCCGGTAATCTCGTCACCGGCACGATCACCGGCACGACGACGCTGCTTGCGACCGTCGTCTCCATCGATCCGATTCGTTTTGAATTCAGCTTCGATGAAGCGTCCTATCTGCGCTACCAGCGTATCGCGCGCGACGCGGGCAAGGCGGACGAGCGCGGCACCAAGCTGCCGGTCGAGCTGCGGCTCCTCGACGAGAAGGACTTCGAGCACAAGGGCAGCATCGACTTCGTCGACAACGTGATCGATACGGGTTCCGGCACCATTCGCGGACGCGCGGTGTTCCGGAACGCGAACGGGCTGTTCACGCCGGGCATGTTCGCGCGCATCCGCGTACCGGGTTCGCCGGAGTACGAAGCGCTGCTGGTTCCCGATGCCGCGATCGGTACGGAGCAGATCCGCAAATTCGTTTACGTCGTCGACGGCGAAAACACCGTGCGGCAGAAATATATCGAGCTTGGCTCGCTGCAGGGCCGGCTGCGCGTGGTGCGGAGCGGACTGGACCCGGAGGATCGCGTGATCGTGAACGGATTGATGCGGGCGCGCGCCGGCGCCAAGGTGACGCCGCTCACCGAGGAGCAGGTGAAGGCGCTGCAGCAGAAGCAGCAGGAAAAGAAAAAGTAGGACGCGGTCCTCGTGACGATTTCGCATTTTTTTATCAACCGGCCGATCTTCGCCTCCGTGCTTTCGATCGCGATCGTGATTCTGGGCGCGGTCAGCTTCGTGCGTCTGCCGGTCGCGCAATATCCGGAAATCGCGCCGCCGGTGATCAATGTCGCCGGCCAGTATCCCGGCGCCAACGCGGCGACAGTCGCGACCACGGTAGTCGCGCCGATCGAGGAGCAGATCAACGGCGTCGAAGGCATGCTCTACATGTCGTCGAACTCGACCGCCGACGGCCGCTTCACGATCCAGGTCACCTTCGACATCGGCACAAATCTCGATCAGGCGCAGGTGCAGGTGCAGAACCGCGTGGCGATCGCAAACCCGCGCCTGCCGCAGGAGGTGCGCAACATCGGCGTCACGGTGACGAAGTCGTCGCCCGACCTCATGCTGATCGTGCATCTCTATTCGCCGGACAAATCGCGCGACGGGCTGTTCGTTTCCAACTATGCGAACCTCGAGATCAAGGATGTGCTCACGCGCATCGACGGCGTCGGTTCGATCACCGTGTTCGGCAGCCGCGACTATGCGATGCGCGTATGGCTTGACCCGGGCCGGCTCCAGACACTCGGGCTCACGGCGGGCGATGTCGTCGCCGCCATGCAACGGCAAAACGTGCAGGTCGCGGGCGGCGTACTGAACGCGCCGCCGGTGAACGCGAACCGCGAATTCCAGGTCGCGGTCACAACACAGGGTCGCCTCGCCGATCCCGACGAGTTCGCGAACATCGTCGTGAAGACCACCGCGAACGCGGTGGTGCTGCTCAAAGACGTCGCCCGGATCGAACTCGCCGCGCAGGATTACGGCTCCAACGCCTATCTCAACGAATATGAAGCGGTGGCGATCGCGATCTTCCAGCGCCCGGGCTCGAATGCGCTCTCGACCGCGACTGCGATCCGCAACACGATGAAGCAGCTTGGCGAGCGGCTGCCTCCCGGCGTCAAATACGACATCATCTACGACCCGACGCAGTTCATCGCTGAGTCCGTCAATGCGGTCGTCGGCACCATGTTCGAGGCGATCCTGCTCGTGATCTTCGTGGTGGTCCTGTTCCTGCAGACCTGGCGCGCCGCGGTGATTCCGATTCTGGCGATCCCGATTTCGCTGATCGGCACCTTCTTCTTGATGACAGTGTTCGGTTTCACGATCAACAACCTCACGCTGTTCGGGCTGGTGCTCGCAATCGGCATCGTAGTCGACGATGCGATCGTCGTCGTCGAAAACGTCGAGCGCAATATCGAAGCCGGCATGGCGCCGAAGGAGGCCACCCATAAGTCGATGGACGAGGTCGGCGGCGCACTGGTCGCAATCGCACTCGTGCTGACCGCGGTGTTCGTGCCGGCCGCCTTCATTACCGGCATCTCCGGCCAGTTCTACCGCCAGTTCGCGCTGACCATCATTGCCGCGACGGGAATCTCGCTGCTGGTTTCGCTGACGCTCTCTCCCGCAATGTGCGCGCTGCTGCTCAAACCTCACAGCCACGAACCGCCGAAGGGGATCGCGGTCTATATCAGAAAATTCTTCGGCTGGTTCAATCTCGGCTTCGACTGGTTCGCCACGCGCTACAACATGCTCGCGGCGCGCACTGTGCGGATTGTTGCGATCATGCTGGTGATCTACGGCGCGACCGTCGCCTTCGGTCTGTTCCAGTTCGCACGCACGCCGCAGGGCTTCATTCCGCAGCAGGACCGCGGCTATCTGATCGTCGCGATACAGCTGCCGCCCGGCGCCGCGCTCGGCCGCACCGACGAGGTGATGAAACGCGCGACCAAGCTCGCGCTCGAAGTGCCGGGCATCGCGCATGCCATCAACATCGTCGGATTTTCCGGCGCGACCTTCAGTGTTGCGCCGAACTCGGGTGCGATCTTCGTCGTACTCACGCCGTTCCGCGAACGCGCGGGCAATCCGAACCTTACCGCCGGCGGGATCCAGCGCGCGTTGTTTGCGAAGCTCGCGCCGATTCAGGAGGCACTCGCGATCGTGGTGCAGCCGCCGCCGGTGCAGGGCATCGGCAACGCCGGCGGTTTCCGCATGATGATTCAGGACCGTTCCGGGCAGGGGCCGGCAGCCCTGCAGGGCGTGGTCTATCAGATGATGGGACGCGCGGCGCAGACGGCCGGCGTCTCGCAGGTCTTCTCGTTGTTCGAGACGCAGACGCCGCAGCTCTATCTCGACATCGACCGCCAGAAGGCGCAGCTCCTCGGCGTCAACATTACCGACGTCTTCTCGGCGCTGCAGACCTATATCGGCTCGGCCTATGTCAACGACTTCAACCTGTTCGGCCGTACCTATCGGGTGATTGCGCAGTCCGAGGCGGGCGACCGGCTCGATCCGTCGGACGTCCTGAAAATCCGCGTGCGGAATGCGCAAGGGCAAACCGTGCCGCTCGGTTCGTTCACGACCGTACACGACCAGTCCGGCCCGTATCGAATTCCGCGCTACAATCTCTATCCCGCAGCCGAACTCGATGGCGCGGCTGCGCCCGGCTACAGTCAGGGGCAGGCGATCGAGATCATGGAGCGCATGGCGCGCGAGGTGCTGCCGCAAGGCTATGCCTTCGAGTGGACCACGCTCGCTTTCCAGCAGTTGCGTGCGGGCAATACCGCGATCTACGTTTTCGTTCTTGCCACCGTCTTCGTTTTTCTCGTGCTCGCGGCGCAGTTCGAAAGCTTGCGGCTGCCGCTCGCCGTCATCATGATCGTGCCGATGTGCCTGATCGCGGCAATCGTCGGCGTCGTGATCTGGGGACAGGACAACAACATTCTGACGCAGGTCGGCTTCATTGTGCTGATCGCGATGGCCTCGAAGAACGCGATCCTGATTGTCGAGTTCGCGAAGCAGATCGAGGACCGGGGCGAGGATATCGTGACTGCGGCGGTGGAGGCCGCGCGCCTGCGGCTGCGTCCGATCATCATGACCTCGCTTGCGTTCATTCTCGGCGTGCTGCCGATGATGCTGGCGGTCGGCGCGGGCGCGGAACTCAGGCAGGCGCTCGGCACGCCGGTCGTGTTCGGCATGATCGGCGTCACCATATTCGGCCTCATCTTCACGCCGGTGTTCTATGTCGTGGCGCGGCGCATCGGCTTGCGCCGGGCACCGCCGCCCGTGGCAACCGCGCGTGCGAAATCTTGATGGAGTGACCTGAATGCGTCCGCTGAAGTTCGGCGCAGGACAGCCGCATGTGCGTCTGGAGGACCCGCCGCTCCTGACCGGGCAGGGCAGGTTCGTCGCCGACGACATGCCGGAAGGCTGCCTGCGCGCCACCGTGCTGCGCTCGCCGCACGCGCATGCGAAGTTCGCGATTACGAGCCTCGACGCCGCGAAGGCGATCCCTGGCGTGAAGCTGATCCTGACTGCGCCGGACGTCTCTCATTTCGCCCATCTCGCCTGCCGCGCCGCGGCCTTCATCAAGCCGGTCGACGAGAAGACGGTCTACATTCCGCCCTATGAAGTGCTGTGCAGCGAGGAAGTGCGCCACGTCGGCGATGCCATCGCGTTCGTGGTCGCCGACACCGTAAAGGCCGCGCGCGATGCGCTGGAGGCCATCGAAGTCGACTGGAAGCCACTGCCCGCGATTTCCGGCACGGCGGAGGCTGCGAAGCCAGGCGCGCCGCAGGTCTGGCCGGAGCGCGAAAGCAACAAGGCCTATATCGCCGATATTGGCGATGCGGGGGCCGCGCAGAAGGTGTTCGATTCCGCCGCCAAGATCGTGAAGATCGAGATCGTGAACCAGCGCCTGGTCACGAACTTCATGGAAACACGCGGCGTGGTAGCGAGCTATGGCGAGGACGGCCGCTACACCATCACCGTGTCGAGCCAGGGCGCGAACATGATCCACAACAGCGTCTGCGGGATCATGAAGCTCGATCCGAAACGCCTGCGGGTGCTAACGCACGACGTCGGCGGTGGCTTCGGCACCAAGGCACCGGCCTACCGCGAATATGCGCTGGCTGCGCTCGCCTCTGAGAAGCTGAAGGCCCCGGTTGCCTGGATCGCGGACCGGAGCGAGCATTTCATCGGCGACAATCAGGGCCGCGATCACGTCACGACCGCCGAAATGGCGATCGACAAGGACGGCCGCTTCCTCGCCATGCGTCTCGACTGCATCGCTAACATGGGGGCGTATTATTCCGAAGTCGCGCCTTATATCCCCTATCTCGGCGCGACGATGATGACGGGCGTCTACGACATTCCGGTCATCTACGGGCGCGTGCGCGCAGTGTGGACGCACACGGTGCCGGTCGATGCCTATCGCGGCGCAGGCCGCCCGGAAGCGGCGTATCTGATCGAGCGTCTGGTCGATGCGGTGGCGCTGGAGACCGGAATCGCGCCGGAAGAAGTCCGCCGCCGGAATTTCATCCGCAAGGATGCGATGCCCTACAGGACCGCGACCGGCCGCGTCTATGACAGCGGCGACTTCAACCAGCACCTGACGCGCGCGCTGGAGGCGTCGGGTTACAGTAGTTTCGCTTCGCGCCACGCGGAATCGAAAAGAAATGGCAAGCTGCGCGGCATCGGCATGGCCAGCTACATCGAGGCCTGCGGTCAGACTGCGCCGGAGACCTCGACCGTGCGCATCGAGAAGGACGGCACCGCCACGGTGCTGATCGGCACGCAGACCAACGGGCAGGGGCATGCGACCACCTTCCGCCAGCTCGTGCACGACCGGCTCGGCCTGCCGCTCGAGCAGATCAACGTGATCACCGGCGACACCGACCTGATCCCTTCCGGCGGCGGCACCGTGGGTTCGCGCTCGATGCCGACCGGCGGCTCGGCGGTCTCGAAGGCGACTGCGAAGCTCGCGGACAATTTGAAAGCGCTCGCCGCGCAACATCTCGACGCAAAGCCCGAGGAGATCGAAATCGCCGACGGGCTTGCGCGCGTCCGCAATACCAACCGGGCGCTTTCCTTTGCCGAGCTTGCGGCGAAGCCGGGCGTTTCCGCGGATCAGCTTTCCGGCGTGGAGAAGAACTTTCTCCCGCCGGCGCCGACGTATCCGAACGGCACGCATGTCTGCGAGGTCGAGATCGATCCCGAGACGGGGCACATCGAATTTGCGAATTACACGGTCGTGGACGATTTCGGCGTGACCCTGAACCCGCTTCTGCTCGAAGGCCAGGTCCACGGCGGCATCGGGCAGGGCATCGGCCAGGCCATCATGGAAGACACAGTCTATGACGCGAGCGGGCAATTGCTGTCCGCTTCGCTCATGGATTACGCGCTGCCGCGCGCGAGCGACGTTCCGAACTATGCGTTCGAGACCAGAAACGTGCCCTGCACCACGAACCCGCTTGGCGTGAAGGGTGCCGGCGAGGCGGGTGCGATCGGTTCCTGCCCGGCGGTCATGAATGCGGTGGTCGACGCGCTGCACCGGGCCTATGGCATCAGGCATATCGATATGCCGGCGACCCCGCAGAAGGTGTGGCAGGCGATCCGGTCCGCGCAGCGGTAGGGCTTCGGCCTGCCGTGCATGGGGCCATGCGCCGGCGGCGCTTTATCTTCGCCTTGCGAGCGGGCATAGCTGACGCACACCGGCCTGCATTTCCATGAACGTCTTTCTCGGAATCGCGCTTCAACTTGGCGCGACCTTCCTCTTCACGCTGATGGGCGCACTCATCCGCTATGTCGGCGACCGCATCCCGATCGGGGAGCAGATTTTCGCGCGCAGCTTTCTCGCGCTGATCCCGCTTCTGCTGATGCTCGCGTGGCGGCGCGAGCTTGCCTCCGCGTTCAGGATGAAGAGTCCCGCGCGGCATCTCACGCGCGCCTTCACAGGGATTACCGCGATGGTGCTGCTGTTTCTCGGTCTCGCGCGGCTGCCGCTTGCGGATGCCACTGCGATCAGCTTCATCACACCGCTCTTTAACGTCGCGCTCGCCGCGCTCTTTCTCGGCGAGATCGTGCGGATCTACCGCTGGGGTGCGGTCGCGGTAGGCTTCATCGGCGTCATGATCATGCTTTCCCCGCATCTCGGCGCGGCGGCAATGACTTCCTCGGCCGCGATCGGCGCGCTCATGACGCTGTTCGGCGCCTTCTTCACCGCAGCTGCGATGACGCAGGTGCGCTCCATGACCAGCACGGAGACGACCGCGTCGCTGGTATTTTCGTTTCAGCTGATCGCCGCGATCTGCGGGCTTCTGATGTTTCCCTGGACCTGGGTGTGGCCGTCGCCCGGTGACGCATTGGCGCTGCTCGGCATTGGCGTGTTCGGCGGTGTTGCGCAGATTCTGCTCACGGACTCGTATCGCCACGCACCGGCTTCGGTGGTCGCGCCGTTTTCCTACACCGCGATGATATGGGCCGTGGTGCTCGGCTACTTCATGTTCAACGAATTGCCCGGCGCGATCGTGGTTGTGGGTGCTGCGATCGTCGTCGCCGCGGGACTGTTCGTGATTTTCCGCGAGCGCGCGCTCGGCATCAACCGCCAGAAGGAAAAAGCGGCGCAGAGCCCGCCCGCGGGTCCGCCGGTCGACTGATCAGCCGAACGCCTTGAAGGTGATGATGGTGCGCGTGTCCTGAATCCCGGGGATGCGCTGCACCTTCTCGTTCACGAAATGGCCGATGTCAGTGCCGTCGTCGACATAGAATTTTGCCAGGAGATCGAACTCGCCCGCGGTGGAGTAGACTTCGGAGGCGATCTCCGCGTCGGCAAGCGCGTTGGCGACATCGTAGGATTTGCCAAGCTGGCACTTGATCTGGACAAAGAACGGAATCATCGCGGGCGCCTCCGGCGGTACTGCCGGGGCGAGGGGAGCAAAAAGCGCGCGGAGTTGCAAGCCTTCGGCCCTTGAAGCGGCCGGTTCCCTCCCATAGCTTGGCAAAAGAAGGGCGGGCGGCGAGGACGATGATTCCCATTGCAGTGACGATTGCCGGATCGGACTCGGGCGGCGGGGCCGGCATACAGGCCGATCTCAAGACTTTCTCGGCGCTCGGCGTCTATGGCGCGTCGGTGATCGCAGCGCTGACCGCGCAGAACACGAAAGGTGTGAGCGGCATCCATGACGTGCCGCCGGAGTTCGTCACCGCGCAGCTCGATGCCGTCTATTCCGACCTCAAGGTTCGCGCGACCAAGATCGGCATGCTGTCGCGCCCCGCCACCATCGAGGCGGTCGCTGCGGGTTTGAAGAAATACAACGCAAGAAACGTCGTTCTCGACCCGGTGATGGTCGCCGCGTCCGGCGACCGGCTCCTCGCGCCGGAAGCGGTCGAGACGATCAAGCGCGCGTTGTTTCCGCTCGCCGATCTGATCACGCCCAATCTCGCGGAAGCCGCGGCGCTGCTCGATCAGCCGGTTGCGAAACACGAGAACGAAATGGCGGCGCAGGGCGAGGCGTTACTCGCGCTCGGTGCGAAGGCCGTGCTCGTGAAAGGCGGCCACGCGCAGACGAAATATGCCGTCGATCTGCTGGTCGAGCCTTCCGGCATCCGCCGCTTCTCGGCGGAGCGGCTCGAAACCGCGCATACGCACGGCACCGGCTGCACGCTTTCCTCCGCGATCGCGGCCGGACTGGCGAAGGGGCTCGTGCTGCACGACGCGCTGGCGGCAGCGAAGAACTACATCACCGGCGCGCTGAAGGCGGGGGTGAATCTCGGCGTCGGCACCGGCCGCGGGCCGGTGCATCATTTCCACCAGCTCTGGGCGAAAATCGGGAAGAGCTAGAGCGCGGCCGTCGCGCAAGCTATTTTTTGAACGGCACGACCTTCTGTTTCTGCTCGCCGAGACCTTCGATGCCGAGCGTCATCACGTCGCCGGCCTTCAGGAACACCTGCGGCTTCATGCCGAGCCCGACGCCCGGCGGGGTGCCGGTGGTAATCACGTCGCCCGGCTCCAGCACCATGAACTTCGAGACATAGGAGACGATGTAGGCGCAGGAGAAGATCATGGTCTTCGTGTTGCCGGTCTGCATACGCTTGCCGTTGACGTCGAGATACATCGATAGCTTCTGCGGGTCCTTGATCTCGTCGGTGGTAACGAGCCACGGCCCGAGCGGGCCGAAGGTCTCGGCGCACTTGCCCTTCATCCACTGGCCGGTGCCCTCGAGCTGGAAGGCGCGCTCGGAAATGTCGTTGCAGACCGCGTAACCCGCGATGTGTTTCACCGCGTCCTTTTCCTCGACATAGCGCGCGCGCTTGCCGATGATAATCGCGATCTCGATTTCCCAATCGAGCTTGGTCGAGCCCTTCGGAATCATCACGTTGTCGTTCGGGCCGACGATGCAGTTCGGCGCCTTCGAGAAGATGATCGGTTCTTTCGGGATCGGCTGGCCGGCCTCGGCGGCGTGGTCGGCGTAGTTGAGGCCGATTGCCGGGAAGTTCCCGACCTTGCCGACCGGGGGGCCGAGACGCGGCTTGCCGGAGACCACGGGAAGCTTCTCGATCTTCGCCTTCCTGATCTTGCTGATGGCGCCCGCGGCGAGCGTTTCCGGCGTGATATCCGGAATGATCTTCGCAAGGCTTCTGATCTTGCCGTTCTTGTCGATGATGCCGGGCTTCTCGCGGCCGGGCGCGCCGTAGCGGACGAGTTTCATTCTTCGCTCCCTGAATTCGGGGCGCAGCCTATCCGAATCCGCGATAGCCGCAATGCGCGCCGCTGCATGGCGCAACCGCGGCGACTGTGGCAAGGAGCCTCCGCTTTGCCAGAACAGCTTCTCGCATTCTCCCTGTTCACGCTTGCCGGCGCGGTGACGCCGGGGCCGAACAACACGATCTCCACGCTCTCCGGCGCGACCTTCGGATTCCGCAGGACGCTGCCCCAGATGCTGGGGGTCACCGTCGGCTATCCGTTGATGTTGGCTGCTCTCGGCCTCGGTCTGGGCAAGGTGTTCGAGGTCGTGCCGTGGCTGCACAACGCCATGCGCTACGTGGGTGCCGCGTTTCTCCTGTATCTCGCGTGGAAGCTCATCCGCGCGAACGCGCCGCAGGCGGCCGGCACCGCGCGGCCGGTCGGCTTCTTTGAGGCGCTTCTCTTCCAGTGGCTGAACCCCAAAGCATGGTCGATCGCGCTCGGCGCGATCGCGGCCTTCACCACGCCGGGGCTTTCGGCCAACGCATTCCTATGGGAAGTCGCGGTCTTCACCGTCGTCTCCGCGATCATCACCTTCCCGTCGCTCGTGCTGTGGTGCCTGTTCGGGGTCGCGATTTCGGCGATGCTGAAGGACGACCGGAAGCGGCGTGTCTTCAACTACACGCTTGCGGTAATTTTAGTGCTCTCGATCGCCGTGCTGTTTGTCTGATGTTGCGTTAACCGTGGTAAGCGGTCGCGTCATAGAACCGTTGTACGAATGCGCTACCCGGGCGCCATGTTGCAGATCCCGGTAGCATTCAAGAACCAGTCCGAAGACACGGACGCTCCGGCCAGCCGGAAGTTTCGCACTCTCTTCATCTCCGACATCCATCTCGGCAGCCGGGGATGCCAGGCCGACCTTTTTCTCAACTTCCTGCGCGACCACGACGCCGAGACCATCTATCTCGTCGGCGACATCGTGGACGGCTGGCGCATGCGCTCGTCGTGGTACTGGCCGCAGGCGCACAACGACGTGGTGCAGAAGCTCTTGCGCAAAGCGCGCAAGGGTTCGCGAATGATCTACATTCCCGGCAATCACGACGAATTCCTGCGCGACTACTACGGCACGCATTTCGGCGGCATCGAGGTGATGGAGACCGCGATCCACGAGGCGGCCGACGGCAACAGGTTTCTGGTGATCCACGGCGATGTGTTCGACGTCGTGGTGCGCAATGCGCGCTGGCTCGCCTATTTCGGCGACTGGGCCTACGACTTCGCGATCTTCGCGAACCGCTATTTCAACTTCGCCCGGCGCAAGCTCGGCTTTCCCTACTGGTCGCTCTCGAAATGGGCGAAGCACAAGGTGAAGAACGCCGTGAACTTCATCGGCGAGTTCGAGCAGGCGGTGGCGCTCGAAGCCCGCAAGCAGAACGTCGAAGGCGTAATCTGCGGCCACATCCACCACGCCACGATCCACGATCTCTACGGCACGCGCTACATGAACTGCGGCGACTGGGTGGAGAGCTGCACCGCGCTTGCCGAGCACTACGACGGCACCTTTGAGTTGCTGAGCTGGACCGTGCCCGAGGCAAACCCGCTGCCGGTACGCGCCGCTCCCGCCAAAGGCGTTCCGGTCCCGGCGTGATGAAGGTCCTGATCGTCACCGACGCCTGGCATCCCCAGATCAACGGCGTGGTGCGGTCGCTGACCGAGATCGGGAAGCAGGCGAGCGCCTTCGGCTTCGGCGTCGAGTACCTGACGCCGGAAAACTATCCGGCGGTTGCCATGCCGGGCTATCCGGAAATCCGGCTCGCGCTTGCGACGCCCGCGCAGGTCGCTACGCGCATCGAGGCGGCCGCACCCGACTGCATCCATATCGCGACCGAGGGGCCGCTCGGGATTCTCGCGCGCCGCTATTGCTTGAAGCGCGGACGGAAATTCACCACGAGCTACCACACCCGCTTTCCGGAATATCTTTCCGCGCGCCTGCCGGTGCCGTCATGGCCGCTCGCCGCGCTGATGCAGCGATTTCATTCGGCGGCCGCCGCGACCATGGTGTCCACGCAGTCGCTCGAAGACGATCTTGCCGCGCAGGGCTATCGGAATCTCCTGCGCTGGTCGCGGGGCGTCGATGCCGAACTGTTCCATCCCGGCAAGGCGGCGCGGCTTGCCTATGCGCGGCCGATCTTCCTGTATGCGGGGCGCGTCGCGGTCGAGAAAAATCTGGAGGCGTTTCTGTCGCTCGATCTGCCGGGCTCGAAGCTCGTCGCAGGCGACGGCCCGGCGCGAGCAAGCCTTGCTGCGCGGTTTCCGGACGCACATTTTCTCGGCGCGCAGGAAGGCGAAGCGCTGGCCGCAATCTTCGCATCCGCGGACGCCTTCGTGTTTCCGAGCCTGACCGATACTTTCGGCGTCGTGCTCCTGGAAGCGCTGGCTTCCGGCGTGCCGGTCGCGGCGTTTCCGGTGGCAGGCCCGCGCGATGTGATCGGCAGTTCGGGGGCGGGCGTGCTCGACCCGGATCTCCGGCGCGCCGCGACTGCCGCACTCGCGATCCCGCGCGCGCTCTGCCGCAAACATGCACTCATGTTCTCATGGCGCGAAAGCGCGCGGCAGTTCTTCGGCAATTTGCTCCGCGCCAACGGCATATGCTCAAAGGACATGGGTCCCTTGCCGGAGAAACTCTCTTCCGCCGCGTGACAGAAGCGGTGCGGGCGCATAGGTTCCGCGCCATGCATTCGCCCGCCGGACTGAAATTGCCCACTGCCGCCGATGTCGAAGACGCGGCCCTTGCGCTCGACGGCGTCGCCGTGCGCACGCCGCTCATGCGCTGCGATCCGCTCGACGAGATCACCGGCGGCCAGGTGTTCCTCAAGCCGGAAATGCTCCAGCGCACCGGCTCGTTCAAATTCCGCGGCGCTTACAACCGCATCTCGCGGCTGACCGCGGACGAGCGCAAAGGCGGCGTGGTCGCGTTCTCCTCCGGTAATCACGCGCAGGGCGTGGCGCTCGCCGCCAAGCTCGCCGGCGTGCGCGCGGTGATCGTGATGCCGAGCGACGCGCCGAAGGTGAAGCAGGAGCGTACCAAGGGCCATGGTGCCGAGGTCGTGCTCTACGACCGCGCGACCGAAGACCGCGATGCGATCGCCCGTAAGCTGGCTTCCGAGCGCGGCGCGGTGGTCGTTCCCCCCTTCGACGATTTCCATGTGATCGCGGGGCAGGGCACCATCGGCTTCGAGATCGCGGAAGACCTCGCGGCGCTCGGTCTCGCGCCGGATATCGTGACAATGCCTGCGTCGGGCGGCGGCCTTGCCGCCGGCATTTCGCTCAGCATCAAGGCGCTGCATCCGAAGGCAAGGATCGTGACCGCCGAGCCGGAGCTGTTCGACGATCACGCCCGCTCGTTCCGGTCCGGCAACCGCGAAAAGAACGAGCGGATCACCGGTTCGATCTGCGACGCGCTGCTGATGGCCGATCCGGGGAAGCTCACCTTCGAGATCACGAGAGAGCTTTCCGGCGAAGGCGTTTCTGCGAGCGACGAGGAGGTGCTCGCGGCCATGGCCTTCGCCTTTCGCGAGTTGAAGCTCGTGGTGGAGCCTGGCGGCGCGGTGGCGCTTGCCGCGGTACTGACCGGAAAGCTTTCTGTCAGGGGCAAAGTGGCGGCGATCGTCCTGTCCGGCGGCAATGCCGATCCCGAGATCTTTTCGCGCGCAATCACCGGCTATTGATCGGCCGCCATATTGCCCGGAATCCGGCGCCGACCTAGTCTTTCGAGGAATTCAACACCGGGGGCATTTGCCATGGTTGGTCTCGACTGGAGAAAATTGCTGTTCGTATCGACGTTTCTTGCGCTGTTCGCCGCGGCGTCCGGCGCGCAGGCGCAGGGTTTTGCCGCGCTGTCGATCGGCAACGGGGGTGCATGGGGATACGCTTCCGGCTTCGAGGACATCTCCACCGCGCAGGATCGCGCAATCGGAGAGTGCAGCAAACACGGAAAGAACTGTCGCGTGCTGCGCGTGTTCCAGAATACCTGTGTCGCGCTTTCGGTCCGCAGCGATCGTGACGACTTCGTCTTTTACTGGGTGAGCGGCGGCGACCGCGAGCAGCTTCGCAGCGCCGCGATGCGGAACTGCCAGCGGGACGGCGACCGCTGCCAGGTGCTGACGGATTTCTGTTCGCGGCGCTAGCGCTTCAGGCGAACAGCGCGAGCCTTTCCTCGGGCGAGAGCTTTTCGACCGCCGATGGCGAAGGGTTCGGGGACGGCGCCGCGGCTTGCGGCGCCGCTTCTCTTCTGGCCGGCGTTTCCGGCTCCGCCGGTGCGTTTCCTGCCTTGTCGTGCCAGAAGACGTCGTGGTTGCGGTCGATCAGCAGCAGTTCGTCGATCTGGTCCTGTACCAGTCCGTCGCCTTCGCGCGCGGGTCCGGTGAGCAGTTCGTTATTCAAGGGTGCCGGGGCGGCGCTTTCGGCCTGCCAGAGCCTCACGAGTTCGTACATGCGCGTTTCCAGCAAGCGCAGCGCGGCCACGACCCGCTGCGTGCGCTGGCCGGTCAGGTCCTGAAATTCGCAGGCCGTGTTGATGTGCTCGGCGAGGCCGTCGAGCTGGTCGCAGACATGTTCCGCAATGCCCTGCGCGCGCATGGTCGCCGAAATATCGCTGATCCGGTCGGCATCCGAGAGAACCTCGGAGATCGCCTGCGCGGCCGCGGCGACGATCGCTTTGAGTTCGCCGCCGAGATCGCCGTCGCGCTGATGCGCGGCGTTGATTTCGAGCAGCAGCTTGCGGGTCTCGGCCGCGGTTCGCTCGATCTCGCCGAGGTCGGCGCGGGCTTCCGGGATCCGGGGTGCGGATGCGGCGCCGGTGCCGAGTATGGAGCGTTGCAGACGCTGGATCGCATCCAGCACCAGCTTCGTGTCGGCGTTGCGGTTGCGCTGCGCGAACTCCTCGAGGAACCAGCGCCCGCGCGCGGTTTCCTTCACCGCGGCTTCGATCGCTTCGTAGTCGTGCTCGGAGATGGGCGGGCTCGCGGGAGGAAGCGGCATTTCGGTTCCGGATCGGCTAGAAGAGCGGTTTGCGGCAACCATGAACGATGAATCACTTACGAAAGATAACCATTGACTGATTCCGCGCCCAGCCGCACCCCTTTGGGCGGTTCCAAGGGCTCGGGAACCCTTTCGGCAGTCTATGCAGCCCTGTTCGTGGCGCCGGGCTTCTATCTCCCGTTCTTTCCGGTGTTTCTGGCCTCGCTGGGCTTCTCGCCCGAGGCGATCGGGATCGCCATCGGTATTCCGATGGGCATGCGGCTGCTCGCCAATCCGGTGGCGGGCGTGCTCTCCGACCGCTGGGGCCGCCCGCGTCGATTTCTTGCTGTGCTCGGGGCAGGCGCTGCGTCGGCTTTCGCGCTGATGGCGGTGCTGCCGGAGACCGGTGCGGTGCTTTTGCTCGTGGCGGTTGCAACGCTGTTCTGGGGTCCGGCATTTCCGCTCACCGACGCCTTCGGGGTACGGCTCGCGCGCGAGCGCGGTGTCGACTACGGCCGCGCGCGGCTGTGGGGTTCGGTCTCCTTCATCGCTGCGAACGTGGCGCTCGGCGTCGCGCTGGAAGTGCTGCCGCCGGCCTCGATCGTCTGGCTGATCGCAGGCTCGCTCGTGCTGTTTGCGCTCTCGGTTCAGATGCTGCCCCGGCTGAAGTCGCCTGCCGCGGCGGTCGCGGCGGCGCCGCCGAAGGTCAGCCGGCGTGTGGTACTCGCGGTATTTGCTGCGGCCTGCGTGCAATCGAGCCACGCCGCACTCTACGCCTTCGGCTCGGTGCACTGGCAGGCGAGCGGAATCTCCCCGAGCTTCATCGGATTTTTATGGGGCGCGGGGGTCGCCGCCGAGGTGGTGGTATTCTACTTCGCGACCACGATGCTCAAGCGCTTCTCGCCGATCGGTCTCATTCTGATTGGCGGCATGAGCGCGATCGTGCGCTTCGCTTTGACCGCACTCGATCCGCCGCAGGCCTTGCTCGTGCCGCTGATGACGATGCACGCCTTTACCTTCACGGCGACGTTTCTCGGCATGGTCGCGATCGCAGGCGAAAGCGGGGGCGAGGGCGCACAGGGGCGTGCGCAGGCATTTTCTTCCACTGCGGTCAGTGTCGCGATGCTGCTTGCGACGTTCGCGGCCGGCCCGCTTTACGCGCGCTACGGCGCTTACGTTTTCTTCGGCTCGTCGCTGATCGCCGCCTTCGGCTGCGTACTCGCGCTGCTCGCGTTGGCGCAGCCCCAGAGCGAGGGCTCGGGCGGGAAGACGGTCGAGCCTTCGTAGCGCAGACCGGGCTCGCGATCCTTTGCGAGCAGGAGCGGACCGTCGAGATCGACGAATTTCGCAAGGTTCGCAAGCAGCAGCGCCGGCGCCATGCTGAGCGAGGTTGCGACCATGCAGCCAATCATGGTCATCAGCCCGCGCCGTGCGGCTTCGTCCGCCACAAGCAGGGCTTCGGTGAGCCCGCCGGTCTTGTCGAGCTTTATGTTCACGGCGTCGTATCTTCCCTCGATCTGCGCGAAGCTTGTACGGTCGTGAAAACTCTCGTCGGCGCAGACGGGCACCAGGCGTTCGACATCGAACAGCGCATCATCCTGGCCAGCTGGCAGCGGTTGCTCGACCAGGGCAACGCCCACTTTCGCGCAGGCTTCGAGATTTGCGCGCAGGTTGGCAGGCACCCAGCCCTCGTTCGCATCCGCGATCAGCATCGCTTCTGGGGCCGCGTCGCGGATTGCACGGAGCCTTTCCATGTCGCCTTCCGCCCCGAGTTTCAGCTTCAGCACGGGCCGCGCTGCGTTTCGCGCTGCGGCAGCCATTCTTTCCGGCGTATCGAGGCTGAGCGTGTAGGCGGTCGTGACCGGCGAGGGCGCCGCGATTGCGGCGAGTGCTGCAACATTCGTTCCGGCAAGCCGGGCATCGAGATCCCAAAGTGCGCAGTCGAGCGCATTGCGTGCGGCGCCCGCAGGCAGCGCGGACTGAAGCGCGGCCCGGTCCATGCCGCCCGCAATCGCGGGGGCCAGCGTTTCGATCCGCCGGAGGACGCTTTCCGGCGACTCGCCATAACGCGCATAGGGGACGCATTCGCCGCGGCCCACAGCCCCGCCTTCCGAGATTTCCACGACAATGACGGTGGCTTCGGTCTTGACCCCGCGGCTGATCGTGAAGGCCCCGGAAATGGGCCATTTTTCGATGCGGAACTCCAGGCGGCGCGGCATAAATGTCACTTTCGGTGGAACTTTAGGCGCAATCCCGGCCTCCGAATGCCCGTGTGGTAAGTAATAGCCAGCCGGACGGAGCCCCGGAAGCGGGCCTGTTTTGTAGGGTTTGGAGTAGGTTTTGGCAGCGCGGGCCGTTTCCCTCAGCCACAAGGAAGAAGGCGGCAAGCTGGTGCTTGCGGCAGCCGGCCGCTGGATTTCGTCCTTTGCGGGCGAGGCCGAGCATCTGGTTGCGGATGTCGAGCGCAAGCGCGCGAAATCGAAGACGGTTGCGATCGATGCCAGCGATATCGAGCAGCTCGATACCTCGGGCGCGTGGCTCCTGGAGCGTATGCGCCGCGACCTGGAAGACAGGGGTGTAAGCGCCGAAATCGTCGGCCTCGATCCGCGCTACAAGGTTCTGCTTGACGAAGTGAAGCAGACCAACACAGCGAAGGAGGCCGACGCGCACGGCGAGCCCAACTCGGTCGTCACAACCCTCAGCCTGCTCGGGGAGCTTGCCGTAGGCTTCGCCAAGGATACCGGCGAGTTCGTCCAGTTTCTCGGCGCATCGGTGGTGTCCTTCGGCAGGGTTCTGGTCCGGCCCTGGACGTTCCGCTTTACCGCGATCGTAAACCAGATCGACCGCGCCGGTTTCCGCTCGATTCCGATCATTGTGCTCATTCTGTTTCTGATCGGCGGCATTCTCGCGCAGCAGGGCATCTTCCACTTCCGCAAGTTCGGCGCCGAAACCTTCGTCGTCGACATGGTAGGCATTCTGGTGCTGCGCGAAGTCGGCGTGCTGATTACGTCGATCATGATCGCGGGCCGCTCGGGCAGCGCCTATACCGCCGAACTCGGTTCCATGAAGATGCGCGAGGAGATCGACGCGCTCCGGGTCATGGGCCGCGACCCGATGGAAATCCTGATCCTGCCGCGCATGATCGCGCTCATCATCGCGCTGCCGCTTCTCACTTTCCTCGGCAGCATGGCAGCGCTGGCCGGCGGCATGGTGACGGCGTGGCTCTATGGCGGCTTCACGCCGGAAGTCTTCCTCGAGCGGCTGCGCGACGCGATCTCGTGGTCGACCTTCTGGGTCGGCATGATCAAGGCGCCGTTCATGGGCGCGGTGATCGCGCTGGTCGCCTGCGTCGAGGGCCTGCGCGTGCAGGGCAGCGCGGAATCGCTCGGCGAGCACACCACGGCCTCGGTGGTGAAGTCGATCTTCCTCGTGATCGTGCTCGACGGCTTCTTCGCCATCTTCTTCGCGAGCATCGACTGGTGAGCGCGATGGCGAATATCGAGACGCAGACGCAGGGCGCGAGACGGCCCGAGAAGGTGCCGGATAATTATCCGATCATTCGCGTGCGCGACATCTGGGTGTCGTTCGGAACGAATACGGTGCTGAAGGGTCTCGATCTCGACGTGAAGCGGGGCGAAATCCTCGGCTTCGTCGGCGCTTCCGGCGGCGGCAAGTCAGTGCTCATGCGCACCATCATCGGCCTCGTGAAAAAACAGAAAGGCACGATCGAGGTGTTCGGCCACGACATCGACCGGCTGAACGAGGACGCACGGCAGGCCATCGAGCGCCGCTGGGGGGTGCTGTTCCAGCACGGCGCGCTGTTTTCGTCGCTCACGGTCCGGCAGAACATCCAGTTCCCGCTGCGCGAATATCTCAATCTGTCGCAGCGTCTGATGGACGAGATCGCGATCGCCAAGCTCGAAATGGTCGGGCTGCCGGCGTCGGCCGCGGAACGCTATCCGTCGCAGCTCTCGGGCGGCATGATCAAGCGCGCGGCGCTCGCCCGCGCGCTGGTGCTCGATCCCGAAATCGTGTTCCTCGACGAGCCGACCTCCGGCCTCGACCCCATTTCGGCGGGCGACTTCGACGACCTGATCAAGGCCCTGCAGCAGACTTTGGGCCTCACGGTTTTCATGGTAACCCACGACCTCGACAGTCTTCACAACGCATGCGACCGGGTCGCGGCTCTTGCCGACGGGAAAATCATTGCCACGGGTCCTCTTGGGGACATGCTAAAATCCGACCACCCATGGCTGCGGGCCTATTTCCACGGGAAGCGGGCCTCCAGCCGTATCAGCGACAGGAAGGCCTGAAGGAACCGGACCGGATATGGAAACGCGTGCGAACTACGTTCTGATCGGCGCCTTCACGCTCAGCGTGATCGTCGGGATTTTCGCGTTCGTATGGTGGTTCCAGCGGCTGGGTACCGGAGAAGCCAAGGCGCAGTACGAGATCTATTTCGACGGACCGGTCTCCGGCCTGCGAACCGGCGCGACCGTGAATTTCAACGGCATCCGGGTCGGCGAGGTGCGCAGCCTCGCGCTTCTGCCCGACGTTCCGCGCGCGGTGATCGCCATCGTCGAGGTTGCGCGAAGCACGCCGATCCGCACCGACACCAAGGTGACGCTCGAGTATCAGGGCCTGACCGGTGTCGCGACGGTGGCGCTGACGGGCGGCGACCCGAAGGCTTCCATGCTGATGGAGCGCAAGAAGGGCGACCGGCCGCCGCGGCTGGTTGCCGAGCCCACCACCGACGCTTTCCAGGCGGCGGCCAAGCTCATGCAACGGCTCGACAAGCTGGTCGAAGCGAACGAGCAGCGGCTTACCGCAATAATGAAGGACCTCTCCGAGGTTTCGCGGGTGCTTGCGGCGCGCTCGAACGACACGCTGCTCGAAGTGCAGGCGGCGGCGGAGTCGATCAGGAAGGCCGCCGACAATATCGGCAACCAGGCCGGCCCCACCCTCAACGAGTTTCGTTCGGTCGCGAGCGACGCGCGGCGCGCGATTGGGGAAATCGACCGGCTGGTGCGCAATATCGAGCGCAATCCGAGACAATTTCTGTTCAATAACGGCGGTACCGTTCCGCAGTACCGGTAGAAGCAAGATCGTTCACAGGAAGGCGCGTAACGTTGGGGCTGGGTGACGAGTTGAAGTCGAAGGTATCGGGCACGGCCAGAGCCGTGTTCTGCGTTGTGCTGGCGTTGGCCGTCAGCGCCTGCAGCGGCGGCGTGCTCGGCGGGCTGATCGGCACCGGCAACAATCCGACGCCGACCTTCGATCTTTCGGCACCTGCGAATTTCGGGCGGCTGCCGCCGCGCGCGCGCGGACTGCTCGCCGTCGAGCAGCCTACGGCATTGCAGATTCTGGATACGGAAAAAGTCGTGATCTCGCCGGCGGCGGGCGAGGTGGCCTATCTTTCCGATGCGCAATGGGTCGACCGGCTGCCGAAGCTCATGCAGGCGCGGATCGTGCAGTCCTTCGAGAATTCCACCCGCATCCGCGCCGTCGCCAAGACGCAGGACCGCATCAACGCCGACTACATTCTGGTCGTCGATATCCGGCAGTTCGGCATTCAGGCCTATGACGGGCCGACTGCGAATGTCGAACTCTCGGTGAAGATCGTCTATCAGCGCGGCGGGCGTATCGCGGCGGCGACGGTGCTGTCGTCCCGCGTGGCGGCCAGCGGCACGTCCGGTGCGGCGGCGACGCTCGCACTCGATCAGGCGTTCTCCGACGTGCTGGTGCAGATGGTGAAATGGACCTCGCGCCGCATCTGAGCGGCGTTACCTTCCGATATCGGGTTTGATTTTGCGCGCGGCGGCGATGTCGGCCTCACCCGCAGCGCTGTTGCCGAGATCGATTTTCGAGCGGCCGCGATAATAGAGCGCCTCGGCGTCGCGCGGGTCCAGACGCAATGCCTCGTTGAAATCCGCGATCGCGCGCTCATACTCTTTCTTACGGCGATAGGTGATGCCGCGATTGAAATAGGCGTCGACGTTCTGCCGGTCCGCCGCAATCGCCGAATTGTAGTCCGCGAGCGCCCGCTCCGGCTCGCCGGAGTCGTCATAGGCGTTGCCGCGGTTAACGAGCGCGGTCGAGCGGTCCCGCGCGGAAAGGCCGGGTTCCGACAGGATGCGCGAACAGGCGCGGATCGAAAGCGGGTGATCCTTCTGCTGCGTGCATTCGTCCCAGTCCTGCTTGCTCGCGGCAAGCGCGGCCCCGGCAGCAAGGCAGAGCGAAAAAACCGCGAGAAATCGACGCGCGTGCGGCAGCATGACATTCCCCCATCCCTTATATTCTGATGCTAAGCGGTCCCCGAGCCGGACGCAAAGTGCACGCGCGGACGGAAGATGTTGGACCTGCTGGCGCCGCTCGGGCATGTTGCGAAAGGGCTGGCCAGCGTCAGGAGGTGCTCGATGAAAAAAGTACTCGCCGTAATTGCAACTGCACTCGTGCTTGGCGGTGCTGCTGCCGCACATCACGGCTGGGGCAGCTATGACTCGGCCAAACTGATCAAGGTCGAGGGTCCGGTGCTCGCCCTCAAATATCAGAATCCGCACGCCGATCTCGTGATGAACCGCGACGGAAAGAAGTGGGACATCGTACTCGCTCCGCTCTCCCGCATGGAGGCGCGCGGCTTGAAGCGCGAGGATATCGAGGTCGGCAAGATCGTGACGGTCGAAGGCTATCCGCGCAAGGACGGCACGCTGGAAATCCGTGCCGAGCGGATCACCGCCGGCGGCAAGACGGTCGAGCTGCGCTGATGCAGGCCGCCCATTGGGCGCAGGCGCTGCAAGACTCGGGCTTTGCCGCCGCGATCAGAGGTGGCGCCTATCTCTATCCTTTCGTCAACGTGTTGCATGTCCTTGCGGTAGGACTGATCGTCGGTGCGATCCTCGCATTCGACTTTCGCGTGCTTGGGTTCGTGCAGGCGGTGCCCGCTGACGCCGCCTCGCGTCTGCTGACGCCATTTGCGGTCGCAGGTCTCCTGATCGCAATCTTCAGCGGCTTTGCGCTCTTCGCCGCCGATGCGGTATCGCTGTCGCAGAACCGCCTGATGTGGGCAAAGCTCGCGCTGGTAGCGGCCGGGATTGCGAACGCGCTATTGTTCCGGAAACTATGGAACGAGCATCTGAATGACTGGGAGCGCAGGCAGGCTCCGCTTGCGAAGGCGCAGGCAATGCTTTCCATCCTGATCTGGCTGACTGTGCCGTCGCTCGGGAGGCTGATCGCCTACCTCTGAGAAAACGAAAAAGCCCGCGAAGAACGCGGGCTTTTTGTTTGATTGCTGTGGTCGCCTCGCTTAGCCGAGACGGCCTGCGGCGTGGGCGAGCAGCGTATAGACCTTGCCGGTGTCCGAGGTGAGGTAGGTCCTGGTCAGCGCCTGACCGCGGCCGTCGCGCGAGACCTGCTCCAGGAGCTTCTCGAACTCGTCGATGTAGCGGTCCACCGTCTCGCGGAAGTTCGCGTTGCGGCGATACTTCTTGCGGATTTCCTCGAAGCTCTTCTGGCCGGCGTTGGTATAGAGGCGCCGGTTGAACACGCCGCGCTCGCCGCGCTTGAAGCGCTCCCACGCCTCCGCGGCGGCTTCGTGGTCGATCATGCGGGCGATATCGGTCGAGAGCGAGTCGAGCGACTCGATCCCCGCCGAGTTGTCTTCCTCCTCCGGCTCGGGAGCCCGCGACTTCTTGTTCAACGCCTCGTCGAACCGCGCGGCGCGGTCGGCGGATTTGCGTTCGGGCCGGCGCGGCTCGGGAGCCTGTTCGCGAACGCGCGCGGGCGGCGCCGGAGGCAACTCGCCGTCCTCGTCGTATTGCGGGCGGGGCAGGGAGCCGCGCGGTGCCGTGCGGCTGCCGACGGCGGCCATCTCTTCCTGATACTCGTAGGCGACCGGAGCCGACTGATCGGCATTGCGGCCGTGGCGGGCGACGATGTCGTTGAGCTCGGAGAGCGCCTTGATCTGGTCGGCGACGACGCGGCGCATCGCGTTCGCGCTTTCCTTGGTCTCGGCCGGCAGCTCGAACACCGTGCGGCGGATTTCCTCGCGCGTGGTGTCGAGGGTGCGCTGGATATCGTCGGAAATCTCGCGCAGGTCGCGCGACGCTTCGAGGAAGCGGGCGTTGGCTTCGGAGAACATCGCGTTCACCGACTGCATTGCCTCGTCGTAGGTGTCCTTGAGCGCGATGCTCGTGCGCTCGCGCTCCTCGCTCGAGGAATTGCGGATCAATTCGTACTGGCGCGCGATCGACTGGGTCGCGGTCGCGGTCGATTCCGCAACTACGCGCGCGATGTCCTGCGCCTTGCCCTGCGCGTGCGTGAAGGTGTCTTCCAGCATCTTGTTGAAGCGGGTGAGGCGTTGCTCAAGCTCGCTGGTGCGCTCGGCGAGCTGGTTCGAAATCTGGTCGATCGCGTCGCGGCGGCTCGCGAGGCCGTCGTCGATGCGTTGGTGGGTCTGGCTCAGCGCTTCGGAGGTCGCCGTGACGAGACGGACCTGCTCCTCGAAGCGCAGCGCCATGTTGGAAACGTCGCGCAGTACGCCGTTCGAAGATTCGTTGAGTTCGCGAATCTGGTGGTCCATCCGCTCGGCGGTGGAGCGCGTCGCCTTGATGACGTTCTCGAGGGTGTGGTGGAAGGCCGTCACCTTCTCCGCGACCTTTCCTTCGATCGGGCCGAGCGTGGAGGAGGCGGTGTCGATCGCGGCCTGCAGCAGCCCGTGGGTCTGGCCGAGTTCGGCGATGATGTCGCGGACCTCCGTGCGCAGCGTTTCGTGCGCGCCGGTGATGTTGTTCACCCGCTCGATGAAGTTCTTGGCAATACCGTCTGCGAGCTGAGTGAGGTTCTTCTCGACCTGCTCCGCGGTGCCGCGGATGTGTTCGTTGACCGCGTTCACGCGCTCGACGAGCAGGTCCGCGGAGGCGGCGCCCTTCTGTTCGATCGAGCTGGTCACCGTTTCGAGGCGGTTCACGATCAGTTCCTCGAACTTGTTGATGCGCGTGTCCAGCGTCTCGGTAAGCTGCATTGCGCGATTGCCGAGAGTTTCGTCGATCTTCGCGGCGCGCTCGGACAGCGTTGCCGCCATCTCCGCGGTCTTCACCGAGAAGTATTCGCCCATGCCGGTGACGCTCTTGTCGACGGCTTCGGTCGCGGCCTGCGAGCCGTCGGTGATGGTCTTCGAGAATTCGAGCGTGCGGGCTGCGAGCGTTTCGTTGAGCGACTTCGCGCGCTCGTCGAGGGTGTTCTCGATTCGCGCGATACGCTGGTCGAGTTCACCCGATACTTCACCGAGCTTGGCGGCGACGCGCTGGTCGAGCGCGGCAAGACTGTCGCGCGACGCTTCGCCGAGCCCCTCGATCGCGGTCTTCATCTCGGCGGCGAGACTGCCGCCGTGGACCTTCACCGTGGTGTCGAAGGTCTGCACGCTTTCGGTCAGCTTGGCGCTGAGCGCACCGGCGTCGGCGGAGATGCGGTTTGCGATCTCGTTGCCGCGCGCGGCGACGTTGTCCGCCAGATTCTGCAGCTGCTGGCCGATGGTGTTCTCGAAGGTCTGGCCGCTTTTCGCGATCATGTCCGAAATGCCCGCGGCGCGTTCCGCAAGCTTGGCGTGCATGTCGGCGGTGGAGCGTGCGAGTTCTTCGGACACCTTTTCGTTGCGGTCGGCGATGGCCTTCGCAATCTGTACGCCGACCTCGGTCAGGCGCTGGGTCGCTTCCGCGCTTTTTTCGGAAAGGCTCTCGACGATGGTGTTGCCGGACTCGATAAGCTGGGTGCGCGCGTCCTCGGCCCGCAGCATGATATTGTCGGTGATGCGGCCGGTGGCGTTGTCGAGCGCGCTCGATACGCGGTCGGCGACGTTCTGGACGTCGAACGAGAACGCCTCATGCGCGTTCGATACCGCGTCGCGCAGATGCGCCGCGTGTTCGACGATGGCGTCGCGCTCGCTATGCAACTCGCTGATCAGCGAGCGTACGCGGCTCTCGTTGTCGGCGTAGGCCTGCTCGAGGGTGGCGACTTCACTGCGCACCATGGATTCGAGTTCTGATGCCCGTTCGACCGCGCGCTCGATGCCGTCGCCGAGGGCCGCGACTTCGCGGCGGATCGCCTGGCCGACCGAGACGATGGCGTCGGTCGAAACGCCTTCCGGTTCGGCAAGCCGCAGCGTGACTTCCGTCATCGCGCGGGAAATGTGCCGCATTTCCTGGGAGCGGCGGATCAGCATCGCGGTCATGAAGAAAAGCAGCGGCGGCAGCAAAATCGCGGCCAGCATCGGGACGAAGCTCGGCTGCGCCGCGATCTCCGCGAGCCGCATCACGGTGCCGGCGTCGGTGCGGTACTGCGTGGAGGCGACGGCGGCGCCGCCGATGATCCAGGCGATCGAGCCGAGCAGCGCGGCCACCACGGGCGCACTCGAGGGCTTCTTGTGAAGCGCCTGCAAGATCTGCCCGACCGAAGGGCGGTCGTCGTTCGCGGCGGGGCGGGGCAGGCGCTCGCGGGTGCCGCGGGAGCGCTGTGCGAAAACTTCTCCGGCCGGCTCGGCAACCCGCGGTTCGCGGCGCTCGCGGCGATCCGCATCGCGCCCGGCCGAAGCCGGCGGCGTCACTTCCGGAACATCGCTGCCGATGTTCAGCGCATCCTCGATCGCGGAAAGCGCTGCCTCGGTCGGGTCTTGAGACTTCTTGTTCTTCACGACTGCCTCCGGTCCGTACTCGATACCGCGACCGGCAACATGCCGCTCGGGCCGGAAATTACTCAACAGGACCGTCACGCTCTTACCGTCCCGAGGCGGCATTCTTTGGAAACAAAAGAAATGCCGGCCGGCCGGGACTCCGGTCCACCGCTTGGGCTATCCTACCGCGCCGGCGTGTGGAAAAGGAACGCCATTCCGGCCCAGTCTCGAAACATCGTTAATAGCTTAACGTCTTGTTCACCATACGGAATGAGCAATGGCGCGGGGGAAGCGGCTCAACGGGCAAGACCCCAAGGCTTGGCATAACAAGCCCTGGCATAGCGACGCCGGGGGCTCCGACGCGCAGCGCCGCTACCTTCAGCGGGGCGTGAGCCAGCCGGGCGGCAAGCTGCCCTTGTTCGACGAGCACGGCCAGGAAATCCCCAAAGTCACGATCCGCGCCTGCATCCAGCACGGCTGGGCGGAACCCTGGAGCAAGAACCCGATCCACCCGGACTGGCTGGTGTGCCGGCTGACCGACGAAGGCTACCGCATGCTCGGCATCGACCCCGCCAAGCGCAAGCGGATGTCCAAACCCTGACCGGCCGCCTTGAGGCGCCGTTTACCGGCGCCGGGCGATAACGGGGCATGGAACCCGCGATCGATCTGTCTCACCTCGAAGCCGCCACCTTCGGCGACCGCGCGCTGCAGCGCGAGGTGCTCGGGCTGTTCGAGGCGCAGGCCGAAAAGCTCATGCATACGATCCGCGCAGGCGATGGCAAGGCGAGAGCCGAAGCCGCGCACGCGCTCAAGGGTGCTGCGCGGGGTGTCGGCGCCTTCGCGGTCGCCGACGAAGCGGAGAAGGTGGAGCAGGGCGACAGCGGCGCGATCGGGCGGCTGGCTTTGCGGCTGGCCGAAGCGTGCAGGGCGGCGGCCGCGCTTTCCGCGAAAGTCTGATTTGCCGCAATTCGCATTTCGCGGCGGCACATTATATACGGTGCGGCTTCTCCCCCTGCGCGCCCGGCGCCTTCCAGCGAAATTTCTCCCAAGCGAATGCCCAAGATCACTTTCATCGAACATGACGGTAAGAGCCGCACCGTGGACGCCGAAACCGGCAGCACGGTCATGGAAACCGCGATCCGAAACGGCGTGCCCGGCATCGAGGCCGAATGCGGCGGCGCCTGCTCCTGCGCGACCTGCCATGTGCATGTCGACGACGCCTGGACCGAGAAGGTCGGCAAGCCGTCGCCGATGGAGGAGGACATGCTCGACTTCGCCTTCGACGTGCGGCCCACGTCGCGGCTGTCCTGTCAGATCAAGGTGACGGACGAACTCGACGGCCTCATCGTGAGGACCCCGGAGCAGCAGGGCTGACCCGGCTCACGAGCTCGTCGTTGACGATATAGACCCGGCAGTCGCGCGCGTATTGTCCGCAGCGCTGAAGCGCACGCCGGATCGCCTCGTCGCGCGAACCCATGCCGGACTGCCAGCCGAAAGCGCCGTCCGGCGCAACGGCGAAAGCCTTGTCCGGGCCGGCGCGCAGAAAATTCTGGAAATGCTGCAGTCCGTTCTCGGTCAGATTTGGCGGCGGGGGCAGGGTGGATTCCGTCCTGGGCGGCGGCGGTGTCTTTCCGCGCACGACCTCGTCGTTGACGATATAGAGTTCGCAATCGCTCGCGTGCTTGCGGCAGTTCGCGAGCGCATCTCGGATCGCGTCGTCGCGCGTCGCGACACCCGCGCGCCAGCCATAGGCGCCGTCGGGCGAGACGGCGAAGGCCTTGTTCGGACCTTGGCGCAGGAAATCCTGAAACGAGCGCAGGCCGCTTGCGCTCAGCCGCGGCGGCGCGGGAAGCCGGGCGACCGGAATCTCCAGCAGCCTTTCCGAACGCGGCAGCCTGTGCTTGCGCAGGAAGTCGTCGACATAGGCGGCCCACAGATCGATGCCGCGATAGATGAAGTTGTGTCCGTCCTCGCCGTGGCGCGGGTGCGCGATGAACTGGGCGATGCCGCCGGTGCCGGTGAAGGCGCGGTAGAACGCCTGCGCCACTTTCGGCTCGAAGAAGGTGTCGTTCTCGGCGTAGATCCAGAGCGTCGGCACGCGCGAGGTCTTCCCGTAGTTCGCGAAGGCCTGTTCGAGCTTGCCCTGCTGGCAGATCTGGAAGGGGCCGGTGGAGCCGCGGCCGCCGGCGAAGCTGATGACTGCCTTGAGCCCCTGCGGCGCGACCGAAGACAGCGCGAGCGAACTGAACCCGCCCGCAGATTCGCCGGCTGCGATCACCACGCTCGGATCGACGTCGGCGCGCCTGGATACGAATTCGATGGCGGCGCGGATGTCGGCGGCGGCAAGCAGGCCGGAGCGAGTGAAGTTGCCGTCGCTGTCGCAGGCGACGCCTTCGATGTAGTTGCCGCCCGAGGTGCCGTAGCCGCGGCGCATGACGATCGCGACCGCGTAGCCGCGGCGCACGAACTCCAGCGCGACGGGATAGGAGCCGTAGGGCGACATCTTGCGGCGCTCGGCGGCGTTGCGCGGCGCACCGTGGCTGAACACGACCAGCGGATAGCGCCCCGGCGCGTCCGGCCGGACGAACAGCGCCTGCAGGCCGCGCTCGCCCGCTTCCGCCATCGGCACCCGGATTTCCTCGCGGAAAATTCCCTGCGCCGCGGCGGGAAGCGTCAGCGCCAGCAAAAAGAAAAGCAGCAGCGCAAGGCGTTGCTGCTGCTTGCCGAACAGAATTGCTGCAATCCCTTTCACGCCTGAAGATTGTGCCGGAAGCTCAGGCTTGGCAATCCACGTTGTCGTGAAGGACCGAGTTTTGAGGTCCCGGACATCAGAACAGCAAGGCCGGGCCTTTGCACCGGCTTGTCTTCCATTACGGTTTTGCCAGTATAATGGGACCGCGCCGGACTCGCAGCGGCGCGCAGTCGGGCAGGGGTGAGAAAGATGTTGCGGCGTTTGGCGGGGGCGGGGCTCTGGTTGTCGCTCGCGTTTCCGGCAGCGGTGTCGGCACAATCGTTTGTTGCGGCTTCGGTCAACCATGAG
>JBGFSD010000081.1:0-6590 GCA_041694745.1 Pseudomonadota bacterium
TCGAATACGGCGGGCAGGGCCTGCCGGTGATGGTCGCCTCCGCCTGCTTCGAGTTCTGGAGCTCGGCCGCGATGTCGTTCGGCCTGTGTCCGCTTCTCACCTTCGCGGGTGTCGATGCGCTGGAGGCGCACGGCTCCGAAGCGTTGAAGAAAACCTATCTCGCGAAGATGGTGAGCGGCGAGTGGCCGGGCACCATGCAACTCACCGAGCCGCAATCGGGCTCCGATCTCGCGAACCTGCGCACCAAGGCCGTGCCGCAGGGCGACGGCACCTACAAGATTTCCGGCACCAAGATTTTCATCACCTACGGCGAACACGACATGACGGATAACATCATCCATCTCGTGCTCGCACGCACGCCCGATGCGCCGGCCGGCACCAAGGGCATTTCGCTGTTCCTGGTGCCGAAGTTTCTCGTGAATGCGGACGGCTCGCTCGGCGCGCGCAACGACGTGCGCTGCCAGTCGGTCGAGCACAAGCTCGGCATTCACGCGTCTCCGACCTGCGTGATGGTCTATGGCGATGCCGGTGGCGCGACCGGCTATCTCGTCGGCGAGGAAAACAAGGGCCTCAACTGCATGTTCACGATGATGAACAACGCGCGCCTCGGCGTCGGCGTGCAGGGCGTGGCCATCGCCGAGCGCGCGACCCAGCAGGCCTTGCAATATTCACGCGACCGCAAGCAGGGCAAAGCGCCAGGATCGAAGGATCTCAGCCCCATCGGCGAGCACCCGGATGTGAAGCGCATGCTGATGACCATGCGTGCACTGACGAATGCTTCGCGCGCAATTTGTCTGCGCACCGCATCCGCCCTCGACCGCGCACGCAACACGAACGATCCAGCGGCGAAGAAGCAGGCCCACGAAGAGGCGAGCCTGCTGACCCCGATCGCGAAATCGTTCTCGACCGATGCCGGCATCGAAGCGGCGTCGCTCGGCGTGCAGGTGCACGGCGGGATGGGCTTCATCGAGGAGACCGGTGCCGCCCAGCACATGCGCGACGCGCGCATCACTGCGATCTATGAGGGCACCAATGGCATCCAGGCCATCGATCTCGTCGGCCGCAAGATCGGCCAGAGCGGCGGCGAGACGCTGAAGCGCTTGATGACCGAGTATCGCAACACCGCGAACGAAGTTGCAAAGTCCAACGATCCCGCCTTTGGCAAAACCGCGCAACGCTTGAACGAAACGCTCGACGCCCTGGAGCGCGCAACCAAGTACATGCTCGACGCACTCAATCGCGATCAGGCCGAGGCGCTTGCAGGTGCTACGCCTTATCAAAAACTCTTCGGCCTTGCCGCCGGCGGTTCGTATCTTGCGCAGGCCGCGCTCGCCGAGCGCATGGAAGGCGCGCCGGCAGGCCGCGTCGCGGTCGCCCGCTTCTTCGCGGAAAACCTCTGCACGCAGGCGGAAGGGCTTGAATTGACCGTCACCGAGGGGGCCGCATCCGTTTCGCAATCCGAAGCGGCACTGGTGGCTTAACGAATAAATGCGTCATGGCCGGGCTTGTCACCCAAGTCGGGCCTGCCCGACTTGAGGATTCAATATTCAGAACTCGCGCAAGCGCGAGTTCTGTTACCATCCACGCCTTATCTGGTTTTCCGCGCGCAAGGCGTGGATGCCCGCCACAAGGGCGGGCATGACGAACAGGGAGATTCGCGAATGTCGCTTTCCGGCAAAACCCTCTTCATCACCGGCGCCTCGCGCGGCATCGGGCTTGCAATCGCGCTCAAAGCCGCAAAAGACGGCGCGAACATCGCAATCGCCGCCAAGACCGATACCCCGCATCCGAAGCTCCCCGGCACCATTCACTCCGCTGCGGAAGAAATCGAAAAAGCCGGCGGCAAGGCGCTGCCGCTTGTCGTGGACGTACGCGACGAAGTGAACGTCAACGAAGCGCTGAAGAAGACCGCCGACAAGTTCGGCGGCATCGACATCGTCGTGAACAATGCTAGCGCGATCCAGTTGCTGCCGACCACGCAGCTCGACATGAAGCGCTTCGATCTGATGCATCAGATCAACACCCGCGGTACCTTCGTGGTTTCCAAATTCGCGATCCCGTTTCTGGAGAAGGCGAAGAACCCGCATATCCTGATGATGTCGCCTCCGCTCGACATGCAGCAGAAATGGTTCGCGCCGCACACCGGCTACACCATGGCGAAATACGGCATGAGCCTCGTCGTGCTCGGTCTCTCCGGCGAACTGAAATCGAAGGGCATTGCCGTCAACGCGCTCTGGCCGCGCACCACGATCGCGACCGCCGCCGTGAACAATCTCCTCGGCGGCGACGCGCTGATGCAGCGCAGCCGCACGCCGGAGATTCTGGCGGACGCCGCCGTGCGCATTTTCGCAAAACCCTCGCGCGAATTCTCCGGGAACTTTTTGATCGACGACAATTTCCTGGCGGGCGAGGGTGTTACCGATTTCGACAAATATCGCGTGAATCCCGCGCAGTCGTTGCAGATGGACTTCTTCGTGCCCGACAATATCCCCACGCCCGCGGGCGTAAGCTTGGCGCCGTTGAAAGCGGCGGGCTAAGATCGGGAATGACCACTCTTTTTCTCACGCATCCTTCCGCGCTCAATCACGAAACCGGCCTCGGCCATCCTGAGCGGCCGGACCGCATCCGCGCGCTGAACGAGGAGTTCGGCAAGGAAAAATATTCGATGCTCGCGCGCGAGGAAGCGCCGATGGCGCCGCTCGAGGCCGTCTCGCTCGCACACCCGATGGAATATGCCGAGAAGCTGCGCGAGGTCGTGCCCGCCGACGGCGCGGTGCGCGTCGACGGCGACACGGTGCTTTCCGCGAAAAGCTGGGAGCCGATCATGCGCGCGGTCGGCGGCGCGATCCATGCGGTCGACGAAGTTTTCGCGGGCAAAGCCGGCAATGCCTTCGTCGCCATGCGCCCGCCCGGACACCATGCGGAAACCGCAACCCCGATGGGGTTCTGTTTCTTCAACAATGTCGCGATTGCCGCGCGCCACGCGCAGAAGAAGCACAGTGCCGAGCGCGTCGCGATCGTCGACTTCGACGTGCATCACGGCAACGGCACGCAGGATATCTTCTGGGCCGACCCGAGCGTGCTCTATTCCTCGACGCATCAGATGCCGCTTTACCCCGGCACGGGTGCCAGGAGCGAAACGGGTGCCGCAAACACGATTGTGAACGCTCCGCTTTCCTCCGGCGACGGCGGCGCGCAGTTCAGGGAAGCCTTCGAGAGCGTGATCCTGCCGCGCATCAACAACTTCCAGCCCGACCTGGTGCTGATCTCGGCGGGCTTCGATGCGCACCGGAACGACCCGCTGGCGAGCCTCAATCTCGTCGAGGACGATTTCGCCTGGGTCACCGGCAAGCTGATGGACCTCGCCGACCGGCATGCGAAGGGCAGGGTCGTATCTTTGCTCGAAGGCGGGTATGATCTCGAAGGTTTGGCCCGCTCCGCGGGTGCCCACGTCCGCACGCTGATGCGGGCCTGAACGGAATTCCGCCGATGGCAAAAGACACCAAGGACGCAAACGGCGACGTCGCCGCCATGCCCTTCGAAAAGGCGCTTGCGGAACTCGAGCAGATCGTGGCGAAGCTCGAAAGCGGCAACGTGCCCCTTGAGGACTCGATCAAGATTTATGAGCGCGGAGAGGTGTTGAAGCGCCGCTGCGACGCATTGCTTAAGGACGCAGAAGCGCGGGTCGAGAAGATCGCCCTCGATGCCAAGGGCAAGCCGACCGGTTCCACGCCGCTGGATCAGGACTGAATAGTCTTCTCCCTCCCCCAATGGGGGAGGTAGAAGCAATCGCAAACACTTGCCCTGCGGCAAGGCTCGCCTTGTATAAGCCCCGAAAAACGCTGATATTTCACCCCGTATGACCGAACGCCCGCAATCTCGCACGCCGCTGCTCGATACCGTCGATACGCCGGACCAGATTCGGGCGCTGCCGGAATCGAGCCTGCGCCAGCTGGCGGACGAACTGCGGATCGAGACCATCGACGCGGTTTCGGTGACCGGCGGCCATCTCGGCGCGGGACTCGGCGTGGTCGAACTCACTGTCGCGCTGCATTACGTCTTCGACACCCCGCACGACCGGCTGATCTGGGATGTCGGCCATCAGGCTTATCCGCACAAGATCGTCACCGGACGCCGCGACCGCATCCGCACGCTCAGGATGGGCGGCGGCCTGTCGGGCTTCACCAAGCGCGCGGAGAGCGAATACGACCCCTTCGGCGCGGCGCATGCCTCAACCTCGATTTCCGCGGGCCTCGGCATGGCGATCGCGCGCGACCTGAACGGCGAGAAGCGCAACGTGGTCTGCGTGATCGGCGACGGCGCGATGTCCGCCGGCATGGCCTATGAAGCGATGAACAACGCAGGCGCCGCCGGCAGCCGCCTGATCGTCGTGCTCAACGACAACGACATGTCGATCGCCCCGCCGGTCGGGGCGATGTCCGCCTATTTCTCGCGGCTGATTTCGGGCCGCACTTACAACGCCTTGCGCACCACCGGCAAGAAGGTTACCGCGAAACTGCCGAAGCGGATCGACGACATGATCACGCGCGGCATCGAGCACTGGCGCGGCTACATTACCGGCGGCACGCTGTTCGAAGAACTCGGCTTCAGCTACATTGGCCCGATCGACGGCCACAACCTCGATCATCTCCTGCCGGTTCTGAAAAACGTCCGCGACAACGAGCCCGGTCCGGTGCTGGTTCACGTCGTGACCCAGAAGGGCAAGGGCTACGCGCCCGCGGAAGCCTCCGACGACAAGTATCATGGCGTCGTGAAGTTCGACGTCGCGACCGGCGCGCAGGCGAAATCGAAAGGCGCGGCGCCGAGCTACACGAAAGTGTTCGCAGAGAGCCTGGTGAAAGAGGCGCGGAAGGACGAGAAAATCGTCGCCATCACCGCCGCGATGCCCTCGGGCACCGGCCTCGATATTTTCGGCAAGGCTTTCCCTGCGCGCACCTTCGACGTCGGCATCGCCGAGCAGCATGCTGTGACCTTCGCAGCGGGGCTCGCCGCCGAAGGCTTCAAGCCTTTCGCTGCGATCTACTCGACTTTTTTGCAGCGCGCCTACGATCAGGTCGTGCACGACGTCGCAATCCAGAAATTGCCGGTGCGCTTCGCCATCGACCGCGCCGGCCTGGTCGGCGCCGACGGCGCGACACACGCAGGCTCCTTCGACGTCGCCTATCTCGCCTGCCTGCCCGACATGGTGGTGATGGCAGCCGGCGACGAGGCCGAACTTGTGCACATGGTCGCGACCGCGGCCGCGATCGACGACCGCCCGTCCGCGTTCCGTTTTCCGCGCGGCGAGGGCGCCGGCGTTGCGCTTCCGGCCGAAGGCGTTCCGCTCGAGATCGGCAAGGGCCGCATTGTTCGTGAAGGCACCAAGGTTGCGCTGCTTTCGCTCGGTGCGCGTCTATCGGAGTGTCTGCGTGCGGCGGACGAACTCGCCGCGCTCGGCTTCTCGGCGACCGTCGCGGACGCACGCTTCGCAAAGCCCTTGGACCGCGATCTCGTGCTCAGGCTCGCGCGCGAACACGAAGTGCTGATCACAATCGAGGAAGGCTCGGTCGGCGGCTTCGGCAGCCACGTGCTCGAGTTGCTCGCCCGCGAGGGCGTGCTCGACCGGGGCTTGAAAATCCGCCCGATGGTGCTGCCGGATATCTTTCAGGATCACGACACGCCCGCGAAAATGTACGAGCAGGCGGGCCTCGACGCGCGCGGGATCGTCGCGACCGCGCTTGCGGCATTCGGCAGGGACGAGTCGAACCTCCTGCGCCCGCGCCGCGCGTAGCAACCGCCCATGAAAAAGACGATCCGCGCCGATCAGTTGCTGGTCGCGCGGGGTTTTTTCGAGAGCCGTGCGAAAGCGCAGGCGGCGATCGAAGCCGGCAACGTCACGGCGGACGGCAAAGTCGTCCACAAGGTTTCGGAACGGATTGCCGAAGACGCGGCGATCGCAGCGGCGCCAGCGCACCCCTACGTCTCGCGCGGCGCCTTGAAGCTGGAAGCCGCGCTCGATCGTTTCAGAATCGATCCGAAAGACAAAATCTGCCTCGATGTCGGCGCCTCCACCGGCGGTTTTACCGAGCTGTTGCTCGCGCGCGGCGCCGCGAAAGTCTACGCGGTCGATACCGGCACCGCGCAGTTGCATACGCGCCTGAAGAACGATCCGCGCGTCGTCTCGCTCGAGCAGACCGACATCCGGAAGCTCGAGGACGCCGCGATCCCGAACGACGTGCGCCTCATCGTCATCGACGTTTCCTTCATCTCGCTCGAACACGTCATTCCGAAGGCGCTGCAATACGCGGCACCGCACGCCGAATTGATCGCGCTGATCAAGCCGCAATTCGAGGCCGGCCGCGGGCATGTGAAGAAGGGGATCGTGCGCGACCCGGAGGTGCATATGGCGGTCTGCCAGCGCATCGAACTCCTGGTCGGCCGGCAGGGCTGGCGCCTGCGCGGCACGATTCCGTCCCCCATCCCCGGCGGCGACGGCAACGCGGAATTCCTGTTGTACGCGGAACACTAGTCTTCGCTTTTCTTGCGGACTTTGCGGCTGCCGCAGTGTCTTCAGGCGTCATTCATCCTTC
>JBGFSD010000027.1:0-123576 GCA_041694745.1 Pseudomonadota bacterium
TTCGGGTCGCCGTCCGCGCCCACTACGGGGCGCCGCCTTCCCCTCTTACGAGAGGGGCACGCCGCCGGGAAACCGGCTTCGTGTGGGCTGGAATGGAGGCGGGAAGCGAGGAAGAAATCTCTTCGCGGAACGCCTCGGAAGCACGGTCCTGAAGGCTTAAGGAAGAACGCCACAAATACGAGCGTCCAGCGCGCGGCAGGCTTGCCTGCTTCGCGCCACGCTTCTAGGAGCGTCGAAAGGCGCCGGTATCTCGAAAGAGATACCGCACGTACCATACGGCAGCGCCCTTCGGCGCTCCTTCCCCTCTTTTTTTGAGGGCGCGAATTGGGCAAGCCCGCTCTTTTTTGCGGGAATGCGCTAAAGCGCAAGCCCGCCGCGCTATCGAATAAAGAGTGATGGTTCGAGAAATCCCGGCGTTTGTGCCCGAGCGATTTTGCTTCGTCATGCGCGGGCTCGGCCCGCGCATCCATGATGAAGTGCCGCACAGGCGGACTTACCGGATGGATGGCCGGGTCATCCTCGGGTCAAGCCCGAGGACAGGCGCCCGGCAATGACGAGACAGGGAACGAAATCCCGCAACAGCAGCGAGCGATAGAATGGCGGCGTGCGCTTTTTCCCGGATCATGCGTTCTCGCGCGGCGCGGGCGTGTAGCGCTCCGGCACCGCGACTTCCGGGCTCTCGGGCCGCAGTTCCTCGGTCGGCACCACCGCGCCGACCGGCGCGGTGCTCGCGAGATCGAATTCGGATTTCTCGGCCGGCGCCACCGGCGCCTGCACGCGCAGGCGATGGATCACGAAGCCCGCGAGCAGAACCTGCGAAACCGCGACGAACAGAAACAGCGTGCCCGGCCCGAGCCCGCGCATCAGCGTCGCCGCGATCACCGGTCCCGCGACCGCGCCGAGCCCGTTCGCAAGCAGGATCGTCGCCGAAGTCGCGACCATCTCCTCCGGCTGCGTGCGGTCATAGCCGTGCGCGGCCGCGATCGCATAGCCGGGCAGCGCGAGCGCGCCGAACAGGGCGGCCAGCGCCAGCAGCATCCAGCCCGCGCCGCCATAGAGCCACAGCGCCAGCGCGGTCGAGGTGCTGCCGGCAAGCAGCGCGAGCAACACAAGCCGCCGGTCGATGCGGTCCGACAGCCTTCCTGCGGGATACTGCATCAGCGCGCCCGCGATCACGGCCGCGGTCATGAAGGCCGCGACCTCCGCCACATCCGCGCCGCGCAGCTCCACCGCCGCCGGCGCCAGCGTCCAGAACGCGCCGAGCGAAAGCCCGACCATGAAGCTTCCGGCCAGCGCCACCGGGGCCGCCTGCCACAGCACCCGCGGCTGGAAGCGCACGATCGTGATCGGCGCCGGCTGCGCCGAGCGGGTCAGCGCCACCGGCACGATCGCAAGCGCGGAGAGCATCGCCGCGATCATGAACAGCGTCGCGCCTTCCACCGGATGCGCGGTCACGATCATCTGGCCCGCGGCGAGGGCGGAGAAATTCACGATGACATAGGCCGACATCACCTTGCCGCGCGTCTCGTTGGAGGAGCGGTCGTTGAGCCAGCTTTCGATCACGAGATAGAAGCCGGCGAGACAGAAGCCGGTGACGAAGCGGATCATGGCCCAGGGCGCGGGCAGCGGAATCAGGGCATGCAGGAGCGCCATCGAGGCCGCGACCGCGACCAGCGCCGAGAACGCACGGATATGCCCCGCGCGCAGGATCACATAGGGGCCGAACACGCAGCCCGCGACGAAGCCCAGATAGTAGAAGGAGCCAATTGTGCCGATCGCGAAGGTGCCGAAGCCGTCCGCGCTCGCGCGCAGCGGCAGCAACGTGATCTGCAATCCCGCGCCTGCAAGCAGCAGTGCCACGCCGAGCAGCAGCGAGAGAATGGGCCGGATATTGGCGTCGGGCATTTCGGTCCGGGCTGGATCGGGCGATTGTCCGCTTATAGCGCGGTCCTGCGGCGGAAGTTTGCGAAAAAACGCCTCGCCGGACATGCGATTTGACGGCGTCAAGCCGCTGTCGCACGATTTCGCATGTGCAAGGGAGAATAAGTGTGAGCGAGTCCGATACCATCCAGCGCCGGGTGCCGGGCCGCTTCTGGTATGTGGTGGCTGCGGTGCTGTTCTTCGGCTCGGTGATCGCGCCTGCTCCCCTCGTGCTCTGGAATCTGTTCGGCGGGTCCGGGGAAGTTCCACGGCTCGTTGCGCCGGAGACCAAGGTGCTGCGGCTTTCGCGCGGGAGCTATACCGTGTTCTCCGACAGCCGTGCGGTGATCGACGGCGAGATCGTGATCTCGCAAGGCAGCCTGTCGGGCCTGCGCGTCACCGTGCGCGGCGCGGACGGCAGGGAGATCCCGGTGGAAGCGGTCACGATCGGCTCGCGCTACAACATCGGCGGGCAGACCGGCTTTGCCGTGCTCCAGTTTTCGATTCCGGCGAGCGGCGAGTACACGATCACGGCCGGCTACCGCGAGAAGGCCGCGAACAATCGCGCACTGCTTTCGATCCGGAAGGATTTCCTCGGCGGCCTGGTCGGCTCGATCATGCTGACGGTCTCGCTCAGCATTCTCGGCGCCTTTCTCGGCGTCGGCATTTTCCTGCGCACGCTCTGGAAGCGGCGGCTTCTGATAATTCAGGGCATCCGGGTGCATGTCGGCAACGCGGCAGGCAGCACGAATCCGGCGCGCAATGCGTATCAGCCGCCCGGCTCGGCGGAAAACAAGTCGCCCGTGGAACATCAATATGACAGAGATAGGTAGCGAAACGCGCGAAGTACAGCTCGCTTCGCTCGGCGTCCGCACGTTCGGCGCCATCGTCGATATTCTGATCGTCGTCGTGATATGGAGCGCATTCGGTCTTGTTTTCGGCGGCGCGCCCGATCGCGGCGTCGGCTTCAAGCTCGAAGGCGCGCCTGCGGCGCTGAGCTTCGCCGGCATGCTCGCCTATTTCATCGTGACCGAGGCGGTGTGGGGCGGCACACCCGGCAAGATGCTTCTCGGCATGCGCGTCGTCAACGAGGAGAACGGTCTGCAGATCGGCTGGCGTCGTTCCGCCGTGCGCAACCTATTGCGCGTGGTCGATGTGTTTCCGGCGTTCTATCTTGTCGGCTTCCTACTCGCGGTCTCGTCGCCGAAGACGCAGCGGCTCGGCGACCGCATCGCGCGCACGGTCGTGATCCGCGTCTGACCGCACGCGCATTGCCGCTATGAGAAAATGCGGGGCCGATTCCGCCCATTCCCGCCGCACTGCCGCTTGACGCATGTTCGGGCAGCGCCGACAAACAGGCATCATGAACGCGCAGAATAATCCCGCTGCGACCGGTGTCGCCGAGTCGCCTTATGCCTGGGCGCGCCTCTGGACTGCGCTGCTCGCGGGCGCGATCGGCTCCGTGGGCATGTGGTCGGTCGTCGTCATTCTGCCGGCCGTGCAGGCCGATTTCGGCGTGCTGCGCGCGGATGCGACCTTGCCCTATACCCTCACCATGCTCGGCTTCGGCATCGGCGGCATCTCGATGGGCAGGCTCGCGGACCGCTATGGCATCGTGATCCCGATGCTGATCGGAACAGTATCGCTCTCGGTAGGCTATGTCCTTTCCGGCATCGCGCCGAATTTGTTTCTGTTCGCGCTGACGCATCTTCTGATCGGTATCGGCGCGTCGGTGACGTTCGCGCCGATGATGGCCGATCTCTCGCACTGGTTCACGAAGCGGCGCGGGATCGCGGTTGCGATCGCGGCTTCCGGAAATTACGTCGCCGGCGCGATCTGGCCGCCGATCGTACAGTATTCTTCGGCTACAATAGGCTGGCGCCCGACGCAGATCTGGATCGGCGCCTTCGTGCTGGCTGCAATTTTGCCGTTGACGCTTGTGTTTCGCCGCCGCATCGCACTCGCGGAAGTCGTCAGCGCGAACGCCGCCGCTGCCGGCGCGCGCCATGCGCTGGGGCTGTCATCCACCGCGCTTATGGTCATTCTGAGCGTCGCGGGCATTGCTTGCTGCGTCGCCATGTCGATGCCGCAGGTTCATATCGTCGCCTATTGCGGCGATCTCGGTTACGGGGCTGCGCGCGGCGCGGAAATGCTTTCCCTGATGCTCGCCTTCGGAATCGTCAGCCGCGTCGCCTCCGGTTTTGTCGCGGACAGGATCGGCGGTGTCGGTACGCTGCTCATCGGCTCGTTTCTCCAGGGTGTTGCGCTGTTTCTCTATCTTTTCTTCGACGGGCTCGCGTCGCTTTACATGATCTCGATCCTGTTCGGGCTGTTCCAGGGCGGCATCGTGCCGATGTATGCGGTCATCGTGCGCGAGTATTTTCCGCCGCAGGAGGCGGGCGTGCGCGTGGGCATCGTCATCTTCTCGACGATCATCGGCATGGCCTTCGGCGGCTGGATCTCCGGCGCGATCTTCGATTACACCGGCTCCTATCACGCGGCCTTCGCGAACGGACTTGCATGGAATCTTCTGAACGTCGCGATCGCCGCTTGGCTCCTGCTCGCCGCGCGGCCCAAGAAGCAGGGCACTTCTTCGCAGGCCGCCGCCGCTGCATAATCGGCGGGTGAAACGGCCCGCTGCAGAGAAATTTTGTGGCGCTACGCGTTGCCAAAAGCGCGGCGAAGCCTATGTAGAGCCTCTGAGGCGCGAGGCAGGCAATGGCAGAGAAAGTCACGGTTTCGATCCCCCACAAGCTCGGCAAGGATGAAGCGGCGCGCCGGATCAAGAAAGGCTTCGCCGCCGCGCGCGAGAAGGGCGGGGGGATGATGAACTTCGCCGACGAGACCTGGACCGGCGACCAGGTTGCCTTCAACGTTTCCTTGCTCGGCCAGAATGCGGCCGGGACTATCGATGTCCGCGAGGATCATGTCGTAATCGACGTCAGCCTGCCGTGGCTGCTCGCCAAGATGGCGGAGCAGGCGAAGGTCTTGATCGAGAAGCAGGGCAACCGGCTCCTCTTGGAGAAGAAGTAAGCCGTCCCGCCTGGCGGACGCGCAAGAAGCCCTGCATGGCTGCTGTGCCAGCCGGCCCGTTGCATCGGGAGGACTGAAACCGCATAGGACACTGTACCTCCTCCCGGTTTCCAGAAAAATGCCCGGCGACACACGCATCTTCTACGGCTGGTACATTGTCGCTGCGATCTGTCTGATCACGACGATCACGTCGGGGCTCGCCTTTTACAATCTATCCGTTCTGCTGAACGCTTTCGTGGCCGAGCGCGGCTTTCCGGTTTCGCTGACCAGTGCCGCGACCGCCACGTTCTTTGTCTCCGGCGGGTTCGCCGGGGTGCTGATCGGCCGGCTGATCGATCGCTTCGATCCGCGCGCGGCGATTGCCGGATCCGCGATCCTGGGCGCCGCCTGCCTCTACTCGGTCGGATACTTGCGCGAAACCTGGCAGCTTTTCGCGTTCCACATCGTCTTCGGTTTCGCCTACGGCGGCACGGGACTCGTGCCGCTGACCACGCTGGTTACGCGCTGGTTCAGCGTGAAGCGTTCGCTTGCGCTTTCGATTGCGTCCACCGGCCTCTCGCTCGGCGGCATCTTCATTGCGCCCTTCGTCGCGCTGTCGATCGAACGCGGGGGGTTGAGCGCTACCGGACCGTGGATGGCGGCGGTGTTCCTTGTCGGCATCCTGCCGGTGACGCTGCTCGTCGTGCGCGGCAGTCCCGCCGCACTCGGGCTCGAACCCGACGGTGGAGCCAGGCCTGCAAACGGCGAGCCGGCGTCCTTGCTGCCTTCGGTAAGCTATGCCGAAGCGAAGACGAGCCGGTTCTTCATCGCGGTTTCGATCGCCTATTTGTTTCTGCTCGGCGCGCAGGTAGCCGCGATCGCGCATCTCTACAGGCTTGCGAATATCAGAGACGGTGCGGAGACGGCTGCGCTTGCGCTCGCTGTTCTGGCTTCCGCAAGCATCGCAGGACGCCTGACCGGCGGCTGGCTCGTGCTGCGGATGAAGGTGCGTACCTTCGCCTTGCAGCTCATGGCTGTGCAAGCCCTGTCGTTGCTCGCGCTTGCCTTCGTCAATCAGCGTCTTGCAATCCTGACGGCGGTCGCCATGTTCGGCGTCACCATTGGCAATTCGCTGATGATGCACCCGCTGTTGCTTGCCGAGAAATTCGGCACACGGGAATACGGCCGCATCTATTCGATGAGCCAGTTCATCGCCATGGTGGGGGTTGCGGGCGGCCCGGTGCTGATCGGAATATTCTACGACCTCAGCGCGGGGTACGAAGTGCCGTTCGTCGCCGCTGCGGCGGCGACGCTTGCAGGGCTTGTCGTGCTTTGGACGAGCACGCGGCACCACGACTGAGGAAAGCGGAAGACTGTCGCGATTTCTCCGGGAGAGCCACAGATGCAAGCGGCCCATCGGTGCCAAAGCGGTTGCCCGCGCCGTGTATCCTCGTCCGCAACACATACTGGCGTGCCGGCCAATAGGTGCTATATGCGCAGCCTTCTTTTTTCCGGAGTCCGCCATGCTGCTCACGCTGATGAAGGGTAAAATCCACCGCGCCGTCGTGACCGGGGCCGATCTGGATTACGAAGGCTCTATCGGAATCGACCGCGCCCTGATGGATGCCGCAGGCTTTCTCAGGAACGAGCGCGTCGAGATCTACAATATATCGACCGGCTCACGCTTTGCGACCTATGTGATCGAGGAGTCCTCGCAGTCCGGTGCGATCACTTTGAACGGCGCGGCGGCGCGGCTCGTGCAGAAGGGCGATCGCATCATCATTTGTGCCTATGCGCAGATGGAGGAGGCCGAAGCCGCCCGCTTCCAGCCGCGCGTCGTGATCGTGGACGAGCAGAACCGGCCGAAAAACTGAACCCCCGGCCGGCACATCGGGTAGGGGCAGCCCCGCTATTTTCAACGGCTTCGCGATGCTGGCGGCGGATTTCAGTTTGGAATACGCTGTTATACTGGGTGCACATTCTTCAGGAGCGCTGGGGTGCTCCTTTGAAGATTGTCTGCGCGAAGGGGGTCACGATGATATTAAAGTCGTTCTACGTCGTCGCCATCGTGCTGACGTGCACGGCCGCGCCCGCACTGGCGGCAGGCGCGATTGCCGTCGGCGAATGCGATCGTGCGGGCTGGTCGAGAAACTACGAGACGGAATCGGGTGCGCGCCAGCGGGCGCTGTCGGAATGCAGGGCGAACGGCGACCGCACATGCGTCATTCGTGTCGAGGTGCCGGACAATGCTTGTGGCGCCTTTGCCGTCAGCGGCAGCTGTGGTGCGCGCGGCTGGGCATATGCACAATCTGAGCGGCGTGCAGTCGAACTCGCACTTCAGGCCTGCAGGGATTATGGCGGGACCAACTGCCGGGTGACCATCCGATTCTGCGACGAACGCTAATGGGTCCGCTGCGCCCGGTCCGTAGAGCCTGACTATTTCGGTGCGATCTCGAACACCGCGTGCACCTGCGCGCGATAGACGAGTTCGCCCGCCTCGACCGGAACGTCGGGCCGCGGTGCCGCGGCGTTACGTGCCATCACAAGCGGCCGCGGCGAAGGCTGTTCGACGCCGCTTTCGCCGAGTTCGAGTACGCGCACGATCTTCAGGTTTGCGGCATCCGCGAACTTCTGCGCCTTTTCCATCACGTCCTTGACGGCAGCGGCGCGCGCCTGCTCGATCAGCGGGGCGGGCTTCTCGACCGAAAAGCTGATGCTGCGGATATCGTTGATACCGAGCACGACGAGCTTGTCGAGCAGCCCGCCGAGCTTGCCGATGTCCCGTACGCGCATGGTCACGAGGTTGTTGACCTGATAGCCGACGATTTCCCGGTGCGGCCACTTCTCGGCGCGGACGATATCGGGTCGCAGCGAGAGCCCGGAGGTTTGCAGGTCGCGCGGCTCGATGCCGGCCTCCTTGGCGGCGTTCAGCGCCGCTGCGAGCAGGCGGGAGTTTTCCGCGAGGGCGTCTTTTGCGACTTTCGCGGTTATCGCGACGCCGATCTGGATCACCGCGAGTTCCGGCTTCGCTTCGACCGAGCCTTCGCCGGTGAGCGTCAGCGTCGGAATGCGCGGCTGGGCGGGCGCGTTCTGCGCCGCGGTGGCTTGCGTCAGCAGGCTCAACGCAAGAGCGGCTGCAGCGGACTGCACGAGGTTCATGGCTATTTCTCCAGGTGACAGCGAGTACGGCGAGTATCGCGGTGCATTTGCGGCACAGCCATGACCGTTGTGCGCACGGCGCGCAGTTGATAGTTTCCGCGCACTTTCCGGGCCTGTAGCTCAATGGTTAGAGCCGACCGCTCATAACGGTCTGGTTCCTGGTTCGAGTCCAGGCAGGCCCACCAATAACATCAGCGGGTTTCGCGGGAGCAGATTCGAGCGCCCCAACGAAGTCCCCAACGAAACGGAATCCGGGCAAAAAAAGCCCCGCGCAGCCTGGGTTGCGCGGGAGCAAGAATGTCACCGGCGGCGGCTTTTCTGCGGGCGCAGTACGGGTCGGAATACCGGATCGCGCGCTGGCTGCAATACGTCACCGGCCACGCGCTCGACGGCAAACTCCCCGCGGATATCGACTGGCGCAGCATCGCCGATCCGTCGGCGGTCACCGCGATCTATATGCCGTCGCGTACCTTCGCGGAATTTTCGGAACGCGCCGAAGCGGCCGGCCTCGACCCCTCGACGCCGGCCATCGCGATCTGAATCGGTCATCAGCACGGAAAATCTAGCTTTGCCTATTTAATAGGCATCAGAAGGTGAATTGTATGCAATAAGAGTGCGCCACGCGAACGCGAAGCGAATCCGTATCCCATTGGAATTCTTGGTAAAATCCTAAATCTGCCAGTTGGCACGTCCTTCGCAAATGTTTCTCCGAATGCGGATTCGGAGGATGGGTAATGAAGCGACGTGACTTTCTGAAATCAGCCGGCGCGCTGGCCGCCACCACTGCACTGACGGCGCCTGCCGTCTTTTCTGCCGCCAAGGCGCAATCGCGCGCCGAGACGCTCTTGATCGTCTCGGAAGGCGGGCCGAACAACATCGACATTCATGGCGTCGGCACCAACGTGCCCGGCTACGAGGTGGCGTGGAACTGCTACAGCCGCCTTATCAGCCATGAAATGAAGAAGCTGCCTAACGGCACCGAGTATTACGACAAGGACAAGTTCAAGCCCGAGCTCGCCGAAGACATGAAGATCGGCGACATGTCCGCGACCTTCAAGCTCCGCAAGGACGCTACCTTCCACGACGGCACCAAGATCACCGCGAAGGACGTGAAGTGGTCGCTCGACCGTGCGGTCACGGTCGGCGGCTTCCCGACCTTCCAGATGCGCGCGGGCTCGCTCGAAAAGCCGGAACAGTTCGTCGTCGTCGACGACCACACGATCCGCGTCGACTTCCTGCGCAAGGATCGTCTCACAATCCCCGATCTCGCGGTCGTCGTGCCGGTCGTCATGCATTCGGAGCTTGTCAAGAAGCACGCGACCGAGAAGGACCCCTGGGGTCTCGAATACACCAAGCAGAACATCGCAGGCGGCGGCCCGTATAACGTCGAGAAGTGGACGCCGGGCACCGAGGTCATCTTCGTGCGCAACGAGAACTACAAGCTCGGGCCGCTGCCGAAAACCAAGCGCATCGTCTGGCGCATCGTGCCTTCGGCCGGTAATCGCCGCGCGCTCCTGGAGCGCGGCGACGCGGACATCTCCTACGAATTGCCGAACAAGGATTTCGTAGAGCTGAAGGACGCGGGCAAGCTCAACATCGTGTCGACGCCGTTTTCGAACGGCATCCAGTATCTCGGCATGAACGTGACCAAACCGCCGTTCGACAACCTCAAGGTCCGTCAGGCGGTGGCCTATGCGGTGCCGTATCAGAAGATCATGGATGCGGTGCTTTACGGCCTCGGCGGCAAGACGTTTGGCGCTCCGGCGGAGAAAGCAACCGAGGTCGCCTGGCCGCAGGCGCACAAGTTCAACAGCGACATCGCGAAGGCGAAGAAGCTGATGGCCGAAGCCGGCTATGAAAACGGCTTCGAAACCACGCTCTCCTTCGATCTCAACTTCGCGGGCGTCAACGAGCCGACCTGCGTTCTCATTCAGGAAAGCCTCGCGCAGATCGGTATCAAGACCACGATCAACAAGGTGCCCGGCGCGAACTGGCGCACGGAACTGAACAAGAAGGTGATGCCGCTCTATGTGAATGTGTTCTCGGGCTGGCTCGACTACCCGGAATACTTCTTCATCTGGTGCTACCACGGCAAGAATTCCATCTTCAACACGATGAGCTATCAGTCGAAGCAGATGGATGCCTTCATCGATGCGGCGGGTACTGCCGCTTCGACAGGAAATCAGGCGGAGTACGAGAAGAACGTGAAGGGCTTCGTCGATCTTGCCTTCGCCGACATTCCGCGCATTCCGCTGTACCAGCCTTATTCGAACGTCGCGATGCAGAAGAACGTCTCGGGCTACCAGTACTGGTTCCACCGGCGGCTCGACTATCGCAACCTCGCCAAGGGCTGACGCGTAAAGCGGGCGGCAATCGCGCCGCCCGCTTTCCAATCCCCGGAGACAATATGCTTTTGCGTATGAGCCGCCGTCTCGGCATCACGCTGTTCAGTATCGCGGCGGTGGTCGTCATCACTTTCGCGCTCACGCGTCTTTTGCCTGGCGATACCGCGGCCTATTTCGCGGGGCCGGCGGCGACCGAAGCTGCGATCCAGGAAGTGCGCGTGAAGCTCGGCCTCGACCAGCCGAAACTGGTTCAGTTCGTGCGTTACGTGCAGGATCTCGCACGCGGCGATTTCGGGCAATCGCTGACGACCGGACAGCCGGTGATCCGCGATATCGCCGCAAGACTGCCGGCCTCGGCGGAGCTGACCCTCGCAGGCCTTATCGTTTCGATCCTGATCGCGATTCCGCTCGGGGTGCTTGCTGCGGTCAAAGAAGGCTCGGCGATCGATCACTTCTCGCGCGTGGTCGCCACGGCTGGGGTTTCTCTGCCGGTGTTCTTCACCGGGCTGCTGCTCGCATACTTCTTTTACTTCATCCTAGGCTGGGCGCCGGCGCCGCTTGGGCGGCTCGACATCATCTATTCCGCGCCGCCGCATGTAACCGGCTTTTATCTGATCGACAGCCTGCTGGCCCGCGACATGGAAGTGTTCCGGGCGGCGGCAAAGCAGCTCATTCTTCCGGCGGCGACGCTTGCGATCTTCTCGCTCGCGCCGATCACGCGCATGACGCGCGCGTCCATGCTTGCGGTGCTGTCTTCCGATTTCGTGCGGACAGCGAGAGCAAGCGGCCTCTCCACCCGCAAAGTCATTCTGACCTATGCGTTCCGTAACGCACTGCTTCCCGTCATTACCACGCTCGGCATGGTGTTCTCGTTCCTGCTCGGCGCGAACGTACTGGTGGAGAAGGTGTTCGCCTGGCCGGGCATCGGCTCCTATGCTGTGGAGGCGCTGATCGCTTCCGACTACGCGCCGGTGCAGGGTTTCGTGCTGACGATGGCGATCCTCTACGTGCTACTGAACCTGATGATCGACATTCTTTACGGCGTGATCGATCCGCGCGTGAGGATGGCGGCATGAATTCGCACTCGCGCATCTCCACCGTCAGCACGGCGCCGCGCGCGCCGAAACGTGCTGTCGCAGGCAAGCCTCTGGAAAGCATCGGTCCCGTGCAGACCTCGGGGCTCCACGCAATTCTCCGGCAGACGAAATACGTGATCTCAGAGAATCCGATCACCGGCTTCGCATTTGCGCTGTTTCTGCTGCTGGTTGTGGCCGCGGTCTTCGGACCGTCGATCGTTCCCTACGACCCGCTCGCGAGCAATACGGCACAGGCGCTGAAGCCCCCGTCCTGGCAGTTCTGGTTCGGCACCGACCAGCTCGGCCGCGATATCTTCAGCCGCGTGGTGGTGGCGACCCGTCTCGACATGACGATTGCGGTGACCTCGGTCGCGCTCGTATTCGCGCTCGGCGGCATTTCCGGAATCGCTGCCGGTTATTTCGGCGGCTGGATCGACATTATCGTGAGCCGTCTTGCCGACATGATCATGGCGTTCCCGTTGTTCGTGCTCGCGATGGGCATCGTCGCAGCGCTCGGGAATACGGTGACCAACATCGTGATCGCCACCGCGATCATCAACTATCCGCTCTACGCACGTATCGCGCGCGCGGAGGCCAACGTGCGGCGCGAAGCGGGTTTCGTGATGGCAGCGCGGCTCTCGGGCAACAGCGAATGGCGCATTCTGTTCATGCAGATTCTGCCGAACGTCATGCCGATCATGGTGGTGCAGATGTCGCTGACCATGGGCTACGCGGTGCTGAATGCCGCAGGCCTTTCCTTCATCGGTCTCGGCGTGCGGCCTCCGACACCGGAGTGGGGGATCATGGTTGCCGACGGGGCGGGCTACATCGTCTCCGGCGAGTGGTGGATCGCGCTGTTTCCGGGGCTTGCGCTGATGCTCGCGGTGTTCTGTTTCAATCTCCTCGGTGACGGACTGCGCGACATCGTCGACCCGCAGCGGCGTACATAAGGAACGGACGATGAGCGAGCCGCCGCTTCTCGAGATCAGCGATGTCACCGTGGAATTCGCGACGCGTCGCGGCATCGTACGTGCGGTCGAACAGATCAATATCTCGCTCGCGAAGGGCGAAACGCTCGGCATCGTCGGCGAATCGGGCTCCGGCAAGTCGGTGACGTCTTATGCCGTGATGCGTATCCTCGACCGCGCCGGCAGCATTGCGAACGGCTCGGTCGTGTTCTCCGGCATCGACGTGAAGAACGCCAAGGAAGACGTGATGCGCGATCTGCGCGGGCGCGAAATGTCGATGATTTTCCAGAACCCGCGGGCGGCGCTGAACCCGATCCGCAAGGTCGGCCGCCAGATCGAGGACGTGCTGAAGCAGCATGTGATGGCGGATTCCCGCAACCTCAAGGAAAAAGCGATCGAAATGCTGCGCCAGGTGAAGATCGCGCGGCCCGAGGAGCGCTATCATGCCTATCCGTTTGAGCTTTCCGGCGGCATGTGCCAGCGCATCGTGATCGCGCTCGCGCTGGCCTGCCAGCCGCGTCTGCTGATCGCGGACGAGCCGACCACCGGGCTTGACGTAACCACCCAGAAATCGGTGATGGATCTCGTGGTCGAGCTGACGCGCGCGCGCGATATGTCCACGATCCTGATCACGCACGATCTGGGCCTTGCCGCCGCCTATTGCGACCGCGTGGTCGTGATGGAGAAGGGCAGGATCGTCGAGACGGCGCTGTCTTCGGAAATTTTCAGGTCGCCGCAGCACACTTATACGAAGAAGTTGATGAAGGCGACGCCCAGGGTCGGCGGGACGCTCCGCAGCCTGCTGCCGGATGACGCCGAGCTTTCGCCTGCAGCCTCGATGCCGAAACGATCGATCGACAAAGGCGCCAAGCCCATTCTCGAAGTCCGCAATCTCGTAAAGGAATATCCGCGGCAGGGCGCGACAAAAACGCTCGGCGAGTTGTTCGGCAAGCCCGCACCGGCGGAGTCGCTGTTCCGTGCGGTCGATGGAATCTCGTTCCACGTCGCCAAGGGTGAAAGCGTCGGGCTGGTCGGAGAGTCCGGGTGCGGAAAATCGACCACTTCGATGATGGTGATGCGGCTGCTCGACAAGACCTCGGGCGATATCGTTTTCGACGGCGAGGACATCGGATCGATTCCGGCTGCGAAATTCGCGGTACTGCCGCAGCGAAAGCGGATTCAGATGGTGTTTCAGGACCCGACCGACAGCCTCAATCCGCGCTTCACGGCGGCGCGTGCGATTGCCGACCCGATCATGCGACTCGGCGGAATCTCCGGGCGTGATGCCCTGCGCGCGCGCTGCGAGGAATTGGCCAAGGTCGTAGGACTTCCGCTCGGGCTTCTCGACCGTTTCCCGCACCAGCTTTCCGGCGGCCAGAAGGCGCGCGTCGGCATTGCGCGCGCGATCGCGCTGAACCCTGAACTTGTCATTCTGGACGAGCCGACGGCGGCGCTCGACGTCTCCGTGCAGGCGGTCGTGCTGAACCTCCTGCAGGATCTCAAAGACTCGCTCGGTATGAGCTATCTCTTCGTGTCCCACGATCTCAACGTCGTCCGGCTCCTCTGCGACCGCGTGATTGTGATGCGCACGGGCAAGATCGTGGAAGAGGGAACGGCGGAGGAAGTTCTGGGCAGCCCGAAGACCGGGTATACTCGCGAGCTGCTTGCCGCCATTCCGCACCCGCCGGTTTGAAACACGAAGGCAATCCCATTGAATACGAAGCAACCAGCCGGACCTTCGCTTCCCAGTGATCCTGCCGCGTTCGACGCATTGATCGACGCGGGTGCGGCCCTCAGCGGACTGACAGTAGAGCCGGGCTATCGCGCCGGCGTCAAAGTTCATCTCCACGCTGTTACGAATGCAGCAAAGCTCGTGCTCGCCGCTGACGTCGAAGACGACGCCGAACCGGGCCCGGTATTCCGGCCATGAGCATCGAGTGGAAATCAGCTGCCGCGATTGCGGAGGCGGTCAATCGTAAGGAGATTTCCGCCGCCGAGTCGGTTTCGTCGGCATTGTCGCGCATCGGCGCATGCGACAAGAAGACCAATGCCTTTACCGATCTGCTGGCTGCGCGCGCGTGCGAAACCGCCGCGAAAGTCGACAAGCGCCTCGCACGCAGCGAGCCGATGCCGCTCGCGGGCGTGCCCTTCGCCGTCAAGAACCTGTTCGACGTGAAGGGAATTCCGACGCGGGCGGGTTCGAAGATCAATCGCGAGCGCAAGCCCGCCCCGCATGACTCGGTGCTGATCGAGCGGCTCGAGGAGCAGGGGGCCGTGCTGGTCGGCGCGCTGAACATGGGCGAGTACGCCTATGATTTCACCGGCGAGAATGTGCATGACGGCAACGCCTGCAACCCGCACAACCTCGCGCATATGACCGGCGGGTCGTCGAGCGGCTCGGGCGCGGCTGTTGCCGCCGGCTATGTTCCGCTGACGTTGGGCTCGGACACCAACGGTTCGATCCGCGTGCCGGCCTCCTTCTGTGGCCTGTTCGGACTGAAGCCAACCTATGGCCGGCTCTCCCGCGCGCGCACGTTTCCTTTTGTCGCGAGTCTCGACCATCTCGGGCCGCTTGCCCGCAGCGCGACCGACCTCGCGCTATCCTACGATGCGATGCAGGGACCGGATCACGAAGACCCGGTCTGTGCGCAGCGCGAAGTCGAGCCGGCGGCGCCGGAAATCGCGAAGGGTGCGAGCGGGCTTCGTATCGCGAAGCTCGAAGGCTATTTCGCAAGGATGGGCGAGCCCGAGGCCTATGCCGCGACGGATCGCGTTGCAAAGGCGCTCGGCGTTACCGAGAGTGCGGTACTCGAGGATGCGGGCGTCGCGCGCGCCTCGGCCTATCTCATTACAGCCTCGGAAGGCGCGGCGCTGCACCTTGGCCGGCTGCGCGCGCGAGCGGACGACTTCGACCCGGACGTGCGCGACCGCCTGATCGCTGGCGCGATGATCCCGGCGGCGTGGACGGTGCAGGCACAGAAGATTCGCCGCCGCTTTCAGGCGCAGGCGCGAAAACTATTCGAGCGCTTCGACATTCTGCTGGCGCCGGCAACGCCGACACGCGCGCCGAAGATCGGGCAGAAGACGTTCAAACTTGATGGACAGGAACTGCTGGTACGTCCGAACATCGGCATCTACACGCAGCCGATTTCTTTCATCGGACTTCCCGTGGTCGCGGTTCCGGTGTGGCCGGATGAAGGATTGCCGATCGGCGTACAGGCGATCGCTCCGCCCTGGCGGGAGGACCTTGCGCTTCGTGTCGCTTATCAGCTCGAGCGCGACAGGGTCTGCATGAGCAAGCCGGTGAAGTTATGAGCGCGGGATGAAAATCAACGACCCGAAAGTTCTTGCGGAAGTTACCGCCGCCTTCGAGCGCTACGAGAAAGCGCTGGTGACGAACGATATTGCTGTGCTCGACGAGTTGTTCTTCGATGACCCGAACACCATCCGGTATGGCGTCAACGAGAATCTCTATGGTTATGCCGAGATCAAGGCGTTCCGTGCGGCCCGCTCACCTGCGGGCCTCGCACGCAAGCTGGAGCGCACGAAGATTACGACCTACGGCAGCGAATTTGCGACGGCGAATACACTGTTCGTCCGCGAGGGCGGCACCAAGCTCGGCAGACAAAGCCAGACCTGGATACGCACGAGTGCGGGATGGCGCGTGGTATCGGCGCATGTCAGCCTGATCGACAAACCGGCAGGCTGAGCATGGCAAGTATTCGCAAACAGGAGGCCGATACGGAGCCGCCGATCCGGCTCACGCGTGCGGACGAACTGCGTCAGATTCTTGCCGACGAAATCGTGCGCGGCAAGATCAGCCCCGGCGACACGCTGGACGAGACCGCGATTGCGGCACGTTTCAACGTTTCGCGCACCCCGGTCCGCGAGGCGATCCGGCAGCTGGCGGCGAGCGGACTCGTGGATGCCAGGCCGCACCGGGCGGCGATTGTCGCACGCCCGAGCCATGACGATCTGATCGGCATGTTCGAAGCCATGGCCGAACTCGAAGGATTGTGCGCGCATTATGCCGCCGAGCGCATGACTCCCGCAGAGCGGAGCGGACTGGAGAAGGTCCACGAGGAGTTGCGGCTTCTGATCCGGGACGGCGATCCGCAGAACTATCACGAAACCAACCAGCTTTTTCACGGCACCGTCTATTCGGGCGCGCACAACGCCTATCTTGCGGAACTGACCGTCGCCACGCGCATTCGCGTGCAGCCGTTCCGGCGCGCGCAATTCCGCAATCTCGGCCGTCTCGCCAAATCGCATGAAGAGCACGATCGCGTCGTGACTGCGGTGCTGCGTGCCGACGCCACTGCCGCGCAGAAGGCGATGCGCGATCACATCATGACGGTGTTCGACGAATACGAGGCCTATCTTCACTCGATCAGGAACAGCGAACGCTTATGATGGCGACAGTCCGTGAAATCGTCGAGGCGCACCGGACCGGAGCGGCCGATCCCGAGCAGACGCTGGCGGACTGCATGCGGCGCATTCGCGAATACAGCGATCCCGCGGTCTTCATCTCGGTTGCCGACGAATTCTCGGTTCGGGCGCAGGCCCGTGAAGCCGCGCGCAATCGCGGGTTGCCGCTTTGCGGCGTGCCGGTCGCGGTCAAAGATAACATCGACGCACTCGGCTTCTCCACGACGGCGGCGTGTCCGGCTTTTGCATATATGCCGGAGAAGGATTCAACCGCGGTTGCAAAACTGAAGGCCGCAGGGGCCGTCGTTGTCGGCAAAACCAATCTCGATCAGTTTGCGACCGGACTTGTCGGCGTGAGGTCGCCCTACGGCGTGCCGCGAAACCCGTTCAATCCCGCGCTGATTCCGGGAGGGTCGAGTTCCGGCTCTGCCGTTGCCGTGAGCGCCGGACTGGTTCCGCTTGCGCTCGGCACCGACACGGCAGGCTCCGGACGCGTACCTGCGGGCTTGAACAATATCGTCGGTCTGAAGCCGAGCCTAGGCTTGGTCTCCACTTCCGGTGTCGTGCCGGCCTGCCGCTCGCTGGACTGCGTCTCGATCTTTTCGCTGACCGCGGACGATGCCTGGGCCGCGCTGACCGCGATCTCCGGCTTCGATGACGCAGATGCCTATTCCCGCGCATTCGTGCCGGAAGAGCCCGGAGCGCTGCCGCCGGTAACGGTGATTGGCGTGCCGCGGATGGAGGACCGGCTGTTCTTCGGCGACAAGCGCTCGGAAGCGGCGTTCGACCATGCGATCGAACTCGCGCGCATGATCGGCGCCAGGATCGCCGAACTCGACTTCTCGCATCTCCTGGAGGCGGCGAGGCTGCTCTACGACGGGCCGTGGGTTGCTGAGCGGACCGCGGCGGTCGGCGGCTTCATCGAAGCGCATCCGGATGAAGTGTTTCCGGTAACGCGCGAGATTATTTCCGGCGGAAGCAAGCCGCGCGCGGTCGATGCATTCCTCGCGTTCTATCGTATGCAGGAGCTGCGCGCGCTTGCGCGAAAGACACTTTCGCAAGTCGATGCGCTGATGGTACCGACGGTGCCCGCCGCCTACAGGGTCTCGGAGATCGAAGCCGACCCGATCCGGCTCAACGCCAATCTCGGCACCTACACGAATTTCGTGAACCTGATGGATCTCTGCGGTCTCGCGGTGCCGGCAGCGTTTGCGGACAACGGAACACCCTATGGCGTGACGTTCATTGCAAATGCCGGACAAGATGCGAGGCTTCTGTCGCTCGGCCGCGCGTTTCATGCGAGATCGGGGCAACCCCTCGGCGCGCTCAACCTTGCGGCTCCGGAGCCGAAGCCGGCAGCGCCGCTTGCCGAAGGCGAAATCGAAATCGCGGTCGTCGGCGCGCATATGTCCGGCATGGCGCTGAACCATGAACTCGTATCCTCGGGCGCGCGCTTTCTGCGCAAGGTCAGAACTGCGCCGGACTACCGGCTCTTCGTACTCGATCAAACGAAGCCCGCGCGTCCAGGCCTCTTGCGGATCGCGAAAGGCGAGGGAGTGCAGATCGAAGCCGAGGTCTGGGCTATGCCTGCCGCGGCGTTCGGAACCTTCGTCTCGAAGATTCCGGCGCCGCTCTCGATCGGAACCACGGCGTTCGACGACGGCTCGGCCAGCAAAGGTTTTCTGGTGGAAGCCGAGGCCGTCCGCGATGCGCCGGATATCTCCGCGTTTGGCGGCTGGCGTGCATATGTTGCAGGCGAGCGCCGCAGCGCCTGAGCGCTTCACGCGACAATATCCAAAAGTCGCGGGAAATGCGGCGGACACCGAGGCCGGTGCCCGCCGCATTTGCGCTATGAGTTGACCTTGCCCGGCCAGCGCGAACAGACCGCGCGCGATAACGGCTCGCACATTTGCGAAACGCGGCGGCCGGTTGCGTTGCCGGAGATCGTGGCGACTGTGCCCGCCGGGCAGTCGCCCGCCACGACTTTCGAGACATGACCGCGCGATACGAAGATCGAGCCGATGGCGCCGACCGGTGCCGGCGAACCGATCCGGCACCAGTGGCTCACGGAATTAAACTCCGGCCCCGGGTCTCCGTGACCTTGCGAAACCATTTCAAGACGCATCGCATAGCCGCACCATGCGCCCGGTGCGCCTTGCGGCCGTGCCGAGCCCATGTTCGCAGCGAGCCACGAGCCGCCGAGGCCGATACCGGAAAGCGCTGAAGGCAGTGCGAGCGAAGCCTGCTGCGCTTGTGCCGGGATCGTTATGCGCGGCTGCTGCCTTTGCTGCTGCAACGTCTGCACGCGCTGCCTGAGCCGCTTCTGTTGCGGGGATGCGTAGTCGCCTCGCGCCTCCGCCGCAAAAAATTCCTGCGCGGTCATCGCCTGCGCAGGATTAGACGCAAGCGTCACGGCCGCCGCTGCCGAGATCAGCAGCGCGGCGAATGGAACTCTTTCCATCGCAATACTCCTCTGCCCCGCCGCGGCAGAGAACTAACGCGCAATGAGTCGCGAGCGAGGGCCGAAAGAGGAATTTTCGCGATATAGGAACTTTTGCGGGAGAAATCCACGCGAGAACGCCGCTGGGTTAAACTGTTTGACGATAATCAGGCGCGGGTGAGCGCAAGCCAGTCAAGAATACGGCGCTCGGGGTCCGGATTCTGGGCGACGTCGCTCACTACGGCAATCGAGTCGGCGCCAGCTGCGAAAATCTCCCGAGCATGCTCCAGCTTGATACCGCCGATTGCGACCAGCGGAGTCTTTCCGATCAGTTTTTTCCACTCGGTGATTCGCGCATAGCCCTGCGGCGCGAAACGCATTTTCTTCAAGGTTGTTTCGTAGATCGGACCGAGCGCGACATAATCGGGCTTGTGGCGCAGTGCGATTTCAAGCTCGTCATGATCGTGCGTGGAAATGCCGAGCGTAAGCCCGGCCTTCTTGATCGTGGATACGTCGGCGGTTTCCAGATCTTCCTGGCCGAGATGAATATGGTCCGCGCCTTCGCTTATCGCCGCCTGCCAGTAGTCGTTGATCACCACCTCGCACTTCGTGCCATCGACAACCTTCAGTGCATGGCGGACCAGTTCGCGCGCGGCCGCCGTATCGAGGTTCTTGGCACGCAGTTGCAGCGTTTGCACGCCGAGCTTCGCGAGCCGTTCGACCCACGCGATCGTATCGACGATCGGGTAGAACCGGTCAGGATGAACGCGCGGCATTTGCGAAAGGCGTACCTGCGGTTGGTGTCGAGGCCTGCGCGATCTCGCGCGGCTTCATCATGCCGGCCTCGAAGGCGGCGCGCCCCGCTTCGAGCGCTTGTGCAAAAGCCTTCGCCATCCTCACCGGATTGCCCGATCCGGCAACCGCCGTATTGAGCAGTACCGCGTCGTAGCCCATCTCGAGTGCCTTCGCTGCGTGAGAAGGCGCGCCGAGGCCGGCGTCGATGATCAGCGCGATATCCGGGAGTTCCCCGCGCATGCGCTTTAGCGCCTCCTCATGCACGATGCCCTTGCCGCTGCCGATCTGCGAACCCCACGGCATCACGACCTTGCAGCCTGCGTCGGCGAGGCGCCTCGCGACCGTGAGATCCTCGGTGCAGTAGGGGAAGACTTCGAAGCCGTCCTTCAGAAGAATCTTCGCCGCTTCCAGTGTGCCGACGACGTCGGGCTGTAGCGTCGTCCTGTCGCCGATCACCTCGAGCTTGACCCATTTCGTATTGAAGAGTTCGCGCGCAAGCTGCGCGGTCGAGACCGCATCCTCGACCGAATAGCAGCCGGCGGTGTTCGGCAGCACCTTGACGTTCAGTTCGCGGATCATGCTCCAGAAGGTGTCGCCGTCCTTGCCGCCGGCGTTCTCGCGGCGCACGGATACGGTGACGATCTCAGCGCCGGAGGCCTTCACCGCCTCCTGCATGACCGCAAGCGAGGGGTAGCGCGCCGTCCCGATCATGAGGCGCGAAGAGAATTTCTGCCCGTAGAGTTCAAGCATTTTCAGCCGCCTTGCCGGGGAGTTACGACTTCGACCGTGTCGCCGTCCTTGAGCACAGCTTCGTCCCAACTCGTTTTTCCGATCACGCGCCGGTTCACAGCGACCGCGAAAAACTCGCCTTCGAGTTCCAGTTCCGCGAGCAGTTCGCGCGGCGTACGCGCGCGGACGCTCCTGCGCTCGCCATTTACCGTAAGCGCGATGGTCGTAATCTTCGCTGCGGCTGTTTCCTGCATCTACCGTCCCTCCGCCGATCTTAATCGGATCAGGTTCAAAGGGTTTGGCCTGCCGCCATCTCAGCCCGCCACGGGCACCCCTCGGATAAAAGGAACATAAGCTCTCACCCCCGGTATGCGCAAGGCTTCGCGCCATATTCGCGTGATAGCTTCGGATGGATGAGAACCGGATAATCGTGCGCGGTATCGCTCTTGTTCTACTCACCGCGGTTTGGCTGCCGGTCTTGGAGTGGGCGTATGCACAAGGCCTGCCGGCGCAGGCGGTGCGGACCAAGCCCGGCGTATGCCTGCATCCGGACCGGTTCTTCGACGAGGACGGCGATGTCGCACGCAACCGGAAGGCGCTTGCCTCTCGCGATCTCTGCCTGCGGCTCGAGGTTTTTGCCGAGGGCGGGATGCGCTGGGTTCTCCAGATTGTCCGCAACAGGAGAAATCCGGACGGCCCGTTGTGGATTGTCCCGCATGACGACGAGGACATGGCGTTCGATTCTGCAATTTACGGCTTGCTACGCTACGGCGGCACAATGGTCGCCGTCGAGCGCAACGGCGACCGCTATAACCGGGCCGGGAAGCGCAAGCAGGATCCGAACCGGAATTTCCAGGTTCGCGGCGAGGGCAAGTGCCGATTGCAATTGGCCCGCTCGCTCCGTTTTACGAAGCAGCACATGCGCTGGCTTAGGAAAGGCCAGCCCGCGATCGCGTTGCATACCAACAAGGAAGGGTACGATCTCGTACCCGAGCCGGACGAGGATAAGAGCAGGGGCAATGTCGCGATCGGCATCGCCCGCGACGAGGACTCGAACATCACCGAGTTTCCTGCCGCCCGGCCGATACCGGCGAAATCGCCAAACGACACTCTTATATACGTGTCGTCGCTTCTGCCGCCCGGCCCGGACGCACAGCTCGACCGCTTTATCCGTGCGCTGAACGCGGCAGGAATCCACGTCCTGCATGAGCAGGTTCGCCGGAACGACTGCTCGCTTTCGAATTACGCTGTCCTCCGAAACCTGCCTTATGTAAATATCGAGGTCGTGGACGGCGACCATACCGGCACGCAAGCCCGGATGATCGATGTTGTCATGCGGCTGATCAGGGCCGGGCAGGGCCCGGCTGCTCCGGTGCGCTGAGCGCCTCGATCACGAAATTTCGACTGGCCCGGCTGTGCGGACTGTCGCAAAGTGTACCCGGACGCGAAGGGGATGCGCAGGATCATCGATAGGGGCGGGCAATAGGGCCTTCGCGGCGGGGATATGCGGGGCGGCAGGATGCTCCCGGCGTTGCCTTGCCCACGCGGCGGCATTTACTCTCTGGCATTTGAACAGTCGTGAAGGACCCGGCCGGACGGGAAACTCATTCCTTCGGCTAATATGAAGCATCAGCATGGACGATTTCGTCGACGTTGAAATGATCAGGGGAGGAGCCCGCACGCAGGGTCGGCACAAGCTGCCGCTCAAGATCGGGCGGGGTACCGGCAACAGCATCCGTATCGGGCACAGTCCCGACGACCAGACCGTGTCGCGTTTGCACACTGTGATCGAACTGAACGGCGACCGGCTCCAGATCGTCGACAAGAGCACGAACGGCACCTTCTATAACGGCCGTCTGATGAAGACCGGCGAAGCGCTCGATTTCAAGGACGGCGACCGCTTCGAGATTCGCGGGCACGAGTTTCGTGTCACCCGTGCGCGGCGAGACCCCAATATACCGAACGCTTTCTATGCCGCCATCCGGATCGGCGGCGAACAGAAACTCTTTCCGGTCGGCGAAACGCTGCTACTTTGCGTACGAAGCGCGAACGGCATCCGCTTCGAGGAAGCGCCCATGACGCCGGGCACGAACTTCCAGGACATCATCGGCCGCCAGCGGCTGGAGGGAGAAAGCCTGATCGCCGTAATTCACGCCGGCGGCAGGCTCGGCATCGTGAAATCGGCAGCGGATGCGAAGGCCCCTGTGATCGTGAACAATCACACCCGCGTCGAGAGCGGCATGCAGTTGGAACTTCGTCCGCTCGACGTCGTCAGTGTCGGCGGCGTTCCGATCGATATTCTGATGCCCGATATGAAGGCGAGCCGGTGTCACAATCATACCTGCCGCCTGCTCAATCCCTATGATCCGCACGGGAACTGCCGCTGGTGCGGTCACAGGCTCACCGAGGGCGTCACCGAAATCGCTATGTACCGAAAGCCGCGTTGAGGCGCCGAACCGTCATGATCAAACTGCCGATCCTGCTCGATATCTATCAACGCGGCGAAGGCCCGCTAAAGCGGGTCGAACGGATTTCGCTGCCCGAAGCCGGCGACTATGCGATCGGCAGGCTGCCCGAGAACCAGATCGTGCTCGATGCGCCGGAAGTGTCGAAGCAGCATGCATGGCTGCTGGTTCGCGAGGATGGTATTGCGATCGCCGATCGCGGCAGCACCAATCACACCTATATAGGAGATGCCGAAGTCGATCAGGCGCCGTGGGATGGCGCCCTGCCGATCCGGATCGCCAATTTCGAGATTCATCTCGTTGCGCAGCCTGCGTCGGGAGAGACGCGCGCGCATGTCCCGCAGGACAACGCGACGCGGCCGCTTCCGGGAGGTCCTGCCGCGGCGGCGGCTTCCGCGCCGCGCGGTCAATCCATCGAGGTCGCGCTGAACGCGCCGAATGCGCCGGACGAGATGCGCTTTCCGCGCAACGTCTTCAAAGGCGAGCTCGTTTCCGCGCAGGACTTGAAGGCGAGCGAATACTTCGCGGGCGAGTGCACATACCTTTCCGTCGGCGCTGGTCTCGGCAGTTTCGTTTGGGCGGATCATCTGCGCATTTTCGGCGTTCCGAAAAGCGAGATTCGCGCGATCGGCGACGACGTAATTCCCTATGCGAATTACCAGCGCCTGTGCCGCAATTCGCAAATCCCTCCGCACGAACGGCTGCGGTCGAATTCGATTTCGACGCCGGACAACATTTGGGGCTTTCCCGGCTATGCCAGCCGTGAAACCTGGAACGATCTGAAGCAGTTCCGTTTCACGGGGCTCAAGCATATCTTCCAGGTCTTCGGCGAAGCGTCGCTGGCGCAGAGCTTCACGCCGCGCTCCGGCGAGGTATTCAAGTCGATCGACAGCGAAGCGCAGCGGATCGGCTGGCGCGAAATGTTCGTATCCGGCCGCGTGCTCGGCATCCGCAAGACCAACGACGAGCGTTATGCGGTGGCCTACCGCATTCCCGAGGAGCAGGCGCGCGGCGGGATTCGCGAGCGGATCATGATCGGGAAGTTCCTGCATATCGCGACGGGCTATCCTGCGACGCGCTTCACCGACGATCTGCAAGCGTTCAAGGCGCGGTTTCCGGAAGAGGCCCGGGTTTTCAACGCCTACGAAAATCACGAGGTCGTCTACCGCACGATCGAGCAAAGCCGCGTGCCTGCGACCGTGGTTGTGCGCGGCCGCGGCATCGTGGCGTCGCGTATCATCCAGCGGCTTTACGAGGCGCGCCGGAAGAACGGCGGCATCAACATCGTTCACCAGATGCGCAATCCGATCGGCAGAAACGACGGCTATCGCTACAAGCGTGCGCAGCGCTACGTCTATAATCATATCGAGAATCAGGCCTTCAACTGGCCGAAAGCGTGCTGGGGCGGACAGATTCTGCGCGAGGTCGAGCGCGCCAGCCCGGAAAAACGCGCGAAGATTTACGAACAGATCGGCGGCACGACTACCGCGGACCGCCGTGACTGGCGCAACATCATCCAGCTCGGTATCGGCGACGGATGGTACAAGCCGGTGTTCGGTCACTTCGAGACGCTGGAACTCGTGAAGACCGATCAGGGCTCCAAGATACAGATGAAGCTCAAAGGGCAGGGTGCATTGCCGGCGGTCGAGGTGATCGCGGATTTCGTGGTCGACTGCACCGGGCTGATCGGCGACATCTCGCATTCGCCCTGCCTGCGCGATCTTGTCGATACGTATAAGTTGCCGCGCAACCCGGCGGTGTCGGGAGCCAAGACGGGCGGCATTTCGGTGACCCCGGACTACGAGATTGCCGCACTTCGTAACGGCAGTGGCCGTGCCTATGCAGCGGGGCAGATCACGCTTGGCGGACCGCAGCCCGCGGTCGACAGTTTTCTCGGTCTGCAATATTCGGCGCTACGATCAGTCGATCATCTCGCCGTACTCGGCGCGCCGAACGTCTCGCTGTTCGGACCGCTGCGCTCGTTCTCGCAATGGATCAAGTGGTGCACGAACACCGCGCCGTAGGCGGCACGGGCTTTCGGGCTGAATGAAATTCGAGGGGAAGTGAATGCTACCGACGCTGAAGGGCCGCTGGCTGACAAGAATTCTGCTGTTCCTCTGGATCGGCCTGCCGGTCACGTTTGTGTTCTCGCTGTTGATCGCCGGGCCGGGCAGTGCGCGCCTGCCGCTCGTCGGCGTGCGGTTCGAGATCCTGCCGTTTCAGGTGCTTTCACTGCTGCTGCTCGTGGGGCTCGTTCTCGATCCCGTCTACATTTACTTCCAGCAGTTCCGCTGGGAACGCGACTGGCCCTTCGCGTTTCAGTTTTTTTTCTCGATCATCGAATTTGTGATCGTGCTTGGACTGATCTGGCGGGGAGCGCTCGATTTCACGCATTCGCCGCTGGACCTGCATACGACGGAGAATTACCTCCTGATCGTGCTGCACTTTGCCTGCGTGTTTATTCCGTCCTTCATCGCCTTGCTCGGCTTCGTCCAGATCTTCATGATCCGCTGGCGCTTCAAGGGCGGTGAGTGGGGCAGGATGTGAGCCGGTTGCGCCGTGCTTTTTCGCTCGCCCTTATAGCTGCCGGCCTCGGCCTATCCGCCCCGGCGCCGGTCGCGCAACAGGCGCCGTTTGTGCCGGCGACGAGCGTGCGCGACAACATCGCGGTCAGCATTGAAAACATCCGGCTTCTGCGCGGCGTGCCTGACGGTACGGTTTCCTGTCGCGGCAATCGCGCGGGGCCGCGGCCGACCATTCGCTGCGACGTAAGATATGTCGACCACATCGCCGTCACCGGAATCGAAATTACCGAGCGCGACAACCCCGCGAACGCCTGGACGGCGTCCTTCCGTCCCTACATGCACGAAGAGGACGAGACCGCCTATCTGCTTCTGGTCGACCGCAGCAAGCCGGATCGTGCGGGCAGCATACGGCGCTCTACGCAGGATCTCGCCGAGCTGTTTTTCGGTCTTGCGCCGAAGCAGCGCGTCGCCGTCGCGGCGTTCGATTCGAAGCTCGACTTGCTTCAGGATTTCACTGGCGACGGAAAAGCGGTCGCTTCCGCGCTCGACAGAATTACCCCCGGCGGCGGCACCAGCGAGCTCTACCGGCTTACGCTCGAAGCGGTGCAAAAACTCGGCAAGGTCGACGCGCCGCGAAAAGTGCTTGTCATCGTATCCGACGGCAAATTCGACGATACCGCCTATCGTCATAATCAGGTTGCGCAGGAAGCGAATCGGCTGAACGTGCGAATCGTATCGATCGGCTATATCGAGCAGCCTGCAGACGTGCGCGATCTGCAGTCCTTGCGGCGCCTGAGCGGCGACACGCGGGGGTTCTTTTTCGAGATGTCCGGCGCACAGCGCGGGCTCTCGCCGCGGGATCGCAACGAATTTCTGGCGCGGCTCTATGCCGGCGTAATCATCGAAGCGGAAGCGCTTGCCCGCGGCGTCCCGCCTGCGTTGCAGATTTCGCTGCGGCATCCGCAGGGCGCCCTGACCTCATTCTCGGCCGTATTGCGCGCGGGCGTTGCGAACCCCGGCAACGGCAACGAGCCGGCGACACCGATGGATAGCGCGGATTTTCCGAGTCGCGTGTTTACATGGATTGCCGACGATCTCACCCGCTCGGCCGCCATTCTTGCGGGTTTTGCGGTCCTGCTGTTCGGCTTTCTGATCTCGGGCTTTGTGTGGCGGTCGTCCCGCCGCGGCACCGCGGAAGGACCGGCAGAGGTCTTGCCCGCGCCCGGCCCGACGCCGCAAACCGCCGACGGGCCGCCAACCCGCGCAGAAACCGTTGCCGCGCCAGAACCGCTTGCGCCTGCGCCGCCCACCGAAATTCGGCAGACGGCTCCGCTCGCATGGCTCGAATTCAACGCCAATCCGGGTACCGTGCCGATCTATAAGCCGCGCGTTGCCATCGGCCGGGAGCGGGACAATGATGTCGTCACCGACGCGCAGGAGCTTACGGTGTCCCGGCATCACGCCTTGATCTCGCTTTTATCGGACGGCTCGTTCCACATCGTAAACCGGTCGTCCGACTACCGGGCGGAGCCGAACCCGATCCTGATCAATGGCGTGCCGCAGGAATCCGGCAAGATCTCTGACGGAGATGTGATTAAACTCGGGACCGGAAATTACGGATTCTTGTTTCGCGATGCGCGCAAGAGAATCCGGTAGCGTCGGAGGCGGGAGGACAGGATCATGACAAACGACAAGAAAGACGACAGCGCCTCAGCGCCGACCCGTGTCCGCGAGATCAGGCCCGCCGGAAAGCCGGCCGGCGGCGGAGATGCGACCGTGGCGAAGCCGGCGGCGCCGCAGGCGCAGAGCGGCAGTTCATCGTCGCCGACGATGATCAAAGGCTATAGCAGCACAAAGCAGGAGCCGGCGCAGACTGGCTTCGATCCTGTGGTCGGCTGGTTCGTTATCGTAGAAGGGCCCGGCCGCGGCAAAGCCATTGATATCTATGCCGGTATGAACAGTCTCGGCCGCTCGCCGGGACAGCGCATGCGCGCCGATTTCGGCGATGCTTCGATCTCCAGCGAGGGGGCTGCCTTCATTACCTTCGAGCCGAAACGGCAGACCTTCCATATCAATCACGGCGGCAAGGCCAATATCGTCTATCTCAACGACGAGCCGGTGCTGACCCCGATGCCGCTGGCGCACGGCAGTACGGTTGCGATCGGGGAAACCAAGTTTCGTTTCGTGCAGCTCTGCGGTCCCGATTTCACCTGGGATGAAATGAAATGAAATTCCAGGCCGCCGCGCGCGCAATTCGCGGCACGAAGGATACGCAGGAAGACGCCTATCGCATCTTCGATGCAAAGGGTGAGGACGCCGGGGAGATTTCGGCGAGCGGGGCAGGCGTCGCGCTTTCGGGCGGCGGGTTTCTGCTGGTCGCAGACGGCATTGGCGGGCACTACGGCGGCGACGTCGCGAGTGCGATCACGGCCGACACCTTTGCGAGGACGTTCTTCGCCGGCAGCGGCAATGCGCGCGAGCGCCTGAAGACTTCGCTCAATGCCGCCAACCAGGCGATCGCCGAAGCGCAGGCGAAAGAACCGGGCCTGAAAGACATGGGCGCAACGCTGGTCGCGGCCTATCTGGAACGCGACATCATGCATTTCGTCAGCATCGGCGACTCGCTCATTCTTCGCTATCGCGAGGGCGAACTGCACCGCGTCAACGAGGATCATTCCTACATGGAAATCGCAGACCGGGAGGCGCTCGGCTCCAGCGATCCCGCGTTGTGGCGCGAGGTGATCACGCGCAAGGGACGCGACTCGATTACGATTGCGGTGCTCGGCCGTGCACTCGAAGAGTTCGGGCACGCGCCCCAGATCGAGAGTCGTCAGGTTCTTCCAGGCGATGTGCTGATTCTTGCGAGCGACGGTCTCGAGACGCTTTCCATGGTGCAGATTCAGAATTTCGTCCGCGTATTGCTGCCCCAGGGCGTCGGCGCGGTTGCGGACGGGCTCATCAAGGCGGTCGCCGGAATCGGCGGCAATCGTAGTTATCAGGACAATGCGACGCTGATCGTCGCGCAGGCGGAGGGCGGGCAGTCTTCCCGTGCGATTGCCGGAGTTGAGCGGGAGACCGCGACGGTGATTTCCTCGGAGCCGATCGATGCCGGCAAGCCTGCGGTTGCGTCTGTGCCTGCGGCCGGCGATGCGTCCCGCGGAGGCGGATTGGTCAGCAGGATTCTGCTCGGCGTACTGTTAGGCCTGATCGGCGGCGCGGCAATTCTTTTTGTCGCCGGGAGGACCGATCTGCTGCGTCCGCAGGTATCGAAGCCTCTTCCTCCCGCGCAGGAGCAGGGACTTCAGCAGCGGCCGCAACTGACTCCGGAGGCGGATTCGCCTCTGCCGGCGCAGCGCGCACCGAAGGGAGCCTCGCCCAATCAGGGCGGCTAGTTTTGTTGCTGCGAAAGCCGACTGTTCGCGGCCAGCCAACCTTGCCGAAGAGGTCGCCGCTCGCTACATAGCCGCCGCATACTTCCCCGAATTCGAGCACGGAGCGCGGTGGCGCATGGCGTCCTGGCAATATGTCTATCAGATGATCGGACTGTCGAAGGCCTATCCCGGCGGGAAAAAGGTGCTCGACAACATTCATCTCTCGTTTTTTCCGACCGCCAAGATCGGGGTGCTCGGCGTCAACGGCGCCGGCAAGTCCACACTTATGCGCATCATGGCCGGTGCCGACAAGGACTTCACCGGCGAGGCCTTTGCCGCCGAAGGCGCAAAGGTCGGTTACCTGCCGCAGGAGCCGCAACTGGATCCGTCCAAGAACGTGCGCCAGAACGTGATGCTCGGCGTCGCGGAGAAACAGGCGCTGCTCGATCGCTACAACGAGCTTGCCGCCAATTACTCGGATGAAACCGCCGACGAGATGGCGAAGCTCCAGGACGAGATCGAGGCCAAGGGCCTGTGGGACCTCGACGCGCAGGTGGATCTTGCGATGGATGCGTTGCGCTGTCCGGACGACAATGCGGACGTGAACAAGCTCTCGGGCGGCGAAAAGCGTCGCGTCGCACTCTGTCAGCTGCTGCTCTCCGAGCCCGACATTCTGCTGCTCGACGAGCCGACCAACCACCTCGACGCCGAAACCGTCGGATGGCTCGAGCAATACCTGCGCAATTACAAAGGCGCGGTGCTGATCGTCACCCACGACCGCTATTTTCTCGACAACGTCACGGGCTGGATTCTCGAGCTCGACCGAGGCCGCGGCATTCCCTATGAGGGCAACTATTCTTCATGGCTTGTGCAGAAGCAGAAACGGCTCGAGCAGGAAGGCCGCGAAGAAGAGGCGCGCCAGCGTGCGATCGAGCGCGAGCGCGAATGGATTCAGTCTTCGCCGAAAGCACGGCAGGCAAAAAACAAGGCGCGTTTCCAGCGCTACGACGAACTGGTTGCGAAACAGAACGATAAGGCTCCGCAGACCGCGCAGATTATCATTCCCGTCGCGGAGCGTCTGGGACAGAACGTCATCGATGCCGAAGGTCTCTCCAAAGGCTTCGGCGATCAGCTGTTGATCGAGAATCTGAACTTCAAGTTGCCGCCCGGCGGTATCGTCGGGGTAATCGGGCCGAACGGCGCGGGCAAAACCACGCTGTTTCGCATGATCACAGGACAGGAGAAGCCGGACTCGGGAACCATCAGGATCGGCGAAAGCGTGAAGCTGGGCTATGTCGATCAGAGCCGCGACTCGCTCGACGGCAACAAGAACGTCTGGGAGGAAATTTCCGGCGGCGACGAGATCATCAAGCTCGGCGCACGCGAGATGCATAGCCGTGCCTATGTATCGGCCTTCAACTTCAAGGGCGGCGACCAGCAGAAGAAGGTCGGTTCGCTCTCAGGCGGAGAACGCAACCGCGTGCATCTTGCGAAGATGCTCCGCTCGCACGCGAATGTGTTGCTGCTCGACGAGCCGACCAACGACCTAGACGTCGACACGCTGCGCGCGCTCGAAGAGGCGCTTGAAAACTTCGCGGGCTGTGCGGTGATCATCAGCCACGACCGCTTCTTTCTCGACCGGATCGCCACCCATATGCTCGCCTTCGAAGGCGATAGCCATGTCGAATGGTTCGAAGGCAATTTCCAGGACTACGAGGCGGACAAGAAACGCAGGCTCGGCGCGGCTGCGGAAATTCCGCATCGGATCAAGTACAAGAAGTTCGCGCGCTGACAAAAGCCCGGGATTGGCGGGATTTTCTTCATCATTTCCCTCTCGGCGGCGCGGTTTCGGCGAAGCTGGGCCGCGTCTTGTGCTTCTCGTAATACGCCATCAGCGCGGGCGATGCCGCCATCGCTTCCTTGCCTTCCGGGGTCACGCGCGACTGGCCGATGATCGGCAGCGCGTACATATCGGCGAGGCCGAAGAAGTCGCCGGTCAGATAGCCGGTTTTCTCGACGGCCTTGCCGAGAACGCTCATCTGCTCGAACACACGGGGCTTCGCGCGGTCGATGCGGTCGCGATCGGGCGAGCGGTCCGGCTTCCCCGAAAAGAAATAACCGCGCACGAGCTCGCGGATCACGGACTTGTCCACCGAGGTGGCGACATAGGCGAGCCATTGCTCGGCCTGCGCCGCAGCCCAAGGATCGCGCGGCATCAAAGGCGGGCCGTCGAACGCTTCGTCGATATAGCGCGTGATCGCGCGGCTTTCGAACAGGGTGCGGCCGCCGTGCCGCATCACCGGAATCATGCCGCCAGGATGAATGGATTTCGCTTCGTCGCTGCGGGGGAGGGTTTCCTTTAACTCATAGGGCACGCCCTTTTCGTGTGCTGCCATTCTCGCTGTGCGTACGAAGTTCGACAGGGACGAGCCGATGATCTGCAACGTGGCCATATTGTCTCCCGGTTTATTTACCCGTGGCGTAATCCGCATTTATGTCTGTCTAAACCGCTATGAGTATCTTGCGCGAGGCGTCTGCCAAAGCGGGCTGGCTGCGCGCAGTTCTGCTGCCGGAGAAGAAACAGCAGGCAGCCTCAGGGGCGGAAGGGCTGCCCCGCGAACTGCAAGCCGCCCTGGGTTGCGGTCGAGGCAATTGCGCCGGAAAGCGCCTCCGCCCAGCAGGCATAGCTCCAGTCGTTCATGTGAAAGAGATCCGGCGAGAGAAACATCTCGAAAGGAATCTGGCGGCGCTCTTTCCATTCCTTCATTTGCGCCCAGCGGCGGAATACCGGCACACCCTCCTCGCGCGCGATCGTCCGGATCAGTTCGACCATCGGCTCCGCGTCGGGATCCTTCAGCACCTTCGGTGCGTATTGCGGATCGATCAGCACCACATCGGCGCCGATCGCCCGCAGACGGCGCAGACCGTTGCGCATCACATCGCCTTCTTTCGCGATTCCGTCGGATGTCAGCAGGGCGTTGGTGCCGACCTGCCAGAGCACGAGATCGGGATTTGCCGCCTGTACGTCCAGTTCGAAGCGGGCAAGCATCTGGCTGTCCACCGCGCCGCTCATGCCGCGGTTGATGATCTGAAACTCGATTCCGGGAAAGCGCGCCTTGAGGTGCTTTTCAAGCTGGTTCGGATAGTTCCTTGCGGCGGTGCTCGCGCCGACGCCGGCCGTGGAGGACGATCCCATTGCGACGATCGTAATCGGCTCGCGTTTTGCGATCCGCTCGGCCACGCGCGGCAGCGAGCCGGAAAGATGCAGGTATTCCGCGCTCGGCGCACAGGCGGGCGGCGCCAGTACTTCGGCGCGCGCTGCCGGTGCGAGGCAAAGCAGGATGCCTGCGGCAAGGAGGAGATTGCGGGCTTTCATTGGGGCAGCTTCGCAAGCTCCTGAAATGAGGCCGCGCGCGAAACGAACTCGGCAAGGATATCGCCGAGGCAGCGATGCACGGCTTCGAAGGTTCCGTTGCTCTTTAGCGCGGTGAAGTCGAAGGATTCGTTTTCGCTCCAGTAGCGCATGATGTCGTAGCGGTTGAACACCGAAACGTCGGAATAGGCGCCGACACGGCGAATGCGGTCGTTCAGCGCCCCAGAGTCAGTGACAAACGATGTGCGCGGGCTGAACTGCGGATTGACAAGGATGACGTCGGCTCCGTTCTTGCGGATGTGTTCGACCACGCGTTCGAGCTGACGCTCGTATTTTTCGGGATCGACGCCCGAGATGGCTTCCACCGTACCGGTCTGAAGGATCACGAGGCTCGGCTTGTATTTTTCGAGGACATCCGGGAGCATCGCATAAATGTGCTTGATGCTTTTGCGCGCTTCCGTGTGCACGTTGACGTGGATTGCATAGTTCGGAAGACGGCCTTTGAGCGCGGTCTCCAGGAACATCGGATAGGAGCGCAGTTTGTCGCCCATGCGGGTTTGCGACGGCGCGCTCGAGACGATCAGGATGTCGAGCGTCTTGGCCGAGCTAAGGATCAGCGCGGCCTTCTCGGTCTTATAGTACGGCTGGACAAAGGCATCCGGCGCCCCGCAGCGGCGATCCTGCGCGGTGGCCATTCCAGTCGTAAGCAGGAGCGGAATCAGCGCCGCCCCCAATGCCTTGGCCCGCATGGGACCCCCTAGGAACGCCCTATTATTCTAGAGCTTATTATACTAAAGTCTAAGCCTCCAGGTTCTTCGGTGCCCGGGTTTGCAGCTTCTTATACCATGTCATGATGCCGGCAAGGGCAATCATGGAAAGGATGCCCCCAAGGCTTACCAGCAGCTGAAACGGTATCCTGCTCGACACTTCGATCATCAGAATGTGTGCGGTGAACGACAGGAAGACCCCGAGACAGAAAATTTCCAGCGAATGTTCGCCGCAGACGATCAGCGGACGCGCCCAGCCGCTGCGCAGAAAGCGGGCATCGGCCGGAACGAAGCGAACGACAATCGCGGTCAGGATGAGGAAATGGAGGAGCCGCAGCGGGCTCAGGTGAGTCTTGTCGAGCGGAAATATCAAAAGCCAGTCCGGCCAGTCCAGGTTGAGCGACAGGTTGGCGGTGATGTTGGTCGCCAGTTGCAAGCCGCCAGCGGCAAGAAGATAAAGTCCGCCGATCATCAGGAAGGCGGTCGAATGCAAGAAGCCGCCGATCTGACGGACGCAGCCGATCCCGCACCAGGCGCCGATCACAAACAGAAATTGCCAGGCGTAAGGACTGAAGAACCAGACCTTGTCCTGAGGATAGCCCGGGAAATTCCAGCTTTGCGTGTAGGCTGCGATCCATAACAGGAAGGACAGGCCGAGTGTGATATTCGGCGCGCGCAACAGCATCCAGAGCATGAGCGGGAAGAACGCCATCAGCACGATGTAGAGCGGCAACACGTCCACGTTCGCGGGCAGGAAGCGCAATAGGAGCGCTTCGACGATCACGATCTCAGGCCGCTGCAGGAAGTGCAGCAGGTTCATTTCCTCGATATAGAGCGGGTTTTCGAAGCGCGCGGCGACCCAGGAAATCTGCGCCAGATAAATCATAAAAAGAAAGACGAAGGCGACGTAAATCTGCCAGACCCGCTTCAGGATCCGCATGCTTGCGACGGTTACGCCGCGCTCGATCATCACCCGGCCGTATACGAAGGCCGCCGTGTAGCCCGAGATGAAGACGAACATTTCGGCCGCGTCCGAGAAGCCGAAGTTCCGGGTCGTAAACCAGCCGACGAAATTCGAGGGGATGTGGTTGAGGAAGATCAGCCAGAGCGCAAGCCCGCGAAAAAAATCGAGCCGCAGATCGCGCTCCTTCGGGGGCAACGACACCGCGGCGGCGGGAATCGAGATGCTCAGAGCCATGCTCATCGGCGGACCTTAGAAGAGGCTCTGGAGCCTGAAAATACAGGGTTTGCCGCTATTTACGGCCTTTTAACGGGGCCGCCTTGCGAACCCATATTTAATCACATAAAGATATCCTTATGTGATGGGCAATGGGCTTCAGCCCATAGCCATCGAGCTTCGGCGGCAGGGAAAATTTTGACGTGGTTCGCAAGAAGACGCCATCCAATTTCGATGCGCTGCTCGGCGGTCTCAAGGCCACCGCCGAGGACACGCGCCTGCGGCTGCTCGCGCTCCTCGATCAGGCGGAGCTGACCGTCTCCGATCTCACCGATATTCTCGGCCAGTCGCAGCCGCGCATCTCGCGGCACCTGCGGCTCTTGGCCGAGGCGGGGATCGTCGAGCGTTTCCGCGAAGCGAGCTGGGCGTTCTACCGGCGCGCCTCCGAGGGTGCCGGCGCGCCACTGGCAGATGCGATCCTTGCGCTGGCCGATCCCTCCGATCCGATTTTCGAGCGCGACCGCGAGCGGCTCGCGCAGGTGCGCGCTGCCCGCCAATCTGCGGCGCAGAATTACTTCCGCAAGCATGCCGCGCGCTGGGACGAGCTGCGCAAGCTCCATGTCCCCGATGTCGCGGTGGAAGCCGCGGTGCGTGAGGCGCTCGCCGGCAAGCGCGTCGATGCGCTCCTCGACCTCGGCACCGGTACCGGCCGCATTCTCGAACTGTTCGGCGCGGATATTTCGCGAGGCGTCGGCATCGACCTCAATCCCGAGATGCTGCAATTCGCGCGCGCCAATCTCGACAAGGCGGGCCTGAAGAATTGCTCGGTGCGGCAGGGCGATCTCTACAACCTGCCGTTCCCGCGCGATTCCTTCGACGCGATCGTGATGCATCAGGTGCTGCATTATCTCGACGACGGGGCGCGGGCGCTGCGCGAGGCCGCGCGCGTGCTGCGGCCGTCCGGCCGTCTCGTGGTGGTCGACTTCGCGCCGCATCAGCTCGAGTTTCTGCGCGACGAACATGCGCATCGCCGTCTCGGTTTCGCGCCGGACGTGGTCGAGCAGTGGCTGAAAGATGCGGGGCTGGAGTTCGATCGTCACCGCGCGCTTGCGCCCGAAAAGAAGAGCGACAGCGCGCTGACAGTTTCGGTGTGGGCGGCGCGCGATCCGCGCATTCTGCTCGCGGGCGAGGGAAGGGAAGTTGCGTAATGAGTGACGGCATTCAGGTCTCGTTCGAATTTTTTCCTCCGAAGACGCCGGAGATGGAAAAAACTCTGTGGGCGTCGATCGCGCGGCTTGCACCGCTTAAACCGCGCTTCGTTTCCGTCACATACGGCGCGGGCGGCTCCACCCGCGAGCGCACGCACGGCACGATCGCACGCATCTTGCGCGAGACTTCGCTGACCCCGGCCGCACACCTGACCTGCGTCGGCGCGACGAAGGCGGAAACGGATTCCGTCGTGCGGGACTACTGGGACGCGGGTGTGCGGCATATCGTGGCGCTGCGTGGCGATCCGGTAACGGGCGCGGGCACGAAATACGAGCCGCATCCCGGCGGCTATGAGGGTAGCCCGGAGCTGATCGCCGGCATCAAGAAGATCGGGAATTTCGAAGTTTCGGTTTCGGCCTATCCGGAAAAGCATCCGGACAGCGCGAGTGCCGATGCCGAGATCGATCTTCTTAAGCGTAAGGTGGACGCTGGCGCTACGCGCGCGATCACCCAGTTCTTTTTCGGCAACGATCTCTACTTCCGCTTTCTCGATCGCGTGCGGGCGCGCGGCATCGATATTCCGATCGTGCCCGGTATCATTCCGGTGCTGAATTTTGCGCAAGTGAAGAAGTTTGCCGACGTCTGTGGCGCGCATGTGCCGAACGCGTTGGCCGAGCGCTTCTCCGGTCTGGAGAGCGATCCCGAGACGAGGAAGCTGGTCGCCGCAACTGTCGCCGCCGAGCAGGTCAACGATCTGCGTCGGCGTGGCGTGAGCGAGTTTCACTTCTATACGCTGAACCGCTCCGAGCTCGTGTTCGCGATCTGTCATCTGCTCGGCATTCGCCCCGAGGCGGGCGCTGCCGCCGCGTAACCGGAATCAAGTAATGCGTGAAACGAAGTTTCAGATGTCGGCCACCGAAAAGGCGCTGCGCGAAATCGCGAAAGAGCGTATTCTCGTACTCGACGGCGCCTGGGGCACGATGATCCAGGCGCTGAACTTGGATGAGGCAGGCTATCGCGGCGCGCGATTCGACGCGTGGAATCGCGAGGTGCGCGGCAACAACGACCTGCTCAACCTCTCGAAACCCGACGCGATCCGCGAGATTTCGTTGAAATACTTCCGCGCGGGCGCGGACATCTGCTCTACCAATACCTTTTCTTCCACGAGCATCGCCCAGGCCGATTACGGCATGGAGGAGTTCGTCTACGATCTTAACTTCGAGGCGGCGAAACTCGCCAAAGAAGCCGCCGCAATTATCGAAAAGGAAGAGGGCCGCAAGTGCTATGTGGCGGGTGCGCTGGGTCCCACCAACCGCACCGCCTCGATCTCGCCGGACGTTTCCAATCCAGGCTTCCGCGCGACTTCGTTCGACGAGCTTGCGGAGGCTTACTATGAGCAGACCAAGGCGCTCGTCGAGGGCGGCGCGGACATCATTCTGATCGAGACCATCTTCGATACGTTGAACGCAAAAGCCGCGATCTTCGCGGTCGAGAAGCTGTTCGACGAACGCGGCGAGCGGCTGCCGGTGATGATTTCCGGCACCATCACCGACCGCTCCGGCCGCACGCTTTCCGGCCAGACGCCTACCGCTTTCTGGAATTCGGTTTCGCATGCGCGGCCGTTTTCGGTTGGCCTCAACTGCGCGCTGGGCGCTCGGGAAATGCGGGCGCATATCGCAGAAATCGCGAAGGTTGCGGATACGCTGGTGTGTGCTTATCCGAACGCGGGCCTGCCCAACGAGTTCGGCCTCTACGACGAAAGCCCGGAATATATGGCGCAGATGCTCGGGGAGTTCGCGGCGGCAGGACTCGTCAACATTGTCGGCGGCTGCTGCGGTACCACGCCCGACCATATCAGCGCGATCTGCGCGGTGACAAAAGACAAGAAGCCGCGCGTCATTCCCGAACTACCGAGGCGGCTGCGGCTTTCGGGCCTTGAGCCGTTCGAGCTCACGCCGGAAATTCCTTTCGTGAATGTGGGCGAGCGCACCAACGTCACCGGCTCCGCGAAATTCAGAAAGCTGATCACCGAAGGCAAGCTCGACGAGGCGCTCGCGGTCGCGCGCGAACAGGTCGAAAACGGCGCGCAGGTCATCGACGTCAACATGGACGAGGGCCTGCTGGATTCCGAGAAAGCGATGGTCGACTTTCTGAATCTCATCGCCTCCGAGCCCGACATCGCCAAAGTGCCGATTATGGTCGATTCATCGAAGTGGTCGGTGATCGAGGCGGGCCTGAAATGCGTGCAGGGCAAGGGCATCGTCAATTCGATTTCGATGAAGGAGGGCGAGGACGCGTTCCGTCATCACGCGCAACTCGTGCGCCGCTATGGGGCTGCGGTCGTGGTCATGGCCTTCGACGAGCAGGGCCAGGCCGACACGGTCGAGCGCAAGGTCGAGATTTGCACGCGCGCTTACAAGATCCTCGTCGAGGAAGTCGGCTTCCCTCCGGAAGACATTATCTTCGATCCGAACATTTTCGCGGTCGCAACCGGGATCGAGGAACACGCGGGTTATGGCGTCGCCTTCATCGATGCGACCCGTATCATCCGGCAGAAGCTGCCGCACGCGCACATCTCGGGCGGGGTTTCGAATCTTTCCTTCTCGTTCCGCGGCAACGAGCCGGTGCGGCAGGCGATGCACGCGGTATTTCTCTATCACGCCATCAAGGCCGGCATGGACATGGGCATCGTCAACGCGGGCCAGCTCGCGATCTATGACGATCTTCCTGAAGAGCTGCGCGAAGCCTGTGAGGACGTGGTGCTCAATCGCCGCGCGGACGCGACCGAGCGTCTGCTTGCGCTCGCGGAAAAGTACAAGGGCGCAGGCGCCGAGAAAAAGGAAGTCGATCTCGAATGGCGTACGCGCCCGGTCGAGAAGCGGATCGAGCACGCGCTCGTGAACGGGATCACCGAATTCATCGAAGCCGACACCGAAGAAGCGCGTAAGGCCGCCAAAAAACCGCTGGATGTCATCGAAGGTCCGCTGATGGCGGGCATGAACGTGGTCGGCGATCTGTTCGGCTCCGGCAAGATGTTCCTGCCGCAGGTCGTGAAATCCGCGCGGGTGATGAAGCAGGCGGTGGCCTACCTGTTTCCGTTCATGGAGGAGGAGCGCAAGCGTTCGGGCGAGGCGGCCAAGACCAACGGCAAGATCCTGCTCGCGACCGTCAAGGGAGACGTCCACGACATCGGCAAGAACATCGTCGGCGTGGTGCTCCAGTGCAACAATTACGAGATCGTCGATCTCGGCGTCATGGTGCCGGCCGCGAAGATTCTCGAGACTGCCAGGAAAGAGAACTGCAACATCATCGGGCTCTCCGGGCTGATCACGCCTTCGCTCGACGAGATGTGCCATGTCGCGAGCGAGCTCGAGCGCGAGGGCTTCGATCTGCCGCTTTTGATCGGCGGCGCAACCACGAGCCGCGTGCATACGGCGGTGAAAATCTCGCCGAACTATCGCCGCAGCCAGGCCGTGCATGTGCTGGATGCGAGTCGTGCGGTCGGCGTGGTGTCGAAGCTCATCAATCCGGATACGCGTGTGATCGAACTCGACGCCGTGCGCAAGGAATACGAGAAGGTCGCCGAGGCGCATGCACGCGGTTCGCAGGAGCAGCGCCGCATCTCGATCGAGGATGCACGCAAGAACAAGCTCAAGCTCGAGTTCGCGAACGGCCAGACCAAGAAGCCTGCGTTCCTGGGCACGAAAGCTTTCGTCGGGTACGATCTCGCCGAGCTCGTGCCGCTGATCGACTGGACGCCGTTCTTCCAGTCCTGGGAACTCACGGGCCGTTTCCCGCAGATTCTCGACGATCCGAAGCAAGGCGAAGCGGCGCGCACGCTTTACAAGGATGCAACCGCGCTCCTAGACCGCATCGTGAAGGAAAAATGGTTCGAAGCGCGTGCCGTGATCGGCTTCTGGCCTGCGAATGCGGAAGGTGACGACATCGTTCTTTACAAGGACGATGCGCGGAAAGAGAAGTTGGCAACTTTCCATACGCTGCGTCAGCAGATGCCGAAGCGCGACGAGCGAGCCAATGTCGCGCTCTCCGATTTCGTGGCGCCCAGCGAGACGAAGGTCCCGGATTATATCGGCGGCTTCGTTGTCACGACCGGCATCGGCGAGGACGAAAAGGCCGACGAGTTCAAGAAGAAGAACGACGATTATTCCGCGATCCTCGTCAAGGCGCTTGCCGACCGTCTTGCCGAAGCGTTTGCCGAGCGCATGCACCAGCGCGTGCGCAAGGAATTCTGGGCCTATGCGCCGGAGGAAGCGCTGACCAACGAAGACCTGATCCTCGAGAAATATCGCGGCATCCGCCCGGCGCCGGGCTATCCTGCGCAGCCCGACCACACCGAGAAGGCGACTCTGTTCAAGCTCCTCGACGCGACCAAGGCGACCAGCGTGGAGCTCACCGAGTCCTATGCCATGTGGCCGGGCGCGGCCGTTTCCGGCCTCTATTTCTCCCATCCTGAGAGTGCCTATTTCGGCGTGGGCCGCATCGATCGCGATCAGGTCGAGGATTACGCGGAGCGTAAGGGCTGGACGGTGGCGGAGGCCGAACGCTGGCTCACGCCGCTGCTCTCTTACGATCCCGCTAGGATTCCCAGAGAAGCGGCTGAATAGGCGCCTTGAGATAATCTAAGGCTGTGCCATAGTTATTTGTCTAGCTAAATGGCTGCCTCATGTTGCGCCTTCGTTTTGCTATGTCAGTCGGATCTCTGAGCGTCGGATTCGCTATAGTAATCCTGACTGTAATCATTTTTGGCCGGTCTGGTTTTGCACAGCAGTCACCGGAGTTCAGATCAGCTAGTGCTGAGTTCTCTTCGCTTCCACTTCAGCAGAGGCACGAAGTGCAAATGCTGCTGGGACTTGCCGGATACTCTCAGGCAGTTAGCCTCGATGTTCTGAGTCCGAACATTTTCGATGCCATCCGCCGATTTCAGGCGGACATGGGCGTGCCGGTGACCGGCATCGTGACTGCTCAACAGGTTGAGCGTCTGCGCTCCATGGCTGCCCCTCTCTTGTCACAATGGAAATTGGAGTCGACAAGCCATCCGGATGCAGGTGCCCGTCTATGGATTCCGCGAGGGCTCGGCTTACGGACGGAGCGCACTAAGTATGGTGTCGCCTATTCATCTGATCAACCTATCCGGATTAAATTCGACTACTATTCAACGATAGAGATCGGCGAAGCATATCGGCTGGTTCTTGAAGAAACGTTGCGGCGATCAGCGGTGCATTACCATATTATGCGCTCTGATTTTTTTGTCGTCGTTTCGGAGTCAGGCGGCGTCAAGCGATATGTACGTTATCAAGACTTCCGCGGGCGTGGGATCGTCGGTTTCGAACTGTCTTATCGGCCGGAGGCCGCATTTAACGGCGATCGGCTTTCCACAATAATGTCGGACTTGTTCCGGTCATCCGTAGGTTTGGGTTACGCAATTTTTCCGCCGTCCGGTCCGCGCGCTGACCCCGAATTGTCTGTCAAGCGTACTCCTGAATCGGACAAGAAGCCTTCCTTCAACACAGGTACCGCTTTCGCGGTATCGACGACTGGAAACTTTGTTACAAACGCGCACGTCGTGGACAATTGCAAATCAGTCCTAGCTGTCCTCGACGGTCAAACATCGACTGCTCGTGTCATTGCTCGCGATAAGATAAACGATCTTGCGGTGATTGCGACAGAATTCAAACCCGAGAGGTTTGCGCTAATAAAGAACAGTTCTCGCTTGGGCGAAGAAGTCGCTGTCTTTGGGTTCCCGTTGCTAGGGGACTTGGCGAGTACTGGTAATTTTACCCGTGGCAGCGTTACCGCGACCGCCGGTCTGTCGAATGATACGCGCCAATTACAATTTCAGGCCCCGGTGCAATCCGGAAACAGTGGCGGGCCTCTTCTCGACCAGTATGGCAACGTAATAGGTGTTGTTACTTCGAAGCTTGATGCTTTGAAGATTGCTTCCCAATCGGGCGAAATTCCGCAGAATGTAAACTTTGCGATCAAGTCCTCAATTCTTCTCAGCTTTCTTGATGCCAATGGTATCAATGTAGCAGCAGCCAGCAACAACGCGCCACCGCTCTCGTGGCCGGACGTCGCCGATAGAGCGAAACAGTTTACGGCATTGGTCATTTGTATAGGTAACTAAATCTTCGGATCGGTGAAGAAAGCGCAAAGAACTTTCTAGTGATCGTAGCCAAGATTTTTCTTAGCCGCCGACTATCGCGAACAGCCTATTGCATGCGTTCGTAGGTTTGCGTTTTCTTTTTCTTTTTTTGTCTCTTGTCTGCGAGCGCCGCAGAGGAATTCACCACGAGCTTTCGGCTGCGCTGACCGTTACAATTCGACCCCGCTGTTCGCGCCGCAGGGTAAGGGCTCGATGTTGATCGCTTGGAAGGCGTGGACCGCATCGATCGCGATCAGGTCGAGGATTACGCGGAGCGTAAGGGCTGGACGGTGGCGGAGGCCGAACGCTGGCTCGCGCCGCTGCTCTCTTACGATCCCGCCCGCATTCCGCGCGAAGCGGCCGAATAGCTTTCGCCGCTGGCCTGCGTATGGCTTGCAAACCTGCGGGCAGGCAATCTCTTTGCTACAGTGCGGGCACGGAGGGCGGCCATGAAGCTCGAATTGATTTCGAAAGGTATCAGCACGGCGAAGTACCGCACGCCGCTCCTGTTCGTGCATGGCGCCTGGCACGGTGCCTGGTGCTGGGATGAAGGTTTTCTCGATTATTTCGCGGAGCGGGGTTTCGCATCTCACGCGCTGAGCTTGCGCGGCCACGGCGCGAGCGAAGGACGCGAGCGGTTACGCTGGCACAGTGTCGGGGACTATGTGCAGGACGTCGCGCAAATCGCGGACGGGCTTTCGTCACCGCCAATTCTGATCGGTCATTCGATGGGCGGCTTCGTCGTCCAGAAATATCTCGAAACCCGGCAGGCGCCGGCTGCCGTTCTGCTCGCGTCCGTGCCTCCTGGCGGCGTGTTTTCGACGCTGATGCGGCTGACTGCGCGTCACCCGCTGATCATCCTGCGGATCAATGCGAGTTTGAGCCTGCGGCCCCTTGTCGGGACGCCCGCGCTGGTCCGCGAAGCGTTTTTCTCGAAGTCCATGAGCGAGGAAAAAGTGCAGCGCTACTTCGAGCGGATGCAGGACGAATCCTATCGCGCCTTTCTGGACATGCTGATGCTCGACCTGCGCAAGCCGGCAAAAGTCCGCACACCGCTGATGGTGATGGGTGGCGAGAGTGACACGATATTCAGCCGCCGGCAGATCGGCGGCACCGCCGCCGCGTCCTTTGGCGTAACGGCGAGGATGTTTCCGGGAGTCGCGCATGACATGATGCTGGGGGACGGCTGGCGACAGGTCGCCGATGCGATCATCGAATGGGTCGGGCCGCGCGCCTGAATTCCCGACAGCGTTCTGAAGGCTCGTGCCCTACGATCCGGGCCATCATGAGCGCGGCCGAGGAGAGAAGAATGCGTTTCATCCCGATTACTCCTACTGAAGGCGAGCGCGTAAGTTGCGCTTTCTGATGCCGCATCCTGGGGTAGAGTAGGGCTCAGGCTTAGGCTATGTCACTTAAAATTGTACCTGATAGTAAATTCGTTCATTGGTTGTATCTGGTTGCAAGAGAGAAATGCCGGTCAGACCACTCTGTCCGGCGTTTCATGTGTTGAAACTTGAAATCTGGCTCAGACCATCCCGAGCAGGATCGCTCCGATAAAGGCGAAAGAAGCGAGGATGGCCAGTACGTCAATCCGGCGGGCGAGAAGCATGTTTCAGTCTCCCCTTTGGTTGAGCTTGCCCCGAGGCTGCCAGCCAGCAGGTCCCGAGGGAAGCGAAAAATCAGCCTAAAGTTTAGGTCCGCTGCATAACGCCCGATCCCTGTGGGTTGTTCCTGGAAAATAGCCTGTGTAAAAGGTAATTAGATACCTAAAAATTTCATCAAGCTGTAACGGGCGAAGGCCCGGCGGTCGTCCCGCCGGGCCTTCTCATCGAGCATCAGCCGGCCTGTAAGCCGGGTTCTGTATGGCGGGACTGCTCCCCGCTTTCGCGGGGACAGGCCCGCGTGGCAGCCATTCCTCTGGGACGCCTGTCGCCAAGCGCCTCGAGCAGCCAACCCGGATGACTGGTCCGAAGAGAACCGGCTCGTTCCGCTTGCGCAAGAAACGGCCGCGTCATCCCTATTTGGCTTTGCTCCCGGTGGGGTTTGCCGTGCCGCTCCTGTTGCCAGCAGCGCGGTGCGCTCTTACCGCACCTTTTCACCCTTACCCGGTCCGAAGACTGACTGGTCCAAGGACTTGGCGGTTTGTTCTCTGTGGCACTTTCCCTGGGGTCGCCCCCGCCGGACGTTATCCGGCACCGTTTCTCCGTGGAGCCCGGACTTTCCTCGGCGGTTCAACCGCCGCGGCCGCCCGGCCGACTGACGGAATGGTAGATGGGGGTGCGCGGGCTCCCGGTCAAGAAAAATGGCGCGGCTCTTGCGAGGCGCGCCATTTCATCGTGAATCGTTTTCGCTCAGTTGGCCGAGGCCATATGCGTGTGGACCTTAGCGCAGTAGGCGCGCGACGCCGCTGTGGGCTGGGTCGCGGCATGGCCCGCCTGATAGCGCAGCACCGCGCCGCAGGGCGTGGCGCCGCCTAGTTTCCAGGCCATCGCGAGATACTTCATGCCCCACTTCAGATTGGTGTCGGGATCATAGAGCTCCTCGCGCGTGCCGGTGAAGCCGATGCCGCGCGCGGTCTCGTACTTGATCTGCATGAGCCCGACTTCGCGCTGGCGGCCGGTAGCCTGCGGATTGAAATTGCTTTCGATGCGTACAATCGCGCGTGCAAATGCTGCGGGGAGTCCGAGTGCTGCGGCGTGCTTGTCGATGAGCGCAAGGATCGGCGCATGTGCGGGCGTCACGCGCGCGGACGGCGCGGGCGAGGGGACGAGGCCTTCCCACGCATTCTTCGTGACCGTGTCGGCTTTCGTTTCGGCCGCATTGAGATCTGCGACCTGCGTATTCTCTTTCGCGGTTTCGTCGGCGGGTTGCGAATTGCTGAACTCGTCGTTCAAAAACGAGCGGACGGGATTCTCTTCGGCAGTGACGATGCTTGCGCTTACGATGGCTGCGAGCGCTGCGGCAGGCAGCGCCAGTCGGAACAGCTTCATTTCGAGTGGATTCCTTGTCCCCGTAATCGATCGACCGCAGATGCACCGCGAAATGGGGCCATATTCTGTCGGCAAGTCCGGAAAATCGCAGAGCGTTCCAGTTGGCAAGGATGGCGCCGCAGGTTCCGGCCAGATTGTGGCAATGGAACTCTTGCGTTTACGAAGGGCGTGAAGCGAGCAGGCGCTCGAGCGTCCGCAGCGTCGAGTGATCGGCGATACCGTCGACAAGGCCCGGCCGGAAATGGCGCTGAAAAGCCGTGACCACGGCTTTGGTCAGTTCGTCGAACGTGCCGCTGACCCGAATGCCATAGCCGTATTCTTTCAAGGCCGCCTGCATTGCCAGCACTGCCGGACCCGAATCACCGGGCTGCAGCAGCGCGCCTTCGCCGATCGCGACCGGTGCGATCCAGTGTCCGACGCCCGCTTCATAGAGCGGCTCCCACGGAAACTTCTCGCCGGGGTCTTGCTTGCGCATGGGCGCGACATCGGAATGCGCGAGCACACGTGTCGGTTTGATGTTGTGACGCGCGACGATGTCAAAGCACAGATGTACGACCGCCTCGATCTGCTCGTCGGGGAAATCGCGATAGCCGTGTTCGTGTCCGGGATTGACGATCTCGATTCCGATCGAGCGCGAATTGATGTCGGTGGTGCCTTCCCACGACGACTCCCCGGCGTGATGTCCGCGCAGGCTTTCCGCGACGAGCTGGGTGACCATGCCGTCCTCATCGACGAAATAATGCGACGAGACTTTGCTTTCCGGATTGCACAGCCACTTGAGCGCGGCTTCTGCGGTCGGCATGCCGGTGTAGTGCAGCAGCAGGATATCGGGCGCGCAGGCGCGCTCGCTTGTATTCGGCGAGGGCGATACCGCGGTGACGCAGCGCGAGTCCGGTTTGAAAGCCTTCCGCACGGCAGTTTTCGCTCACGTTCTTTTGTCCCGAATTCCACTTCTCCCGCGTTTGCACAAGGGGTAGGAGCGCTTCGCTTCGCAAGCTCCCTGCGATAGCATCACGGACCTACGGGGCTTGGGGGAATACCGATGGAATGGGCGCTGCTGGCGGTACTGATCCTGGCGCTGCCGGTGATGGCGATCATCGCTTTCTTCAAGTCGATCGCGCAGGGCGGCCAGCTTCGCAACATCGATATGCGGCTTCGCGAAATCGAGAAGCGGCTCGGTATCGAGACGCAGTCTCCCTTCGTCGCGGCGCCGCGTACGCCGCGCGAACCCCGCGCTCCCGCCGCTGCAACACCGTCGCCCGCCGTCACCGCGCCGGCAACGCCTCCGGCGGCTGCGACACCCGCTGAGCCCTTCGTCCGCGAAACGCCGATCCCGCCGCGTCCTCCGCGCACGCCCGCATCGCCGAAGCCCAAGAGCGGCGCGAGCTTCGAGGAGCAGCTGGGTACGCGCTGGGTGGTGTGGGTCGGCGGACTTGCGCTCGCGCTTGGCGGCATTTTCCTCGTGCGTTACTCGATCGAGGCCGGGCTGATCGGCCCCGGAATGCGGATCTTCCTCGGCGGGCTGTTCGCGGCGCTGCTCGTTGCCGCCGGCGAGTGGATGCGCCGTAAGGAAAAGGGCTCTGACGTCGCGGGCGTGCCGGGCGCGCACATCCCGAGCATTCTCACCGCGGCCGGCACCACGGCTGCCTATGCGACGGTGTACGCCGCCTACGCGCTGTACGGTTTTTTGTCACCCGCCGCCGCGTTCGTCGCGCTCGGCATTGTTGCGGTGCTGACCCTTGCGGCGGCGCTCTTGCACGGACCAATGCTCGCGGGCCTCGGTCTGATCGGCGCCTACGTCACGCCGATCCTGGTTTCGTCCGACGCACCGAACTACTGGGCGCTCTACATCTACCTCGCGGTCGTGACTGCGGCGGCCTTTGCGCTTGCGCGTGCGCGGCTGTGGCGCTGGCTTGCGATCACGGCGGTAGCCTTTGCCGTGTTCTGGATGCTGCCCGGCATCGACGATTTCGCGCGCGATGCGCTGATGCCGCATGTGTTCCATGGTGTCGTGGGCTACGCGCTCGCGGCCGCGCTGATCGTATCGGGTCTGTTTTACGGGCCAGCCGCAACAGCGGGGAAAGTCGACGGCATTTCGTCCGGCGCGCTTGCGGGCTACCTGCTCGCCGTCGCGTTTCTGGTAGTTGCGCGCAATCACGAAGCGCCTGCGCTTTACGCCTTCGCAATTCTGTGCGTTGCGACCATCGCGATCGCGTGGCGCGCAGAATCCGCGACCGCGGCGGTGCCGGCCGCTGCGATTCTCGCGGGTCTAGTGCTTGCGCAGTGGGCGGTGGAACTGCGGGTGGAGAGCCCGCTCGCCGCGCCCGGGCCGGTGGCCGGAAACATTCCCGAACTTCCGCGCGCGACCTTCGGCTCGCATCTATGGCTCGGTGCCGCGCTTGCAATCGCCTTCTGCGCGACCGGTTTTGTCGTACAGGAGCGCACCAAGAGCGCGGCGCAATCGATCCTGTGGGCCGCGGCGGCGGTCATCGCGCCGATCGCGATCATGGCCGCACTTTATTATCGGATTGCGCTGTGGGAGCGCTCGATTCCGTTCGCGGGCGTGGCGCTCGTGCTTGCGGCACTCCTTGCATACGCCACCGAAGCCTTGTCGAAACGAACCGCGAAACCCGGCTCGGCTTCCGCCGCCGCGATCTTCGCGGCAGGCTCCATCGTCTCGCTCGCGCTCGCGCTGACCTTCGCGCTCGAAAAAGGCTGGCTCACGGTCTCGCTCGCGCTGATGGCCGCCGGAATCGCCTATGTCGAGAGCAAGCGCCCGCTGCCGTTCTTGCGCTGGCTGGCCGCGGCCGCCTGCCTGCTGGTCGTTGCGCGCATCGCCTACGATCCGCGGATCGTCGGCAACGATCTCGGCGCCACGCCGGTCTTCAATTGGCTCTTGTGGGGCTATGGCGTGCCAGCGATTTCGTTCTGGGCCACGGGCTGGCTGCTCAGAAAACGCAAGGACGATTTCCCGTCGCGATTTGCCGACTCGCTTGCGATCCTTTTCACGGCGCTCTTCTTCTCCTTGCAGATCCGCCACTACGTCAACGGCGGCGACATCTACAACAGCGGCACGCCGCTCACCGAAGTCGCCATGCATGTCATCGTCGGGCTTGCCATGACGATCGGGCTCGAGCGCACACGCATGGTGACGAAGAACGTGGTGCATGGCGCCGGGGCACTTGTCATCGCCGGGCTGACGCTCGCTGGAATTGCGATCCTGCTCACGGCGGAGAATCCGGTGGTCACGAACCATGCGGTCGGCGGCCGCTTCTTCAATCTGGTGATGCTCGGCTATCTCGTGCCGGCGGTGCTCGCGGGCATCCTTGCGATCACCTACCAGAAAACGCGGACCGAAGGCTTCCGCACGGCTGCCGCGATCGCGTCGATCGCGCTCGCGATGATGTATCTCACGCTTGAAGTGCGTACGCTCTATCAGGGGCCGCAGCTTGCGAACGGCATAACCAGCAATGCCGAGCAGTACACCTATTCAGCGGTCTGGCTCGCGTTCTCGGTGCTGCTCCTTCTGATCGGCATTTTGCGCAATTCGAAGGCCGTGCGTCTCGCCTCCGCTGCGGTGATGCTGCTTACCATCGCCAAGGTCTTCCTGATCGATATGGAGGACCTGAAGGGCATCTGGCGGGCGCTCTCCTTCATCGGTCTCGGAGTGGTGCTGGTCGGGATCGGGCTGCTCTACCAGCGGCTTCTGTTCCCGAAGAAGCCGGGTCCTCCCGCCACGACGCCGCAAACCGAATCTTAAGCCTTACAGCGCGTTAATCGCCTGTGGAGAAGCCGCGCTTTCGCGCGGCCTCTCGGCGTTTGGCGTTTTGCGTTCGTTGACGACCATAGGGTCCCATGTTATCCCAAATTATCCCGCTCCGGTGTGAGGCCGATCCGGTGGGGTGGCGACAAGTCTTCTCGCCGCTCCCGATGCCGCGCGCCGTTGGAGCCGGGTGGCGTCGTTGCGTCCGGTGTTCCGATGAACCGCTTTTTGTCGACATTTACGATGCGACTGGACGCCAAAGGCAGAGTCTCCATTCCAGCCCCCTTCCGTGCCGTGCTTGCGCGCGACGGGCACGAAGGCTTGCACTGTCATCCCGCGCTGGACCGGCCGGCGGTGGATGCGGGCGGCTCTGCGCTTCTTTCGGAAATCGAGTCCCTGATCGACCGCTATCCGCCGTTCTCGGAGGAGCGCGAGGAATTCTCGGCAGCTTTGTACGGGCGCAGCGAAACGCTGAAGCCCGACTCGGAAGGGCGCATCATTCTGACCGAATCGCTGAAGGCGCACGCGCAGATTTCGGACGCGGTGACCTTCGTCGGTCTCGGTCACAAATTTCAGATGTGGGAGCCTTCGCGCTTCCGCTCGCATCTAACGGAAGCGACCGAGAAAGTGCGCGCGTTCAGGCGGGCACTCGGCGCTTCAGGGAAACCTTCCGGAGCGTCTGGATGATCGCGGGCCGCAGCGGCCCGAAAACGGGCCCTGCTGGCGGACCGGCTCGCCATCTTCCCGTGATGCTCCGGGAGGTCGTTTCCTCCCTCAAACCCAAAGACGGCGGAAAGTATATCGACGCGACCTTCGGCGCGGGCGGGCACACGCGGGCTCTGCTTGCGGCTGCCGGTTGCGAGGTGCTCGGCTTCGACCGCGACCCGCGCACGGTCGCGGAGGCCGCCGGCGTCGTGAGCGAATTCGGCGGCAGGCTGACGGTGGTCGAGGCGAAATTTTCCGAGATGCTTGAGATCGCGCCGCGCCACGGCTTCGATCGGGTCGACGGCATCCTGTTCGATTTCGGCGTCTCCTCGATGCAGCTCGACGAGGCCGGGCGCGGCTTCTCGTTCCGCTTCGACGGACCGTTGGATATGCGCATGAGTGCGAGCGGGATAAGCGCAGCGGATGTCGTCAACAACTATGACGAGCGGGACTTGCTTCGCATCATCGCCGTGCTTGGCGAAGAGAAGAAAGCGAAGTTCGTAGCGCGTGCGATTGCCGAAGCGCGCAAGGAAGCGCCGATCGCGACAACCGGCGCGCTTGCGAAAATCGTCCGCGAGGCGATTCACGCCAGGCCGGGCGACATCGACCCGGCGACACGCACCTTTCAGGCCCTGCGCATCTATGTGAACGACGAGCTCGGCGAGATCGCCAAGGGCCTGCTCGCTGCCGAACAGCTTCTGAAAGCGGGCGGCATGCTCGCGGCGATTTCGTTTCACTCGCTCGAAGACCGGCTGGTGAAAACCTTCATCGCATCGCGATCGCAGACCCCCGCGGTCTCCCGCCATGCCCCGGCAGCGAAGGCCGTCTCTTCGAGCTTCAAGGCCATTTCGCGCAAGGCAACGGTCGCGGGCGAAGACGAACTGAAAATCAATCCGCGTGCGCGCTCGGCGAAGTTGCGCGTGGCGGAGCGCACCGCCGCGCCCGCGCGGCGAGACGACCCGCTCGCGGCACTGCTCGATAAAATTCCGTCGCTGGAGGCGCGCTGATGCTGCGCCTTTTGCACTGTCTGATGGTCATGGGCCTGATCGCGAGCGCGGGCTATGTCTACGACATCAAGTATCGCGCGACCGCAGAAGCGCAGCAGGCGCAAAAGCTCAGGAACGAAATCCGCTCAGAGAAGGACCGGATCGCGTCGGCACGCGCGGAGTGGTCGAAGCTTTCTTCTCCCGACCGCATTCAGGAGCTTGCGACACGGCATCTGAAAATGAAACCGGTAGAGGCCAGACGCTTCGGCAGCGTCAGCACGCTTCCCGAGCGGCCGAAGCCCGGCGATCCGATCGGCGATATGCTGCAAAGCCTGCCGCCGCCGCAGGCGAACGACAACGGTCCGGACGAAACGCCGACCGGATCGGTGGAGCAACAGTGATGCGTAATCTCGACCGGCTTCGGAATGCGCTCTCGCACCTTTCGCTGCGCAAGCAAGGTACGGGCGTGGCGCGGGCCCGTATCGTCTTTCTTCTGCTGGCCTTCGCCTGCGTCTATGGCGTCATTGCCGCGCGGCTGGTGTGGCTCGGCGTGGCGCCCGATGCCTCCGCCTCGCAGAAGGCGCGCGCGGCCGAAGCGGTCGCACAGGCGCGGCCGGACGTTTTCGACCGCAAGGGCCGCCTGATCGCGACCGATGTGCGGACGCCGTCGCTGTTCGCGGAGCCGCACCGCATTATCGATGTCGACGAGGCGACCGATCTGCTTCTGAAAACGCTGCCGGATCTCGATCGCGCCGAGCTGCGGGCGCGGCTTAGTTCGAAGCGTTACTTCGCCTGGCTGCGCCGCGAGATCACGCCGGAACAGCAGCGCAAAATCTATCGGTTGGGGCTGCCGGGAATCGGCTTCCTGAAGGAATACAAGCGCGTCTATCCGAACGGACCGCTGGCGGCCCATGTTCTCGGCCAGGTGAACGTGGACAATCAGGGCATTCTCGGCTTTGAGAAGTGGATCGACAGCGGGGGCTTAAGCGCGCTGCATCGCGCGGGATTTGCGACCAACCACAACCTCGCACCGGTCGAAATCGCACTCGATCTCGACGTGCAGCAGGCGGTGCGCGACGAACTGATCATCGCCAAGGACCGCTTCAGGGCGCAGGCTGCGAACGCGCTCGTGATCGACGTGAACACCGGCGAGATCGTCTCGATGGTGTCGCTGCCCGACTTCGACCCGAACAAGCCGAGTTCGCCGAAGGACCCCGCGCGCTTCAACCGCCTCATGACCGGCGTGTTCGAGATGGGTTCGACCTTCAAGGCGCTCACCGTCGCAATGGCGCTCGATTCCGGCAAGGTCACGATGAACTCCACCTTCGACGCGACGCATCCGCTGAAATACGGCAGGCACACGATCCACGATTTCCATCCGCAACGGCGTGTGCTTTCGACGTCCGAGGTTTTCACCTACTCGTCGAATATCGGCTCGGCGCGCATGGCGCTCGCGATCGGCGTGGATGCGCACAAGGCCTTCATGAAGAAAATGGGACTGCTCGACCGTCTGCGGACGGAACTGCCGGAAAGCGCAATGCCCCTCGTTCCCAACCCCTGGAGCGAGATCAATACGGTGACGATCGCGTTTGGCCACGGGCTTTCGGTGACGCCGTTGCAGGCGGTGGTGGCGACGGCGGCGCTCGTGAACGGGGGCCACCTCATCCAGCCGACGTTCCTGCGCCGCACCGAGGCGGAAGCGAAGAAGAACGCGACGCGCGTGATCAAGCAGTCGACCTCCGACCAGATGCGCTACCTGATGCGTCTCAACGTCGAGATCGGCTCTGCCAGGCGCGCCGAAGTCGAGGGCTATTTCGTGGGCGGCAAGACCGGCACCTCGGAAAAGGTCGAGCGCGGCCGCTATGCGAAAAACAAGCTGCTCACCGCTTTCATGGGGATCTTTCCCGCGGACAAGCCGAAATATCTGGTGCTCGTCATGCTGGACGAGCCGCAGAAGGAGCAGGGCGCGGCTGCCGCGACCGCCGGATTGAACGCGGCACCCGTTGCGGGCAAGATCATCGCGCGGATTGCGCCGCTCCTTGGCGTCGAGCCGCGCACCAATCTGCCGACCGCGCAGAGCATGCTTTCCTTGCGGAACGCCGCGAACTAGAAGCGTCGCGCATCGGGAATAAACCATGGCGTTCGAACTTCGCGACCTGATCGGCGCCGGCGCCCCGGCGGGCTTTCGTGTCTACGGCATCTGCGCGGACAGCCGACAGGCCTCGACGGGATTTGCGTTCTTCGCAATTCCGGGCGCGAAGGCGGACGGCGCGAAGTTTGCAAACGACGCGGCTGCGCGCGGCGCCGCCGTCGTGATCGGCGAGAATGAACGGCCCGCCGGTCTGCCCGAGAGAATACTTTACTTTCGTGTCGCCGACGTGCGCCGCGTCCTTGCGTTTGCCGCGGCTAAGGTCTTTCCGCGCCAGCCGCAGGTCATAGTGGCGGTGACCGGCACCAACGGCAAAACCTCCGTCGCTTCTTTCGTGCGGCAGATCTGGGCGGCGCTTGGAATGCGGGCAGCGAGCGTCGGTACGCTCGGACTGGTGGCGCCCTCCGGCGAGGTATCCGGCAGCCTGACCACGCCGGATGCGGTTTCGCTCCACGAAATGCTCGACCGGCTCACGGAAGCGGGTGTCACACATATGGCGATGGAGGCGTCCTCGCACGGCCTCGACCAGAAGCGGCTCGACGGCGTGCGGCTGGCGGCGGGTGCATTCACGAACCTCACGCGCGATCATCTGGACTACCACAAAACGTTCGAGGAATACCGTTCCGCCAAGATGCGGCTCTTCGATTCGCTGCTGCACGAAGGCGCGGCGGCGGTCGCCGATGCCGGCGAAGAAGATGCGAAGCGCGTGGAAGCAATTGCGGGGAAGCGCGGCCTGCGCTTTTTCAGCGTCGGGCGCACGGGAAAGAACCTTCAGCTTGCGACCGCGGCGCTCGACGGCTTCTCGCAACGTCTCGAAATTCTTGCCGACGGCACGAAATATTCCGTGAAGCTGCCGCTCGTCGGTGCGTTTCAGGTCTCGAACGCGCTGGTCGCCGCAGGCCTTGCGATCGTTACCGGGAGTGACACGAAGAAAGTGCTCGGCGCGCTGGAGAGTCTCAAAGGCGCGTCCGGCCGCCTCGAGTTCGCCGGCGAGAAAAACGGTGCGCCGATTTTCATCGACTATGCGCATACGCCGGACGCGCTGGAGAATGCTCTTACGGCGTTGCGTCCCTATGTGCGCAGAAAGCTCGCGGTCGTGTTCGGTGCGGGCGGCGACCGCGATCCGGGGAAGCGTCCCCTGATGGGCGCCGCGGCCGCGAAGCACGCCGATCAAATCTACGTCACCGACGACAATCCTCGCAGCGAGGAGCCGGCGGAAATCCGCCGTGCGATTCTGGCGGAGGCGCCCGGCGCCGTTGAGATCGGCGACCGCGCCGAAGCCGTACGAAGCGCCATCATGGACTTGAAGCCGGGCGACGTGCTGCTTATCGCCGGCAAGGGCCACGAAAGCGGCCAAATCCTGCGCGACCGCACCATTCCCTATACCGATCATGAAGCGGTTGCAGCCGCGCTGAAGGGTTGAGCATGAGCTTGGCGAAGCCGCTCTGGAGCGCGCAGGAGATGGCCGCCGCCGCCCGCGGCACATTGCGGGGCGCGGTGCAGGAGATCCTCACCGGCATTTCCATCGACACGCGCACGCTGTCACCGGGCGACGCTTTCTTCGCGATCAAGGGGGAGCGGCTCGACGGACACGATTTTGTCGAGGCCGCGCTTGCGAAGGGTGCCTCGCTCGCCGTTGTGGATGCGGCATCCGCGGAAAGGTTTCCGAACGACGCGGCGCTTCTTGTCGTCGATGAAACGCTGCAGGCGATGCGCGACGTAGCAACCGCTGCACGCGCACGTTCGAGCGCAAAGATCGTCGCCGTCACCGGCTCCGCCGGAAAAACCGGCACCAAGGAGGCGCTTTGTCTCGCGCTCAGCCCGAGCGGCGAGACGCATGTCTCGCGTGCGTCTTTCAACAATCACTGGGGCGTACCGCTTTCGCTCGCGCGGCTCTCAAAAGATGCAAAGTTCGGCGTTTTCGAAATCGGCATGAATCACGCCGGCGAGATCACTCCGCTCACAAGACTCGTGCGCCCGCATATCGCAATCATCACCACGATCGAGCCGGTGCATCTCGAATATTTTTCCGGCATCGAGGCCATTGCCGATGCCAAGGCGGAGATTTTTCTGGGTCTGGAACCCGGCGGTGCGGCCGTTCTCAACCGCGACAACAACCAGTTCGCGCGGCTCGAAGCTGCCGCGAAAGCGGCAGAGGTTTCGCGTATCGTCGGCTTCGGCGAGGACGAAAGGTCCGATGCCCGGCTCATCGAAGCCGCCTTGCAGGAGGACTCCTCCACCGTACATGCGGATATCCTCGGCGAGAGACTGATGTTCAAGCTCGGCGCGCCGGGGCGGCACCTCGTGATGAACGCGCTCGCGGTGCTGGCCGCCGCGAAACTCGCCGGAGCCGATCTTGCCAAGGCGGGGCTCTCGCTTGCGCAACTCGTGCCGCCGGTCGGGCGCGGAAGGCGGGTGCCGCTGCGGCTTCCGGGCGGCGAGGGGCTTCTGATCGACGAAAGCTACAACGCCAATCCGGCCTCCATGCGCGCGGCGATCGACGTACTTTCCCGCGCGCCGGTCGGAAAAAAAGGCCGGCGGATCGCGGTTCTCGGCGACATGCTCGAACTCGGCGCGGAGGCGCCGCTTCGTCACGCCGAACTCGCCCAAAGTCTGGACGCCGGAAAAATTGATCTCGTGCTCTGTTCCGGGCCGCTCATGCATTCGCTATGGGAGGTGCTTCCCTCGGGAATGCGGGGAGGCTATGCGGAGAACGCCGAAGCGCTGGAACCGCAGGTTCTCTCCGTCTTGCAGGGCGGCGACGCGGTCATGATCAAGGGTTCGAACGCAAGCGGCATGGGCAGGATCGTCAAATCGCTGACCCAGAAGTTCGGCGTGCCCGCGCCCGCAAACACTCCGGCATGAGGAGACGATCTTGTTTTATTGGCTTGCGCAATTCGGCGACGTCATTCCCGGCTTCAACGTTTTCCGCTACATCACTTTCCGCACCGGCGGGGCGGTGCTGACGGCGCTCTTGTTCGTCTTTCTGTTCGGTCCTGCGATCATCGCGCTGCTACGCGTGAAGCAGGGCCGGGGCCAGCCGATTCGCGCCGACGGACCCGCTTCGCATCTCCTCAACAAGAAGGGCACGCCGACCATGGGCGGGCTCATGATTCTGTCCGGCCTCATTGTGTCGGTGCTGCTGTGGGCAAATCTTTCCAACCCCTATGTCTGGGTCGTGCTCGGCGTCACGATCTCGTTCGGGCTGATCGGGCTCTATGACGACTATCTGAAGGTTACGCGGCAGACACATGCCGGCTTCTCAGCAAAGTTCCGGCTCGTGCTCGAAGTGATCATCGCTGCAATCGCGCTATACGCGATTACGCGCATAGCGAATCCGCAGATCAAGTATTCGCTGGCAATACCGTTCCTGAAGGACATTTATATCTGGCTGGGCTGGGGCATCGTCGCCTTCGGCGCCTTCGTCATCGTGGGTGCTGCCAATGCGGTGAACCTGACCGACGGCCTCGATGGCCTTGCCATCGTGCCGGTGATGATCGCGGGGGCGAGTTTCGCGTTGATCGCCTATCTCGTCGGCAATGCGGGATTTGCGAACTATCTCGGCATTCCGCATGTGCCGCGCTCGGGCGAGCTTGCGATCGTCTGCGGTGCGGTGATCGGCGCCGGTCTCGGCTTTCTGTGGTTCAACGCGCCGCCCGCGCAGATTTTCATGGGCGACACCGGTTCGCTTTCGCTCGGCGCGCTGCTTGCAACCGTAGCGGTCGCGACCAAGCACGAGATCGTGCTCGCGGTGGTCGGCGGGCTTTTCGTGCTCGAGGCAGTTTCTGTAATCGTGCAGGTGGTTTCCTTCAAGCTCACCGGCAAGCGCATCTTCAAGATGGCGCCGATCCATCATCACTTCGAACAGCTTGGCTGGACCGAGGCGCAGATCGTGATCCGCTTCTGGGTGATCTCGGTGGTGCTGGCGCTGGTCGGTCTGTCCACGCTCAAGCTGCGCTGAGAGAATCGCCGCGATGACGCCGGTCACGACATTCCGCGAAAAGACGGTCGCGGTGTTTGGCCTCGGTGCAAGCGGCATCGCGACCGCGGAAGCGCTGCTCGCGGGCGGTGCGAAGGTGATCGCGTGGGACGACACGGCTTCGAGCGTCGAGAAGGCGCGCGCGATGAATATCGAAACGAAAGACCTTCGCGAAATCGACTGGAGCGGGATCGCCGCGCTCGTGCTTGCTCCCGGGGTTCCGCTCACGCACCCGGTGCCGCACTGGACGGTCGGGCTCGCGCGCAACGCCGCCGTCGAGGTTATTGGCGACATCGAACTCTTCTGCCGCGAGCGCAAGGCGCGCGTACCGAGCGCGCCATTCGTGGCGATCACCGGCACCAATGGCAAATCGACGACGACGGCTTTGATTGCGCATATTCTTACGAGCGCAGGCCGCGATGTCGCGCTCGGCGGCAATCTCGGCACGCCCATCCTCGCGCTCGATCCGCCGTCGCCGTCGCGCATCCATGCGATCGAATGCTCTTCGTTCCAGATCGACCTGGCGCCGTCGCTCAATCCTTCCGTTGGCGTACTGCTCAATCTTTCGCCCGATCACATCGACCGGCACGGTACGTTCGAGAACTATGCGAGCGTGAAGGCGCGGCTGATCGCGGGCGTGCAGCCGGGTGGGACTGCCGTTGTCGGCGTCGATGACAACGCATCGGCGGCGATTGCCGACCGCGCGGAACGGGCCGGTACGCGGGTAATCCGCGTTTCCATGCGCCATCCGGTCTCCGACGGAATTTTTCTCGAAGGCGAGCGCATCACCTTCGCGCAGGGCGGTGCGAGTATCTTTTCTGCGCCGCTTACCGGTATCGGCAGCCTACGCGGCATACACAACGCGCAGAACGCGGCCTGCGCATTCGCGTCGGCAAACGCGCTCGGGATTCCCCATGCGCAGATCGCGGCGGCGCTGCGAACCTTCCCCGGCCTTGCGCACCGCATGGAAGAGGTCGGCCGCAAGGGCAACGTGCTCTTCATCAACGATTCGAAGGCGACCAACGCCGACGCCGCGGCCCGCGCGCTTGCGAGCTTTACGGAAATTTTCTGGATTGCCGGCGGCAAGCCGAAAGCGGGCGGGCTCGCCGGCCTCGAAGGCTATTTCCCGCGCATCAAGAAGGCCTATCTGATCGGCGAATCCGCGGAGGCCTTCGCGAAACAGCTCGGAACGGTTCCGTACGCTATTTCCGGCACGCTGGATCGGGCGCTCAGCGAGGCGGCCAAGGACGCCGCGGCGGCCAATCTGCCCCATCCGGTCGTGCTCTTGTCCCCGGCCTGCGCTTCCTACGATCAGTTCCCCAACTTCGAGGTGCGGGGAGATACGTTCCGTTCACTGGTTCGCTCTATGGTCCGTTAACGACGGTTAAGGGGACGGACGAGTGGTTTCGCGTGCGCAAAGAACGCTGTTCGGCGAATGGTGGTGGACGGTCGATCGCCTGCTGCTCGGGGCGCTGTTTGCGATCGTGCTGCTCGGCATCATCCTGCTCTTGGCAGCGTCGCCTCCGCTAGCCACGCGGCTCGGCGTAGATCCGTTTTATTTCGTGCACCGGCAGGCGCTTTATCTGATCCCTGCGGTCTGCGTGCTGATCGGCACTTCGCTCCTGAACCCGCGGCAGATCCGGCGTGTGGCGCTGATCGTGTTCGGTGTCAGCTTCGTACTGGTCGCGATGACGCTGTTCGTGGGCGCGGAGATCAAGGGTGCGCGCCGCTGGCTCTCGGTCCTCGGCTTCAGTCTGCAGCCTTCGGAGTTTCTGAAGCCGGCCTTCATCGTGCTGACGGCCTGGGTCTTCTCCGAAGCAAAGCGCAATCCGCAAATGCCGACGACGGCGTTCGCGTTCACTTCGCTGGCAGCGGTCGTGTTTCTGCTCCTGCGGCAGCCCGACTTCGGACAGACCGTGCTGATTGCGCTGGTGTGGTGCGCGCTGTTCTTTGTTTCGGGATTGCGCTGGGTCTGGGTCGCTGGCATCGGCGGCGCCGCGCTCACCGCGCTCGCGGTCGCCTATCACTCAATTCATCATGTGCGCTCGCGCATCGATCGCTTCATCTATCCGGAATCGGGCGACACCTTCCAGATCGACGCCGCGATCGAGTCCTTCATGCGCGGCGGCTGGCTCGGCCGCGGACCGGGCGAGGGGACGGTGAAGCGCATTCTGCCGGACGGCCACGCCGACTTCATCTTCGCGGTGGCGGCTGAGGAGTTCGGCATTGTGCTCTGTCTGATCCTGGTAGCGCTGTTCTGTTTCGTCGTGCTGCGCGGGCTCTGGCACGCCTCGCGCGAGGAAGATCCGTTCGTGCGGCTTGCGATCGCCGGGATCACGCTCCTGTTCGGCCTGCAGTCTTCGATCGCGATGGCGGTGAACCTGCATCTCGTGCCGGCCAAAGGCATGACGCTGCCGTTCGTCTCCTACGGCGGTTCCTCGCTGATCTCGCTCGCTTTCGGGATGGGCATGCTGCTTGCGCTCACGCGCAGGCATCCGCGGCTCCGCGATATCGAAGAAGACTACGCACAGCAGGGCGCGCGGGCATGAGCGACGGCGCGAAAGCGCCGCTGATCCTGCTCGCGGCGGGCGGCACCGGCGGACATTTGTTTCCGGCGGAAGCGCTTGCGAATGTGCTGGTCGCACGCGGCTTTCGCGTCGATCTCGTCACCGATCATCGCGTCTCGAACTATCTCGGCAGGTTTCCGGCGGGCGAAGTGCATGTCGTCTCCGCGGATACGCTGCGCGGCGGCAATCCGCTGAGACTGGCGCTGACTTTCTTCCGGCTCGGCAACGGTTTGCTGCGGTCGATTCTTCTTCTGCTCCGCCTGCGGCCCAAGGCCGTCGTCGGCTTCGGCGGCTATCCCACGCTGCCGCCGATGCTCGCGGCAAAACTGCTTTTCATCCCGACGGTCATTCACGATGCCAACGCCGTCATGGGCCGCGCCAACCGGCTGATTGCGAGGTTCGCGAACGCCATCGCAACCGGCTATCCGCGCACCGCGAGCGGCCGGCTGGAGCGCAAGGCGACGCATACCGGCAATCCGGTGAGGCCTGCGGTGATCGAGGCCGCGCGGCAGGATTATCCGGCGATTTCCGGGGCTTCGCCGCTGAAGCTTGTCGTGTTCGGCGGCAGCCAGGGCGCGCGGGTCATGACCGAAATCGTGCCGGGGGCGCTCGGCATGCTCGACGAGAAGTTCCGTGCGCGGCTCGAAGTCGTGCAACAGTGCCGCGATGAGGATCTCGCGGAAGCGCAGTCGATCTACCGGCGGCTTGCTATCAAGGCCGAGCTTGCGCCGTTCTTCTCCGACCTGCCTGCGAAGATCGCCGCCTCGCATCTCGTGATCGGCCGCTCGGGCGCGTCCACGGTTTCCGAGCTTGCCGCCATCGGCCGCCCCTCGATCCTGGTGCCATTGCCGCATGCGATCGACAACGATCAGCTCGCCAACGCCTCGTCGCTCGCCGCTGCCGGCGGCACAGTTGTGATCCGCCAGGCCGAATTCACTTCCGCGCGACTGGCCTCGGAATTGACCACTTTGTTCAATGATCCTCTCCGGCTGCCCGCGATGGCGAGGGCTGCGAAAGCGGAAGGCAGGATCGACGCCGCCGAGCGGCTTGCCGATCTGGTCGTGAAGGTGGCAGGAGTAGCGCCGGAATAATTGGCGCGCGATCATGAAGCTTCCCCTCAAACTCGGCACGATTCACTTCATCGGCATCGGCGGCATCGGCATGTCCGGGATCGCCGAAGTGCTCGCCAATCTCGGTTATCCGGTGCGCGGCTCGGATGTCGCCGACAGCGCCAACGTGAAGCGCCTGCGCGAGCACGGCATCGAGGTCGCGGTCGGCCACAAGGCCGGGAATGTCGAGGGCGCGGAAGTGGTCGTCGTGTCCTCCGCGATCAAGCGCGACAATCCGGAACTGATGGCGGCGCGTGCCAAGCGCCTGCCGGTCGTCCGCCGCGCGGAAATGCTCGCGGAACTGATGCGGCTCAAATCCTGTATCGCGATCGCCGGTACACACGGCAAGACCACGACGACCTCGATGGTGGCGGCGCTGCTCGACGGCGGCGGCTTCGATCCCACCGTGATCAACGGCGGCATCATCAACGCCTACGGCACCAACGCGCGCCTCGGCGCCGGCGATTGGATGGTGGTGGAAGCCGACGAATCCGACGGCACCTTCCTTAAGCTGCCTGCGAATATCGCGGTCGTGACCAATGTCGATCCCGAACATCTCGATCACTTCGGGACGTTCGACGCCGTGAGGAAGGCATTCCACGCTTTCGTCGAGAACGTGCCGTTTTACGGCTTTGCCGTGATGTGCATCGATCATCCGGTGGTGCAGGACATGGTCGGCACCATCGCGGATCGCCGTGTCATCACTTACGGCGAGAATCCGCAGGCCGACGCGCGGCTCGTAGATGTGAAGCTGGAGGGCGGTGTTGCGCAGTTCGGCGTGCTGTTTCAGGCGCGAGAGGGGAGAGCCGCGCACCACATCAGGAATCTAAAGCTGCCGATGCCGGGGCATCACAATGCGCTGAATGCGACCGCCGCGGTAGCGGTGGCGCACGAACTCGGCATCAACGACGATAAGATCCACGCGGCGCTCGCGGGTTTCGGCGGCGTGAAGCGCCGCTTCACGAAGACCGGCGAGTGGAACGGCGCGATGATCTTCGACGACTACGGCCATCATCCGGTCGAGATCGCAGCCGTGCTGAAGGCTGCACGCGCTTCCACGCAGGGCAAAGTGATCGCGGTCGTACAGCCGCATCGCTATACGCGCCTGCAGGCGCTGTTCGACCAGTTCTGCACCTGCTTCAACGACGCGGATCATGTGATCGTGGCGCCGGTCTATCCTGCGGGCGAAGCGCCGATCCCCGGGGTTGATCGTGATGCGCTGGTCGCGGGCATGCGCTCGCGCGGGCATCGAGACGTGTCGCCGCTGGATGGGCCCGAGCAGCTCGCGGGCAAGGTCGCGGCGCTTGCGAGGAAAGGCGACTATGTGATCCTGCTCGGCGCGGGCAACATTACGCAATGGGCCTATGCCCTGCCGGGCGAACTCGCGGCTGGCGCGAAGTCGAAATGATTCTAGTTGTCGTCATGGCCGGGCTAGTCCCGGCCATCTCGATCTCCAAGGCAGCGCCCTAATAGGCGAGATGCCCGGCATAAGACCGGGCATGACGAAATGAGAGAGAAATCGAGTTGAGCTTTCCCGATCTTCTTCCAGAACTCTTCGCAGCAGCACCCAGGCTGCGCGGCCGGCTGCTGGCAAATCAATCGTTGGCAGAAATCACCTGGTTTCGGGTGGGCGGCCCGGCGCAAGTCCTGTTCACGCCCGCCGACGAGGAGGACCTCGCCTATTTCCTGGCGAGCGTTCCAGGGCATCCGGTGACGGTGATCGGCCTCGGCTCGAACCTTATCGTGCGCGACGGCGGCGTGCCGGGCATCGTGGTGCGGCTCGCGCGCGGATTTAATGAGGTAAAGGTCGAAGGCGATCTCGTCGTTTCGGGTACCGCCGTTCCCGACGTGAAAGTTGCGCGGGCGGCGGCCGATGCGTCGCTTGCGGGTCTCGCATTCTATCGCGGCGTTCCCGGCGCGATCGGCGGTGCGTTGCGCATGAATGCGGGCGCCTATGGCGGCGAGACGAAAGACGTTCTCGTTCGGGCGAACGCGGTGTCGCGCTCAGGCGAGAAGGTAACGTTTTCGAACGCCGACATGGGTTACTCGTACCGGCATTGCTCGGTGCCCGACGAATACATCTTCACCGAAGCGCTGTTTCAGGCGAAGCCGGGCAGCAAAGACGATATCGCCGCCGAGATGGAGAACATTACGGAGCGGCGCGAGGCGACGCAGCCGATCAAGAGCCGAACCGGCGGCTCTACTTTCAAAAATCCTCCCGGTCACAAGGCCTGGCAGCTGATCGACGCCGCCGGTTGCCGCGGGCTGGTTATGGGCGACGCGCAGGTTTCCGAACTGCACTGCAATTTCCTGATCAATCGCGGCAACGCGACCGCCGCCGATGTCGAAGGTCTCGGCGAGGAAGTCCGCCGCCGGGTGAAGGAAAACTCGGGCGTGGAACTGGAGTGGGAAATCAAGAGGATTGGTGTTCGTGCTTCCTAAACCTCTCCCCGCTAGCGGGGATAGGTCGGAGCGCAAAGCGATCCGGGTGAGGGGCGGGGCATCATCGGCCCCTCACCCGGCTCGCGTCTCGTGGTACTCGACGCTCGCCACCCTCTCCCCGTAAACGGAGAGGGCAACTGGATTCGAAGGCTAGATGACCAAACACGTCGCGGTTCTGATGGGCGGCTGGTCGGCGGAGCGTGAAGTCTCGCTTCGCTCCGGAAAAGCCTGTGCCGATGCGCTGGAAGGCGAGGGCTATCGCGTGACGCGCGTGGATGTAGCGCGCGACATCGCGCAGGTGCTCGCCGATCTGAAACCCGACGCCGCCTTCAACGTACTGCATGGCGTTCCGGGCGAGGACGGCACCATCCAGGGCGTGCTCGAAATTCTGGGGATCCCCTACACGCATTCCGGCGTGCTTGCGTCGGCGCTGGCGATGGACAAGGCGCAGGCGCGGATCGTGATGGCCAATGCCGGCGTGCCGGTCGCTGAAGGCAAGGTCGTGTCGCGGGCGGATGCCGCGAAGGAGCATGTCCTGCCGAGGCCCTATGTGCTGAAGCCTGTGGCCGAGGGTTCCTCGGTCGGGGTTTTCATCGTGACCGAGGAGCACCGGTACCCACCCCAGGAACTCACCCGCCCCGACTGGAAATACGGGGAATTGCTGCTTGCCGAGCGCTATATCCCGGGGCTGGAACTTACCTGTGCGGTCATGGGAGACGAGGCGCTCGACGTGATCGAGATCGAATCCGCCACCCGCTTCTACGATTACGAGGCAAAGTACGCCCCTGGCGGTTCCCGCCACATTCTTCCCGCGAGAATTAAACCGAATATTTACCAGAAAGCGCAGATTCTGGCCCTTAAGGCGCACCGCGCCCTCGGCTGCCGGGGAATTAGCCGGGCGGATTTCCGCTTTGATAACCGCCCAGACGGAACAGGCGATCTTTTCTGCCTGGAAGTGAACACCCAACCCGGAATGACCGAGACCTCGCTGGTGCCCGAGCTTGCCGCCTATCGCGGCATGTCGTTCGGCGGACTGGTGAGATGGATTTTGGAGGACGCTTCCCTGAACCGATGAGCCGCCGGGCTTCCCCGGCCGGCGTGCTTGTCGCCGCGTCCCCCAGCAGATTCTCGCTTCTGTTACGCCGCGTTCTCGTCAATCTCTCGCACAAGAAGTCGGTTCGCGCCGCGGAAGTGCTGCTCACGATCGGAATTGTCGGCGGTGCGCTCGCGCTCGGCACCGTGCGCGGCGGTCACATGCCGGTCGTCAACGAATGGACGACGGCGGTCGGTGACCGTGCCGCATACTTCGCGGGTTTTGAAATCGCGGACGCCGATGTGCGCGGGCATAATCGCCTGCGTCGCGAGCAGATTCTGGAGGCCGCCGGCATCACGCCGCGCACTTCGCTCGTGCTGCTCAACGCCGATCTTGCACGCGACAGGCTTAAGTCGAACCCATGGATCGCGGATGCGGTCGTGCGGAAATTCTATCCGAACCGCCTGGAGATCGAAGTCACCGAGCGCGAGGCCTTTGCGCTCTGGCAGCGCGACGGCAAGCTCGCGATCGTCGCCCGCGACGGCACCATACTCGAAGAGGTGAAAGAGCGGCCGGAAAAACTTCCGCTCGTGGTCGGCACCGGTGCGGCGAAAGCCGCGCACGATTTTCTGTCCGTGCTCGATCGCTTTCCGGCAATCAAGGCCGAGGTCTATGGCGCGGTGTATGTCGCTGAGCGGCGCTGGAACCTGCGCATGACGAACGGTATGGACGTGCGCCTGCCCGAGCAGAATCTCATTGTCGCGTTCGAGGCGCTCGTCAAGCTCGCGCGGGATCAGAAAATTCTCTCGCGCGATATCGAGATGATAGACCTGCGCATCCCCGGCCAGGTGGTTGTCCGCATGTCCGACGCCGCAGCCGCGGCCTACGACGCGCAGCGCGCACCGGCGAAGAAGAAGGGGGCGTCATGATCGCGCCCCGCATGAAGCCGATCGGCAACAGGCGCTCCACCATCGTCGCCGCGCTCGACATCGGCACGAGCAAGATCGCCTGCGTCATCGCAAAGCTGAAAGCCGAACGCGGCCGCGAAACGCCCGGCAACCGCACGCATTCGGTCGACGTGCTCGGTCTTGGCCTGACGCGCGCCTACGGCATCAAGGCGGGTACGGTCGTCGATATCGAGGCGGCGGAAGAATCCATCCGCCGCGCGGTGGACCAGGCTGAACGCGCGGCCAAGGTCGAAATCGCATCCGTCATTCTGTCCGTCACCGGCGGCCGTCTCGGCAGCGAGTCCTTCGCGGCATCCGTTCGCGTTCCCGGCAGTTCGGTGGAAACCGGCGACATCGCCCGCGTGCTCGACGCCGCGAGCCTGCATTCGGTCCGCCAGGGCCGCGCGGTGCTGCACTCGATTCCGATCGCCTATCACCTCGACGACGTCTCCAACATTCAGGACCCGCGCGGGATGCTGGGCCGCACGCTCGCGGTGGATCTGCATGTCGCGACCGCGGACTACCCGGCGCTGCAGAATCTCATTCTTTGCGTCGAGCGCTGCCATCTCTCGGTCGAGGGCATGATCGCGGCTCCCTATGCTGCCGGCATCGCTGCACTCTCGGACGACGAGGCCGATCTCGGTGCGACCGTGATCGATCTCGGCGCGGGAACGACCACGCTTGCGGCCTTTGTGAACGACACCTGCGTGCATATGGACGCAATCGCGGTCGGCAGCTTCAACGTGACACAGGATCTCGCGCGAGGGCTTTCCACCAAGCTCGCGGAGGCCGAGCGTATCAAGACACTCTATGGCGACGTGATCGAAGGCGGCTCCGATCACACCGATCTCATCATGGTGCCGTCGATCGAAGGGCGCGACCGCGGCAATTCGACCACGCGCGCACAGGTTATTCGCATCGTGCGTGCGCGTATCGACGAGATTTTCGAGATGCTGCACGAGCGGCTCTCGGCGGCGGGAATCCTGAATCTGACCGGCCGCCGCATCGTGTTGACCGGCGGCGGTGCGCTGCTGGGCGGGGTCGGCGAGCTGGCGAGCCGCATGTTCGGCGCGAACGTACGCGTCGGCGAACCGCGCGGCGTCGCGGGGCTCAGCCGCGCCGCACACGGGCCGGCTTTCGCGGTGGCCGCTGGACTCGCGGCCTATCCGCAATTCGCGGAACGCGAACATTTCGAGCCGCGGCGCCGGCTTGCGCCGCATGAAGGCAACTATCTCCGGCGTGTCGGGCGCTGGTTCAGGGAAAGTTTTTAAATGATCGACCAAGGCGTGCCGGCGTATCCCGGCAGTGAGAGTTCAGTAAGCACGGCTGAGGCCGCCGCAAAGGGTGATGCAATGACGATCAATCTGCAGATGCCGGATATCCGGGAGTTGAAACCGCACATTACCGTGTTCGGTGTGGGCGGCGCCGGCGGCAACGCCGTCAACAACATGATCGCAGCCGGCTTGCAGGGTTGCGAGTTCGTGGTCGCGAATACCGATGCGCAGGCGCTGACCTCTTCGAAAGCGAAGCGCGTGATCCAGATGGGTCTGGAAGCCACGCAGGGCCTCGGCGCCGGTTCGCATCCTGAAGTCGGAAAAAGCGCGGCCGAAGAGGCGATCGCCGAAGTGCGCGACATGCTGCAGGGCGTGCACATGGTGTTCGTCACCGCGGGCATGGGCGGCGGCACCGGCACGGGTGCTGCACCTGTGATCGCGCGGGTTGCGAAGGAACTTGGCATCCTCACGGTCGGTGTCGTCACCAAGCCGTTCCAGTTCGAGGGCTCGCGCCGCATGATGCTCGCGGAAGCCGGTATCGCCGAGCTTTCGAAGCACGTCGATACCCTGATCGTGATTCCGAACCAGAACCTGTTCCGGGTTGCGAACAAGGAAACCACCTTCGCCGACGCTTTCGCGATGGCGGACCAGGTGCTTTATTCGGGCGTCGCCTGCATCACCGACCTGATGGTCAAGGAAGGTCTTATCAATCTCGACTTCGCCGACGTGCGTACCGTCATGCGCGAAATGGGCAAGGCGATGATGGGTACCGGCGAAGCCTCCGGCGAGAGCCGCGCGCTGCGCGCGGCCGAGAACGCGATCAACAACCCGCTCCTCGACGAAACCTCGATGCGCGGCGCCAAGGGTCTGCTCATCTCGATCACCGGCGGCCGCGATCTGAAGCTCCACGAAGTCGACGAGGCGGCGACCCGCATCCGCGACGAGGTGGACGAGCAGGCGAACATCATCCTCGGCGCGACTTTCGACGAGAGCCTCGAGGGCATCGTGCGGGTCTCGGTGGTTGCAACCGGCATCGACGGCACGGCCTATGCGGCTTCCGACAGCCACCGCGAAAGTTTCTCGAACCACAACCGTCCGGCGCCGTCGCCCCAGGTGCGCGCCACCAACTTCACGGCGGGCGTTCCGCACATCCCGCTCACCATGCAGCCGCAGGCGCCGCATGAAGAGCACTACGAAGAATACACCGACGACTATGCGGACCAGCCTGCGGCGGAGATCGACGAAGTCACGATCCGCCCGCTCGACCGCAAGCCGGCCTTCTTCCAGCCGCTCCTCGACGAAATGGAGCGTCTCGCGCCGCGCGACGAGGCGCCCGAAGACCTCGAACCCTATGTTCCGGAGCAGGCGGAGCGCCCGCCATATCGTCCGCGCATGCCGCGGATCGACGAGTTTCCGATGCCGGTGCAGAACCAGATGCGCGCCCGCAGCGGCGAGACGGACGACGAGGTCGAGAAGCGGCAGATGACGCTGCTCGAGAAGCTGGCTTCAAGCCTGAGCGGCAAGACGCGCCGTGCGGAAGCCGGGGATGATCTCGCCACGCCGCAGACAGCGGCGCGCCGGCGGCCGGAACCGGCGCAGGAGCCGGCCCCCTCCCGCCGCCCAGAAGGCCGCGACCTTCTGGACCCGGGCAGCCGTCCCTCCCGGCAGGCGGAGATGCATGACGAACTCGAAATTCCCGCCTTCCTGCGCCGTCAGGCATAAGGCCAAATAGCGACGATTCCAGATGCCCCGGCCAAAACCGGGGCGTCTTTTTTTCGGGCATGCTCACGAAATGACTGTCTGTGGAAAAGAGCTGGGATGTCAGGGTTCCCAGGCCGTTGAAATCGTGGCGAAAAATAGCCGCGAACCCGGCAAGATTTCGTAACAAAGCGTAAGAAAGCGTGACTTGTGGCTAAGGGATGAGGGGTTATCGTCCCTAAACTCAAGCAACCACGGGGAAATTGTGGTCTTGGGGAGTGGGAAACAAAGTGGGGCGAAAGCCGGGCGACGTTTTCGATCGGCTTTAGTACGGCGGGATGCAAGTTCAGTTTCAATCGACCGTTGCCGACCGCGTTGACCTTACCGGTCGTGGTCTTCATTCCGGTACCCCAGCCCGTATCAGCCTCCTTCCCGCCGCGCCGAATACCGGCATTGTCTTCAAGCTTCACGGCAAAAAAATCCCGGTAGGCCCCGAAGCCGTTCGTAACACCGATTTCGCCACCGTGATCGGCGATACCAACGGCTCCAAGTGCTCCACCGTCGAACATCTGATGGCCGCGTTTGCCGGTCTCGGTATCGACAATATCGTGGTCGAGGTCGAAGGCGAGGAAATTCCGGCATTCGACGGCAGTTCCGCCAGTTTCGTCGATGCGATCGATGCGGTCGGTCTCGAGATGCAGGACGCGACGCGCCGCTACATCAAGATCTTGAAGCCGATCAAGGTCGAGCAGGGCCGCGCTTCGGCCGAACTGCTCCCTTACGACGCCGGTTTCCGCGTCGAGGTCGAGATCGAGTTCGAGCATGCCGCCATCGGCCGCCAGCGCTTTGCCGGCATGGTCACGCCGGAAGTCTTCCGTGAAGAACTGTCCCGCGCCCGGACCTTCGGTTTCATGCGCGACGTTTCCAAGCTCTGGAGTGCCGGCCTCGCGCTCGGCGCCTCGCTCGACAACACCGTCTGCCTTGCCGACGACCGTGTGCTCAATCCGGAAGGGCTGCGCTATGCCGACGAATTCGTGCGCCACAAGGCGCTCGACGCGGTCGGCGATCTCGCCATGGCGGGCCTGCCGATCCTCGGACGCTATCGCTCGGTCTGCGGCGGCCACAAGCTGAATGCGGCCGTGGTTGCGGCCCTGATGGCCGACCGTTCCGCCTGGACGGTGGTGGAAGCCGAGCCTGTGGCCAAGCGCCGCCGCGGTCACGCCGGCATCGGCGCCCAGGTCGCGCCGGCCTACCGCGCTGACCTTTCTTAACTTTTTAAGCCATAATCGCGGCGGATTCGACCGTTAGCGCCGTAGCCGGGACGTGCGAGTTTCGCTATTTCCTGGCAGGCAAGGGGACAGGGTCGGCAGGCCCTCATTTCGCAGGTTCGGGTTCCGATGGTGACCAGCAAGCTACGCAGCAACGGTTTCGCGGCGGCCCTCCGGGTGCTCGTGATCCTGCCGCTCGGCTTGTCGCTCGCCGGCTGTGCGAGCCTGGGAAGCTTCAGCCTCAGCGAGCTTTGGAGCAGCAAAAAGGACGATGAGCTGCTGCCCGATCAGCCGGCGGACGTCATTTACAACGAGGCGCTGACTCTTCTGAACAAGAAGGAGTTCGCAAAAGCCGCAAAGAAATTCGAGGAAGTCGACCGCCAGCATCCCTATTCCGAATGGGGCCGCAAGTCGCTCTTGATGTCGGCTTACGCCTACTACGAAGGACAGCAGCATCCTGAGACCGTCGCCGCCGCGCGGCGCTATCTTGCGCTTCACCCGGGCAGCCCGGACGCGGCCTATGCGCAATATCTCGCCGCCGCCGCCCTGTTCGACGAAATCCCGAATATCGAACTCGACCAGCGCCGCACCGAGACCGCGCTCGAAGCGCTCAACGAAGTCATCCGCAAATATCCGGAAACCGAATATGCGGTCAGCGCGCGCCGCAAGATCGATGTCGCCCGCGATCAACTCGCGGCCAAGGAAATGGTGACCGGGCGCTATTACCTGAAGAACCGCAACTACTCGGGCGCGATCAACCGCTTCAAGGTGGTCGTGACCAAGTACCAGAACACCCGCCATGTCGAGGAGGCGCTGGCGCGCCTGACCGAGGCCTATATGGCGCTTGGCATCGTCAACGAGGCGCAGACCGCGGCCGTTGTGCTCGGTCACAACTTCCCGGACAGCCCCTGGTACAAGGACGCCTACGCGCTCGTGACCACCGGCGGCAATGTTCCGCGCGAGGACAAGGGCTCCTGGATCAGCCGGGCCTGGGCCAGCATCAGCCGCAGCTAGTTCCAAGCCGGTGGCGGCGCGAATTGACGCCTCGTTCCGGCTAATCTTCAATCACGTTTCGTTCTCACTGGGCCGAATCGGTATGCCGAGGCGGCAGCGTTCATGCTCGCCCATCTCTCAATCCGCGATATCGTTCTGATCGACCGGCTGGACGTCGATTTCTCCGGGCGGCTATCCGTGCTGACCGGAGAGACCGGCGCCGGCAAATCCATCGTGCTCGACAGCTTTGCGCTGGCGCTCGGCGCACGCGGCGATGCGGGACTGGTGCGCGACGGGGCGGAGCAAGGGCAGGTCGCCGCCGCTTTCGATCTGCCGGCGAGACACCCGGCGCGCGAATTTCTGCGCGCGAACGATCTTGCGGTCGAAGCGGACGACAATCTGATCCTGCGCCGCGTGCAGCTTGCCGACGGGCGCACGCGCGCCTTCATCAACGACCGGCCGGTGAGCGTGCAGATCCTGCGCGAACTCGGGAGCAGGCTCGTGGAAATCCACGGCCAGCACGACGAACGGGCGCTGATCGATCCCGCCGCGCACCGCGCGCTGCTGGACGCCTTCGGCGGCGGCACGGACGCGGCCTTGAGGGTGCGCGAGCTCTGGCATGCGTGGCGCGAGATCGAGACCCAGGTCGTGGAAGAGCGTGCGCGGCAGGAACGCGCACGCCGCGAGGAAGACTATGTCCGCAACGCGGTCGACGAACTCACCAAACTCGCGCCGCGGCCGGGCGAGGAAACCGCGCTCGCCGAGCGCCGCGCCTCGCTCATGCGCGCGGAGAAGGTCGCGGGCGACCTGAAGGATGCTCACGACGCGATTGCCGGCAACGATTCCGCCGTGCCGCAGCTCGCAGGCGCGCTGCGCCGTCTCGAGCGCCGACAGCAGGACGCGGCCGACATCGTCGGCGGTCCGGCAGCGGCGCTGGAGGCCGCGCTCAACTCCATCGAGGAAGCGCGGGCGGGGCTCGAGGCCGCGCTGCGGCTTGCCGACTACGATCCGCAGGAACTCGAACGCAACGAGGAGCGCCTGTTCGCGCTGCGCGCGGCCGGGCGCAAGTACAATTCTCCGGTCGACCGGCTGCCGGAAGTGGCGGAGCGCTTTGCCGCCGATCTCGCATCCATCGACAAGGGCGAGGAGAAGCTGAAGGCGCTGGAAGCGGCTGCGAAGCAGGCCGAGACCGATTTCCGCGCGGCGGCGCAGGCGCTCTCCGAGACCCGCAAGCTGGCTGCGAAGAAGCTCGACAAGTCCGTCAATGCGGAACTGCCGCCGCTCAAACTCGATCGGGCCGAATTCATCACCGAGATCGAAAGCAATCCGGCCTCGCCGGGCCCGGACGGTTTCGATCGTGTCGAGTTCTGGGTGCGCACCAATCCCGGCGCGCGGCCGGGGCCGATGATGAAGGTCGCGTCCGGCGGCGAACTCGCCCGCTTTCTCCTAGCGCTGAAGGTGGTGCTCGCGGATCGCGGGTCGGCGCCGACGCTTGTGTTCGACGAAATCGACACCGGCGTGGGCGGCGCGGTGTCCGATGCCATTGGTGCGCGGCTCGCACGGCTGGCCGAAAAGGTGCAGGTGCTGACCGTGACGCACGCGCCGCAAGTGGCGGCGCGCGCCGCCAATCACTTCCTGGTCGCGAAGGACGCGGTCAACGGCGGCAAGCGGGTTTCCACCCGCATCGTTCCGCTCGACGAAGCGCGGCGGCGCGAGGAGGTGGCGCGGATGCTGTCCGGCGCCGATGTCACCGACGAGGCGCGCAAGGCCGCAGACCGCCTGATTGCCGGCGCGGCGGCGTAACTCCGGCATGGCGAAGAAAGCCAAAATCGGCGGCGAGAAGCCCGTCGAAGATCTCTCCGTCAAGGAAGCGAAGGCGGAGCACGTACGGCTCGAACTCGAGATCGAGCAGCACGACAAGCGCTACTATCAGCACGATGCGCCGGTCATTTCGGATGCCGATTACGATGCCTTGCGCCGCCGCTACGACGAGATCGAAGCGCGCTTCCCCGATCTCAGGACGCTCACGAGCCTGTCGAACAAGGTCGGCGCGGCGCCTTCGGGAAAATTCAGGAAGGTGCGGCATGCCGTGCCGATGCTTTCGCTCGGCAACGCCTTCACCGAGGAAGACGTCGCGGATTTCGTCGACCGTATCCGGCGCTTTCTCAGGCTCTCAGAGAAAGATGAGCTGATCATTACGGCAGAGCCGAAGATCGACGGCCTTTCTTGCTCGTTGCGATACGAGAAGGGGAAGCTCGCGGTAGCCGCCACGCGGGGCGACGGGGCGGAAGGCGAGGATGTCACCGCTAACATCCGCACCATCAAGGACGTGCCGCACGAGTTGAAGGGCAAGGATGTACCCGAGGTTTTCGAAGCTCGCGGCGAGGTCTACATGACGAAGACCGACTTCCTCGCGCTGAACAAGCGGCAGGAAAAGGAAGGCAAGCCGCTCTACGTGAACCCGCGCAATACGGCGGCGGGTTCGTTGCGCCAGATCGACCCGAAGATGACGGCGGCGCGGCCCTTGAAATTCTTCGCCTATACCTGGGGCGAGGCGAGCGAGCGCCCGGCCGATACCCAATCGGAATCGGTCGCTGCGATGAAGCGCTGGGGCCTGCCGGTGAACGCGCTTATGAGAAAGTGCAGGAGCGTGGAAGAACTGCTCACGCACTACCGCAAGATCGAGCAGGAGCGCGCCGGGTTGCCCTACGACATCGACGGCGTGGTCTACAAGGTCGACCGGTTGGATTGGCAGGAGCGGCTCGGCTTCGTGTCGCGCAGCCCGCGCTGGGCGATCGCGCACAAGTTCGCGGCCGAGAAGGCGACCACGGTTGTGAAAGACATCGACATTCAGGTCGGCCGCACCGGCAAGCTGACGCCGGTCGCAAAACTCGAGCCGGTCACCGTCGGCGGCGTCGTGGTGCAGAACGCGACGCTGCACAACGAAGACGAGATCGAGCGGCTCGGCGTGCGCATCGGCGATACCGTCACGATCCAGCGCGCAGGCGACGTGATCCCGCAGGTACTGAATGTCGTCATGGAAAAGCGCCCGAAAAGCGCGAAGCCCTACAAGTTTCCAGAAGTCTGTCCGGTCTGCGGTAGCCATGCCGTGCGTGAGGAAGGCGAGGTGGACCGCCGCTGCACCGGCGGACTCGTTTGCGCTGCCCAAGCGGTGCAGACGCTGATCCACTTCGTGTCGCGCAACGCCTTCGACATCGACGGCCTGGGCGAGAAGCAGATCGAGTTCTTCTTCGAGAAAGGCTGGGTCAAGGAGCCCGCCGATATCTTCACGCTCGAGCAGCGCAACAAGAAGCTGAAAATCGAGGAGGAGGAAGGCTTCGGCACGACCTCGGTGCGCAACCTTTTCAATTCGATCGAAGCGCGGCGCAAGATCGCGCTGAACCGCGTACTGTTCGCGCTTGGCATCCGCCATATCGGCGAAACCAACGCGACCCGGCTTGCGCGCCATTACGGCACGATGGAGGCGCTGCGCGAGGCGGCGGTGGCGGCAGGCAAGGGTGACGCGGAGGCCTTTGCCGAGATGAACAACGTGAACGGTATCGGCAAGATCGTGGCCGAAGCCGTGGTCGAGTTCTTCAAGGAAAAGAAGAACATTAAGGCGCTCGACGCCCTGCTCGCCGAGATCGAAATCGAGCCGATGGAGGCGGTGGCAAAGGACAGCGCCGTGTCGGGCAAAACGGTGGTGTTTACCGGCTCGCTCGAGCAGATGACGCGCGACGAGGCGAAAGCGATGGCGGAGCGCCTCGGTGCGAAGGTCGCGGGCTCCGTGTCGAAGAAAACGGATTACGTCGTCGCAGGGCCCGGCGCCGGCTCCAAGCTGAAAGAAGCGCAGAAGCACGGCGTCCGGGTCTTGAGCGAGGACGACTGGTTCAAGCTGATCGGGAAGAAGTAGAAGTCCTCATGGCGAGCAACGCTTGCGCCCATTCTTTTTTCGTCATGGCCGGGCTTGTCCCGGCCATCCGCGTCTTTACCGCGCCGGCAACCTCTTAAGGCGTGGATGCCCGGCATAAAGCCGGGCATGACGAATGAATTGTTGCGTAACGCGAACTAAATCCTTCCCGCGAGCGCCAATACGAGCACGACAATCAGAATTACCCCGACGAGGCCGCCGGGTCCGTAGCCCCAGTTCGCGCTGTAGCCCCAGCGCGGCAGCGCGCCGATCAGGATCAGAATAAGCAGTACGATGAGAATGGTCGAAAGCATGATGAAGCCTCACGTCGAGTTTGCATGGCGTGGGCGGTTAACGCGGCAAGTTCCGTACGGTTCCCTGCTTATGCTTTCAGCGGTGCGGTAGCCCGGTCGAGCCAGTTGCGGTCGTTCGCGTCGAGCTGCCCGCCGATCTTCTCGCGCACCTGTGCATGATAAGCATTGAGCCAGTCGATTTCGTCCGGGGTCATGAGCGTCGCATCGACGAGGCGTAGATCGACCGGCGCGAAAGTGAGCGTTTCGAATCCGAGCAACGGCTTCTCGATGCCGCCTTTGCGCTTTTCGACGAGCAGCAGATTTTCGATGCGGATGCCGTAGGCGCCGGCCTTGTAGTAGCCGGGCTCGTTCGAGAGGATCATGCCTGGAAGAAGCGCCGCGCTGCCGAGTTTCGAGATGCGCGCCGGCCCTTCATGCACCGAAAGATAGCTGCCGACGCCGTGGCCGGTGCCGTGGTCGAAATCGAGCCCCGCTTCCCAGAGCGCGCGGCGCGCAAACGGATCGAGCTGCGCGCCGGCGGTGCCTTCCGGAAACACCGCGCGGGCGACCGCGATATGGCCTTTCAGCACGAGCGTGAAGCGCTCACGCATTTCGGCGGACGGCTTGCCGATCGCGACCGTGCGGGTCACGTCCGTGGTGCCGTCTTCGTACTGCGCGCCGCTATCGATGAGAAACAGCTCGCCCGATTTCAGTTTGCGGTTGGTCGCCTCGGTGACGCGGTAATGCACGATCGCGCCGTTCGGCCCCGCGCCGGAGATAGTCGGGAAGGAGATTTCCTTGAGCTTGCCGGTCTCACGCCGGAAGGTTTCGAGCGCGGCAACCGCGTCGATCTCGGAGACGTTTCCGCGCGGCGCTTCGCGGTCCAGCCATGCAAGAAAGCGCGTCAGTGCCACACCGTCGCGCAGATGCGCCGCGCGCATGCCGGCGATCTCGGTATCGTTCTTGACGGCTTTCAGGTTCGTGACCGGGTCTGCGCCCTTAGAGATGCTGCCGCCCGCGGCCTGCACGATCTCCGCGAGCTTTGCGGGCGCGGTGGACTGATCTAGCCGCACGCTCTTGCCGCGCGCGGCTTCATGCAGTTCCACCTCGAGTTCGCGCGGCTCGCGCACGTCGGCGAGTTTCGCGAGCGTGTCGCGGACTTCGTTCGAGAGCTTGCGGCTGTCCACGAAAAGCTGCGGCTCGCCCTCGCGCGGCAGGATAGCCCATGACAGCGGCATGGGCGTATGCGCGACGTCTGCGCCGCGGATGTTGAAGGTCCAGGCGACCGAGGCGGGGTCGGACAATACTGCTACGCCGATCTTCTCCTTCCCGAGTACCTCGCGGATGCGTGCGATTTTACTGGCGGCGTCCTCGCCGCTGTATTTCGGATCGTGCAGCACCACCGGCGTCAGCGGCGGCGCTGGGCGGTCGCGCCACACGGCATCGAGCGGATTGCTGTTCACCGCGACGAGCCGTGCGCCCGCTTCCTTCGCGGCTTTCTCGAGCCGCTCGACGCCGTCGGCGGTCGTGCGCCACGGGTCGTAACCGAGCGCGGCACCGGTCGGCAGGTTGTCGGCGAGCCATTTCGAGGCCGGCGTCTCGACCATATGCTCGATCGAAAACAGCGTGCCGTCGATCTGATCCCTGGCCTGCAGCGTGTAGCGGCCGTCGGTGAACAGCGCGGCTTTATCGGCAAGCACTACGACGATCGCGGCGGAGCCCGTGAAGCCCGTGAGCCAGGCCACGCGCTCCTCGGACGGCGGTACATACTCGTTCTGGTGCTCGTCGGCGCGCGAGAAGATGAGGGCGTCAAGGCCCTGCCGTTTCATCTGCGCACGTAACAGCGAAAGCCGCGCCGCAGACTGCGTCTTGTCGCCTTCGTCACGGAAGGTCTGGAATTTCGCTTCGAACATTCCTGCAATGTAAGCGCTGAGGTTCCATCGAGATAGCGCCGGGCGTGAAGGGTGCCTATTTAGGCCGTAATTTCCGAGGCATTTGGGCCTTCACCCTCGCCAAACGGCACCTGCGGTGCCATTTTGTTCTAAGAATCACGAAAATCCGAAACCCGTGGCCGATCCGCAGTTCAAGCCCTTTCCGTTCGACGACGAGCCGCCTGCACCCAAGCCCGGCGGCATCGCCGCGCGCGCCCGCGCGAACACGATCGCGCCTTACCTCGACGGGCTGAATCCCGAACAGCAGGAAGCGGTGGAGAGCCTCGACGGCCCCGTGCTCGTGCTTGCGGGTGCCGGCACCGGCAAGACGCGGGTGCTGACCACGCGGATCGCGCATCTCTTGGCGACCGGCAAGGCGCGGCCTTCGAACATCCTCGCGGTGACCTTCACGAACAAGGCCGCGCGCGAGATGAAGGAACGCGTCGGCCATATGGTCGGCGACATCGTCGAGGGCATGCCCTGGATGGGCACGTTCCACTCGATCGGCGCGAAAATTCTGCGCCGTCACGCCGAACTCGTCGGGCTCAATCCGAGCTTCACGATTCTCGATACCGACGACCAGATCCGGCTTATCAAGCAACTATTGCAAGCGGAGAATATTGACGAGAAGCGCTGGCCCGCGCGTCTGTTTGCGGGCTATCTCGACGGCTGGAAGAACCGCGGCTTAGGCTCCGAGCAGGTGCCGGCGGGCGAGGCGATGTCGTTTGCGAACGGCAAGGGTAAGGAGCTTTATGCCGCCTATCAGGCGCGGCTCAAGGTTCTGAACGCGGTCGATTTCGGCGATCTGCTTCTTGAGAATCTTCGCTTGTTCCAGACTCAGGAGGAAGTGCTCGCGCAATACCAGCAGCGCTTCCGCTATATGCTGGTGGACGAGTACCAGGACACCAACGTTGCGCAGTATCTCTGGCTGCGTCTGCTCGCGCAGGGCTCGCGCAACATCTGCTGTGTCGGCGACGACGACCAGTCGATCTACGGCTGGCGCGGCGCGGACGTCGACAACATCCTGCGCTTCGAGCAGGATTTTCCGGGCGCGAAAGTGATCCGGCTCGAGCGCAACTACCGCTCGACTGCGAACATTCTTTCCGCCGCGTCGCACCTCATTGCCAAGAACAAGAGCCGCCTCGGCAAGACGCTGCGCACGGAAGACGAACCCGGAGAGAAAGTGAAAGTCACCGGCGCGTGGGATTCCGGCGAGGAGGCGCGGCAGATCGGCGAAGAGATCGAGCAGTTGCAGCGCAAGAGCCACAGACTCTCGGACATCGCGATCCTTGTGCGCGCATCGTTCCAGATGCGGGAGATTGAAGACCGTTTCGTCACGCTCGGGCTGCCCTATCGCGTGATCGGCGGCCCGCGTTTCTACGAGCGGCAGGAAATCCGCGATGCAATGGCGTATTTCCGCGTGATCGTTTCGCCCGCCGACGGGCTTGCGTTCGAGCGGATCGTGAACGTGCCGAAGCGAGGTCTCGGCGATACCACGATGCAGATGCTGCACGATTATTCGCGTGCGAACGCGGCGCCCATGCTTGAAGCCGCGCGGATGATTTCCTCGACCGAGGACCTGAAGCCGAAACCGCGCGCGGCACTCCGCGAACTCGTAGCGCAGTTCGACCGCTGGCGGACGCAACTCGAGTCCGTTTCGCACACCGAGCTTGCGCGCATCGTGCTGGACGAGTCCGGCTACACCGAGATGTGGAAGAACGACAAGTCCGCGCAGGCCGCGGGCCGTCTCGAAAACCTCAAGGAACTCGTGCGCTCGATGGAGCAGTTCGAGAACATGCAGGGTTTTCTCGAGCACGTGGCGCTGGTCATGGACGCGGACGGCGGCGCAGATGCCGATGCCGTGAACCTGATGACTCTGCACTCTGCCAAGGGTCTCGAGTTCGACACGGTGTTTCTCCCCGGCTGGGAAGAAGGCCTGTTGCCTCACCAGCGCTCGCTCGATGAGAGCGGCCGCGCAGGCCTCGAGGAAGAGCGGCGTCTCGCCCATGTCGGCATCACGCGCGCGAAGCACCGCGCACTGATCTCGTTCGCCTCCAGGCGCATGACGCACGGCCTCTGGAATACGACGGTGCCGAGCCGCTTCCTCGACGAGTTGCCGGAAGCCTGTGTCGAAGTGGTCGATGCGCAGAGCGGCTACGGCACACAGGTGCACAGCCGTTTCGACCGCGTCGAGCCGTTCACGTCGGGCTACTCGACGCCGGGCTGGCAGCGCGCGGCAGCGCATCGCGGCGGCTTCTCCGAGCCGCCGGGACGGCGCAATCCGGTGACCATCGAGGGCGAGGTGATCGGGCGGTCGAGCGCGCCTGCCACCGACTTTGACATCGGCGACCGCGTCTTCCACGACAAGTTCGGCTATGGCGAGATCATGGAAGTCGAAGGCACCAAGGTCATCGTCGAGTTCGACAAGGCCGGCGAAAAGAAGCTCGTCGCCTCCTTCCTCAAGAAAGCCTGAGCTTGGCCGGCTTTCGCGAAAGTCATGTCATCCGCGTGCGCGCGGACGAGGCGACGGCGAAGCGCATCGCCGATCATCTCATGGAGCGCTTTTTCGAAGGCGAGGGTGCGGTCGGCGCGTTCGAAGCGCCGGATGGATCGTGGTACGCCGAGGCGCACGTTCCCGAGCTGCCCGAGAAGCGCGGGATCGAAGCGGCCGTGCGCGAGGTTCTCGCGAATGCTTTCGTCGAATACGAAACCCTCGCGGCACAAGACTGGATCGCGGCGAGCCTCGAAGGCCTGAAGATCGTCCGCGCCGGGCGTTTCGCTATCCATGGCTCGCACGACCGCGACAAGATCAGAACGAACGAAACCGGCATCGAGATCGAGGCGGCGCTCGCCTTCGGCACCGGGCATCACGGCACCACGCTTGGCTGTCTGCGTGCGCTGGAGCGGCTGGCGAGAACCGGCAATCCGAAGCGCGTGCTCGACGTTGGCACCGGAACGGCCGTGCTCGCGATTGCAGCGGCCCGCGTCTTCCGCGCGCCGGTGATTGCGACCGAGATCGACCGCGCTTCTGTTGTCGTTGCCAAGGAAAATGCCCGCGCGAACCGCGCATCCCCTTACGTGGGTGTGCTGCACACAGGTTCGCTGAGCGCGCCGGCAATCGCGCGATATGCGCCATATGACTTGATTTTTGCGAATATCCTGCTGCCGGTGCTGAAGCAGCTTTCGCGTCCGATCGCGTCGCTGGCGGCGCCCGGTGCGACCGTCGTGCTTTCGGGATTGCTGCCAAGCCAGCCGCTCGCTGCGCTCGCACGCTATCGGGCGCTGGGCATGCGGCTCGTTCGCAGCGAGACCATCGAGAACTGGACGACGCTGACGTTACGAAAATCGTAGTTCCTTCTCCCTGCTTGCGGGGAGAAGGTGGCGAGCATCTGAAAGATGCGAGCCGGATGAGGGGCATTGCATGGCCCCTCACCCGATGCCTCGCTCCGCTCGGCATCACCCTCTCCCCGTAAACGGGGAGAGGGATGAAAACAAAAACGCCCCGGCTTTTCGCCGGGGCGTTTCGTATTTCGGTGCGGTTCAGCTCAGCGCTGAAACGGCAGGTTCTTGTAGTGCTCGACGGTTTCCGCCGGCAGATAGCTCAGGTGCATGCGGATCTCGCGCTCGACCTGGCGCATACGCGCCTCGACGATCCGGTCCCACAAGCGCGCCCAAAAGCTCTTACCGGCTTTGGCCGTCACGGCGGCGGCGGGAGCAAACTTGGGGGAATAGGTCATTGCGGTCATGGGAGTTCTCCTTCTTCCGCGTTCTGGTGCCGGGACACCGCCCGGCCGGTCTACAAATCGTTTATTGCACTGCAATGTAGTCCTTTTGCGACGCACCTAGAATAGGTAAGGCTGCATGACCGATCTGTATCGGCTGCATGAAGGCGGTAAGGATTGATTAACCAGCAGGCGCGGTGCCGCTTTGGCGGGCCCTTAGCTCCGCTTCGCCATGCCGATCTTGCGGCCGATGCCGTCCGGGGCGGGGAGCGCGGCATGCGCAGCCTTCATGGCTGCCAGCCGGTCGAGCACGTCGTCGGGGAGCGCCACGACCTTCTTCGAGGCCATGTTCACGTGCAGCGCCATCTGCTCCGAGGTCGCCGACATCCAGCCCTCAGCGGCGTGATAAAGCTCGGCGAAGAAGTGGATGCGCTTCTCGTCGTAGTCCACAAGCCGGATTGTGGTCCGCACCGTCTCGCCGGCGTGCAGTTCGCGCAAGTAGCGGACATGGGCTTCGGCGGTGAAGAAGGAGTGGCCGCGCTCCTTGACGTATTCGGGTCCGAGACCCACGAGCGCGAAGGCCTCGTCCACCGAGCGGTCGATCAGGACGTTGTAATAGGCCATGTTGAGATGGCCGTTGTAGTCGATCCAGCCGGACTCGACCGTCATCGCCGAAGACACGAACGGGGCGAAGAAGACAGGTTCGAAGTCGAGGCGTTGCAGCATCAGTCCCTGTAACCGGCTCTGGGCCGAATCTTTTCTTTGTTATGACTACAATCATGCATTGTATATTCGGGCGGGGCAATGGTTGGGCGCGTTTAAGGCGATTCCATGCCGCGGTTTCGGATGTGATCGGCGTAAACCCGGTCCGGCCGCCGCCGCTTGGTACACTGGCTAGTGTATTTACAACCGCTCGCCTGACGCGCCGAATGTGAGTGCATGGACGGTGGGCCGCCAAGTGGCATGGCAACATCCAAAACTTTGCTAGACTTGTCTTCAATTGGAGGACGTCAATGAACCCTGCCGCCCTGAAGCAGGCCGAACCCGCCATGGTCGAGAAGGCCATCGCCGCCCTGCATGCCAAGCTCGGCAACAAGGTCGTGACCTCGATGGAGGTCCGCCGCCAGCATGCCAACACTACGACCTGGCTGCCGAACGAGGCCGCGGATGCCGTCGTCTATGCCGCTTCGACCGAAGACGTGCAGGACGCGGTCAGAATTGCGGCCGCGCATAAAGTGCCGGTCATCGCCTTCGGCACCGGCACCTCGCTGGAAGGGCACGTGAACGCGCCCATGGGCGGCATCTGCATCGACGTGGCGGGGATGAATGAGATTCTTGCAGTCCATGCCGAAGATCTCGACTGCGTGATCCAGCCCGGCGTGACCCGCAAGAAGCTCAACGAATACCTGCGCGATCAGGGCCTGTTCTTTCCGATCGATCCGGGCGCGGACGCCTCGCTCGGCGGCATGGCGGCGACGCGCGCATCCGGCACCAATGCCGTGCGCTACGGCACGATGAAAGACAACGTACTGTCGCTGAAAGCGGTGCTGCCGAACGGTGAGGTGATCCGCACCGCGTCGCGCGCGAAGAAGTCGTCGGCCGGCTACGATCTGACGCGGCTCTTCGTCGGCTCCGAGGGTACGCTCGGCATCATCACCGAGCTTACGCTGAAGCTCGCGGCGATCCCTGAGGCGATCTCCAGTGCGATCTGCCCGTTCAAGACCGTCGACGGTGCCTGTCAGGCGACGATCGCAACGATCCAGTCCGGTATCCCGGTTGCGCGGATCGAGTTCATCGATCCGATCGCGATCAAGGCGACGAACAATTACTCCAAACTCGGCCTTGCGGAGCAGCCGACACTATTTCTTGAGTTTCATGGCTCCGAGACCAGCGTGAAGGAGCAAGCCGAACGCTTCGGCGAGATCGCCGCCGAATTCGGCGGCGGTCCGTTCAAATGGACCACGCAGGCCGAAGAGCGCACCAGGCTCTGGCAGGCACGCCACGACGCCTATTTTGCGATGATGTCACTGAGGCCCGGCGCGAAATCGCTCGCCACCGATATCTGCGTACCGATTTCGAGACTGGCGGAGGCCGTCACCGAAACCATGCAAGATATCGAGGAACTGAAACTGCTCGGCCCCATCGTCGGCCATGTCGGCGATGGCAACTTCCATGTCGGGCTCATTCTCGATATGGGCGACCAGGACGAAGTCGGTCGCGCGCACAGATTCCTTGAGCGCCTGACCGAACGCGCATTGCGGATGGACGGTACCTGTACCGGCGAGCATGGGGTCGGACAGGGTAAAATGAAATACATGGAGGCCGAGCACGGCCCTGTGGTGCTAGACATGATGCGGTCGCTCAAGCGCGCGCTCGACCCCGACAACATCATGAATCCGGGCAAGATCGTCGCGCTCTAGGCTCGCCGCTGGCACAAGAAAGGGCTTGCCCCATTCCCGCTCAACCGGGACGCTAGGCTGAACCGGCGGGTGGACCTGGCCACAAGCGGCCTCGTGGAGCGGAATTCTTGCAGACAACGTTGCTTGGTCTGGCGCTTGCGCTGATCGCTGCGATCCTGGCGGCGTTCGCGGCGCCGCTTTTCATCGACTGGAACGAGTGGCGCCCGCAGCTGGAGGCGCAGGCCAGCGCACTCGCCGGCACGCGCGTGACGATTTCCGGCAACATCGACCTCACGCTATTGCCGACCCCCGCTTTCGTCCTGCGCGAGGTTTCGCTCGGCGATTCCGAGAGCGGCACCGGCATGCGGGCCGCCGAGGTGCGCGGTTCGCTGTCGCTGACCGGGCTGCTCTCGGGAAGGATCGAAGCGAACGAGTTTGTGCTGTCACGGCCGGCAATCCGGCTGGTGGTCGAGAAGGATGGCAGGCTGCTGCTGCCGGCCGGCGCGGGCGCAGGACAAGAAATTTCGGTAAGCGGTTTCGTGCTGGAGGCCGGGTCGCTCATAGTTGAGGACCGCCGCACCAATTCTTTCTTTGTCGCGGACGATTTCTCCGCACGCGGCGAACTGGTTTCGCGCGAGGGGCCGTTCCGGCTCGATGGCGGATTTCGCCTGCATGGAGCGCGCTGGATCCTGCGCGCTTCGTCCGGGCGTTTCGGGCCGGATCATGCGGGTAGGGTACGGCTCGCGCTGGAGCGTCCGGCCGACGCAACCTCGTTTGAAGCCGAAGGCGTGCTCGCGCTTGCGGATGCCGCGCCGCGCTTTCAGGGCAGGGTCGTTGCCGCGCAGCGCAGCGGCGCGCTGCCTTGGCGTGTTTCCGCGGACGCCGCCGGCGATAGCTCCGAACTTCTTCTGAACAAGGTCGAACTTGCGCTCGGTCCGGGCGAATTGCCGATCACGCTCGAAGGCGAGGCGAAACTGATCCCGCGCGCGGACGGCGTGCTGGAGGCTTCGCTCGCCAGCAAACGCATCGACCTCGACCTCGGGGACCGGCAGGCGGCGGCAATGGGCGCCGCGCATGTGCTGCCGTGGCTTGCCGAGACGCAACATCTTCTCAGTTCGCTCCCACTCACCGCGCGGCTGACGGTTTCCGCCGACGGCATTCTTGCGGGCGGTCAGCTGGTGCGCGAAATGCGCGCCGAACTCGGCGTCCGACACGGCACGGTGCTCCTGCAACGGCTGGAAGCGCGGCTGCCGGGCGGTGCTGCGATCTCGCTTTCCGGCGCGCATGAAAAGGAACGCTTCTCCGGCCCTTTGTCGTTTGCGGCGGACGAGCCGCAGATTTTCGCGCGCTGGCTCCTGGGTGAGGAACTCGCAGCCAGGCTGCAATGGACTTCGGCCCTGCGTCTCGAAGGCACGGTCGCCTACACGCCGGACGAGATCTCGATCGGCGGGCTTCAGGCGCTGATCGAGAACACCAAGGTCGGCGGCAGGCTGACGGTCCGGAAACCGCGCGACGGTGGCGGCCCTGTGCTGGATGCCGATCTCGAGGTTTCCGGTGCGAACTTCGACGCGCTGCTTCCGGTTGCGAAGCGCGCAATGGATAGCGCGGGCAATCTGAACTTTGTTCTCGCGTTGCGTGCGTCCGACTCGCGGTTCTTGAGCAGGCCGCTGAAGACGGCCAGCATCGCGGTCGAGCGGCTGGATGGCGGGCTCCGGATCGTAACCGCAGCCATCAGCGACCTCGACGGCGTTTCGTTCAGCGCAAGGCGTACAAACGGGAGCGACGGCGCGCTGGAATTTTCCGCAGAGGTTGCGCGCGCAGGCGGGCTCGCCGCGGTTCTCGAATATCTGTCGGGCAGCGGCGATCTGGGAAACCTCGCGGCCAAGTATGCGGCATCCTATCTGCCGCTGCGCTTTACCGGAACGCTGGCCCCGCAGAAGAGCGGTTGGCGCGTGCTTGCGAAATCCGGGGAAATGGCGCTCACGCTCGGTCTCGGCGAACGGAAGGATGTGCAGCAGCCGGCCGAGGCCGTGTTGCATTTGCCGGAAACCGAGATCGCCGCAAAGGGCGAACTTCGCTTCGGCGCGGAAGGCAAGTTCGAGCCCGTGCTGGCGCTGACGTTCAGGTCGGCAGACTTGCGCAAGGCTTTCGTGCTCGCCGATCGCGCCGCCGCAAAAGCGCTGCCGCTCAGCGGCTCCGCGAACCTGTTTCGCGAGGGCAACAACCTCGTCTTCGACAAGCTCGCTTTCGACCTCGCCGGGTCGCGCGGCACCGGGCGCATCGTCTTGCCGGCCGGCGAGACGCAGCCGTTCTCGGGTCAGCTCGCGTTCGATCGCGCGCAAGCCGTGGCTCTGGTTTCGCTGGCGCTGGGACGCGCGAACGCATCCTATATGGAGTTGGGAATTCCGCTATTTGCGAACCTGCCGGGCGTGCTGACGATGCAAGTCGGCACTCTCGCGGTTACGGAACGCATTGCGTTGCAGAACGCCGCATTTCAAATTCGCGTCGGCCGCTTCGAGACCGTGTTCGAAGAGTTTCGTGCGGAACTGGCGGGAGGAAAGCTGTCGGGTTCGCTGCGCATCGCCGATCTCATTCCGCGCGTGATCGAGATCAATCTGAGCGCGGAAGACGTCGCGCTTGCCCGGCTGCTCGCGACGAAGGAACTGCGCGGCGTGCTACGCACGAAGCTTTCGCTGGGTGCAAACGGCAGCACCGAAGACGATCTGATCGGGAGTCTGTCCGGGCGCGGCACATTGGCGATTTCAAGTCTCGAGATCGAGCGGGCGGATGCGACCGCCGTCTCGAGCGTATTCGCGTCGGCCAGGGATGCGCCGGACGAAAAGCAGATCGAGCAGGCGCTGCTCGCAGCGCTCGATCGTGCGTCGCTGAAGGTCGCGAGGATCGAAACGCCGCTCGTGATCGCAAACGGCATCGTCCGGAGCGGCTCGGCGAAGGCGCAGGCAGGCAACATTGAAATCGCCTTGTCGGGTTCGCTGGATATTCCGAAGCGCAGCGCCGAAGCGTTGCTGAATATCGAGGTCGCCGGAAGCTCCTCCGTGCGGCCGGGCGCGACGGTGAACTGGTCGGGACCGCTCGGAGCCCTGGAGCGCAAGGTCGATGCGAAGGCGCTGATCACGGCAATTGCGCTTCGCGCGATCGAGCGCGGTCCCCAGCCTTCGAATGGCAGCCTTCGCCAGGATGAGCGCTCGCCGTCAGAAAAGAAGAAAAGGGCGCCGGCAAAGAGCGATATCGAATCCGTGCCGCTGTTGCCGCCGCCTGCGAACATCCTGCCCGCGCCGTTGCCACGGAGCCAGAACTAGCTCCTGCGCTCCAGCGTCACGACCGAATAGGGGTACTCGTCCTTCTCGCCCTGGATCGGTCCCTCGCGGCGCGTTTCGCGCCATGCGGAACGATCGTATTTCGGAAAGAACACATCGCCTTCGGGCTCGGCGCGGACTTCGGTCAGTTCGAGCTTAGTCGCAATCGGTAGCGTCTCTGCAAACAGCGCTACGCCGCCGATGACAGCGATTTCCCGCGCTCCCGTCTTCTGCGCGTCTTCATTCGCGAGCCTCACGGCTTCATCAAGCGAGTGTCCGACCAGCACACCTTCCGCGCGCCAGTTCTTGTCGCGCGTAAGCACAATGCTGGTGCGGCCGGGCAGGGGCTTGCCGATCGACTCGTAAGTCTTCCGGCCCATGAGCATAGGTTTGCCCATGGTCACGGCCTTGAAATGCTTGAGATCGCCCGGAATGCGCCACGGCAGTCCGCCGTTGCGGCCGATTGCGCCGTTCTCGGCGACGGCGACGACGATCACGAGCTTGCGCGAGTTCACTTCTTGCGGAACTTGTCGAGGCTGACGATTTCGGCGCCGGCCCCGGCGCTCACGGCGGCCGGCTTTTCTTCCGCGGTCTTCTCGCGCGCGGGCTTGGCCACTTCCGGCTCGGAAGCGGCACCCTTCGGCGGGTGCGCAACCAGCGGCTTGTCGCCGGTCTTGTCGTTGTTTGCGATCTTCAGTTCGCCGGTCTGGCCTTCGGCGTTCTCGTTGGTGACGACCTCGAACTGCAGGCCGAACTGCACCGAAGGGTCGAAGAAGCCCTTGACGGCGGCGAACGGTATCAGCAGCCGCTCAGGCGCGCCGTTGAAGGATACGCCGACCTCGAAGGCGTGGTCGCCGACCTTCAGGTCCCAGAACTGGTGCTGCAACACGATCGTCATTTCTTCGGGGAACTGCGCGCGCAGCCGCTCGGAGATACGCAGGCCCTGCGCACGCGTGTCGAAGGCGATGAAAAAATGATGCTCGCCCGGAAGGCCGTCTTTGGCGACGTCGGCGAGCACCTTGCGCACGACGCCGCGCAGCGCGTCCTGCGCCAGTAGATCGTAGCGGATGAGATCGGTCATTTTAGCCAGTGAACCCGATTCCGGCTGCACGCACCAGCACACAGAAAAAGCAGTGGAGGCTTCTGTTGCCAGGTGCCTCCGGACCCCGCCTGAAAGTGCTAACCCTCAGGACTTGATTTCCAGTATTTCAAACCGCTTACGCGGCCTGAGCAACCGGAGCATAGTTGTCATTCGCAACTATAAGAGGCCCGATAACGGCGGAACCATGCCGGGCGAAAGCCGCGCTCTTTACACCCTCGTCGATCCTGTTTCGCCCCCGCCGAAGCCCGGAAATCTTGGCTCGGTGCCGGGTTTTGGTGGAGGCGCCGGGTACCGCCCCCGGGTCCGAATGGTTTATTACAACGAGCGTTTATCGCCATAGCCGGATTGCTCCGGCACCCCGAATATAGGCGCTGGAGCGTGGCGGTTAAAGGGCGGCCATTCAGGCCTTGCCTTGCTTGACCTTGAAGTACTGCCCTGCCGCCGCGAGCAGGAAGCCCACGCCCCCGAGTACATAGAGAAAGAAGCCGCCGCTGCCGCGGCCCGAGAAGTAGGCGACCAGAAGCGCAAGCAGCCCGGCGAATGCATAGGTCAGCGCGAGTCTCATTTGCGGTGCCGCATTGCGCGCTCCTCAGGACTGCTTCTTGAGACCAGAATACTGCCCGGCCGCCGCGATCGTAAAGCCGGCGGCGCCGATCGCGAACAGCCAGAACTCCATGCCTCCCTTGGGCGCGGTCAGATAGGCGCCCGCCGCCGCGACGAGCGCGCCGAACGCATAACTGTAGACGCGCGTCATCCCTCGCTCCGCATGGCGATCACTTCCAGTTCGACGCGCGCGTTGAGCGCGAGCCCGTTCGCGCCGAAAGCCGAACGCGCCGGGTAGGGCGCGTCGAAATACTCGAGATAAACCCTGTTGAAGGCCGGCCAGTCCTTCATGTCGGCAAGCATAACGAGACACTTTACGACATTCTTCGCGCCGAGGCCGTTCGCCTTCAGCGTCGAGAATACGTTTTCCATCACCTGCCGGAATTCGTCCTCGGCGGTCTTGTTGTTCAGCTCCAGCTTGCCGGGAAGCGTCCCAAGCTGTCCGGAAAGAAACACGAGATTGCCTGCGATAATGCCTTCGGAAAACGGCAGACCTGGCGGCATGTGGCCGCCGGGTTTGACCGCCTCAGGCAATTTCCCGCCCGCGCTCACTTTTCTAGAACTTCGAGTGCGACGGTGCGGTAGGCGTTCGCGACGCTCTGGATGCGGGCCGCCGCCTCGCCGGTTCCGGCGACGCCAAGCAGATAGATCCCGCCTTTGCGGCGCGGCACTGCGATGTAATAGACCGACCAGTTGTTCTGCCCCTCGCAGGACGTGAAGATGGTCTGCGACTGCGAGCCGCTCATTGCCGGCAGCGCGCCGGAAGCGAACTTGCCCTTGCAGGAACTGGCGTCGTCGGCGATCAGTTCGCCGCGCATTTTGTCGATCTGCGATCCCAGTACGATACGCAGCGTCCCGAGCACGCCGTCGGCGCGCCAGACGGCATCGTATTTCTTGAGACTCTCGGCCAGCTGTTCCGGCTTCTGAAACTCGAACTCGAAATTCGCGCGCCGCAGGATGTCGGTGGCTAGCGCGGTGGCTTCGGCGCGCGAATCCGGCGTCGGTCCGATTGCCGGCGTGTTCTGCGGCGTCTGCGGCGGCTGCCGCTCGATGGGCGGCGTATCGTTGTTGCGCTCCGGCAGGCGCGCCATGCGATCGTTGAGGTCGTCCTCGCGGCGCGAACTGCCGGACGCGAAGCCGGATTGCGGCTGCGAGCGGTTCTCGCCGCGCGGGCCGTCCCGGTCGAGTTCGCCGGTGCGGTTGCCGCTGCGGTCGGCATAGCCCTTGTACTTGTTCGCGCAGCGAAGCACTTCCGTCAGCATGGCGTTGGTGTCGCGCAGGTCGAACGGAACCGGCCTACCGTCGTTGATACTGACGACGAGCCGATAGCCGTAGCGGAACTGGTTGAACAGTCCGGCACTGTCGGGAAGCTTGGCGACGATCTGTCTCGGATTTACCGCGCGCGCGCTGGCGCTCTGCGTATTTCCGTTATCGATGCGGTACTCGATATCGAGGACGCGGCCTTCGCGCAGATTCCATTCCGGGTTCAGGAACGAAATGCCCCAGTCGAGCGATTCGGTCACGGAAAAGATCAGCGTCAGCCCGTTGCGATAGCGCGCGGATGCGGCGCAATGCGAGAAGCGGCCGGTACTGTTGTTGGTATAGGCGCCGAGATTCCAGTTGGCGACCTTGTAGGTGTGGATCGTCGCGGCGCCCGCGGAAGCGGGCATCAGGATCGCAGCTGCGGCGGTTGCGGCCAGTAAACGCATCACGGTCGGATATCCCTGTTTCCGGCGGGTGCCGGGCTGCCTGCCGGGGATGATGCGGGCATACGGCAGGCGATGCAACGGCCCGCTTCGCGAAGCAAGAAAGCGCGATTTTTTCGCAACAGTCGGGCTCTCGCCGGTTTTACCGGCGGCCCGGTTGGCCGCGATGTAAGCCCGGCAGCCGGTTTCAGCGCGCGCGCGTTAGCGCGAGCCAGATCCCGCCGCCGATCATGAAGCTTCCGGAAATTCTCGACAGCAGCCGCACCCGCGCGCGGGACATGAATGTTCCGGCGCGTCCCGCCGTGATGGCGTAGGTCGAATCGAAGATCGCGGCGACGATCATCGCGGTAACGCCGAGCAGCAGAACCTGCTCGAGATAGCTTTCCTTCGGGTCGATGAACTGCGGAAACAGCGCGCCGAACAGCACGATAATTTTCGGGTTGCTCATCAGCACCACGAAGCCCTGCCAGAAGAATCCGCCGTCCGGCTTCCTCGCTGCCTCCGTGGAATCGAGCGAGCCGTCGGTGCGGAACAGGCGGATGCCGAGCCAGATCAGATAGGCCGCCCCCGCGAGCCTCAACACCTCGAACCACCAGCCGATGGCCTCCAGCAGCGAGGCGAGGCCGAGAATGACGACGCCGATCATGACGGCGAGGCCGAGCTGCGTACCGGAGACGTTCAGCAACCCGGCGCGCGCGCCGTAGCGAAGGCTGTTTGCGACGATCACGGTCACGGTGGGCCCGGGCACGATCACGAGAACGATGCAGGCGGCGAGATAGGCGAGGTAGAGATTGAATGACATCTGGCGGCTCCCTGCCGCCAATGTCCGTCCGTTCAACGCGCGAGTAAATAGCGCCAGATACGCCGGCGCATTTTACCGAAAGTTATTCGGTCCAGCAGGCGGGCGGGATGCGGGGCTGGCGCCTCGCGTTCCGTCGCGGCGGCAAGTACTTGCGGCCCGATGCGCTCCAGAAACTTTCGCTCGCGGTCGCGGGACAGCTTGGCGATCGCTTTTTCGAACGGCAGCCATGCAACGCGCTGCACGTCATCCATGAGTTCGCCGGGCTTGCCGTGTGCTTCCATGCGCCAGAACTTCGCGAGCTTCGGCCTGCCGCCGCTGACATAGTCGATCCGTCCCAGATATTCGCGAACCGCGACTGCGTAGCCGGTCTCCTCGGTCGCTTCGCGTTTCGCCGCGGCGAGTGCGGTTTCCCGCTTGCGAAGCTTGCCCTTGGGCAGCACCCAGGTTTTCTGCCGGCTGAGCTGCACGATCGCGATCAGCGGCTTCTTTCCGCGAAGCACGATTCCTCCCGCGGACAGGATCGGGACGCGTGCCGCCGGTTTTCTCTTCTTTGCCGCCTTCATTGGATTGCCCGATTCCTTGCAGACCGAGCATTACGAGTTTGTGACGGAGCGGGAAAGGCGAGGCGGCTGCGGAGTTATTGCTTCACCAGATCGCCGTAGAAAAGGTAATTGCCGAGCGGGCCGTGCACGGAGATGGTCCAGTGGGTGAAATGTCCCGCGTCGGTGCAGCCGCGGCCGCGGCCCTGCAGGATAAGCGTAATGCGCTGATAGCCGCCGTTGCCGGCCTGAAAAATTCCGGCGCCGGAGAAAGGCGCGGTCAGCCGCCACTCCTTGTAGAGTACGGGGCCAAGACCCCGATCCTTGTGCGGCTCGTCCCGCGTGTCGACCTCGAAGATCGCAATGGCGTCCGGCAGTGCGAGCGTCAGCGTGCCTTCATTGTTCTTTTCGCCGCGAAACGAGAATACGATCCGGTTCTGCTGCCGCACGGCGCTGAAAACATACGGCTTCGAGCTCGGATTCCTTATGCCCTTGATGTCGGCGAGATCCCTTTCGTCCGTGAAAAGCGTCGCTTCTCCCGCAAAGCGGATTTCCCCGATCACGCTCTGCCGGTAATTGTCGAGTTTCGTGTTCTCGACATAGCGCTGGCCGGTGTTGGTGCAGCAGGCGCAGGCGAGGGCGGCGCTGGTTTGTGCGAGCGCGAAGGCGGCGCCAAGCAGCAGCGTTCCGGCAAATTTCGTTTTCACGGCCGCTCCTCCAATTACGCAAGTGGAGCACAGTGCGAAACCTCCGTCACTTTCGGAGGTTTTGGCGGTAGCGCAGTCGTGAGGTGACCCGCGCTTTCGTAAGGGCGTAAAGTGTTGCCGCGGCGGAATGCAGCCGTACCCGGCTTGAGGAGGCGCTCATGAATGCCAGAATGCTGTTTCTCGCGGTACTCTCCTTCGGTGTACTTGCCGCAGGGGCCGCGGACGCCCAGCGCGGACCGCAAAGCCCGCCTTACGATGCCTGGTGCCGGGACGTGCAGACGGGTCTTGGCGGCGGCGGCACCATGATCTGCCGCGCCTTCACCTATGAGCAGTGCATGGCCGCGCGCACGAGCCACACCGAGACCTGCTATCTCAATCCGCTCTACGATCCGCGCTTCTCCGACTGGCGCCGGCGCAATCCGAACTACTAGGGAGAAGCGAAATGAGGCTGGCGATTGTTATCGGAGCGGCGGCGGTTGCCTTCGTTGTCCCCGCGACGCTGGAAGCCCAGCAGGGCAGCCAGAAGAATGCTCCTTACGATATGTGGTGCCGCGAGGAATCGGTCGCGCGCGGCTCGTCGGTCATGATCTGCTCGGCCTATACCTACCAGCAGTGCATGGCCTCGCGCACCAGCCACACCCAGACATGCTATCTCAATCCGCGCTACGACCCGCGCTTCCGCCGCAACTAGGTGCAGGCCGGCACCTCTTTCAGCGCGGCTTCGGCATCGGCGCGGTTCATGAATTTGTTGTTCAGCAGGATTTGCGTCGAGGCCGAGACAGGCAGTTCCTGCGCGATCGCGCATTTTCCGGTTTGCACGTTCTGGACGACGTAGAACTCCGCCGCAGCGAGGCTTGCGGAAGCCGCGAGAACCGCGGCGGCGATCACGATACGCATCGGCTGTCTCCTTCGAGTCCGGCGCGGTTTCGCCGCGCGGGTTGCAGCGCCCCAACGGTTGCCCTTGACCGTAAAAAACGCTTTCTGGGTGCGGAAGTTCCCCTCCTGTGAAGGCCGGTTCCTTGCCCTTTCTCTTCAACCAAGAACTCAGGTCGCTTGCCGCCGCGCGCTGTGCCGCGTTCCGGCGCCAGGAAATCGCCGGCGAAGACGAACTGAAGCCGGCGGCGGTGGCGGTGATACTGGTCCCGGCCGGTGACGGTTCGGGCCGTGCCGCCTTCATCCTGACCGAGCGGCCTTCGGGCATGCGCCGCCACGCCAACCAGTTTGCGCTGCCGGGCGGCCGCTGCGACGAAGGCGAGACGGTGGTGCAGGCGGCGCTGCGCGAGATCGAGGAGGAAATCGGGCTCAGGCTTTCTGAAGCCGACGTACTCGGGACGCTCGACGATTTCCCGACCCGCTCCGGCTACCTGATCACGCCGGTCGTGGTCTGGGCGCCGGACAGCGCCACGCTCCGGCTCAACCCCGAAGAGGTCGCCGAAGTTTACCGCATTCCGCTCGACGGCTTCGTCACCAAAGACACGGTCAGCTTCGTCTCGATCAAGGAAAGCCCGCGGCCGGTGATCCGCATCAAGCTCATGGGCTATCATCTGCACGCGCCGACCGCGGCGATCGTCTACCAGTTCTGCGAGTTGCTCGAAGGCCGCGAGGTGCGCGTCTCGGAATTCGAGCAGCCGCTGTTTGCGTGGCGCTAGCGTTCGCGGCTCGACGCGGTCTTCGGCGCAATGTAAAAGCCCTTCACATGAGCTGGAAACACGGCGGGCGCGGTTCGCGCGGCTATCATCACGGCGACCTGCGCGAGGATCTCGTGCGCGCGGCGCTGGAACTGATCAAGGAGAAGGGGCCGGCGGGCTTTACCTTCGCCGATGCCGCACGCTGGGCCGGCGTTTCGCCGGCGGCTCCCTACCGTCATTTCCGCGACCGCGACGAACTGCTTGCCGATGTGGCGAAGCGCGGGTTCATGCTGTTCTCCGAGCGCCTGCGCGAAGCCTGGGGCGAGGGCAAGCCTGGCACCGCGGCGGCCTTCAAGCGGCTCGGAGCGGCGTACCTGAACTTCGCGCGCACGGAGCCCTCCTATTACGCCGCGATGTTCGAGAGCGGGGTCGCGATCGGCAACGATCCTGAACTGCGCGAGATCGCGGACCGCTCGTTCCAGCAGCTGCGCGCGGCGGCGGAAGTGCTGGTCGCGAAAATGCCGGCGAAGGGCAGGCCGCCTGCGATGATGGTGGCGCTGCATATCTGGTCGATGACCCACGGCATCGCGTCGCTATTTGCCCGCGCAGACCCGGCGCGCAGGCCCTTGCCAATGAGCGCGGAGGACCTCCTGGAGGCGCAAATGCTCATTTATCTCAAGGGTCTCGGCCTCGAGGCGTGACCCTGCGTACGGCGCGCCCTAGCCGGCCAGAAAATAATCCCCACTTCCTCGCTGAAAAACCTTGACCTCGATGATGTAAATGTTATTTACATTTACACGGAAGGCCCGAGGGACGGGCCTGCAAATGGAGAGCGACATGCCTATCGCGGCAAGGATCGATCAGTTCGGCGTGCTGGCCTGGGTCTTCCTGATGGTGGTGAGTTTCATTGTCTGGTGGCCGCTGGGTCTTGCCGTCCTCGCGTTCATCATTTTCACCGGAAGGTTCGGAGGCGGATATATGGGTTACGGACACGGCTGCGCTTCGCGCGGCGAATACAAGATGCAGAAACTGCAATGGAAGATGGACCGCATGCGTTCGCGCATGATGGGCGGCCACCGCTTCGACTACGCGCCGTCTTCCGGCAACCGCGCGTTCGACGAATACCGCTCGGAGACGCTGAAGCGGCTCGAAGACGAGCAGCGCGAATTCCAGGAATTCCTCGACCGCCTGCGCTTCGCCAAGGACAAGACCGAGTTCGACCAGTTCATGGCCGAGCGCAAAAACACGACGGTCGACAACGAGCCGAAGGGCGAGGGAAGGCCGGAGTAACTTGACTAGCGTCATGCCCGGCACAAGGCCGGGCATGACGAAAGAAGAATTAAAAAGCCACCCTCGAAGGCGGCAGTTCTATTTCTTCAGCGCCATGCGCGCGTCGGCAATCGCCTGCCTGAACACCTCTTCGTCGCGCGCGCCGAAGAGCCGGAATTTTCCGATGATGAACGAAGGCGTGCCCTGAAAGCCCAGGCCCTCGGCCTGCGCGTGATGGCGCTTCAAGACCGCGCCGATCTCTTTGATATTCTTCTGCAGGTCCTGCTTGGCGCGATTCACATCCACGCCGATGGAAGCAAGCGTCTTGTCGGCCGAGGCTTCGGTCACTCGCGAGGTGCTCGTCATCAGCGCGTCATAGGCCTGCACGAATTTTCCCTGCGGGCGGGCCGCGAGTGTCATCTGCGCGGCATAGACCGAGGCCGGCCCGAAGATCGGCCAGAGCTTGTAGACGAGCCGGATGTTGCCGTCCTCGCGCACGACCTTCTGCAACACCGGGAAAACCTTCCGGCAATAAGGGCAGTTGAAGTCGGAATATTCCGCGATCGTCAGATTGCCGTCCGGATTTCCCGCGGCCGGGATCGCCGGGTCGCGCCAGATCAGCCGCTCGGTAATCACGTCTTCCGGCTGCTGGGCTAGCGCGGGCATTGCGGAAAAGGCGAGCGAGCCGGCCACGAACGTGCGTCTTGAAACCTTCATGCCTTCCGCCTTCCTGTTCTCTTATTTTCCGCCCGCGCGGCCGCGCTTCAGCTTCGCAAGCGTGAGATGGATCACGCCATACCAGAGCAGGAGCGCGAATGCGCCCATGAAAACGCGGAACAGGAATGCGAGGCCGGGCACCATTCCGAGCGCGACCATGCTGCAAACCGCCGCGAATACCGCAAGCAGCAGGATGTTCAGGAGGCTGGCCGAAAAGCGAAGGAAGGCCGGTGCGTCCGCGGGCAGTTCCTCGTTGTTCCGGGCGCCGGCGAAATCGCGAACCAGAATCATCAGTCCGCCGAACACGAACAGCGCACCGGCGCCGATGGCGATGAGATTGCTGCCGGGCGTGCTTTTCGTGCTGCCGCTCGGAATCACGCCGAGGCCGATCAGGAGCGCGAGCAAACCGAGGCCGATGCATGCCCCGCTCAGAAACAGTGTGCTGCCGGGCGAGGGCGGCTGCTTCTGCGGGCCGGGTCGGGTTTTGTCGTGCATGCGCGGCTCCCAGTTCAGCGTTGCCGGACCCATCGCGCGGGCGGGTGGTCCTTACCGCGCCGCCAGCCTAGCATCAGTGCAAGCCACCGGCGGGGGTAGCCATGGATCTGACGCTTCTGACCTACATTCATACCGCATTGAGCCTGATCGCGCTTGCAGCCGGCATTCCGGTCGCGATGGGATTGCTGCGCACGGGCGCCACGAAACGCTGGACCCTCGTGTTTTTCGTCGCCACCGTGCTGACCAGCGTCACCGGCTTCCTGTTCCCGTTCTCGCACTTCGGCGATTCGCACTGGATCGGGCTGATCTCGCTGACCGCGCTCGCCGCCGCCGTCGCCGCGCAGTATCTGTTCCGTTATCGCGGTTCGTGGCGCTGGATCTACGCGACCGGCGCGCTGGTCGCCTTCTATCTCAACGTCTTCGTGCTGGTCGCGCAGCTCTTCAAGAAAGTGCCGCCGCTGCAGGCGCTCGCGCCGACCCTGATGGAGTTGCCGTTCGCGATCGCGCAGGCAATCGTGCTCGCGTTCTTCGCGTGGCTGATCTGGAAAGCCGTGCGCGCGTTCAGGCCCGCAGCTTGAGGCGAGCAAGCGGCATGGCTATTGCGCCGGACAAGGCGCCCGATACAATGCCCGGCAAGGGGCGATGCGGTAATGCGTGGAATTCTAATTCATTATAACGCGCAGTCGGATCAGGGGCTGATCCGCGCGGAAGACGGCAAGCGGTATGCGTTCTACGGGCAGGACTGGATGTCCGAGCGCCGTCCGTCGGTAAACGACGAAATCGATTTCGAGATCGACGGCACCGTTGCCTACGACATCTATCTGCTGAAGGCGGGGCGCGCGCCGGCGTCGGCATCTTCAGGTCCTGCCGTGGATTTCTCGAAGCTGCGCGCCTCGGTCGCGCAAGGCGCGCAGGACCTCGGCGGCAATCCGTTCGCGCAGCGGCTGCTCGGCGACTGGACCATGGTGTTCGCCGTGCTCACGCTGCTCGGCTGTATGCTGCCTTTTCTCACGATCGGCGGCGGCGTGTTCAATGCGCGGAGCGAGTCCGCGAGCCTGCTCGGCGTCGGCAGCACCATCGGCCAGATCATCGACGTCACGCATCAAATGGAGAATCTGGGCCGCAACTTCAATCAGCGCAATGTCCAGCGCAACGCGCAGAATGTCGAAGTGCTGCGCTGGTCGCTGCGGATCGGCTATCTGCTCTATCTCGTGCCGGTGTTTGCGCTCTGGCTGATCGTCGCGAAGGTGCGCGGCAAGCCTGCGCGAAACCTGACGCTGGCGCAGGGGCTGACCAGCATAGCGCTGCCCATTCTCGTGCCGATGCTGTTTTCGGCGGCGATCTACGCCCAGATCCCGGCTGACGCGAGGCAACTGACGCAGAATCTCGGCGGGCTGTTCAACATCAGCTTCATGGGCATCGGCTTCTGGGTGATGGTGCTCGCAGGCGTCGCGCAGCTGCTCGCGCGCTTCGGCGTGCTGCGCAAGGCGCCGATCGATTTCTTCGGCGCGCGCCGGGCGGCCTAGGCCGCGCCTATTCTCGTCCGTGGTTACCTGTTCGCCGAGCCGCGGTCAGCGCCACCGCTGGTCGGTTTGCGGGTGGCCGACTTCGCAGTCGAACAGCTGCAGCGGGGTGCCGGTCACGACGCCGGGATAGCCGACGACGTCGATGCATTTTCCGGTCGCGACGTTGCGGATGAAGCCGTCCGGCTGGAGCGTCCAGATCTGCGCGGGATTGGCCGGGTTGCAGACCGCGACCGTGATCTGCGCGCCCGGATGGGTGCCGGAAATATCCATGCACAGGCCCGACAGCGCGTTGCGGATCGGGCCCTGCAGGTCGGCGTACCAGAACTGGTCCGAGCGCTTGCCGTTCGGTTCGACGCCGCCGACTTCGCAGTCCCAGAGCTGCAGCGGCGTGCCCGGCGTGAGGTTCGAGATGCCCGGCACGTCGAGGCATTTGCCGGAAAGCTGGTTGACGATGAGCCGCGGCGCGGGCTGGGCCTGTGCGTCCGCGATCTGTGAAAGACAGAGCGCCGCGGCCGCGGCGGCGAAAAGCGATATGCGCGTCATCGGTATTCCCCCTTGGCTTGGCGCCGCAATCCTACGCGCAAAAGCCCGCCGGGGAACCCTGCATGAATGCGGGCGCCGCGTTCGGGCGCGGCGCCCGCTACCGGGGAGTAACGTGTGTTACGAGCGCCAGCGCTGACTGGTCTGCGCGAGACCGGTTTCGCATTCGGTGAGCGCGAGCGGCGTTTCGTTCGCGGTGGCGGCCATGCCGGCGACGTTGATGCACTTGCCGGTCGCCTGGTTCTGGATGAAGCCGTCCTGGCGGACGATCCAGTACTGGGCGGGGTTCGCGGCGTCGCAGGCCTCGATCTGGATCAGGCTGCCGTTGTCTGTGCCGGAGATGTCGAGGCACATGCCCGAGAGCGTGTTGCGGACCTGGCCCTGCTCGGCGAAGACCCAGAACTGGTCCGAAGGCTTGCCGGAATAATCGACGCCGTTGTGCTCGCAGTCGTAGAGCTGCAGGGGCGTGCCAGGGGTCAGGTTCGAGAGGCCCGGCACGTCGAGGCACTTGCCGGAGAACTGGTTGACGATGAGCTTGCCGGGGGTCTGCGCCTGCACGCTGCCCGCGACGAGCATGACGGAAAGCGCGGCGGCGGCGGCGATCGTGATGACTTTGCTGAACATGGTTCTCTCCTAAGGGTTGAGGTTCGTTTCCATCCTTGACTTGGAGCGACCCTAGGAGCGGGCGGCTGAACGCCGTGTGATGGCCGTCACGCGGACCAATCACAGCCTCGTGTGAGGGCGGTTTCGCCCGTATTTGCCGGTGTTTCAGGCGTTAGGGAAAAGCGAAAAAGCCGCCCGGAGGGGCGGCCTTTTCTTGTTTCGATGAATGTCTGTTCAGCGCGGGCGGCAGACTTCGCGGCCGCGGTCTTGGGTGAGACAAGAAGTTTTTCTGGCCGCTCTCTCATCATTGCCGGGCCGCCGCGTCCGGTGACCCGCGGACTTGATCCGCGGGGAACCGCAAGACGCGGCGAGGCCCGGTAATCCATATACGGTTTGCGTCATGGCCGGGCTCGTCCCGGCCATCCACGCCTTTCTATGTTTAAACGCCCGAAGATGTGGATGCCCGGCACAAGGCTTGTGCTCGGGCCGGCGAAGCCGGACCCGAGTGCCGGGCATGACGAAGAAGACTTAGAACGCCTGATTACTCTTCTTCACTGCATCTTCCGAAACATAAACCTGCTCGCCGAGCGCTTTGAACTTCTCGCTCATTTGCGCCATGCCGATCTCTTTCTCGTTCAACGTCGCCGCGTAGTCCCGCACATCCTGCGTGATCTTCATCGAGCAGAATTTCGGGCCGCACATCGAGCAGAAATGTGCAACCTTGTGCGCGTCCTTCGGCAGCGTTTCGTCGTGATATTCGCGCGCCGTATCCGGGTCGAGACCGAGGTTGAACTGGTCTTCCCAGCGGAAATCGAAACGTGCGCGGCTTAGCGCGTCGTCGCGCAGTTGCGCCGCAGGGTGACCTTTCGCGAGATCGGCGGCGTGCGCCGCGATCTTGTAGGTAATGACGCCGGTCTTCACGTCGTCGCGGTTCGGCAGCCCGAGATGCTCCTTCGGCGTCACGTAGCAAAGCATGGCGCAACCGAACCAGCCGATCATCGCCGCACCGATGCCGCTCGTGATGTGGTCGTAGCCCGGCGCGATATCGGTGGTGAGCGGGCCTAACGTATAGAACGGCGCCTCGCCGCATTCTTTCAGCTGCTTCTCCATGTTGATCTTGACCTTGTGCATCGGCACATGGCCGGGACCTTCGATCATCACCTGGCAGCCCTTCTGCCACGCGATCTGCGTGAGTTCGCCGAGCGTCTCCAGTTCCGCGAATTGCGCGCGGTCGTTGGCATCGGCGATCGAGCCGGGGCGCAAGCCGTCACCGAGCGAGAAGCTGACATCGTATTTGCGCATGATGTCGCAAATCTCGTCGAAGCGTTCGTAGAGAAACGACTCCTTGTGTCGCGACAGGCACCACTTCGCCATGATCGAGCCGCCGCGTGAAACGATGCCGGTGACGCGGTTCGCAGTCAGCGGCACATAAGCAAGGCGCACGCCCGCGTGGATCGTGAAGTAGTCCACGCCCTGTTCGCACTGCTCGATCAGCGTGTCCTTATAGACTTCCCAATCCAGCTTGACCGGGTCGCCGTTGACTTTCTCGAGCGCCTGATAGATCGGCACGGTGCCGATCGGGACCGGGGAGTTTCGCAGGATCCATTCGCGCGTGTTGTGGATGTTGCGGCCGGTGGAAAGGTCCATCACGGTGTCCGCGCCCCAGCGGATCGCCCAGACCATCTTGTCGACTTCTTCTTCCACAGAAGAAGTGACGGCGCTGTTGCCGATGTTGGCGTTGATCTTCACCAGGAAGTTGCGGCCGATGATCATCGGCTCAAGCTCGGCGTGATTGATGTTGGCGGGAATGATCGCGCGGCCGCGCGCGATCTCCTCGCGCACAAATTCGGGCGTGATGAAGGCGGGGAGTGAGCCGCCGAACTGCTCGCCGTCTGCCAGTGCGCTTTCCGCGCGCTCGAGCATTTTCTTGCGGCCGAGATTCTCGCGCTCCGCAACGTAGATCATTTCTTTTGTGATGATGCCGCGCTTGGCGAACTCGTATTGCGTGACAGGCGCATCGCCCACGCCGCGCATCGGCTTCGGCGTATTCGGGAAGGCGCGGGCGAGATACTTGCCGGTGGCGTTGCCGTTATCGACCGGCTGGATCGGGCGGCCTTCATATTCCTCGACGCCGCCGCGCTCCTTCACCCATTGCACGCGCGGGCGCGGCAGGCCCTTCTCGACGTCGACCTTTGCGTCCGGGTCGGTGTAGGGGCCGGACGTGTCGTAGACCGGCAGCGGCGGTTCCTTCGCCAGTTCGGAAAGCCGGATTTCGCGCAACGGCACGCGAAGGTCCGGTGCGGCTTCGGGCGAAGAATAAATCTTGCGCGAGGCGGGGAGCGCGCCGGTCGTGACTTCCGGTGTTTTCAGTTCGCGGTCGTGGACGTTCATGGTGGCCCTCGCTTTCACGCGCAAGAACGCGGGCGCGCAAAGACGCGAACCGCGTAAAAGATAGATGGTCGGAGAGTCGCAAGCATTGTCCTGTCCCTTCGCCGGCATGACCCGGATCAGGTTCAAAGGGTTACCGCTTCGCGGAATCTCAGCCCGTCTTGCGCCTGCGCGCTCAGGACTCCCCTCGGAACAGACACAGTCTTGGCCTTTATTCCGGGCGCGTCAATGGCACCTCAGATTCCGCGCACCAGCAGTGAAAGCGTGTCCGCGCCGGCCTTGCGGTCTTTGGCGATCTCGCAATAGGCAGGCGACTCGGCCCATGCGCGATAGGCGGCTTCGTCGGGAAACGAGAGCAGTACGATTTTCTCCCGCTCCCATTTGCCTTCGAGCACGCGGGGCGCCTCGTCGGACGCGAGCAGGCGGCCTTCGAAGCCGCGCATTACGTTCATGAATTTCGAGGCGTAACGGTCGTACGCCGCCCGGTCGGTGAACTTCAGCTGCGCGACGACATAGACCGTCACGGCCTTGCCTCGTGCAGACGCGCCGCGGCCTTTCCCGGTAGCCGCATCCGCGCAAGGCGGCGCAGAATCCGCACCCGGAGAGAAAGTTCCGGAGGGAAGGGATGCGAGGGGTGGAAATGCTTCGCCGCCAGCGCCAGCGCGTCCTCGATCAGCGCGTCGTGCAGCGGACGGATCGCGAGCGGCCAGAGCAGGAGCGCACGGCCCCTGATCGTGCCTACGATCTCATGGACGAGTTTCGTCGCATGTTCGCCGCGCTCCATGAAGAGCGTGTGATAGCCCTCCAGGCCGCGCGAAATCCATTGTGTATTCTCGAAGCGAAACAGAATGCGCCCGCCCGGTTCGTACTCCTCGATCCAGTAGCCGATCGGGCCATGCCCGCCGCGCGCGCCAATCGAGAGCGGTTTGTTCAATCGCATTCTCGGCCAGCGGAAACGCGGCCACAACAGGTCGTTCGCGGTAGCGAGCGTGTCGATCAGCTCGCCGATCTCTTCCGGCGCGGCAGCGATTTCGATTTCATGCCGGTTGAAGATTTTCACTAGGTGCCTCCGAGAGCCGCGCGCACGGCGGCCGCGATGGCCGCGTCGATCTCCACGGGCGGCACCGCCTGGGGAAGAAACACACGCACCGCGCCCAATGGAATGCCGATCAGTGCGACCGCGGTCTTCTCCTTCCCTTTCGGATCGCCGGGCAGCAGGCGTGCGGCGACCTGTCCGATCCCGTCGCGCATTTCCGTGCCGAGCCTTACCGCGCGGGCGCGATATTCCTCCGGCGCGTCGGCGCGGATGAACTCCTCGCGGCGATGGGAGTTCAGGACGACCGCGTCGGCGTGGTGCTCGCGGGCGAAGCGCGGCGTGATCAGCGCGGCTTCGGCGGCTTCTTCGATGGTGCGGACCGCCGCGAAGGTCTCCAGCGCCAGCGCCTGAAAGCGCTCGGCGGCGGAGAGCCAGATCTCCGCGAGCAGGGCGTCGCGGGACGGCACGCGGTGATAGATCGAACCGGTCGGCACCCCGGCCGCCTTCGAGATGGCCGCAATCGAAGCCGCCGCGGGCCCGAGACGGGCGGCGACCAGCGTCGCGGCTGCGATGAGGTCGTCCTGGCTGATCTGGGCGGGGCGTCCCATGCTGGTATTAGAATTTATATTCTAATAAAAAGCAAGCTTTGTCCCGAGGCTGTTTCTGCATTGCACAAATGCCGCAGAACCGAGCCGGAATCTTTGCGTTGCTCTCAGGAGGGCGATGGCAAAGACCAGAAGGAGACACCGATGAAAAAGATTCTGCTCGCCTCCACAGCAGCGGCTTTCGCCCTGGGCGTTGGTGCAGCCAATGCCGCCGAGCCCGGCGTGGAGAAGTACTTCCATGAGCGCGGCAATTTCGATGCCTCGATGCAGCAGCGCGGCCCGGCCCCCGATCTCGCCGGTTGGCCGGCTTATACGACTGGCGCCTATGGCTACCGCGAACCGGTCCACGGTTATGCGCCGGAAGGCTATGGCTATGCGCCGGCTCCCCGGGGTGGCGTTTTCTACCGCTAGGGCGGTTCATATGGAGCCCCGGTTTGCCGGGGCTCCTTTTTCGTAGGTTATAGAATTTATATTCTAATATATTCTCGACGTCTTCCCCAAGTAAGGAATCCGGCCTGCTGCCAGAATCCGGAGCAGGGCGTAAGGTCAAATCGCGACTCAAATCCGGAGCACCGCCGTGCGGCAGTACCTCGATCTCGTCGAGCGCATCATCCAGACCGGCGTCGCCAAGGGCGACAGGACGGGGACCGGTACCCTGTCGGTGTTCGGGCACCAGATGCGCTTCGATCTCGCGGAAGGCTTTCCGCTGGTCACCACGAAGAAGCTCGCACTCAAAGCGATCGTGCACGAGCTTTTGTGGTTTCTCGCCGGCGATACCAACATCAAGTACCTGAAGGATCACGGCGTCACGATCTGGGACGAATGGGCCGATGCGCAGGGCAATCTCGGCCCGGTCTACGGCAAGCAGTGGCGTTCCTGGCCGAACCCGGACGGCGGCACCATCGACCAGATCAAGGACCTGATCTCGGAAATCAAAACCAATCCCAATTCGCGCCGCCTGATCGTGAGCGCATGGAACCCCGCCGACGTGCCGAAGATGGCGCTCGCGCCCTGCCACTGCCTGTTCCAGTTCTGGGTCGGCGACGAGAAGCTTTCCTGCCAGCTTTACCAGCGCTCGGCGGACGTCTTTCTCGGTGTGCCGTTCAACATCGCGTCCTATGCTTTGCTGACCCACATGGTCGCGCAGGTGACAGGGCTGAAGCCGGGCGATTTCGTGCATTCGTTCGGCGACGCGCATCTTTACAACAATCATCGCGAGCAGGCGGAGCTGCAGCTTTCGCGCGCTCCGCGTGCGCTGCCGACGCTGAAACTCAATCCGTCGGTGAAGGATATCTTCTCGTTCCGCTACGAAGACATCGTCTTCGAAAATTACGATCCGCATCCGGCGATCAAGGCCGCAGTCGCGGTGTAGTCATGCGGGCGAGATGGCTTGCCGCTTTTGCGGCGATGATGCTTTGCGCCGTTCCGGCGCTGGCGCAGAAGCCGGACCCGAAGGCTTTCGTCGAGAACATCTACAAGCACTATCTCGGCAAGAATACTCCCGGCCTCGATCTTTCGACGCGCGAGGCGCTCGATCTCTATTTCACGCCGTCGCTGGCGGACCTGATCGACAGGGACGCCAGGGAAGCGGAGAAGCAGCAGGAAGCGCCGCTGCTCAACGGCGATCCTTTCGTCGATGCGCAGGATTGGGAAATCGCGGATCCGGTCGTTACGATCCAGGAAGCTGCAGACGGCCGGGCGACCGCAACCGCGACCTTCAAGAATTTCGGCAAGACGGTCGCCGTGCGGCTCGCGCTCCTGCTCACGCCCAAAGGCTGGCGCGTGGACGACGTGATCTGGAGCGACGGCAATCTGCGCGGCCTCTACAAGCCGCCGCAGTAATTGCGCACCTTTCCATAGGAGAAGGGCCGCCAAGCGGCGGCCCGTCAGGCGTCCGGCTTCTCGGGCTCAATAATTCCTGCGGCGCGAATCTTCGGGGATCAACGGCGCCTGCACATAGGCCCGGATGATCTGATCGACCTGCTGGCGCTGCCAGTTGTTGAGCTTCTCCGAAAACGGTTCGGCGGCGTCGGCGATCACGCGGATCTCCTCCGCACGAGTCAACAGCGCATCGGCATGCTTGCGAAGCGCCTCGGCGTGGGTCAGCGGCTTTTTCTCCTTGTCGGCTTCGCGCTTTTCCCATTCGTCGATAAGCGCGATGCGGCGCTCGGCGCGCTTGCGCGAAATGCCCTTCAATGCGGCTTCGAAGCGCTGCCAGTCGCGTTCCTGCTCCTCGGATATCCGCAGAATGGCCTTGAGCTGGGCGATCCGCGCTTCGTCGTGCGCGACGAGCTGGTTGATGGTGGGGCGGTCGTTCCGGTTCTGCGCGGACGAGGGCAGGGCCAGGGCAATAGCGAGCGGAAGCGCAAATATGAGGAAAAACAGGCGTTTCATGGCGAGCGTCTCCTAACGGACATTAGAAAACGCACGAGTTCCAGATTCGTTTCCGGACCGGCAGCTTAAAAGGCGTTGGGCCGCGAGGGGGGCAACTCGCGGCCCAACTACGGAAAGCGTCGCTACAAGGATGGAGAGAATGACCCTTTGGAGGTCAGCGACGGGCTTCCGATCTCCTATTTATCCGCGGCGCGGACCGTCCTCGCGGTCGCGATGCCAGCGGTGCATCTTGCCGGCGTAGCGGTTGCCGATCAGCGATTCCAGGCGCCGCTTCTGGGCTTCGTCCAGCGTCGCGTAGAGCGGCTGTGCCGCATCGGCAAAACGCTTCATGTCGGCGGCGCGTTCCGCGAGATTGTCCGCGCGCTTGCGCAGGCGATCGACATGATCGACCGTCGGGAGGTCCTTGCCTTCCTTGCGGGCTTCGCGGCGTTCATCGCGGCGTTTCTGCCACTCCTCGCGAAGGGCGGCGTAGCGCTCGCCGTATTTTTTGCCGAGTTCGCGGGCGACGTTCTCGACCGGACCCCAAAGCTTTTCCTGTTCGGCGGTGAGCTTGAGGCCGGCCTTCACGGCGGCAATGCGGGCATCGATGAAGGCGGCGCGGTCTTCGGCGCTCATCGTGTGGCGCGGCCCGCGCCAACCCATGTGACCGCCGTAGTTCGAGCGCTCCATCATGCGGTCGAGGCTGTGATCAAAGCCGTGCCTTTTCGGACCGTGTGCGTAAGCCGCAACGCCGAGTCCGGTGCCGACAACGGCAACCGTGGCGATGCCGGCGATAACCCATTTCTTCATGGCGCATCATTCTCCAGGGGAGATGTTCTCCCGACAGTGAAATGATGGGTTCGCGCGGCGCGTTGTTCAAATGAAACTTGCGTAAGCCGGGAGTTAACGGCTTGTAATGTTTTGGAAAGGTGGCAACAATGCGCGTAGCGCGTGCTCGTCATGCCCGCGACAAGCGCGGGCATGACGAAGGATACTTCACTCACTCCGGCCCGATCATCTTCTCCGGGCGCACGAGCGCGTCGAATTCTTCGTTGGAAATATAGCCGCCGCCGACCGCTTCCTCACGCAGCGTGGTGCCGTTCTTGTGCGCGGTCTTCGCGATCTTCGCCGCGTTGTCGTAGCCGATCTTGGGCGCGAGCGCGGTGACGAGCATCAGCGAGCGCTCGAGCAAATCCTTGATCTTGTCTTCGTTCGCCTCGATGCCGACCACACAGTTGTCGGTGAACGAAACGGCGGCGTCGCTCAAGAGCCGCACCGACTGCAGCAGCGCATACGCCATCACCGGCTTGTAGACGTTGAGCTCGAAATGGCCCTGCGAGCCTGCGACCGTGACCGCGGTGTTGTTGCCGAACACCTGGCAGCAGACCATGGTCAATGCCTCGCACTGGGTCGGGTTGACCTTGCCGGGCATGATCGACGAGCCCGGCTCGTTCTCGGGCAGCGAAAGCTCGCCCAAGCCGGAGCGCGGACCGGACCCCAGAAAGCGAATGTCGTTTGCGATCTTGAAGAGCGCGGTGGCGCAGGCGTTGAGCGCGCCGTGGGCCGCGACATAGGCGTCGTGCGCGGCCATGACCTCGAACTTGTTCGGCGCGGTGACGAAGGGGAGCTTCGTCATCTCGGCGATCTTCTGCGCGACCTTCGCGTCAAAACCCTTCTTCGCGTTGAGGCCGGTGCCGACCGCGGTGCCGCCCTGCGCGAGCAGGAGCAGTTCGGCGAGCGAATCGCGGATTCGCTTGATCGAAGACTTCACCTGCGCGGCATAGCCGGAAAATTCCTGGCCCAGCGTCAGCGGGGTCGCGTCCTGGGTATGCGTGCGGCCGATCTTGATGATGTGTGCGAAGTCTTTCGCCTTCCTATCCAGCGCCTTGTGCAGGTGCTCGAGTGCGGGGATGAGCCTGTGCGTGATCTCCTCGGCCGCGGCGACATGCATGACGGTGGGGAAGGAGTCGTTCGAGGACTGGCTCATGTTGACGTGATCGTTCGGATGCACCGGCTTCTTCGAGCCCATGGTGCCACCCAGGATCTCGATCGCGCGATTGCCGATCACCTCGTTCGCATTCATGTTCGATTGCGTGCCCGAGCCGGTCTGCCAGACCACGAGCGGAAAATGCTCGTCGAGTTTTCCTTCGATGACCTCGTCGGCGGCCTTGCAGATCGCGTCGCAGAGTTTCGCGTCGAGCAGGCCGAGTTCCCTGTTGGTCAGCGCGGCCGATTTTTTAAGCAGCCCGAACGCGCGGATCACGGATTTCGGCATGCGCTCGCCGCCGATTCTGAAATTCATCGTCGAGCGCTGCGTCTGCGCGCCCCAGTATCGGTCGGCGGGGACTTCAATGGGACCGAAGGTGTCGGTCTCGGTGCGGGTCTTGGTCATCGGCTGTTCTCTTTGTCCACATCTTGCGTTGCGCGTATCACATTACCGCCATTTGCGATGCAGCGCTCGTTTCGCGTTGCGAGCGATCAACGCAACATCATAGTACCGCTATGCATTATCGAACGAATTGTCACTTGCACAGATGATTATTGTCACTAATGTTCCGCGCCGTTGACGCAAACGGAACGGAAGATTCCGATGCGTCAGGGGATGGGACAAGGAAGCGGCCTATGGCCGAGATCGTAAATCTTCGACGCGCGCGCCGCGCCAAGGCGCGCGTGGAGAAAGAAGCCGTTGCCGCGGAAAATCGCGCGCGCTTCGGACGTCCTGCGCACGAGCGCAAGCTGGCCGTCACGCTCGAAGAAAAACGGGAGCACTCTCTCAGTCTGCATCTGCGCGCAGACAGAGATGATCGGAAATGAAAAGCCCAGTCGTAAAGCGGTCGATCGTCATTGCCGGCCATAAAACCAGCGTCAGTCTCGAGGACCAGTTCTGGGATGCGCTCAAACATATCGCCGGCGAGCGCAAGGTGACCCTTTCCGACGTCGTGCAGGAAGTCGACCAGAAGCGGAAGCAGGGCAATCTCTCCTCCGCGATCCGCCTGTTCGTGCTCGATTATTACCGCGCACACTATTCGGGCGGCCGGACGCGCTCCTGAGCCCGTAGAAGTGCGGCGCGGCGGGAGACTCAAGCGCGACAGGTCCGCGCGTTGAACCGCCACAATCGCTACCCTATAACCATCGCGACACCGAGAACGGGCGTTCAGCAAAGCCCGCGCGACCGGAGGCTTTTCAATGTCTTGGAAGAATCAGAGCGGCGGGCCGTGGGGCGGAGGGCCGCGCGGACCTTGGGGTTCGGGACCGCAGCCCGGGCCCGGAAGGGGCGGCGGCAACCAGCCGCCCGATCTCGAAGATCTGATCCGGCGCGGGCAGGACAAGCTCAAGAACGTGCTTCCCGGCTCCGGCAATTTCGGCGGCCGCGGCGGGTTGATTCTGCTCTTTGCGGCGATCGTGGTCTGGCTGCTCTCCGGCTTCTACCGCGTAAATACCGACGAGCAGGGCATCGTGCTGCGCTTCGGCAAGTTCGTGCAGACCACCCAGCCGGGCCTCAACTATCATCTGCCGTATCCGATCGAGACGGCGCTGACGCCGCGCGTCACCTTCGAGAACAAGATCGATATCGGTTTCCGCGTGCAGGAGGATTTCCGCCGCGGCACCGTTACCCGCGACGTTACCGAGGAGAGCCTGATCCTCACCGGCGACGAAAACATCGTAGACGTCGACTTTTCCGTCTTCTGGCTCATCAACAATGCGAGAGACTATCTCTTCAATATCCAGAATCCGGAAGGCACGATCAAATCGGTGGCGGAGTCCGCCATGCGCGAAGTGGTGGGGCGTGCGCAGATTCAGCCGATCCTGACCGGCGCGCGTGCCGCGACCGAGCAGGAAGTGCTCAAGCTGATGCAGCGCATTCTCGACAGCTACGGTGCGGGTGTCACGGTGACCCGCGTACAGCTGCAGAAAGTCGATCCGCCGGCGCAGGTGATCGACGCATTCCGCGACGTGCAGGCGGCGCGCGCGGACGCCGAGCGCCTGCAAAACGAGGCGCAAACCTATGCCAACCGCGTCGTGCCGGAAGCGCGCGGTGAGGCTGCGAAGATTCTTCAGGCGGCTGAAGCCTATCGCGAGCGGACCGTCGTCGAAGCCAAAGGCCAGGCCTCGCGCTTTCTTGCAATTCTGGCCGAGTACAAGCTTGCCCCGGACGTTACCCGCCGCCGCATGTATCTGGAAACCATGGAGCGCGTGCTCGGCGGTATCGACAAGGTGATTCTCGACCCCGCCAACAAGGGCTCCAATGTGGTGCCATACCTTCCGCTCGATCAACTTTTGCGCCAGCAGCCGCAGGGAGCGCGCCGATGAAAACGATTAGCGGCGTCATCGCCGTTCTGATCGCGCTCGCCGCGATTGCCGCCTATTCGTCGATCTTCTTCGTCCATCAGACCCAGCAGGCGTTGCTGCTGCGCTTCGGCGAGCCGCGGCGCGTGATCCTCGAGCCGGGACTGCAGTTCAAGGCGCCGCTCATCGACACGGTGGTTCTGATCGACAAGCGCATCCTCGACCTCGACAACCCGCCGCAGGAAGTCATCGCCTCGGACCAGAAGCGTCTCGTGGTCGACGCCTTCGCGCGCTATCGCATCACCGATCCGCTGAAGTTCTATCAGTCGGTGGCGACCGTCGAAGGCGCCAACTCCCGGCTGCTGCCGGTGCTGAACGCCTCGATGCGCCGCGTGCTGGGCGAGTCCACCTTTATCGAAGTCGTGCGCGACGAGCGCGCCGACCTGATGACGAAGATCAAGGAAGGCATGAACGCGGAAGCCAAGAACAACTTCGGCATCGAGGTGGTCGATGTGCGGCTGCGCCGCGCCGACCTGCCGGATGCCAACAGCCAGGCGGTCTATCAGCGCATGCAGACCGAGCGTCAGCGCGAAGCCGCGGAAATCCGGGCGCAGGGCAACCAGGCCAGCCAGGCCATTCGCGCGAAGGCCGACCGCGACGTCACCGTCATCATCGCGGAAGCAACGTCGAAGGGCGAACAGCTTCGCGGCGAAGGCGACGGCCAGCGGAACAAGATCTTCGCGGACGCCTACGGGCAGGACGCCGACTTTTTCGCGTTCTATCGCTCCATGCAGGCCTACGAACTCGGTCTGACGAAGGACGGTACGAAGATGCTGCTCTCGCCGGATTCCGATTTCTTCCGTTACTTCCAGAATCCGTCGGGCAGCCTGGCGGCGCCGACCCCGCCGGCGCGCTGATCCCGGCGTATGGCGTTTGTTCTCGCCGCGCTCGGGCTCCTGCTCGCGATCGAGGGGCTTACGCTCGCGGCCTTTCCGGGGGCCGCCAAGCGCGCCGCAGCGGCGGTCATCGACGCGCCCGAGGGTACGCTGCGGGCGCTCGGGCTCGCCGCGGCAATCGCGGGCGTGCTTCTCGTCTGGTTCGTGCGGCGATAGTTCACGCGGAATTGCGCGGGCGCCGGAACCGGACGGCACTCCGCTGCTTGCGTCACAGGCCGATCGGGCGCAGTTTTGCCGATAACGGCTACTAGGAATGCCCCGTTGATTTGCCAGAGGAACAGGCTCTCCATGCCCGCTTTGCGCGATACCGGTTCACCGCTTCTCGTTCGGCTCGGCAGCGCGGCGGTAATTGCCGCATTCATTTTTGTAACGCCCCATGTCACCCGTGCGCAGACCCGCGGCCCCGACAACGTGGCGGATGTGGCCGAGCGCGTGCAGTCGGCGGTCGTGAATATTTCGACGTCGCAGAATGTGAACCCGTCGCAGGGCGTGCCGATGCCGCAGCTTCCGCCGGGCTCGCCGTTCGAGGAATTCTTCGAGGAATTCTTCAAGAACAGGAACGAGGGCGATCCCAAGCGCCAGCGCAAGGTTTCGTCGCTGGGCTCCGGCTTCGTCATCGATCCGTCGGGCATCGTGGTTACCAACAACCATGTGATCGCGGAGGCCGACGAGATCATCGTCAATTTTGCGGACGGCACGAAGCTCAGGGCCGAGCTGCTAGGCCGTGACGAAAAGGTCGATCTCGCCGTTCTTAGAGTGAAGCCCAAAGCGCCGCTGAAAGCCGTCAATTTCGGCGATTCCGACAAGACCCGCGTCGGCGAATGGGTCATTGCGATCGGCAATCCGTTCGGTCTCGGCGGATCGGTCACGGTCGGCGTCGTATCCGCGCGCAACCGCAATATCGAATCGAGTCTCTATGACGACTTCATCCAGACCGACGCTGCGATCAACCGCGGCAATTCGGGCGGGCCGCTCTTCAATCTCCAGGGCGAAGTGATCGGAATCAACACCGCGATCTTCTCGCAAACCGGCGGCTCCATCGGCATCGGCTTCGCCATTCCGGCGAATACGGTGCTGCCGCTGATCAAGCAGCTGCGCGAGACCGGCGAAATCCAGCGCGGCTGGATCGGGGTCTCGATCCAGGCGGTGGATGAGCAGATCGCGGAAAGCCTCGGACTTCCGGCGGCGAGCGGCGCGCTGATCGCGGCGGTGAGCGACAACGGGCCTGCGCAGAAAGGCGGGATGCTCGCGGGCGACGTCGTAATCCGGTTCAACGGCCAGGAAGTGCGCGAGATGCGCAATCTTCCGCGTATTGTCGCAGGCGCGGAGATCGGCAAGACGGTCGACGTGGTCGTGATCCGCAAGGGCAAGGAACAGACGCTCAAGATCCAGGTCGCAAAGCTCGCCGAGCCGGACAAGAAATCCAACCGCCAGACCAAGGCGGAGCCCGAACCCCTGCAGAAGTCCCGTCAGACGCAGAACCGTCCGCTGGGTCTCGAGCTTTCCGCGGTCAGCGAGGAGTTGCGCCGCCGCTATCGGCTCAGCCCGGATACCAAAGGCCTCGTCATTACCGCTGTCGATCCGGATTCGAACGCCGCCGAGCAGAACGTGCAGGCCGGCGTCGTGCTGCTTCAGGTTTCCGGCGAGCCGGTCACGACGATTGCCGAGATGCGTGCGCGGCTCGATGCGCTGAAGAAGGCCGGCAAGAAGTCGGCGCTGCTGCTCCTGTTCGCGCCGGGCGGCGAGCAGAAGTTTGTAGCCGTCGCCATTCCGTAGCATCCCGGCTCATCACCGGAAGTTGTCCCGACGGCCGCGCTTTGCGGTTTGCGCGGGAGAGCACGAGCCGTTAGCATCCGCGGCAATTCAAAGGGGGCGGCGGCTTTGCGTTCCAGCGATCTGCCTTTCGCGCTTCGGCCCGGGACCATGATCACGGGCTACGAAATCACGCGCACGATCGGCGCGGGCGGCTTCGGCATCACTTACGAGGGGTTCAACCCGATCACCGAGCGCCGGGTTGCGATCAAGGAGTTCTTCCCGCGCGGCATCGCCTCGCGCGACGACGCTACCCGCATCGCCTATTCGAAGAACGACGACGAGATCGTCGCCTGGGCGCTCAAGCGCTTCGCGGAATCCACCAACCGGCTCGCCAAACTCAAGCACCCGAACATCATCGAGGTGCTGAACTATGTCGCCGAAAACGGCACGGGCTACATGGTCATGGAGCTTGTGGAGGGGCAGACGCTTGAGGAGTGGCTGAAGGCGCGGCAGGCACCGCCGCAACTCGCCGAACTCGGCCCCATTTTCGATCCGGTATTCAACGCGCTCGAATACGTTCACGAGCAGGGGCTGATCCATCGCGACATCGCGCCGGACAACATCATGATCCGGAGCGACGGCCGTCCGGTGCTGATCGATTTCGGTGCGCTCAAGCTGATCGCGAACCAGACGCTCGCGCACGGGACGGCGCCGAAGAGCTTCGGCGTTTCGAAGGCGAACTATTCGCCGCCCGAACAGAGCGACGACAGCGGCAGCGTCGACCCGCGCATGGACATCTATTCGCTGGCGGCCACGATCTATCGCGCGCTTTCGGGCAAGCCTCCGGCTGACGCCGACAAGCGAAAAACAGACACCGCGCTCAAGGGGCAGGACGCTTACGTTCCGCTCGCGCAGGCGGCGCTGGTTCCGCTGCCGGCGGAATTCGCCGCCGCAATCGATGCAGCCCTGTCGCTGCGGCCGCGCGAACGCCCCGCGACTATTGCGGAATTCCGCGAAAAGCTCGCCGCGCGCATGAGCGATCAAACGGCCGCAGAGGCGAGCGAACCGGCGACACGCGTGATCGCACCGCAGACCCGGCCCGATACGGCGGCGGCTGCCTCGCCGGCGGCCGCCTATTCCGCGCCCACGCCGCCGCCCTATCAGCCGCAATACGACAACCCGGACCAGGGCCAGGCCTATACGCCGCAGGGCAATCCCGATCCGAAGAAGCGCGGCGGCATTTCGATCGCCAATGTCGCTGCGGTCGTATTGATTCTGGTCGGGTCGGCCGCGGTGCTTTTGCACCGGCCTATCGCGAACTTTCTCGACGCGACGATGGGCACCAGGTTCATGTCGGACAGCCGCGAGATTCCGCAAAAGCGCGACGTTCCGCAGAAGCAGGTGCAGAAGCAGGAGACGCCGCGCGACACCCGGGACAGCCTGAGCCGCGCGACCGAACATTTGCGGCAAGGCAACTATCGGGCGGCGATCGAGGAATATAACGAAGCGCTCAGGCAGAATCCGCGCAATCCCTCCGCGCTCGTCGGCCGCGGTCTCTCTTACGAGAATACCGGACAGCCTGAGAACGCGCTCAGGGATTACAATGACGCGCTGCGCTATGACCGCACGAATGTGGCCGCCTTTCTCGGCCGCGGCCGGATCTACAGCCAGCGCCGCGAGTATCCCGCCGCCTATTCCGATTTTTCCGATGCTGTCCGAATCAATCCGCAGAGCGCGCCGGCGCGCGAAGGGCGCGGACTCGTGAACGAGCGGCTCGGCCGCCGCGAGGAAGCGATCCGGGAATATCGCGAGGCGCTCAGGCTCGATCCCAAGCTCGACCGCGTCCGTGATGCGCTGAAACGGGTCGGCGGCTGATCAGGCTTTGAAGCCGCAGCAATAAGCAATCGCGTGCAAGTCCGCATGATCGATCCGTGCCTGCGCCGCAGCCGCGACCGCGGGTTTCGCATGGATCGCAATCCCGAGACCGGCAGCGGTGATCATGTCGAGGTCGTTCGCGCCGTCGCCGATGGCGACGGTTTCTTCCGCGCGGATGCCGAGTTTCTCCGTCAGTTCCCGTAGCGTCGCGAGTTTTGCCGCGCGGCCCAGAATGGGTTCCTTCACCTTGCCCGCGAGCGTGCCGTTCTCGACGAGAAGCTCGTTGGCACGGTTCTCGTCGAAGCCCAGCTTGTGCGCGATCACGCTGGTGAACAGCGTGAAGCCTCCGGAAACGAGACAGGTGTATACGCCGTTCGCCTTGAGCGCTGCGATCAATTCCTTTCCGCCTGCGGCAAGCGTGATTTTCTTCTCGATGGTCTCGTCTATTACCGAAAGCGGCAGTCCCTTCAGGAGCGCCACGCGTTCGCGCAGTGCGGGCTCGAAGGGCAGTTCGCCGCGCATCGCGCGCTCGGTGATCGCGGCGACATGCGCTTTCAGGCCGGCGTAGTCGGCGAGTTCGTCGATGCACTCCTGGTCGATCATGGTGGAATCCATGTCGGCCACGAAGAGCTTCTTGCGGCGGTATTTGGTTTCCTGCACGACGACGTCGATGGGCGCCGGCGCAAGAGCCGCGCGTACGAGATCGCTCAAGCTCCGCTCCTGCGCATCAGGGCCGGGCGCAAAGAAGATATCGGCGGCGACGCCCGGATTCAGCACCGTTTGGGAAATCGCATTGGGAAGCAGCGCGCGTGCTTTGGCGATCGCCGCGGCATCGACCGCGGGGCGCTTCGGGTTGCTAACGAGGGTCGCGACGTGAGACATCCATGTCCTCATGCTTCGAGACGCGCACTTCGTGCGCTCCTCAGCATGAGGACCTCACCCTGAGGAGGGCCGAAGGCCCGTCTCGAAGGGTGAGAGCGGGGCTTCGAAGAAATGACGGGTAAAAGCGCGGTGCTTATTGCAGGGCCGACGGCGAGCGGCAAGTCCGCGCTGGCGCTGGAGCTTGCCGCGCGCACGGACGGTATCATCATCAATGCCGATTCCATGCAGGTCTATCGCGACCTCAGGATCATCACCGCGCGGCCGACCGACGAGGAGATGAGCCGTGCGCCGCACCGGCTTTACGGGCATATCGGCGCGGAGGAGATTTACTCCGCTGGCCGCTGGCTGCGCGAAGCCGAGCAGGAGATCGCAGCGGCGCGCGAGGCCGGAAAGAGCGCGATTGTCATCGGCGGTACCGGGCTCTATTTCAGCGCGCTGCTGAAAGGTTTGTCCGCGGTACCGGAGGTCTCCGCCGAGGTGCGTAGGCAAGTCCGCGAGCTTGGCGACACCAAGGACAACGAGGCGCTTCATGCGATGCTCGTTGCGCGCGATCCGCGTACGGCTTCCGAAGTTCGTGTCTCCGACCGGCAGCGTATCCTGCGGGCGCTTGAGGTCGTCGAGGCGACGGGCAGAGGCCTTGCCGAATGGCGCGAGGAGCCGGGTGTACCGGTGCTGAATACCGGCGACTATCAGGCGATCTTTCTCGAAACCGACCGCGAGATACTGGGCAAGCGCATCGATGCGCGCTTCGACCGGATGCTTGCCGAAGGAGCACTCGACGAAGTGAAACGGCTAAAAGCCCGCGCGCTCGATCCGCGAATGCCGGCGATGAAGGCGCATGGCGTGCCCTGGCTCATGAAGTTTCTGGATGGTGAAATGACGCTCGACGCAGCCGCCAGCGAAGGCAAGCGCGACACGCGGCAGTATGCCAAGCGGCAGGAAACGTGGTTTCGCAACCAGCTTCCGGAGTTTCAGTGGGTGAAGGTGGAGGGGGCGTTACAGCTATTAAAAATGTAATGTCATTCCGGACGCCGCGAAGCGGCGATCCGGAATCCAGGAGCAAACCGCACGGGCTTTGTATGTGGCACTGGATTCCGGGTTCGCTCGCTACGCTCGCGCCCCGGAATGATAGGAACGATTACTCCGCCGCCCGCAGCTTCTCCCGCGCGCTCTGCTTCGGCCAGAGCATTTGCGCAGCGAGCGCCGCCAGCGCGATGCCGGACGTCGTGAAAAAGACGATCCAGGACGGGCGCACTACCTCCGGAAACATCAGGTTCGCCTGCAATACGCGCTGCCAGTTGACGCCCGTGAGCAGGCCGTACCAGAGCGCCTCGGCTGCGATCGTGAACAATACCGATGCGACGACGAGCCCGATCAGGTGCTGCAGCCGGATGTCGCGGTAATATTTCTGCGCGACGCGGAAGAAAAGCAGCCACGCCAGCAATCCCGCCATCCAGGTCGGCTCATAGATGTTGAGCTTTTTCTGCATCATGAAGTGAATGACGGCGAGAATGGCGATCGCGTAGGCGAGACGGTGCAGCTTCATCCAGCGCGGACCGCCGATCCTGCGCACCGCGGCGTCGGTGGAAGTCAGCCCGAGCGCCGTCATCATGACGAGCGCGGCGAAGCCGATGGTCAGATAGAGCCGGAGCACGATCTCGCGCGCGACCGTGCCGAGCGCAAAATTCTGGTCGATGATGTAGAGAAAGAAATGCGCGAGTGCATAGAAGAACGCTGCGACGCCGAGCGTGCGGCGCATGAAGATCAGCTTCGGCGCGTTGAAGAGGCGGCGCGCGGGCGTGATGCAGAGCGACAGGAACAGGAGCCGCACCGACCAGTCGCCGGTCTGGTGCGTGAGCTCGACCAGCGGCTGTGCGCCGAGATCGCGATTGATCGCAAGTCCGAGCAGGTAGAGTGCGGGCACGCAGGAGCCTGCGAACGCGATCAGCTTGTGCGGGGATAGGTTCCCGTTTTTCTCGCGCAGGAAAGGCAAATCGCGTGGCTCCAGTATCGGCGCAAACTAGGCCGGGCCGTGCTCCGCCGAAACCGGCCGCGGGCCACAATCCCGTGAGAACTGGTGCCCCCAGAACCGGCTTGCGAGCCGGAAAAGGCAGGCGCATAAAGGCTTGACGCTATTCGCTGGGGCCATTAGGGTCCGCGCAACTTTTGAACGATATAGAAGACCGATGAGCAAGATTATTCTCGTAGTAGGAGGGCGCACCCCCCGCACGGCTTGAACGGGCCGGGCATTGTGAGGTGGTGCGCAAAGGGGTCTTTCGGGGCCCCTTTTCGATTCCGGGGGTACCAGAAACCGATGGCAAAGACGAAAAAGACCAAAAAGTGGAGCGGACGATGAGCAACGAGATGACCGGCGCGGAAATGGTGGTGAAGGCGCTTAGCGAGCAGGGCGTGAAGCACCTGTTCGGCTATCCGGGCGGCGCGGTCCTGCCGATTTACGACGCGCTGTTCCAGCAGAAGGACATTCAGCACGTTCTCGTCCGCCACGAACAGGGCGCGGTGCACGCCGCCGAGGGCTATGCGCGCTCGTCCGGCAAGGTCGGGGCGGTGCTGGTTACCTCCGGCCCGGGCGCGACCAACGCGGTCACCGGTCTGGTCGATGCGCTGATGGATTCGATCCCGCTCGTCGTCATCACCGGGCAGGTGCCGACGCACTTGATCGGCAACGACGCCTTCCAGGAATGCGACACCGTCGGCATCACGCGCCCCTGCACGAAACACAACTATCTCGTCAAAGACGTGAACGAGCTTTCGCGCATCCTGCACGAAGCGTTCTACATCGCGGGCTCGGGCCGTCCAGGCCCGGTCGTGGTCGATATCCCGAAGGACATCCAGTTCGCGAAGGGCAAATACACCGGCCCGAAGAACGTCGAGCACAAGTCCTACAAGCCCAAGCTCAAGGGCGAGATTTCGAAGATTCAGGCCGCGATCGACCTGATGAAGCATGCCAAGCGTCCGGTGTTCTACACCGGGGGCGGCATCATCAACTCCGGCAACGAGGCGTCGGTGTTGCTCCGCGATCTCGTGAAGCTCACGGGCTATCCGATCACGTCGACGCTGATGGGTCTCGGCGCCTATCCGGCGGCCGATCCGCAATGGCTCGGCATGCTCGGCATGCACGGCACCTACGAAGCGAACTGGGCGATGCACGACTGCGACGTGATGATCTGCATCGGCGCGCGTTTCGACGACCGCATCACCGGCAGGCTCGACGCGTTTTCGCCGCACTCGAAGAAAATCCATATCGACATCGATCCGTCGTCGATCAACAAGAACGTGAAGGTCGACATCCCGATCATCGGCGACTGCGCGCATGTCCTGGAAGACATGGTCCGGCTGTGGCGCACATCCTCGGCGCAGCCGGACAAGAAGGCGCTCGCCGACTGGTGGGAGCAGATCAAGAAGTGGCGCGCGCGCAAGTCGCTCGCCTACAAGAAATCCGCGGACGTGATCAAACCGCAATATGCGGTCGAGCGTCTGTACGAACTGACCAAGGACCGCGACACCTATTTCACCACCGAAGTCGGCCAGCACCAGATGTGGGCCGCGCAATTCCTGCACTTCCAGGAACCGCGGCGCTGGATGACGAGCGGCGGTCTCGGCACCATGGGCTACGGGTTGCCGGCCGCAGTCGGTGTGCAGCTCGCGCACCCCAAATCGCTCGTGATCGACGTCGCCGGCGAAGCGTCGGTCCTGATGACGATGCAGGAAATCTCGACGGCGGTGCAGTACCGCCTGCCGATCAAGATTTTCATTCTGAACAACGAATACATGGGCATGGTGCGCCAGTGGCAGGAACTCCTGCACGGCGGACGCTATTCGGAATCCTATTCCGCGGCGCTGCCCGACTTCGTGAAGCTCGCGGAAGCCTATCACGCGGTCGGCATCCGCTGTGCGAAGCCCGGCGATCTCGACGCCGCGATCAAGGAGATGATCAAGGTCGACAAGCCGGTGATCTTCGACTGCGTGGTCGACAAGGCCGAGAACTGCTTCCCGATGATTCCCTCGGGCCGCGCGCATAACGAAATGATCCTGGGCGACGCCGCCGAAAGCATCGGCGATGCGGTCACCGAAGAAGGAAAGATGTTGGTGTAATGAATATGGCAGTCATCCCGACCACTTCGCATTATCCCGCCGCGCAAGGCGACGAGCGCGAGCAGCGGCGCACGCTCTCCGTGCTCGTCGACAACGAGCCGGGCGTACTTGCGCGCGTGATCGGCCTGTTCTCGGGCCGCGGCTACAACATCGACAGCCTGACCGTGTCCGAGACCGAGCACGAGAAGCATCTGTCGCGCATCACGATCGCGACCACCGGCAAGCCCATGGTGATCGAGCAGATCAAGCACCAGCTCGAGCGTCTGGTGCCGGTGCATCGCGTGGTTGATCTTACTGAATCTGGCCGCGCGCTGGAGCGCGAGCTTGCGCTGATCAAGGTGCGCGGCAAGGGCGACAACCGCGTGGAAGCGCTTCGTCTCGCTGACGCCTTCCGCGCACGCGTGATCGATGCCACCACCGAGAGCTTCATCTTCGAGCTCACGGGCAAGAGCGACAAGATCGATCAATTTCTGGTCCTGATGGCGCCCCTGGGCCTGATCGAATGCTCGCGCACGGGGATTGCCGCCATCGGCCGCGGGCCGGAGGGGATGTGATCGCGCGGATTGCGCGATCACTGTGCCTTCCGGCGGCCATCGCCGGGACAATCTTCGCCCAGCTTTCGTTCGCGCAAGACTCGAAGTCCTGCGGCGAACGCGTCGAATTGCCGGGCCACGGCAAAGCGAAGCTCTTTTACAGCTTCAAGTCGCCTTCAAATGCGAACGCGGTGCTGGTGCTGCTTCCGGGCGGCTCCGGCTTCGCCGATCTCGATGCATCAGGCTGCGCGCAGAAGCTGATGGGCAATTCGCTCGTCCGCACGCGCGAGCTCTTTCACGCGCAGGGCTTTGCGACCGCGCTGGTCGATGCGCCGTCGAACTATCGCGGCGCGGATGGGCTCGGCGGATTTCGGGTCGCTCCGCAACACGCGGAAGACCTCGGCAAGATCGTCGCCGACATCAGAACGCGGACAAAGTTGCCGGTGTGGATTATCGGCACGAGCCGCGGCTCGATCTCGGCGGTCAATGCCGCGTCGCGGCTTTCGGGCGAGCAAGCCCCTGACGGCATCGTGCTCACATCCCCGGTCACTTCGGGGCGTACCGGCGGACAGAAAGCATGGGTCGCGCAAACCGTTTTTTCGGTAAGTCTCGAAGCGATCAAGATGCCCGTTCTTGTCGTCGCGCATGCGAACGACAGTTGCATCCGCACGCCGCCGGCGTTGGCAGCAACGATCCTCGCGCGGACCAGCGGCGCCCGCGAGCAGTCCGTCATGGTGAAGGGCACGAATGCGCCGCGCGGGCCGGCGAGCGTCGATGCCTGCGAGGGCAAGTCGCCGCACGGCTTTATCGGTCAGGAGCAGGAAGTGACGGACGGCATCGTCCGCTTCATCAACGGCGGCAGCTACTAGCGGCTCTTGCCGTTCGCCGCGGCTTCGGTCATGAAGGCAATACCTGACCGGATCAGTCGGCTATGCTTTCCTCCCGCGCCAAATATGCCCTTCGCGCCATGGTCTGGCTCGCGAGCCACAAAGGCGACGAAGCAGTATCCGCGTCGGAGCTCGCGGAAGAAGCCGGTGTCCCGCGCGCATTCCTCGAGCAGATCCTCAACGACCTGAAGCGGCGCAATCTTCTGGTCAGCGTGCGCGGCAAGCATGGCGGCTTCCGGCTTGCGCGGCCGATCGAGGACATCAGCTTTGCCGACGTGATCCGCCATACCGACGGGCCGCTCGCGCTCGCGCCCTGTGCGAGCCGGACGGCGTACCGTCCCTGCGAGGAATGCGAGGACGTCGAAACCTGCCCGCTGCGAAAAATCCTGATCGCGGTGCGCGACGCCTCGGCGGAAATCCTCGAAAACACCAGCCTGCAGGCCGCGGCAAAGCGCGTCCCAAAGCACAGAAAGAAGCTGCGTAATACCCGATAAATCTGATTGCATTAGTCAGAATTAGATGGTTGGATTGGCCCCGCTGCCGAACAAGGGGGCTTGTCATGCAGATTGTGGGTAGGGCTGCGAGCGGCTCGGCCGTCCGGACGGCATGGGATCACGCCAGGCGCAAAGCGGGAGCTTTTGCCGCATTCGCCGGCGCGATGCTTGCGATACTCTTTCTCGCTGCGGTCATCATGGTTCCCGCGAAAGCCGCGGGTGCGGAAGCCGATCAGGCGGCGGACCGGCCATCTCTCACCCGCCACTCAATCGCCCTATCCGGTTGACCAGAACGGGGATCGTTGTGGAATTCGGCGCCGAGTTCTGGACATTCGTCGCGATCGGGATCTTCGCGCAACTCGTCGACGGCGCGCTCGGCATGGCGTTCGGCGTGATCGGCACATCCGTTCTGCTGGCGACCGGAGTCGCCCCCGCGCAGGCAAGCGCGATGATCCACATCGCCGAAATCTTCACGACCGCCGCCTCGGGCGTTTCGCACTACGTCAACAAGAACGTTTCCTGGACCATCGTGAAGCGCATCGCGATACCCGGTGTGATCGGCGGTATTGTCGGGTCCACCATACTCGCAAACGTCGACGGCAAGATGATCGCGCCGTTCGTCAATGCCTATCTGCTGTTGATGGGTCTTCTGATCCTGGTTCGCGCCTACCGGAAATTCAGCGAGGTAGAAGCGAGCCGCCGCGGCATGCCGGTGATCGGCTTCACCGGCGGCGCGCTCGACGCGATCGGCGGAGGCGGGTGGGGGCCCGTGGTGACCTCGACCCTGATCGGCACCGGTCATGTGCCGCGCTACGTCATCGGTTCCGTCAACCTCACGGAATTCTTCGTGACGGTGGCGACGTCGGCGACCCTCGTGCTTCATCTCGGCTGGGCGGATCTGACGCCGGTGATCCCGCTCGTACTCGGTGGCCTGATTGCCGCACCGTTCGCGGGACTGATCGCGCGCGTGGCGCCCACCCGCATCCTGATGGTGGTGGTCGGCCTGCTTGTCGTCGGCCTCGCGGTGCGGGCGCTGTTGCGCTATTTCGGCATGCTTTAGCGGGGGTTGCGGGCTATCCCGGGTCCCCCTAGAAGCTTTCGCTGAAACCGATCCATCCGCGAAAATCCGCGCCTTACGGGGGTAGAACGACCATGCGTGTTTACTACGATCGCGACGCCGACCTGAACCTGATCAAGGGCAAGAAGGTCGCCGTCATCGGCTATGGCAGCCAGGGGCACGCGCATGTGCTGAACCTGCGCGATAGCGGCGTGAAGGATGTCGCGGTCGCGCTCCGCAAGGGCTCGCAGGGCGTCAAGAAAGCCGAAGGCGAGAAGCTCAAGGTCATGGAAGTCGCCGAGGCCGCCAAATGGGCCGACGTGATGATGATGCTCACCCCCGACGAGCTGCAGGGCGACATCTATCGCGATCATCTGCACGGCAACATGAAGGAAGGCTCGGCGCTCCTGTTCGCGCACGGCCTGAACATCCACTTCAACCTGATCGAGCCGCGCCCGGATATCGACGTGCTCATGGTAGCGCCGAAGGGGCCCGGCCATACCGTGCGTTCCGAATATCTGCGCGGCGGCGGCGTGCCGTGCCTGATTGCGATCCACAAGGACGCTTCCGGCAACGCGCACGACCTCGGTCTCTCCTATGCATCGGCGATCGGCGGCGGCCGCGCCGGCATCATCGAGACCACCTTCCGCGAGGAATGCGAAACCGATCTGTTCGGCGAGCAGGTCGTGCTCTGCGGCGGCCTCGTCGAACTCATCAAGGCCGGCTACGAAACGCTGGTCGAAGCCGGCTACGCGCCGGAAATGGCCTATTTCGAGTGCCTGCACGAAGTGAAGCTGATCGTCGACCTGATCTTCGAAGGCGGCATCGCGAACATGAACTACTCGATCTCGAACACTGCAGAATACGGCGAGTATGTCACCGGTCCGCGCATCATCACCGCCGAGACCAAGGCCGAGATGAAGCGCGTGCTCGACGACATCCAGACCGGCAAGTTCACGCGCAACTGGATGCTCGAGAACAAGGTCAACCAGACCTCCTTCAAGGCGACGCGCGCGAAGCTCGCACAGCATCCGATCGAGGAAGTCGGCGAAAAGCTCCGGGCCATGATGCCCTGGATCAAGGCCAAGGCACTCGTGGACAAGAGCAAGAACTGAAGATCGAAATCGCCGGGCGCCGCCCGGCGGTTTCATTTTGGAGCATGATCCCGAAAAGTGTGAGCGGTTTTCGGAAAAGATCATGCGCGAACGAATAAGGGAGCTTTACGCATGAAAGCCGTCGTCATCACCGGCGCGTCCACTGGCATCGGCGAAACTACTGCGAAGCATCTCGCAGGGCAGGGTTTCAAGGTCTATGGCAGCGTGCGCAAGCTGGAGGACGGCGCGCGATTGAAGCAGGCAATCGGCGGGAACTTCGAACCGCTGATTTTCGATGTCACCGACGAAGCGGCGATCAAGACGGCGGCTGCAAAGGTGCGCACGGACCTCAACGGCCGGACGCTCGCCGGCCTCGTGAACAATGCCGGGATCGCGGTGCCGGGGCCGTTTCTGGAAACGTCGCTCGACAAGTGGCGCAAGCAATTCGAGACCAACGTGATCGGTCTGGTCGCGGTAACGCAGGCGTTCGCGCCGTTGCTCGGCGCCGATCTTTCGCTCGAGGGCGAGCCGGGCCGTATCGTGATGATCTCTTCGGTTGCGGGCAAGCGCGGCAACCCGTTTGCGGGACCTTACTCTGCGTCGAAGCACGCAGTGGAAGGGCTCTCGGAATCGCTCCGCCGCGAGATGATGCTGTTCGGCATCGACGTGATCGTGATCGGTCCCGGTCCGATCAAGACGCCGATCTGGGACAAGGGGGCGGCGCCGGATTTTTCGAAGATGGCGGGTTCGCCTTACGCCAAGCCGATCGAGGCCGCGTATCACTTCATGCAGCACCTCGGCAGAACCGGCTTGCCGCCGGAAGATGTCGCAAAGCTGATCCATCACGCGCTGACCGGCGCGAAGGTAAAGACGCGCTACACCATCACGCCGGGCCGGTTCATGCGCGCGATCATCAATGCGCTGCCCGCGCGAATGTCGGACCGCATTGTTGCGAAGCGGCTCAAGATCGAGCGGCTGCGGCCCTAGCGCTTTCCGATCTGCCGGTTCAGCCAGCGCGCGGCCGCTGCCGGGGTTTCCTTGTCGACGGTGCGGTCCGCGCGCAGATTGGCCGCGCGCATGGTCTCGACGTCGATTGCGCCGATGAGCGGCTTCAGCACCGAGATCAATTTTTCGTCCGTCGCGCGCTTCGGCGCCAGCAGCAGGATCGCGTCGTAGGGCGGCAGCGCGTTTCTGGGATCTTCGAGAACGACCAGATCGTACTGGCGGATGCGGCCGTCGCTCGAGAACGCCGTGATCACGTCGGCTTCGCCGGCCGCCGCCGCCTCATACATGAAGGTGGACTGCATCTCGCGCCGCTCGCGGAATTGCAGGCCATAGGCATCGCGCACGGCGGGCCATTCGGGACGCGCGAAGAATTCGAAGTCGCCGGCGACGGAAAGCTGCCGCGCATGGCGTGCGAGATCGTCGACGGTCCTGATGTTGAGCGCCGCCGCCCGCTCGCGGCGCATGGCGAAAGCGTAGGCGTTCTCGAAACCGAGGCTGCCGAGCAGCGTGATGCCATGCTTCTCCGCGAGCCATCGCCGCATCTCTTCGAGCACTTCCTCGCGCGGTTTTACGTCCTTGCGCAGCATCTGGTTCGCCCAGAT
>JBGFSD010000003.1:0-6460 GCA_041694745.1 Pseudomonadota bacterium
CTGAGGCCTTGGCGTCGTTTCTTGCCGCGAACCCGAATGTCAGCGTCGATCTCGAGGAACGGCTTTCCGACGAGATCGTGAGCCTGATCGCGGAAGGGGTCGCCGACCTCGGCATCGTCGCGGGCACCGTCGATTCCGGTTCGCTCGAGACCTATCCGTTCCGCCGCGACCGCTTCGTGCTTGTGGTCGCGCACGATCATCCGCTCGCGGTGCGCTCGGCCGTTTCGCTTGCGCAGGTGCTGGATCACGACTTTGTCGGCCTCGACCGCGCCTCCGCGCTGCAGCGCTTTCTCGCGGATAAAGCCGCGCGTATCGGCCGCCCGCTGCGGCTTCGCATTCAGCTGAGAAGTTTCGATGCGGTCTGCCGCATGGTCGAGCGCAATGTCGGCATCGGAATCGTACCGGAAACCACCGCGCGGCGCGCAGCGCTCTCGATGGCGGTGACTTCGGTATCGCTCTCGGACGGCTGGGCCGAACGCGATCTCACGATCTGCGTCCGCAAGTTCGAGGAATTGCCGGCCTTCGCGCGCGAACTGGTGACACACCTGCGCGCGCAGGAAGAATAATTTTTCTTCGTCATGGCCGGGCTTGTCCCGGCCATCCACGTCTTTACTGCGCTGAAATTTCGGAAGGCGTGGATGCCCGGCATAAAGCCGGGCATGACGATTACCTTGGAATGAGCGCCCAGTAATCGAGATCGAGGATCACGCCCGGCTCGTATTCGTCGCCGTTCTTGTACGGGTGATCCGCGCAGGGCCGGTCCTTGGTCGCGACCGTGCGGAGCCTGAGCGCGCCCGCATCCTTGCGGCCGGGAAGTTCCTGCACGTCGAGCACCTCGGTCCAAGCGAATACGGTGTCGCCCGCAAACAGCGGCGCTACATGCCGCCCGCCGTTGATCGCGGCGATATGGAAGGCGTTCGCAAGCCCGTTGAAGGAAAGCGCGCGCGCCAGCGAGATCACATGCCCGCCGTAGATCAGCCGCTTGCCGAAGCGGTCGGACTTCTGCGCGAAATGATTGAAGTGCACCTTCGCCGTGTTCTGGTAGAGGCGGGTCGCGATCTGCTGCTCGGCGTCCTCGACCGTCATGCCGTCGACGTGGTCGATGCGCTCGCCCGGCGTGTAATCCGCAAAGCGGTGCTCGCTGCCCGCGAGCCGGAAGTTGTATTCCCGGACATCGATCGGCGGCAGGCCCTTGCCGAGTTGGTCAGGCGCGATCGCGGAAGGCAGCGTGGGCACCACCGTTTCCGGTGCGGCGCCATGTTCGTCGCGCTTTCTCACCATCACCCAGCGCACATAATCGAGTACCTCGACGCCGTTCTGGTTGAAGCCGGTAGAGCGAACATAAACGACCCCGGAAGTCTTGTTCGCGTTCTCGCGGAGCCCGATCACTTCGGAAACGGCCGTGAGCGTGTCGCCGGGGAACACCGGCGCGAGAAACCGGCACGCGGCGTAGCCGAGATTGGCGACCGCATTCAGCGAAATATCCGGTACGGTCTTGCCGAACACGACATGGAAGACGAGCAGATCGTCGACCGGTGCGCGCGGATAGCCGATCGCTTTTGCGAAACTTTCCGCCGACTGCACCGCAAAGCGCGTGCCGTAGAGCGCGGAATAGAGCGACACATCGCCCTCGGTGATCGTACGCGGCGTCGCGTGGTGGATGACCTGCCCGAACGTGAGATCCTCGAAGAAATTTCCCGCCGTGGTCTTCGACCTGGTCACGATCGGCTTCATTGCGCGGCCTCCCGCGCCTTGATCGCATCCGCGACCGCGACCGTGCGCTTTGCGATTTCCGCATGCAGGATTTCGTACATGCGGCCGTCGATCTGCAGCACGCCCTTGCCTGCGTTCTCCGGCTGCTCGAAGGCCGACACCACCTTGCGCGCGGCGGCGACTTCTTCTTCGCCCGGAGAAAACGCCTCGTTGCAGGGTGCAATGTGCGTGGGGTGGATGATGGTCTTGCCGTCGAAACCGAGATCGCGCGCCTGCGCGGCCTCTTCTCTCAATCCGTCGATATTGGCGATGTCGTTATAGACGCCGTCGATCGCGTCGATGCCGTAAGCCCGCGCGGCGGCCACCGCGTTCGCGAGAAACGGGATCAGGCCCGCGCGGCCTCGGGTAATCTTCGCCCGCGTTTCCTTGGCGTAGTCGTTGGTGCCGAGAATGAAGACCGAAAGCCGCGTCTTGTCGTCTTTCGCGGTCGAAGCGATCTGCTCAAGCCGGAACGCTGACACCGCGGTTTCGATCATGACCCAGATCCGGGTTTTCGAGTCGGCGCCGAGGCTCGCGAGCAGGCGCGCAATGTCGTGCATCTCGTCAGCGGAAGAAATCTTCGGCACCAGAATGGCGTCCGGCTTCGCTTCGGCGGCCGCCCTGAAGTCTTCCGCCCCCCAGGGCGTCGAGAGCGCATTCACGCGGATCGCGATCTCGCGCTTGCCGTAGCCGCCGGCTTTGACCGCCGCCGTCACCTGCTCGCGCGCGGTCGCTTTCGCTTCCGGCGCGACCGCGTCCTCGAGATCGAGAATCAGCGCGTCGGCGGCAAGCGTGCGCGCCTTTTCCAGCGCGCGGGCATTCGAGCCCGGCATGTAAAGCACGCTGCGGCGCGGACGGATGGAAGCCGGCATTGAACACCCCCCTCTACGATGAGCCATTCTCCTAGCCTCCGTGCATCCGGTATGCCAACCCCTTGACGCGCGGGCGCGGGTGCATTCTTTCGTAGGAAGCAGCAAGAAAACCGCGAAACAGGAACCAGAACGGTGGATTTTCCCGAACGGCTTGCCGAAGGCTATCGCAAATTTCTCGCGAACCGGCTCCCCGAGGAGCAGCACCGCTTCAGGGAGCTTGCGACCCGCGGCCAGAAGCCCGAGGTCATGGTGATCGGCTGCTGCGACAGCCGCGTGTCGCCGGAAGTCATTTTCGACGCGGCCCCCGGCGAACTCTTCGTCGCGCGCAATGTCGCCAATCTCGTTCCGCCCTATTCGCCGGACGGCGCCACCCGCGCGGTCTCGGCCGCGCTGGAATTCGCGGTGCAGGCGCTGCGCGTAAAGCACATCGTGGTCTTGGGCCACGCGCAGTGCGGCGGCATTGCGGCGCATGCCAACAACATCGAGCCGCTCTCGCCCGGCGACTTCATCGGCAACTGGATGAAGCTGATCGAGCCCGCGGTGCAAAGCATGCCGCGGCGCGCGTTTAACGAAAGCGAGCGGGATTATCTCACGCGTCTCGAGAAAGCGTCCGTGCTGCTCACCATCAAGAACCTGATGACGTTTCCTTGCGTCAACATTCTCGTCGGCAAGGGCAAGCTGAAGCTGCACGGCGCTTACTTCGGTGTCGCCGCGGGCGATCTTCTGGTTTACGACGACAAGCTGAAGGACTTCGTGCCGGTCGCGAAAGCCGAACACGCGGCGGCGGTGGCAAGTCCGAGATTTTAATCTCTCGTCATCACCGGACGGCAGCGTCGCGCGAGCGAAGCGAGCGGCTAGACGCTGCCCGATCCGGTGATCCATTCGTAAGATCAGCGGATGCGGCACTTCATCATGGATCGCAACAGAACTCGCGCCTGCGCGAGTTCTGAAATTCTAGATTGTCAAAGTCGGCCAAGGCCGACTTTGAGCGTCAAGCCCGGCGATGACGAGTTACGAATAATCGCATACAAAAAATGGCCGGGTTTTCCCGGCCATTTATCCTGTCATTCCGGACGCCGCCAATCTCGGATTTATCCGAGATTGGAATCTTCAAAGACCAAGTCGGCTAAAGCCGACTTGGTATGCGGCGATCCGGAATCCAGGGCAAAACTGAAAAGCGGAAATTCGTGGCACTGGATTCCGGGCTCGCGAGCTTCGCTCGCGCCTCGGAATGACGTTGTAGTCGCTTACGCCGCCTTCTTCTTCGGCTGCACCAGCTTGCGGTTCACGAGCACTTCCGCGATCTGGATCGCGTTCAGCGCGGCGCCCTTGCGCAGATTGTCCGACACGCACCAGAAATTGAGACCGTTCTTCACGGTCTTGTCCTCGCGGATACGCGAGATGTAGGTCGCGTCCTCGCCGGTTGCTTCGAACGGCGTGACGTAGCCGCCGTTCTCGCGCTTGTCGACGACCAGAATCCCCGGCGCTTCGCGAAGAATGTCGCGTGCCCGGTCGGCGGTGATCGGTTGCTCGAACTCGATGTTCACCGCTTCCGAATGACCGACGAAGACCGGCACGCGCACGCAGGTGGCGGTGAGTTGGATATTCGGATCGAGAATCTTCGCAGTCTCCGCCGACATCTTCCACTCTTCCTTCGTGTAACCGTCCTCGCGGAACACGTCGATGTGCGGAATGACGTTGAAGGCGATGCGCTTGGTGAACTTCGCAGGTTCAACCGAGTCGTTCACATAGATCGCCTTGGTCTGGTTGAAGAGTTCGTCCATCGCGTCCTTGCCGGCGCCTGACACCGACTGATAGGTCGCGACCACGACGCGCTTGATCCTGGCAACGTCGTGCAGGGGCTTCAGCGCGACCACGAGCTGCGCGGTCGAGCAGTTCGGGTTCGCGATGATGTTCTTCTTGGTATAGCCCGTGACGGCGTCGGCGTTCACTTCCGGCACGATCAGCGGCACGTCGTCGTCGTAGCGCCAGCACGACGAGTTATCGATCACGACGCAGCCCTGCCTGCCGATCTTCGGCGACCATTCCTTCGAGACGGAGGAGCCCGCCGACATCAGGCAGAAGTCGGTATCCGAGAAGTCGAAATTCTCGAGCGCTTTGCACTTGAGCACGCGGTCGCCGTACGAGACCTCGACACCGAGCGAGCGGCGCGACGCCAGCGCCACGACCTCGTCCGCGGGAAACCCGCGCTCGGCAAGGATATTGAGCATTTCGCGGCCGACATTTCCCGTCGCGCCGACTACGGCAACCTTGTAACCCATCGTTCACGCTGACCGCGGAAAACCGCGGCTTTGCTCCTGCTTTTAACCGGAATGCGGCGGGTTCTACGCCAGAAGACCGGCACCGCCAAGCCTTCGGATAACAAGGCTGCCAGACCCAGAAGGGGAGCAAGTAATGCAGCCGCAGGAGCCGATTTCGGCGTTCCGTAAGCCCGCAAGGGTAGTCGGGGTCGAGCGATTCCGGTTCGACGCAGCGAGCAAAATTCAGCTTTCTTATGCGCTGACGGCGCTTTCCGCAGCCGTATTCGTCGGCCTGATCGTGGTCGAAGTCGCGATTATCTGATCACTGCTTCAGAAACGGGTTCTGGAAGCCGCGCGGCCCGGTCTTCGCCGGAAACGTCTTCGCGAGATAGTTCAGGATGATCTCGCGGTCCTTGCCCTCGAGCTTCGCCATGCCGTGGCGCTCCGTCATCATGTCGATGGTCTCTTCCCAGCGTTCCCGCGAGAACCCCTGGCTCGCGACCAGCTTGAAGGCGTGGCAGGCCCCGCAGGCATAGAAGGCGTCGTCGCGGCCCGGCCCGTCCGGAAAGCTTTCCGGATCCTCGGGCTGCGGCATGAACTGCTGCCCCTGAACGGGCGTTCCCGCCGCCAGCGCCAACCCCAGCGCGGCCGCCGCGAACAAACAGCGGACGGACTTCGCCGTCCGCTTTCTTGCGCCCTTCATTGCGGTCAGCCGATCAGCACCGCGATCCGGTGGAACGGGTTCGCGCCGTAGCCGCTCGGGTTCCAGAAGGGAGCGACATGCGGCTGCATCTTTCCGCTCGCATCGGTCGCCCGGCTCCAGATTTCGTAGTAGCCGTCGCTCGGCAGCTTGACGCTGGCGGTCCAGCGCTGCCAGTCGAACTTGTTCTTCGGCTGGCTGAGGGCCGTCCGCTGCCATGTCTGGCCGAAGTCGATCGAGACATCGACCTGCTTCACCGCGAGATCCCCGGCCCAGCTCGCTCCGCGCAGTTTGATCTCCCGCGTGCCGGCGGCAAGCTTGGTCCCGTTCGACGGCGAAGTGATGATCGAGCGCACCGGCATCGATTCCAGAACCCGCATGTTCTTCGGATCCGATTTCGCGCCGGGAATCATCGGATTGATGGTGACGCGATAGCTGTTGCCGGTCATGCCGGGGCCGTCGTGCTCCCTGTCGCGGATGGTGATCTTGGTCAGCCACTTGTGCGACACCGAGCCTGCCCAGCCCGGAATGACGAGCCTGAGCGGCGCGCCGTGGATGTTCTCCAACGGCTTGCCGTTCATCGCCCACACCAGGAGCGATTCCGGCTCCATCGCCTTGACGATGCGCACGCCGCGCGAAAGCGTCAGCCGCTTCGGATCGCCGGAAAGATGCACGTCGGCGCCGTAATTCGCGGTGTAGATGCCGCTCGGCTTGATGCCCGCGGTCTTGAGCACATCGGCGAGCGAAACGCCGGTCCACTCCGCGCAGCCCGCGCCGCCGTTGGTCCACTGGTTGCCGCTGGTGGGCGGGGTGAAGAACGAGCGGCCGTTGCCGCCGCACTCCAGCACCATGCGCAGCGTCTTCGGCTTGTAGTT
>JBGFSD010000047.1:0-28316 GCA_041694745.1 Pseudomonadota bacterium
GAATGGCTTCTGCAACCTTCCGCCGCACGGCGCGTTTTCCCCGGCGGGTTTACGGGCGCTGACACAGGCCCGGAACAAAGGGTCGGAGGCTTGGCTGCGGTGATCGTACTACGTTCGATGGCAGGATTGCTTTGTGCCGCGACAACCGCGGCAGTGCTGTCGTTCACCGCCATCCCGTTTGCGAGCACGACTGCCGATGCGCAGGTTTATTACAGCATCTATGGCGGATACCGGAAGTCGCCGCCCGCGCCCTATCGCGACGAACGGCCACGCAGAAGCACCGGCAATCCTTTCAGCGACTTCTTCGGCTCCTTGTTCGGCCGCCACGAAGAAGAGGAGCCGATAGACGCTTACCAACATCACTGTGTGCGCACCTGTGACGGAAAATTCTTCCCGTTCAGCCGCGGCGAACGCAAGGATATTCCGCTGGACAAGTTGTGCAGCTCGATGTGTCCCGCAGCACAAACCAAGGTCTTCAGCGGACGCGGCATCAACAACTCCTTCGCTACGGACGGCCAGCGCTACAGCGCCATGCCGAACGCGTTCCTCTACCGCACCAGGATCGTCGACAACTGCACCTGTAACGGCCGCGATCCGTTCGGCGTCGTCAATGTGCCGATCGAGAACGATCTCACGCTAGAAGGCGGCGATCTCGTCGTACTCGAAACCGGCCTTACCGTATTTCGCGGCGGCAAGAATTTCACTCCGATCGAACGCGCGGGGTGGAGTGCGGCCTATGTGAAACAGCTGCAGGCGATCAAGATTCTGCCGGACAATCCGCACGCAACATTCGCGAAAACGATGCCCGTTATGGAAACGGCGCCGGAGCTGGCAGCAGAGAAGAAGCAGAACGAAACGCCGAACCCGAATGCGAACGCGCCGGCAGCAGAGCCGCCGGCGCGCACGAATTAACGAAAGTCGGAGCCGCGGTTATTCCGCAGCCAGCCTGATCTGCGGCGCCGCCTGCTTCACGGCAGCGTCGACGTGGCTTTCGAATTTCTGGAAGTTCTTCTGGAACATGCCGACGAGGTTCTTCGCGGTCTCGTCGAACTCCGCCTTGTTGTTCCAGGTCTTCGACGGATAGAGCAGATGCGGCTCGACGCCCGGCACCGAGTTCGGCACCGAGAAGCCGAAATAGGGGTCGGTGTGGAAGTCGGCGTTCCTGAGCGAGCCGTTCAGTGCGGCGGTAACCAGCGCGCGCGTCGCCTTGATCGGCATGCGGCGGCCGACGCCGTATTTGCCGCCGGTCCAGCCCGAATTGACGAGCCAACAATCGACATTGTGCTTCGCGATGTATTCTTTCAAGAGCTTCGCATATTCCGACGGATGCAGCGGCAGGAACGGCGAGCCGAAGCAGGTCGAGAATTCCGGCTGCACGCCGGTGAGGCCCTTCTCGGTGCCCGCGACCTTCGCGGTGTAACCCGAGAGGAAGTGATACATCGCCTGTTCGGCGGAGAGCTTGGCGATCGGCGGCATCACGCCGAAGGCGTCCGCCGTCAGCATGATGATGTTCTTCGGGTGACCCGCGCGGCCGGTGCGCGAGGCGTTCGGAATGAAATCGAGCGGATAGGCCGAGCGGGTGTTCTCGGTCTTGGAGATATCCGTGTAGTCGGGCTGCCGCGTGACCGGATCGAAGCCGACATTCTCCAGGATCGCGCCGAAACGGTTGGTCGCGTCCCAGATCATGGGCTCGTTTTCTTTGCTCAAGTTCACGGTCTTGGCGTAGCAGCCGCCTTCGAAGTTGAAGATGCCTTCGGGGCCCCAGCCGGTTTCGTCGTCGCCGATCAGCGTGCGGTTCGGGTCGGCCGAGAGCGTGGTCTTGCCAGTGCCGGACAAGCCGAAGAACAGCGCGCTTTCCTTGCCGTCGTTCGAAACGTTCGCGGAGCAGTGCATCGGCATCACGCCCTGCTGCGGCAGATAGAAGTTCAGCGTCGTGAAGACGGACTTCTTCATCTCGCCGGCGTAGGACGAGCCGCAGATCAGGACGATTTTGCGGGTGAAGTCGATCGCAACCATCGTGTCGGAGCCTTCGCGGCTGCCGTGACGCTTCGGGTCGGGCTTGAACGACGGGAAATCGAGAATGGTGAGTTCGGGTTCGAACTTCGCGAGCTCCTCCGCTTCGGGGCGAATCAGAAGCGTGCGGATGAAAAGCGAGTGCCAGGCGAGTTCGGTGAATACGCGGGTCTTGATGCGATAGTTCTTGTCGGCGCCGCCATAGAGGTCCTGGGCGAAAAGTTCTTTGCCTTTGGCGTGGGCGAGGAAGTCGGCGAGGAGATTGTTGAAGTGTTCTTTGGAGACTTTTTTGTTGTTGTCCCACCAGACTTTCTTCTCGGTGAGTTCGTCGACGACCGTGTGTTTGTCTTTGGGCGAACGGCCGGTGTGATGGCCGGTTTCGGCGCAAAGCGCGCCGTCGGCGACGATTTGCGCCTCGTGACGCTGAAGCGAATGTTCGTAAAGCGCCGGGGTCTGGAGATTCCAGTGGACCGCCTTGAGACCCGAAAAACCGAATTTGTCGGCGCCGTACGCGCTTCTGATGCCGGACTCGTTCACGAAACTTCCTCCCGACCGCCTTGCCTGAGGCCTTAAGGCTTCGATCGCTCTGCTTTTGTCGTACAAGAGGGCAGCAAATGGGCGAATTGGCCCGCGCCAAGTAGCCTACCCCCGGAAAGCGCGGGACCATAGTGACCGGTTCCCGGCTTGTGAAGTGTTTATGTCAGAGCAACGGGCTGAAATTTCGTTGCAGCGCGAAACACTTGCGGGGGCGTTCGGCACCGACGGGTAACACTACGGATTCTGTGCGCCGCTGACGCATTAACCCTTCGGCCAGCTTACGCCACCGCTGCCAAGCAGTTCCTCAGGCGAAAGATCTGAAATCTTGCCGAAGGCCGCGACCAGATGCCCGCGCTCGATCGACATGCCCCAGAAGCCGAAATCGGCGAAATCGACATACTTCGCGGCCTCGGGATGACGGGTGAGATAGCGCGCACGGACCTCGCTTTTCTCGACAGGGGTGACTTTGCCGGTGACCGTCAGCCGCGCGGCGACCAGCGGGTCGGGAGCACCCGGCTTTTCCGCGATAAGCAACGAAACCCTAGGGTCCTTCCGGATGTTTTGCGTGTGCCTGGCCAGTTCGGACAGCAGCATCACCGGAGCCCCGTTGGACATAGCTGCAACCCCAACGAGCGATACGAAGGGATAGCCGCCGGCGCCCTCGGTCGCCAGCGAGCCAAACAGGGCTTCCCGCAGGATGAAGCGGCCTAGGGCCTTGGGAGACTGAAAATCGTCCTGGGGCATCGGGAATCTGGAGGAATTGTAATGATTCTATAGGGTTACGTTTTGGGCGGCGAGCCGCTAGGTTGTGGACGAGGCGCAGGAGACCCCGTCACATTTCGGCCCTGCCATAATTGTTTGAACGGCCCGAACAGTTCCAGTCCCTTTGATTCCGGAGCTTGATAAGTCCGGACAGGAGATTGCATGCCCACCATCGCGCTTGTTGATGACGACCGCAACATTCTGACTTCCGTTTCCATCGCGCTCGAAGCCGAAGGCTACCGGATTCTCACGTTCACTGACGGCGCGTCGGCGATCGAGGGCTTCAAGTCCAGCCCGCCGGATCTCGCCATCCTCGATATCAAGATGCCGCGCATGGACGGCATGGAGTTGCTTCGCCGCATCCGCCAGAAATCCGACCTGCCGGTGATCTTCCTCACCTCCAAGGACGAGGAAATCGACGAGTTGTTCGGCCTCAAGATGGGTGCCGACGACTTCATCCGGAAACCGTTCTCGCAGCGTCTGCTGGTGGAACGGGTAAAAGCCGTGCTGCGACGCTTCATTCCCAAGGACCAGATGCCCGCGAAGGAAGCCGGCGAAGCCAAGGTGCTCGAGCGCGGCCAGCTCAAGATGGACCCCGAGCGCCATACCTGCACCTGGAAGGGCGATCCGGTCACCCTGACCGTCACCGAGTTCCTCATACTCCAGGCGCTTGCGCAGCGCCCCGGCGTGGTCAAAAGCCGCAATGCGCTGATGGATGCGGCCTACGACGATCAGGTCTACGTCGATGACCGCACCATCGACAGCCACATCAAGCGGCTGCGCAAGAAGTTCAAAGCCGTCGACGACGATTTCGAAATGATCGAAACGTTGTACGGTGTGGGCTACCGCTTCAAGGAAGCGTAACGAAAGCGCGGGGGCATTCCCCCGCGGCAGTGTGGCGGTTCGCAAGTCCGCTACATCTTATCAGCCGCCTCGTCAGCGGACTTGCAAACCAAAAACCACACTAGAATTGTAATATGCTAGTGTCCTTTTTGAATCCGAAGTCCGCTAGGAAGCCCGCTGTGAAATGAGGCGAACTTCGGATTCAGGACACTAGCCCGATGAAGGCAGACGTCGAAAAGCCCACCGATAATCCGTCCGCTCGTCCGGACAAGCGCGGCTTTGGCGCGATCGGCGCGCGCATTCTGGATCCGCTCGGGCTGCGATACTGGTTGGGCTTCGCGCGACGTCCGGCCAATGAACCGAACCCGGAAGCGGCGCTGCCGAAGAATGCGGGCTGGCTTCGGCGTCTGGGAGCCTTTCTGGCCCATCAGGGATTCTCGTCGCTTCGACGGCGCATCGTTCTGCTGAATCTGCTGGGCCTCGCCTCGCTCGTCTCCGGCATTCTGTATCTTTCCGAATACCGCGCCGGACTGATCGAAGCGCGCGTGCAGTCGCTGCTCACGCAAGGCGAGATCATGGCCGCGGCGATCGCCAGCACGACGCGTTCGGACGCCAGCAACATTCCGATCGATACCGAAAAACTGCTCGAGTTGCAGGCCGGCGAAAGCTACATCCCGAGCGACGACTATTCGGCGCTGGAGTTTCCGATCAACCCCGAAACCGTGGCACCGCTTCTTCGCCGTCTGATCGTGCCGGCCAATACGCGGGCGCGCATTTACGACCGCGAAGGCGGACTTCTGCTCGATTCCCGCACGCTCAGCGTGACCGGAGAAATTCTCCGTTTCAACCTGCCCGGTCTCACGGAGCAGCCGCAGGTGAATCCGATCCGCGCATGGTGGCGCGGGGTGCGGCTCTGGTTCCGATCCGGCGGCCTGCCGATCTACAAGGAGATCGGTGCGGCGAACGGCAAGGAATATGAAGAAGTCGCAACCGCGCTCACCGGCCGCAGCGACTCCGAAGTGCGCGTCAACGAACGCGGCGAGGTCATCATCTCGGTCGCGATACCGGTGCAGCGTTTTCGCGGTGTGCTCGGCGTGCTGATGCTGCAGACCCAAAGCGGCGAGATCGACAATGCGGTCGAAGCCGAGCGTCTCGTGATCGTGCGCGTATTTCTGGTTGCCGCGGCGGTGATGATCGTGCTCTCGCTGTTTCTCGCGGGCACCATCGCGCGGCCGATGCGCCGGCTCGCCGAAGCCGCCGAGCATGTGCGCAGACGTACGCGCTCGCGGGTGGAAATTCCCGACATGACCGCCCGCGCGGACGAGATCGGGCATCTTTCCGGCGCATTCCGCGAGATGACGAATTCGCTCTACTCGCGGATCGAAGCCATTGAAAGTTTTGCCGCGGATGTCGCGCATGAGCTGAAGAACCCGCTGACTTCGCTGCGCTCCGCGATCGAAACGCTGCCGCTCGCTAAGACCGAGGAGTCGCGCCAGAAACTCCTCAATGTGATCCAGCACGATATCAAGCGGCTGGACCGGCTGATCTCCGATATTTCCGACGCAAGCCGCCTCGACGCCGATCTGTTGCGGCACGAGGCCGCGAACGTGGATTTGCGGAAACTCCTGACCGCCGTATCCGATATCGCGAACGACGTTCCGCGCGACGACGGCGTGAAAGTCGAGCTCGTATTCGAGCCGGCCGACGCGCCTGCCTCGCAGTTCACGATTCTCGGCAACGATTCGCGGCTCGGGCAGGTGATAGACAATCTCGTCGAGAATGCGCGTTCGTTCTCGCCGCAGGACGGCAAGGTGCGCCTGCTGTGCAGGCGTATCCAGAACGAAATCGAGATCGCGGTTGAGGATGAAGGTCCTGGCGTTCGTCCGGAAGCGCTCACGCGCATCTTCGAGCGCTTCTACACGGACCGCCCCGAGCACCGCTTCGGCCAGAATTCCGGCCTCGGGCTTTCGATTTCGAAGCAGATTGTCGAAGCGCACGGTGGCCGCATCTGGGCCGAAAATCGGCTGGCGCCGGCCGAGGCTGGCGCAGCGCCGAAGATCGCGGGCGCGCGCTTCGTCGTTCGGCTGCCGGCTGCGAAGAACTGATGCACACGGGAAGCGGCAGCGAACACGCCACCGCGGTGCTTGCGGGACCCCATGCGGTGCTGATCCGCGGTCCCTCCGGATCCGGAAAATCCAGACTTGCGTGGGATCTGCTTTCGGCGGCGCGCGGGGGCGGACTGCATTTTGCACGGCTGGTCGCCGATGACCGCGTGGCGCTTTCTGCAATCAACGGCAGGCTGCTTGCCTCCGTACCGAGGACGATCGAGGGCAAGATCGAGTTGCACGGCAGCGGCGTTCACGCGGAGCCGTTCGAGCCTTTCGCGGTGGTCGGGCTGGTGGTGGATCTCGAGGCCGAGGATGCCGAGCGGGTTCCGGCCCCTTTGGCGCGCTACGCCGAAATATTGGGCGTCAGATTGCCGCGCTTGCCCGTACCGAAAGGAAGCGATCCGCTGCCCCTGGTACTGACGGCGCTCGGACCGGATACTCGGTACGGCTAAACACGCTTGCATTACGCAGCGCACATAACGAATATGCGCCTCCCGCGCTGACCGCGGAGGAGCCGGGCGAAATCCAGTAGCCATCCCGGCGGAGCCTGATGATCGGTCTCGTTCTCGTCACACATGGCCGGCTTGCCGTCGAGTTTCGCTCGGCGCTAGAGCATGTCGTCGGCCCGCAGAAACAGATCGAAGCCGTCACCATCGGGCCGGACGACGACATCGAGGGCTGCCGCAAGCAGATCATCGCCGCGGTAAAGAAGGTCGACAGCGGCGACGGGGTCGCGATTCTGACCGACATGTTCGGCGGCACGCCGTCCAATCTCGCGATTTCGGTGATGAACACCCCGAATGTCGAGGTCGTGGCCGGAATCAACCTGCCGATGCTGGTCAAACTCGCCAAGGTTCGCGACGACACACCGCTCGTGCAGGCGGTCGCGCTGGCGCAGGACGCCGGCCGCAAATACATCAATATCGCGAGCCGCGTGCTTGCCGGGACGGGCAAATAGCAGTGACGCAATCCGAACTTCCTCCCGAGGACGACTGCAAGCCGAACGCGCCGGTGCCCGCCGGAGCGGTCTCCAAAGAGCTGCCGGTCATCAACAAGCGCGGGCTGCATGCACGCGCTTCCGCCAAGTTCGTGCAGATGGCGGAGAAGTTCGAAGCCAAGGTGCAGGTCACGCGCTGCGGCGAGACCGTAAACGGCGACTCCATCATGGGTCTCTTGATGCTCGCCGCCGGGCCTGGCACCACGGTGCAGGTCACCTGCTCCGGTCCGCAGGCGAAGGAAGCGCTGGACGCGCTCGAGAAGCTGCTCGCGACGAAGTTCGGCGAGGAAGAATAGGCCTTTATATCCGCCCGTCGGAGCCGTCTCCGACATGCGCCTTTCTGCCGGCGTGCCAGCCGACGTAGGCCTGCATCGCGGCACAGGCCACGATCATCCAGAGCGCCGCGGTCCAGCCTTGCGTGAAATCATGCAGCGCGCCGAACAGAACCGGGCCGAGCGCAGCGATGCCATAGCCGACCGATTGCGCCATGCCGGAAAGAGCCGCGGCCTGCTGCGTGTTCGAGGCGCGCAGCGCGAAGAACGCGAGCGCCAGCGGAAAACAAAACCCGAGCGCAATGCCGGAAACGATCACCCAGAATACGGTGAACTGCGGCAGGAAGATCATGCCGACGTAGCCCGCGAGCATGACCAGGCTCCAGAACAAGCTTACCGCACGCTGATCCTTGAAGCGCGACATCATCAGCGGAAACACGAACCCGACCGGAATGCCGAGCGCGGGAAACATGGCCACGATCCAGCCTGCTGCGAGCGGCGTGTATCCCTGATCCTGCAGAATCGACGAGAGCCAGCTCAGGATGGTGTAGAAGCTCATGGATTGAAGGCCCATGAACAGCGTCACGTTCCAGCCGAGCTTCGAGCGCCACACGCTTTGCGTGGCTTTCTCGCCGGGAGCCGCCAGCGGCTTGGTCGCGTTCTTCAACTGCGGAAGAAGAATGAGCGCCGTGACGATCGCGGGAATGAACCAGACCGCGAGCGAGCCGCGCCATCCGCCCGGCAGCGTGTCCGCGAGCGGAACGGAAATTCCCGAAGAAAGCGACGCGAAGGTCGCGAGCGTCGTCGCGTAAACGCTGGTCATCAGCCCGACCCTGTCGGGGAAATCGCGCTTGATCAGTCCGGGCACGAGTACGTTGCCGACGGCGATCGCAGCCGCGAGCAGGATCGAGCCGGCGTAAAGCGCGAACAGCGACGGCGCCGAGCGCAGGAGTACACCGGCCGCGAGCACGATTAACGCAATAAAGATTGCGCGCTCCATGCCGAGCTTGCCGCCGATCGCGGCCGCCCAGGGCGACATCAGCGCAAACGCCGCCAGCGGGATCGAAGTCAGCACACCGGCGAGCACCGCGGAGAGGCCGGTATCGGCGCGGATGAATTCGAGCACAGGGCCGACCCCGGTGATCGCCGGCCTGAGATTCATGGAGATCAGGAAGATCGCCGCTACCAGCAGAAAGCCGCTGGTTGCCGGTTTTTTCGGAGTTTTTGTCACGGAAAGGGCTTTCAGAGGTGCGGTCGCCAGCGCTTATAGCCCCGGAGAGCCTTGAATAGACGACATAAAGAAATCTTTATATCTTTGTTGCCCTGGCCCGGCGCGGCTGCTATAGCCACGCCCGAATTCGCGGTTTCGTCCGCGCCACCCCCTTTTCACGCGAACATCGAAGGATCGCCATGACCGCTGCGTTGAAGGCCGTCGCCAAGGACTACATCGTCAAGGACATCACCCTTGCCGAGTTCGGCCGCAAGGAAATCAATATCGCCGAAACCGAAATGCCTGGCCTGATGGCGACCCGCGAGGAATACGGCGCGAAGCAGCCCTTGAAGGGCGCGAAGATCGCGGGCTCGCTGCACATGACGATCCAGACCGCCGTGCTGATCGAGACGCTGAAAGCGCTCGGCGCCGACATCCGCTGGGTCTCGTGCAACATCTACTCGACCCAGGATCACGCGGCCGCCGCGATCGCAGCCGCCGGGATTCCGGTGTTCGCGGTGAAGGGCGAGAGCCTCACCGACTACTGGGATTACACCCGCAAGCTGTTCGAGTGGCACGACGGCGGCATGCCGAACATGATCCTGGACGACGGCGGCGATGCCACCATGTTCGTGCATCTCGGCCTGCGCGCCGAACAGGGCGATGTCGCGTTCCTCGAGAAGCTGGGTTCGGAAGAAGAAGAAATCCTTTTCAAGCTGCTCAAGAAGACGCTCGCGGAAAAGCCGAAGGGCTGGTTCGCTGAGCTTGCGAAATCCATCAAGGGCGTCTCCGAAGAGACCACCACAGGCGTGCATCGCCTCTACGAGATGCAGAAAGCCGGCAAGCTCCTGTGGCCGGCGATCAACGTCAACGACTCGGTCACCAAGTCGAAATTCGACAACCTCTACGGCTGTCGCGAGTCGCTCGTCGACGGCATCCGCCGCGGCACCGACGTCATGATGGCCGGCAAGGTCGCGATGGTCGCGGGCTTCGGCGACGTCGGCAAGGGTTCGGCCGCCTCGCTGAAGCAGGCCGGCTGCCGCGTGCTGGTTTCCGAAATCGATCCGATCTGCGCGCTGCAGGCCGCGATGGAAGGCTACGAAGTCACCACCATGGAAGATGCGGTCAAGCGCGCCGACATCTTCGTCACCGCCACCGGCAACAAGAACGTGATCACCGCCGACCACATGCGCGGCATGAAGGATCGCGCGATCGTGTGCAACATCGGCCACTTCGACAACGAGATCGACGTGGCGGGCCTGCGCAATCTCAAATGGGTCAACATCAAGCCCCAGGTGGACGAGATCGAGTTCCCGGACGGCCACCGCATCATTCTTCTGTCCGAAGGTCGCCTCGTGAACCTCGGCAACGCCATGGGGCATCCCTCGTTCGTGATGTCGTCCTCGTTCACCAACCAGACGCTCGCGCAGATCGAGCTCTGGACCAACCAGGGCAAGTACGAGAAGAAGGTCTATACGCTGCCCAAACACCTCGACGAGAAGGTCGCGCGACTGCACCTCGACAAGATCGGGGTGAAGCTCACCAAGCTCTCGAAGGAGCAGGCCGACTACATCGGCGTGAAGCAGGAAGGCCCGTACAAGTCGGACCACTACCGCTATTGATCCGGGCCGACACTTCCGACTCCTATCGTTAACGTTCGTGATCGCCGGGTGCCGACAGGCATCCGGTGATCTCGTTTTTTACGGCGGAATCGTCACAACTTCGCCGGTTTGCGACGCGAAACCCTGCGTTAAGGGGCTGGCAAGCGAATCCTGCTAGGGTCCGGACGTTGGGCTGAACAGATGTGCCGCTGGATTGCCTATCGAGGCGAGAGGACCGCGCTGGAGCGCTATGTCACCGCGCCTGACCACTCGCTGATCCATCAAAGCCTGCACGCGCTGGAATCCGAGGGCTCGACCAACGGCGACGGCTTCGGCCTCGGCTGGTACACGCCGCGCGAAACCGAGCCCGGCATCTATCGCGAAGTGCGCCCCGCCTGGTCCGATGAGAACGTCCGGCATCTGTGCCGCCACATCCGCTCGAAACTGTTCTTCGCGCATATCCGCGCCTCCACCGGCACCGCGACGACAAGGCCGAACTGCCACCCGTTTTCCTACGGCAAGTGGATGTTCATGCATAACGGCCAGATCGGCGACTGGCCGCTGATCCGCCGCGAAGTCGAAAATCTGATCGACAACCGGTTCTATTCGCACCGCCTCGGCACGACCGACTCCGAAGCGGTTTTCCTCGCGATGCTCTCCGCGGGACTCGAGAACGATCCGGTCGGGGCGACCGCGCGCACCCTCTCCGCCGTCACCGGGCTCGTGAAGAAGAGCGGCACCGACAAGGCGGTGCGCTTTACCGCGGCGCTCTCCGACGGCAAGAACCTGTTCGCGTTCCGCTACGCCTCCGACGATACTGCGACCTCGCTTTATTTTCGCGACATCGGCGACGCGGCGCTGATCGTGTCCGAGCCGCTCGACATGGACCGCACGTTCTGGAAGCCGGTGCCGGCGAACCACCTCATCATCGCCGCCGAAGGCAAGCCGGTCGTGCCGCAGCCCTTCGCGGTGGAGCCGCCGCAGCTGCGGGCTGTCAGCTAATCACAACCTCATGGTGAGGATCGCGACGCAGTCGCGCGTCTCGAACCATGAGTTCTTCGCTTCATCCTTCGAGACGCCCGCTTCGCGGGCTCCTCAGGATGAGGTCACAACACCTTCTGCATCAGCACGAGATCGAGCGGGCGGCCGAACTTTTCGCCGACGCCGGGCATGCGGCCGACTTCCTCGAAGCCGAGCTTCACATGCAGCGCGATCGACGGCGTGTTCGTGGCGTCGATGCCGCCGATCATGTTGTGCTTGTCCATGCGCCGCGCCGCCTCGATCAGCGCCATGAGCAGTGCCTCGCCCGCGCCCTGCCCGCGCGCATCCTTCGCGACATAGACCGAATGCTCGACGGTGACGCGATAGCCGTCGAAGGGCCGGAAGTCGCCGAACGAGCCGTACCCGATCACGGCTTGGTCGTTTACGGTTTGACGCTCGGCGACGAGAACCGGAAAGCCCCTGCCGGTGCGCTCCGCGAACCAGGCCCTGCGGTTTGCGAGATCGGCGGGCTTCTCGTTCCAGATCGCGGTCGTGTTCTCGACGGCATCGTTATAGATCGCGAGAATAGTGGGCAGGTCGGACTCGAGGGCGGGGCGAATCGAGGGCGGCGATTTCATGCTGTCATCCTAGCCTTTGCCCCTCATGGTGAGGAGCGGCGCGAAAGCGCCGCGTCTCGAACCATGAGAAAACAGGCCTCATCCTTCGAGACGCGCCCCTTGGGCCGCTCCTCAGGATGAGGCGAGCAGCGCCCGGGGTGCGCCCGACGTCTTCTTGACGCATGACCTATTGCGCAAGCCGGTTCCCACTTTGCGGGGTCATGCGTTGGTGCTAACACCCGCGCGCCATGGCCACGCCCATCGAAAACATCCGCAATTTCTCCATCGTCGCGCATATCGACCACGGGAAATCCACGCTCGCCGACCGGCTGATCCAGCTCACCGGCGCGATGGACGCGCGCGAGATGGCCGGCAAGGAGCAGGTGCTCGACAACATGGACATCGAGCGCGAGCGCGGCATCACCATCAAGGCGCAGACCGTGCGCCTGAACTATCACGCTAAGAACGGCCAGACCTATGTGCTGAACCTGATCGACACGCCGGGCCATGTCGACTTCGCCTATGAGGTGAACCGCTCGCTCGCCGCCTGCGAAGGCTCGCTTCTGGTGGTCGATGCCAGCCAGGGCGTGGAGGCGCAGACTCTCGCCAACGTCTATCAGGCGATCGACAACAATCACGAGATCGTGCCGGTGCTGAACAAGATCGACCTGCCCGCCGCCGAGCCGGAAAAGGTGAAGGCGCAGATCGAGGAAGTGATCGGCATCGACGCCTCCGGCGCCATTGGAATCTCGGCAAAGACCGGCGAAGGCGTGCCGGACGTGTTGGAGGCCATCGTCGAGAAACTCCCCGCGCCGAAAGGCGACCGCAACGCGCCGCTGAAAGCGCTGCTGGTCGACTCCTGGTACGACGCTTACCTCGGCGTCGTGGTGCTCGTGCGCATCATCGACGGCACCATGAGGAAGAACCAGCGCATCCGCATGATGGGCGCGAAGGCGGCCTACGACCTCGACCGCGTCGGCGTCATCAATCCGAAGAAGGTCGAAGTCGACGAGCTCGGCCCCGGCGAAATCGGCTTCTTCACCGCCTCCATCAAGGAAGTCGCGGACACGCGCGTCGGCGACACCATCACCGACGACCGCAAACCGGTCGACAAGGCGCTGCCGGGTTTTCGTCCGGCGCAGCCGGTGGTGTTCTGCGGGCTGTTTCCGGTCGATGCCGCACAGTTCGAAAATCTGCGCGCGGCGATGTCGAAGCTGCGTTTGAACGACGCGAGCTTCTCCTTCGAGATGGAGACTTCCGCAGCCCTCGGCTTCGGCTTCCGCTGCGGCTTCCTCGGATTGCTTCATCTCGAGATCATTCAGGAGCGCTTATCGCGCGAGTTCGATCTCGAGCTGATCGCGACCGCGCCGTCGGTGATCTACGAGATCCGGCTTACCGACGGCAGCGTGATGGAACTACACAACCCGGTCGACATGCCGGACGTCGTGAAGATCGAGGAAATCCACGAGCCCTGGATCACGGCGACGATTCTGACGCCCGACGAATATCTCGGCTCGGTGATCAAGCTCTGTCAGGACCGGCGCGGCAACCAGAAGAATCTGGCCTATGTCGGCTCGCGCGCGATGGTCGAGTACGAGCTGCCGCTCAACGAAGTGGTGTTCGATTTCTACGACCGGCTGAAATCGATCTCGAAGGGCTATGCCTCGTTCGACTACAAGATCATCGACCGCCGGCCCGGCGATCTGGTGCGGCTGTCGATCCTCGTGAACAACGAGCCGGTGGATGCGCTGGCGATGCTCGTCCACCGCACGCGCGCCGAGAGTCGTGGGCGGGCGATGTGCGAGAAGCTCAAAGAGCTGATCCCGCCGCACATGTTCCAGGTGCCGATCCAGGCGGCGATCGGCGGCAAGGTGATCGCACGCGAAACCGTGCGTGCGCTCAGGAAGGACGTGACGGCGAAGTGCTACGGCGGCGACGCCACCCGCAAGCGCAAACTTCTGGAGAAACAGAAGGAAGGCAAAAAGAAAATGCGCCAATACGGCAAGGTCGACATTCCGCAGGAAGCGTTTATCGCGGCGCTGAAGGTGGATGGGTAGGGCATTTAAGACGCATTGAGCGCTGCCGAAATCGCGGCCTTAACTCTATCAACTCCTTCGCGTTCATGCGACGAAAGGGTTCCGTCAGCCGCCGCGATATTAGCCAACCACCTCGGAAATGCCTCACGCAAGAACCTATCAGCATAAACCGCTTTAGCTGATTCAATAAGAATGTCCGATGAACTATTGATCTCTAACAAGTCAGCAATGACGTCGATCTCGATTCTATTTTCAATATGAATGTTCTTGCGATCTCTGATTTCTCTAACCACTGATACAAGTATATCTATCTCTTCCCTTCTTAGCAGATAGTCGGCGCGCGCAACCTCCAAGAGTAGAGTCGCAGTTGGCTTGACCGCGGCCATAAGTTTAGCCTTCTGCTCTGATATTGTTGGCGTAAGTTCGATGCTGACATCCTCATCTTCTGCGCGATCCTCAATATACTTGCCTTCAATAGACTTTGTTGGCTTTCGACTCCGTCTAGGAAGCGGGCCACTTGGCATTGGCGGAGCTTTGATAAAGTTAGTTGGCGCCGAGGGCAGTCCTTGTTGAACGATGCGTTCATAAGAAGTGATGCAGTTACTTAAGCCATTCAAACGGAAATAAACCATCATGGCGAGCCAAGCATCTTCAAGTGCGCCATGTCGCTGATCCGCTCGCGCGAGACCTATTTGCTTGCAAATGGCGCTTAACGACGCTCGCCCGGGCAGTCCTGACTCGCGGTACGCATTCATCGTGCAGTAGCTCTTATACTTTGGGGCCGGTCTCCCAAGTATGTGATATTCTCGATCAACGAACTCACAGTCGAAGTTTGCGTTGTGAGCAATCAGAATATCGCCGCTTGAAATAAATTCTTCGGCTATATTTGCATTCTCAGAGAAGGGATCTTGATGACGGAGAACCCAATCGTTGTATCCGTGAACTTCTTCTGCTTTTGGATGGCTTTTCTTTCCTGGGTCGGCGATGAAGTAGAGCCAGTCCAATTTTACAATGCCGTTCACGATGGAGTTCACATCGAGACGAATACCCCCAAACGTGATTATTCTATCTTTTGAATGAAGACCTGTGGTTTCAACGTCAATTGCCACGACCGTATTTGGTAACTTTGTCATTTGCTCCACCCTCTACAGGAACGATATTCATTCAAATCTACGTTAACAACCGAGTGGGAAGTCGGTAATCTGAAACCGTTCAAGAAAAACGCCCCGCTTTCGCGGGGCGTTTTCGGTTCACGGGGTTTCCTCTCTTCGTCATTGCCGGGCCGTCACGCCCGGCGAGCTTGCGAGCCGATGGCGTGACGAGACCCGGTAATCCATCCGGTGGTGCAAAGCTGCATGGATCACCGGGTCAGGCAAACGTCAGCCGCTCGCTCAGGCTCGCGGGACGTTTGCCGCCCGGTGATGACGACGAGAAATAAGAGCGAGCATGATTATAGAAAACCGCCTTCGATAAACCTTGACTTTTCCCGCTCTAGGAATATATTCATTCTCACGAAAATTCCCGCGGCAACGGTACCGCCGCCGGGGTGGAGCGCCCGGAGGCGCCGCTTCTCCCGCACGTTTGGAGAAGCGGAACGCTTCGCAAGCGTTCCGGCGGAGTTCGCTGGCTCCGTCAAGAGCGCCTCGCAAGCGCTCTGGCGCCTCCCGGCGCTCCACTCCCCTTTCGGGGAAAGGAAAATGGGAACGGCGGCGCGGCGCCGAAAACATTTCCCGCGAAGGAGAGCACTTGGCTGTTTGAGATTTTGGATCGGCTGTATGCGCGGCAAAGAAAAACATCCCGCTTGCGCGAAGCGTTTCGTTTCACGGGTTTCGCGTGAAAGGCCTCTTCCCTCGTCATTACCGGGCCGTCACGCCCGGCGAGGAACGAGCCGATGGCGTGACGAAACCCGGTAATCCATACAGTGCTGTAGCGGCTCATGGATTACCGGGTCTCGCACCGGCAAGCCGCGCTAGCGCGCGGGCCAGTGCGGCCCGGCCATGACGAGGATGTGGCTACGCCCAATACGTCGGAACCCCGTAGTGCCCGTAGATCTTCTGGCCCTGCACGGTGTCCCAGGAATATTCCTTGCCGGGGTCGAAGTGCGGCGCGTTCTTGAGTTCCTCGTCGGTGATGTTCACCTCGTAGCCCTGCAGCTTCGGATTGTAGTCGAGCTTCGCCCACGGCACCGGATAATGATCGTGGCCGAGGCCGAGGAACCCGCCGAAACTCATGACCGCGTAAGCCACCTGTCCCGAATATTTGTCGATCATCAGCCGCTCGATCGAGCCGATCTTGGTTCCGTCCGAACGATAGACGTTGGTGCCCTCGACGCGGTCGCTCTCGATCAGGTCGTGGGTGAGCCGTGTGTGTGCGGTGTCCGCCATCGCGCGCGGTGCTGCGGTTGCCATTTGATCCTCCTCAATGCGGTTCGCCCTCCGCTTGCAGGAAAAACCGGGCACCAAGACCATGGTTCCGTGCGCACGGAACAAAGCTGAAAGCGTCCGCGTTCGCGCAAGACGGCGGACACTCTTTCAGGGAGACGGACATGCCCCGCGGCGACAAGTCGGCCTATACCGACAAGCAGAAGCGCAAGGCCGGATATATCGAGGAAAGTTTCAAGCGGCGCGGGATGTCCGACGACGAGGCGGCAGCGCGCGCCTGGGCCATCGTGAACAAGATTCACGGCGGCGGGGAGTTAAGCGGTTCCGGCCGCGGCAAGCCGGAGAACACCGAAGTCTACAGGAAAGGCGGGCGCAAGGGCGGTGCCGCCTCCGCGCGGCGCTCGAAGGCGGCGAAATCGCGTCCGGCAAAGAAGGCCGCGAAGACGAGAGCGCGGCGCAAAAAAGCGAAAGCCCGCAAACGCAAACGCGCGTAATTATTCAACAACGTCATGCCCGCGCGCCTGTCCTCGGACTTGATCCGAGGATGTCGCGGGCATCCACGCCTTAACAACATCCCAGGATTCAAAGACGTGAATGGCAACAGAAGTCGCGCTTGCGCGGCTTCTGAATAAATCATGCCTAAGTCGGGCAGGCCCGACTTAGGTGACAAGCCCGGCCATGACGAGGTTCTTGTGTCAGCGCACCAGCGAGGTGCTCGAGATGCGCTGGTCGTCGCGCGTGACGACGACCTTCAGGCTCTTGGCCCCGCGCGCCTTCACCATCTCGAACAGGATTTTGGCGTTGTCCGGGTGCAGCCGCGTGCAGCCCATCGAGGCGGTGCGGCCCAGAAGATGGATCGCGGTGGTGCCGTGGATCGCATAGTGGCCGTCGTAAAAGATCGACCAGGGCATCGGCGCGTTGTTGAAGAGGCGCGAATAGGTGATCACATGCATCGACTGCACCTTGAAGGTGCCGGCCGGCGTGATCGCAACACCGTCGCGCCCGGTGGATACCGGCCACACATATTGTTCGACGCCGTCGACCACGACGCGCATTTCCTGACGCGGCACCGAGATCGTGACCACGATCGAGGGCGACTCGTCGGGGACCATCGCGAGCATGGCGCGGTCCTGTGCCTGCGCGGGTGCAAGCAGAAGCGCCGAGAGCAGCGCGGCGGCGGCAAGCGAACGATTCATGGCAGCCCCGTAAGAATTGATTCAGCCCGGCGCTATTTATTCAGGCGCTGGACACCTTCCGCAAGTGCGCGATCGCCACACCGGGACGCGGATCGGCCCTTGTCGCGCGATTGTTACTAAAAGAAGCCCCTTTTTGGCGGCAGGGCCGGGTTCGGATAGGATTCGGGATATGATGCGCTTAACCCTTTTTGCCGCCGCCTTCCTCGCCTCCGCTCCGGCGCTCGCGCAGGTGCCTGCGCCGAACGCGCCGGCCAAGGAGCTGTTCGGCCGCAAGGCCGACGCCGCGCCGCTGGAGGCACGCGCCATCGGCTTCTATTCCAAGGGCTGCCTCGCCGGCGGGATCGCGCTGCCGGTGAACGGCAAGACCTGGCAGGTCATGCGGCTTTCCCGAAACCGCAACTGGGGCCACCCGGACCTGATCGCCTTCCTCGAACGCTTCGCCGCGAAGGTGCCGAAGGTCGCGGGCTGGAACGGCATTCTGGTTGGCGATCTCGCGCAGCCGCGCGGCGGCCCGATGCTCACCGGCCACGCCTCGCATCAGGTGGGGCTCGACGCCGACATCTGGCTCACGCCGATGCCGGACCGCACGCTGGACAAGCAGGAGCGCGAAACGTTCCCGCCGCAGCTGATGGTGCGCGCGGACCGGCGCGATATCGACCCGAAAGTTTTCACGCCGGGCCATGTGCAGGTGATCCGCGCAGCCGCCGAAGATCCGGAGGTCGAACGCATCTTCGTCAACGCCGCGATCAAGAAGGCGCTATGCCGCGAGGCGCCGAACCAGCCCTGGCAATCGAAGGTGCGGGCCTATTGGGGCCACGACTACCACATGCATATCCGCATGCGCTGCCCGAAAGGCAGCCCGGACTGCACGCCGCAGGCCCCGGTCGGCAAGGAAGACGGCTGCGGAAAGGAGCTGGACTGGTGGTTCCGCGATGCGATCCTGAATCCGCCGCCACCGAAGGAAAAGCCGAAGCCCAAGCCCCCGATCACGATGGCGGAACTGCCGCCATCGTGCCGGGACGTATTGCTCGCGAAGTGACCTAGCGGATCGCCGAGAACGCGAACACGCCGGCGATGCCGGCCACGACCAGGCCGAGCACAATCGAGACGACGATCGCGCAGATCACGATCACGATCGTGTAGCCCATGACCTTGTCCTGCGGCGTCCGCATCAGCACCGGAATGCCGAGATAGAGGAGATAAAGGCCGTAGAGCGCGGCGACGAGCGTGATCAGTCCGCCGATCACCGGGATGACCGCGAAGATGCCCGCAACCCAGGACGGGGTATAGGCATAGGCCGTCAGCTTCAGCGCGCTCGGCATGTGCTTTTCGCTGCTGAACGTCGGCGCGAGCGCGTCGATGATGAAGGCGATCAGATAGACGACGGCAAAAGCGAGCGCGTAGCCGAGGATCGCGGTGAAAATCAGCACCGGCAAAGCGGCCGGCAAAATGATCAGACCCCCGATGATTCCGAAGATCGCCGGAATCGCCGCAAGGATCGCTACATAGGTGAATACTTCCTTGGTGTCGCCGGACTCGCCGTCGATCACCGGCCATTCGGTCTTCGGACTTAACAAGATGTTTTTTACGCGATCGACAATTCCGGCCATTTGAACCTCCTGCCCCGATTGCCTCGACCCCCGAGGCGATTCGACTTCGTAGCGGATACTCCCGCCCGGCACGCATAAAGTCACGCGGAACGGACCGCAGATCAACGGGTTTCGTTCGTTGCGCGAGACGCCCGGCGGGCCTGCGCAGGTCCGCCGAATCTCCTAGAGTTTCCGGTTCATGCGAAATTACCCGCCCCGCCGCATCGTCTGCCTGACCGAGGAAACGGTCGAAACGCTCTATTTAATGGGCGAGGATGCCCGCATCGCGGGCGTTTCCGGCTATGCGGTGCGCCCGCCCCGGGTCCGGCAGGAGAAGCCGCGGGTCGGGGCCTTCATCTCGGCCGACGTGCCGAAAATCCTCGCGCTCGAACCGGACCTTGTTTTGACCTTTTCGGACCTGCAGGCGGGAATCGTCGCCGAGTTGGTAAAGAACGGGGTGGCGGTACACGCCTTCAATCAGCGCGACGTCGAAGGCGTCTTCGCGATGATCGAGACGCTCGGCGGACTGATCGGCGAACCCGCAAAAAGTGCTGCGCTCTGCGCCGGGCTCCGGACGCGTCTCGACGGGGCCCGCGCAAGAAGTGCTGCTCTTCGCGTTCGGCCGCGCGTCTATTTCGAGGAATGGGACGAGCCGATGATCTCCGGGATCGGCTGGGTGTCGGAACTGATCGAAATCGCAGGCGGCATCGAAGTGTTTCCGGCACTTGCCGCAAAGAAAGCCGCGCCGGAGCGCGTCGTCACAGCTGCACAGGTGGTTCGGGCAGCGCCCGATATCATCATCGGCTCGTGGTGCGGAAAGAAGTTCGTGCCGGAGCGGGTCGCCGCGCGGCCGGGCTTCGGCGCGATCCCCGCCGTGCGGGACGGATTCCTGCGCGAGATCAAATCGACCCTGATCCTCCAGCCCGGCCCGGCGGCGCTCACCGACGGGCTTGCCGCCATCGAAGCGATCGTCGCGGAATGGGCCGAAGCGGCACAGGGCAAACGCGGCATCGCGGCGAGCGGGTGAAGGCGAAGCCTCATTTTTGCGGTTTCGCCCCGCTTTTGTTTTATTGACCCTCTTCGGCAATACAACCAAGACGAAGTGCTGTGACCGCCAACAAGAGTTTCCTCAGCGACCTGTTCCAGACGATTTCCGAGCGCGGGCGGGAGCTGCTTGTCCGTGCGCGCGGCCGCACGAAACCGAGCGGCGAAGTGCGGACCGAGAATCTCGTCGAGCTTTGCGAGCAGCTGCTTTCCGGGCGCGGCGAAGCCTCGGGCGTGGCGCTGGCCGCGGAAATCCTCGATGCCTATCGCGAGCTGAAAACCGGCGAACGGGTGGCTTTCTTCGAGGCGCTTGCGCATCGTTTCGGCCCGGATCGAGAGCGGCTGAAGCAGGCTGCGCAAAGCTATCTGTCGGCCCCGAGCGAACGGCTCGAGGAAGAACTGCAGGAGGCGGCGGAGCCGCGCCGGCAGGAGATCGTGCGGCGGCTGAATCTCGCACCGGACGGCACCGAAACACTGGTCGCAATGCGCGCGCATCTCCAGGATGCGCTTTCGCGGAGAAGCGACCTCGCCGCGGTCGATCGCGACTTCGTGCACCTGTTTTCCTCGTGGTTCAACCGCGGATTTCTGGTGCTGAAGCGGATCGACTGGTCGTCGCCCGCGATCGTGCTCGAGAAAATCATCCGCTACGAAGCGGTGCACGAGATTCAGGACTGGAACGATCTGCGCGCGCGGATCGACCCGCCGGACCGGCGCTGCTACGCCTTCTTTCATCCGGCGCTTACCGACGAGCCGCTGATTTTCGTCGAGGTTGCGCTGACGAAGGAGATTCCGAGCGCGATCGCGCCCATTCTCGCCCGCGGCCGGAAGCCGCTCGATCCGCGCGAGGCGACAGCCGCGGTGTTCTACTCGATCTCTAATACGCAGCGCGGGCTCGCAGGCGTTTCCTTCGGCAGCTTCCTTATCAAGCAGGTCGCCGAGGAAATCTCGCGCGAGTTTCCGAAGCTCGACACTTTCGTGACGCTTTCGCCGGTGCCGGGTTTCGCGAAGTGGCTGGCCCGCGAACGCAAGGCCCGGTCTTCGACCGCGATCCGCGACAGCGACCGTGCGGCGCTCGCGCTGCTCGACCGGACGGGATGGGAGCAGGACGAGGAAAGCCGGACCGCGCTCGAAGCCCCGCTGAAAGCGCTTGCCGCACACTATTTTCTGAACGCGAAGACGAGCTACGGCCGGCCGCTCGACCCGGTTGCACGCTTTCATCTTGGCAACGGCGCCGCGCTCGCGCATATCCACGCCTTCGCCGACCTTTCCCCGCGCGGGCTCGCGCAATCGCATGGGATCATGGTCAACTACCACTACGATCTCGCCGAGATCGAGAAGAACCACGAGGCCTATGCGGAAGCGAGCGAAGTCGTCGCAAGCAAGGAAGTCAGAAGGCTTTTGCGGGCGCAGCCGTCCGCGCGCCCGGCGCTTGCGAGAGTCCCGGCGATGAACGGCACCAACCATCTGTTCGGCGCGATCGAGGCGGCCATTCCGTCTCGTGAAAAAACGCTGATCGAAACCCCGGACGGCAGGACCGTTTCCTACGGCGAGGTGTTCGATCTCGCAGCGAGGATTTCCTCGCATCTGATCAGGGGCGGGGTCGAACCCGGCGACCGCGTTGCGGTGCAGGTCGAAAAGTCCTGGCAAAATCTCGCGCTCTATCTCGGCGTGGTGCGCGCGGGCGGCGTCTACCTGCCGCTGAACACCGCCTATCCGCTCGCCGAGCTGGAATATTTCCTCGGCGATGCCGAGCCGCGCGTCGTCGTCTGCAAGCCGGAAGCAGAGGAAGGCGTCCGTGCGCTCGCGGCAAAACTGAAGGTCGCCACGGTCGAAACGCTGGGTGTCAGCGGCGACGGATCGTTGCTTGCCAACGCAAAAGACGCACCGCCGGCCGCGCCGGCCATGCGCGGCAAGGACGATCTCGCGGCCATTCTCTACACCTCCGGCACTACCGGGCGCTCCAAGGGCGCGATGCTCTCGCACGACAATCTGCTCTCGAATGCGGCCACGCTGAAGGAGTACTGGCGCTTCACGGGAAAAGACGTGCTCCTGCACGCGCTGCCGATCTATCACACGCACGGCCTGTTCGTGGCGATGAACGTGGTGCTGCTCGCCGGCGCGTCCATGATCTTCTTCGGCAAGTTCGATGCCGACGAGGTGATCCGTCTGATGCCGAAGGCAACCACGATGATGGGTGTGCCGACATTTTATGTGCGCCTAGCCGTTCACCCGAAAGTCACGCGGGAAACGACCGGGCACATGCGCCTCTTTATCTCGGGCTCGGCGCCGCTGCTTGCCGAAACGCACCGCGCGTTCTTCGAAAAAACCGGTCATGCAATCCTCGAGCGCTACGGCATGACCGAAACCAACATGAACACCTCGAACCCTCATGACGGCGACCGTATCCCCGGCACCGTAGGCTTTCCGCTGCCGGGCGTTTTGCTTCGGATCGCCGATGCCGAATCCGGCAAGGAGCTTCCGCAGGGCGAAATCGGCGTGATCGAGGTCAAAGGCCCGAACGTGTTTCAGGGCTACTGGCGGATGCCGGAGAAGACGGCGGCCGAGTTTCGCGCCGACGGGTTCTTTATTACCGGCGACCTCGGCAAGATCGACGAACGCGGCTACGTCCATATCGTCGGCCGGGGCAAGGATCTCGTCATTTCCGGCGGGTTCAACGTCTATCCGAAGGAAGTCGAAGGCGAGATCGATGCGATCCCCGGCGTCGTCGAGTCCGCCGTGATCGGGGTCGCGCATCCCGATCTCGGCGAGGGCGTAACCGCGGTTGTCGTGAAATCGAAAAACTCGGCGCTCACCGAAGCAGAAATACTGGGCGCGCTCGAAGGCCGCCTCGCCCGTTTCAAACAGCCCAAGCGCGTCTTCTTCGTGGACGACCTGCCGCGCAACGCGATGGGCAAGGTGCAGAAGAACGTGCTGCGCGAGACCTACGCCAAGGCCTATTCGAAGAACGTCGCCTAGACTTTCGTTTAACGCTTGCGACTTTGCAAAAACCGATCGCGCGGCAAGCAGACGGCATGTCCGAAAGGGCGGCGTCCCACCGCCTTTTGCGGCGCAATAAGTTCAAGCCGTCCCGCAAAGATACTGTTGGAAGTCCAATCGTTTCATCCCATGATAGACGGACAAGAAAAGTCTTAGGGAGGAGACTGCCAATGCTGAAACGAATTCTGGGCGGCGTTGCCGCGATCGGATTGGTCGCTGCTTCGACGCAGATGTTGCCGGCGCAGGATGCGCCGAAGTCCATCAAGGTCGGCTACGCCATTTCGCTTTCGGGCCCGCAAGCCGGCGGTGCGCTGCTGACGACCGTGCCGAACTACCGGCTCTGGGTCGACGAAGTGAACAAGGCCGGCGGCATCATGCTCAAGAAATACGGCAAACGCATTCCGCTGGAAGTCGTCGAAGTGGACGACCGCTCCAACAACGACGACCTCGCGCGGGCGCTCGAGCGCCTGATGACCGTCGACAAGGTGGATATCGTGCTGGCGCCCTGGGGCACCGGCCCGAACCTTTCGGTGCTGCCGATCTTCGCGAAGTACGGCTATCCGCATATCATGGGCACCGCTGCGACCGAACAGATCGAGAAGCTCGCGCCGAAATTCGACAACGCGTTCTGGATGCTCGGACGCCCGTCCGAAGGCGTCAAAGCGCTGGTCGGCATGCTGAACGACATGCGCAGCAAAGGCCAGATCAAGGATACCGTTGCGCTGTTCTCGGTGCAGCACCCGTTCGGCGCGGAGTTCCTCGTGCCTGCGAAAGCAGCCCTCGCCGCGAACAACTACAAGATCGTCTATGAAACTACCTATCCGCTCGGCTCCGCCGATCTTTCGGCGCAGATCAAGGCGGCGAAGGCGGCAAACCCGGACATCATGATTGCGTTCTCCTATCCGCCGGACACCTTCATGCTGACGGAACAGTCGATCGCAAACGACTTCAACCCGAAGGTAATGTTCCTTTCGGTCGGCGCCGCCTTCCCGAGCTACAAGGGCAAGTTCGGCGACAAGATCAATGGCGTATTCGGACTCGGCGCGTGGGACCCGAACGGCCCGGGCGTGCAGGACTGGGTCAAGCGCCACAAAGAAGTAAACAAGGGTCAGGAGCCGGACCGCTGGGCAAGCTCGAACACCTACGCCGGCTTGCAGATGCTGCAGCAGGCGATCGAACGCGTCGGCGAGATCGACAACAAGAAGATCATCGCAGAACTGAGGACCGGCACGTTCAAGACCATCCTCGGCGACGTGAAGCTGGAGAATAACCAGTTAACCAAGCTGTGGTGGGTCGGCCAATATCAGGACGGCGAATACAAAGGCGTCGCACCTGCGAACCTGCCGGGGGCCGTCGCTCCGAAAGTAAAGTAAGGTTAAGCCAAGGCTACGCGGGCCCGCGTGTCACAACGCGGGCCCGTTTCTATAGAATTTGCGGCGAACAAGCGGGCGCGCAGGCGATAGTGCGCACGACCGGAGTTTGCGTAGCGTGGTTCTGTTCCTCGACTTTATGATTGCGGGGCTCGTGATCGGCGGCATCTATGCGCTGATTGCGATCGGCCTGAACCTGCAGTACGGCGTCGCGCGGGTGCTCAACCTCGCCTATGGCGAGCTTCTGATGCTCGCCGGCTACGCGGCGTTCTGGGGTTTTACGCTCGTCAACGCGTCGCCTTTCGTGACGCTGATCTTCGGCGTGCCGGCCGCGTTCATCGCGAGCTGGCTGCTCTTTATGTATGTGCTGCATCCGCTGCTTTCGCGCACGCGCGACCAGGGCAAGCGGGAGATCGACTCGATCATCTCCACCTTCGGCCTGCTGTTCGTTCTGCAAGGCGTGGCGCTGGTACTGTGGACCGGCACCGACCGCGCCTATACCTATCTCGCGGATGTCGTGAGACTCGGACCGCTCGCGCTCTCCGCGAACCGGATCGTGACACTGGTTGCAGCGCTGGCGCTCGCGCTCGGCGTCTACGCGGCGCTGCGCTACTCCAAGACGGGCCGTGCGCTGCGCTCGATCGCGAGTAACCCGGAAGCCGCGCCGCTCGTCGGCGTGGACGTGAAGCGCTACAGCGCGCTTGCCTTTGCTTCGGGAGGCGCGCTCGCGGCGGTCGCGGGCATTCTGATCTCGATGTTCTTCGGCATGAACCCGACCACGGGTGCGGCTTTCACCATGAAGGCGCTGATCGTGGTCGTGATGGGCGGCATCGGGCATGTCATGGGCGGCTTCGTCGCCGGCATCGTGCTCGGCCTTGCCGAACAATTCGGCGCGCTGCTCCTGAACTCCGGGCTGATCACCGTGGTTTCCTTCGCGCTGTTCTCGCTCGTGCTGTTGTGGAAGCCGGAGGGACTGTTCGGAGGATCGACGAGGACCGGCAGCGGCCGCTCGATTCGGATTCCGAAGGAGATCGTAGCGCTGATCGCGCTCGCGGCACTCATCGTCGCTCCGCGCTACATCGACAGCTTCCGCCTCGCGCAGCTGATTGACATCTTCAAATACGTCGCGCTCGCGACCGGGTGGGCCTTCTTTTCGGGACCGACGCGCTACATCTCGCTCGCGGCCTCGGCCTTCTATGGGGTCGGTAACTACACAATCGCGGTGCTGGCGCCCGACCACGGCTATCTCTATGCGCTCGGTGTCGCGGCGGCGATCGGCATCCTGGTTTCGGCCTTCGTCGGTCTCGCCACGCTGCGGCTGAAGGGCATGTACTTCGTGATCTTCACGTTCGGGCTCGCCACGCTCGTGCGCGAGATCGTCACCTGGTATGAGGCGAGCATCGAGCTGAAGGCCGGCCGCTATCTTTACAATCTCGAAGTGCTGACCGGCGACACCACCCTCGACATCTATTACCAGCTGCTTGCGCTTTCGGTCTTCATCATTGCGCTCTGGCTGATCCGCGACCGCACACGCATGGGCTTTGCGATGAAGACGCTCGGCGCCGACGAGACCGTCGCGCGGCAGATCGGCATCAATACGACGCGGCTCAAGATCGGCACCTTCGTGGTGAGCGCGCTCGTCATGACGCTGGCCGGCGCGATTATGGCGCCGCGTTCGAGCTATATCGATCCCACCACCGCGTTCAATCCGACCGTGTCGTTCCTTACCGTGATCATGGCGCTTCTGGGCGGCGCCACATCGGTATGGGGACCGATGCTCGGCGTGATCCCGCTCGTGCTCATTCAGGACTGGATTTCGATCAACTTCCCGAACTACTTCTCGATCGTGCTCGGGCTCTGCTTCCTTGGCATCGTATTCTTCATCCCGAACGGACTCCTGGGGCTCTTGCAGGACTGGCGGCGAAGATGGCGCGCAAGAAGGGGCGGTGACGCATGAGCGGCCACGCCCTGGATATCGCTTCGGTCTCGCGCCGCTTCGGCGGATTGCGTGCGGTCGACCGTGTCTCCTTCTCGGTCCCGCGCGGCGAGATCATGGGCCTGATCGGCCCGAACGGCTCGGGCAAGACCACGTTGCTCAATGTCATCATGGGTCGGCTAGCACCTTCGGACGGAACCGTGCTGAAGGACGGCAAACGCATTTCCGGCCGCACGCCGGAGCAGATTTGCAAGCTCGGGGTCGCGAGCACGTTCCAGCTCGTGCGCGTGCCCGACGCCTTGAACGCGCGCGACAACGTCGCGGTGGCGGCGATGTACGGCAAGCGGAGGATCAGCGTTTCCAGCGCGCGCGCCGAAGCGGAGCGGCTTCTGGACCGCGTGCAGTTCGAAGGCAATCTGGAGGCGCACGCCGACCAGCTCACTTATTTCGACCAGAAGCGGATCGAGCTTGCCCGCGCGCTGGCCTGTGCGCCGGACGTGCTGCTGCTCGACGAATGGCTTGCGGGCCTGAACCCCTCCGAGCTCGAACGCGGCATCGAACTCGTCCATTCACTGAAGAGCGAAGGCATCACCATCGTCATGGTCGAGCATGTCATGCATGCTATCCGTTCGCTCTGTTCGCATGTCGTCGTGCTTTCCGCGGGCAAACTGATTGCCTCCGGTAAGCCGGACGACGCGCTCGCCAATCCCGAGGTCATCCGCGTCTATCTGGGGGATGACCAATGATCGAGGCGAAAAATCTCTCGGTCTCCTATGGCCGTCACATCGCGCTGGAAGGCGTTTCGATCAGGCTCGACCGCGGCGACGTGACCGTCGTGCTCGGCGCGAACGGGGCCGGCAAGACCACGCTCGTCAACGCGCTTGCCGGCATGGTGCCGCTCCTGTCGGGCTCGGTATATCTCGACGGCCGCGATATCACGCACGAGCCCGCGCATACCCGCGTGAAATACCGGCTCGCCACCGTGCCGCAGGGCCGCGGGCTGTTTCCCGACATGTCGGTCGAGGACAATCTCGCGCTCGGCAGTTTCGTTTCCGACGACAGGGACGAAATCGAACTTCGCCGCGCTGAAATCTTTCGCGTCTTCCCGCGGCTGAAGGAGCGGGCGAAGCAGGCCTCTAGCACGATGTCGGGGGGCGAGCAGCAGATGCTCGCGATCGGCCGCGCGATGATGTCCTCGCCCGCCTACCTTCTGCTGGACGAGCCTTCGCTGGGCCTGAGCCCTGTACTGACGAGCGAACTTTTCAGAACCATCCGCAAGATCGCGGACAAGGGCGTCGGCGTGCTCTTGGTCGAGCAGAACGCCTTGCAATCCCTGAAGATCGCGGAGCAGGCCTATCTCGTCGAGACCGGCCGCGTGGTCGATCAGGGCCCGGCGCAGGGCCTGCGCTACGATGCGAGCGTGATCGAAACTTATCTCGGCGGCAGGAAAGCGCTCCCCGCGCCGAGCAAGCCCAAGCTGATCGGAAACTAAAGAAAACGTGATTTAGCAGAATTCGTCATGGCCGGGCTCGTCCCGCCCATCCATGTCTTTCTTGCTGATCTGCCGTCAAGGCGTAGATGCCCGGACAGGCGCGGGCATGACGAATTTTGTGCGCCAGACTGAACTAATTTCGTATTCATCACATCCGCAAGGGCAGGAACAGCGACAGTGCCGGGAACATGACAAGGAGCGCAAGCCTCACGAAATCGACGAGAATGAACGGCGTCACTCCGCGGTAAATGCGCTGCAACGGCACGTCCTTTGCGATCGAATTGATCACGAAGACATTCATCCCGATCGGCGGCAGAATCATCCCCAGCGCAAC
>JBGFSD010000020.1:0-28094 GCA_041694745.1 Pseudomonadota bacterium
GCTGACCTTAGTCACCGCCACATGCCCGCCGAAGCGGATGGTGAGATCCTGCGTTTCGAGAACCGGGACAGGGGCGTTCATCGCATCACCGAAAAAGACGAAGCGGTTGCCCGCTTCGTCTATTGGGTGTGTTCGCAACCATTGCCGCGAAAACGGCTAGCGCTTGTTGCGTACGGGAATCGGCAGTTCGCTGGCCGGAATTACACGCACGAGATCCAACAGTTCGTTGCCTTTGGCGTCAGCCTTGACCTTGAACTGATACATCTCCTGCACCGCCTGGTGATCCTCCTTGCGGAAAGTCATGACCCCCTTGGGCGTTTCAAAGCTGAGCCCCTCCATCGCGGCAATCAGCTTTTCCGTATCGGTCGACTTCGCCGCTTTCACGGCCGCGAGCACGGCTGAAGCCGCAGCAAATCCGCCTGCGGTGAAGAAATCCGGCGGCGTATTGAAGCGCTTCTGATGCTCGGCCACGAGCCACTGGTTCATCGCGTTCTTCGGGAATCCCCAGTAGTAATAGATCGCGCCTTCCATCCCCGGATAATCTTTATAGAGCTGCATGACCGGAAGAATGTTTCCGCCCGGCGCGATTTCGATCTTATAGCGGCCCGGATTGAGCGCTGCGATCTTCGGCAGCGGATGCGGGCCAGCCCAAATGATCGGAATGATCTTGCGGCCAGGCTTGTCCTTGAGCGCGTCGAACAGGCGCTGGGCATAGGCGGTGAAATCTGTCGTGTTCTGCGGCGCATATTCCTCGGAAACTACCTTCACGTTCGGACGGATTGCGGCGAGCGCGGCTTTCAGTGCGGCGATGCCGTCGCGGCCGAAGGCGTAGTCCTGCGCAAGCGTCGCGATATAAACTTCGCCGTCTTTCGGAAAAGCCGCCGCGGCTGCGTAAGCGTCCTGGGTCGAATTGCGCCCGGTACGGAAAACGTAGCGGTTCCATCTTTCCCCGGTAATCGCGTCGGCAACTGCAGGCTCGACAATCAGAACCTTCTTGTGGTCCTGCGCAATCGACAGCATCGCGAGCGCGGCTGCCGAGGACGTAGTGCCGACGGCGATGTCGACTTTTTCGTCGGCGTAAGCCTGCTCGAGCAGAGAACGGGCAAGGTCGGGCTTGAGCTGGTCATCCTTGACGATGACGGTGATCTTTCGACCCTCCCAAACCATCGTACCCTTGGTCAGGTATTCGAGGCCCAGCATGAAGCCGGCCTCTGTTTGTTTGGCATAGGCTTCCAGCGGACCAGTTTTGCCGGCGATGAGCGCTATCTTCAGATCTTGCGCGGCGGCCGGTCCTGCAGCGAACGCAAACACTGTGGCGGCGACGGAAATTGCCGCGCGCAACGGGCCTCGGCCGGCGCGGCGAAACTGCATTCTCATTGGCTCCTCCCGGGGACGCATTGTAAACATGACAACTGAATCACTTATTGTGTTGCGAAGGTCACGTTTCATTTTATACTAGCTAACAAGAAAGTGCCGTCAAGTAGCCATTTTTCAACCTTGAAGCCGGTTTGGGTGCCAATAAATATGATAGTCCAGTCATGTCACGCCGCGATCTGACGCCCCCTGCATTGGCGCCGAAGACAAGCCGCGGCGAACTGACCCGCCAGAAAATTCTCGATGCGGCCGAACGAGAGATTGGCCGGAAAGGCTTTGCCGAAGCCTCGATCAGTACGATCACGGCCGAAGCCGATGTCGCGCAGGGCACGTTCTATCTATATTTCCGCAGCAAGGAGGACGTGTTGCGCGAGCTGGTGCTGCGCATGGGGCGTCGGCTGCGCCGTCATCTGACGCTCGCCACCGCCGGCGCTACTTCGCGGCTGGAAGCGGAACAGGCCGGGCTCCTCGCCTTCCTCGAATTCGCTCGCGCCAATCCAAATCTCTATCGCGTAGTGGAGGAATCGCAGTTCGTGGATCCCTCGGCCTATCGCCGCTACTACGACGACTTTGCACGGAATTACCGCTCTGCACTCGTCGCCGCCGAAGGTGCTGGCGAGATTCGCTCCGGCAACGCCGAGGTGCGTGCCTGGGCGCTAATGGGACTCGCCGTCATGCTGGGGCATCGCTATGGCGTATGGGAGACGGCGGTACCGCTCAAGCCGGTCGCGGATGCCGCCTTCGACATGATCAAGCATGGATTGGAACGGAGCGATGACGACTGATCCGCTCGTGCTGCTGGAAGTGACGGACGGCGTCGCTCGAGTGACACTCAATCGCCCGCGGCGTCACAACAGTCTCGTTCCGGAACTCGTCACACAGCTCAATGTCGTGCTCGCAGAAGTGCGCAAGCGCGATCTCCGGGCGCTGGTGCTGGGCGGAACGGGGCGAAGTTTTTCCACAGGCGGCGATGTCGCTGCCTTTCATGCGGTAGCGCGCGGGGAGCGGCGTGCCTATGCCAAAACGCTGGTCGGCGGCCTCCATAGCGCGATCCTCTCTCTCGTCGACATGCCGATGCCGGTAATCGCGCGTGTGCACGGCCCCGTGACCGGCGGGTCGCTCGGCCTCGTGCTCGCCGCCGATCTCACTGCCATCTCAACCTCTGCCTTCATCGCACCCTATTATGTGGAAGTTGGTTTCTCGCCCGATGGGGGCTGGACCGCCCTGTTGCCGGAGCGCATCGGCGCTGCACGAGCGCGATCGACCCAGCTATTGAATCGCCGGATTACCGCCGGCGAAGCCGTTGCGTTCGGAATTGCAACCGAAGCTGCAAGCGCAGAGCACCTCGACAACTTGATCGACGGCTGGATTGCCACGCTCCGAACCTACGCAGCCAGTAGTGTACGTGCAACGCGCGAGCTTATGACGCCGCAGCACCGGCGGTCCGAGATCGCAGCCGGGCTCGATCGCGAACTTGAACGCTTTCTCAACGAGATCGAGAGCGACGCTGCGGAGGCGGGAATGACACAATTTTTCGCGGCTGTCTGATGCAGCACATACCCGACTTCGCACGCAAACGCGCCGAGCTTTCGCCCTCGGCCATCGCTTTTCGCGAAGTCGAGAGCGGGCGCCAAATCGACTATCTGACCTTCAACGCGCGCGCAGAGCGTTGCGCCGGCGTACTGCGAAAACTGGGGGCTGCGCCCGGCGATCGGGTCGCTATCCTGTGCCACAACAGCGCGACGTTCTTCGAAATTCTGCTCGGATGCGCCAAGGCCGGTGTCGTGCTGGTGCCGCTCAACTGGCGACAGACCACGGCGGAGCTGACGCCGATCCTGGCGGACTGCGGAGCACAATTTCTGTTTCACGATTCGGCAACAGCCGAACTGGCCGAAAGCCTCGGCCGCGTCTCCGGTCTGCGCATTATCCCCTTCTCCGCCTACGAAACACTGCTCGACAAAACGGCCGATCTGCCTGATGCACAGACGACCTGGCCAGTCGAGCGCATCTGGTATCTGCTCTACACCTCGGGCACGACCGGCAAACCGAAAGCCGTGATCCAGACCTTCGGCATGGCGCTTGCGAACTACGTGAACATCCAGCAGGCGACGTCGCTGACGGCAGCGGACAGCACGCTCAACTTTTTGCCGCTGTTTCACACCGCCGGCATCAATCTGCATGCGTTGCCGGTGTTTATCGCAGGCGGCACCAGCCATGTGATCCCGAAACTCGACATCGACGCGATGGTGCGCTTGATTGAGGATGGTACGATTACGCTTTTCTTCGGCGTACCCGCGGTCTATCAGGCCTTCAGCCTGCATCCCGAATTCCATCACACGGACCTGTCGCGCGTTCGGCACTGGGGGTGCGGCGGCGCTCCGCTCCAGGAAAACCTGATCCGCAACTTTCTTCAGAAAGGCGTGCGGGTGTGCAACGGCATGGGCATGACCGAAACCGGTCCGACAGTATTCCTGATGGACCCTGCACATGCCGCTGAAAAAATCGGCTCGGTCGGCAAGCCGCAGCTTCTAACCGAGGTGCGTCTGGTCGATACCGAGGGTCGCGACGTTCCTGATGGTGAGCGGGGCGAGCTGTTGTTCCGAGGCCCCAACATCACGCCGGGCTATTTTGGAAATCCGGATGCGACCGCCGCCGCGATCGACAGCGACGGCTGGCTGCACTCCGGCGACGTCGGACGCCGCGACGAGGACGGCTATTACTACGTCGTCGATCGCATCAAGGACATGTACATCTCCGGCGGAGAGAACGTCTATCCCGCCGAAGTCGAAGCCGTGCTTGTGAGCCATCCCGCAATACTGGAGGCAGCGGTACTCGGTGTCCCGGATACGAAATGGGGCGAGACCGGGCATGCCTTCGTCAGTACGCGGCCAGGGAAATCGGTGCTGCCCGAAGAACTCCGCGCCTATGCGCGAGAGCGGCTCGCCGCGTACAAGGTTCCGAGTAGCATCTTTCTGATCGACGAGTTTCCACGGACTGCCGCCGGCAAGGTGCAGAAGCACCTCTTGCGCGCGCTCCGAAGGGAGCGCGAGGCATGACGGCAGCCGGCGCGATCATCACCGAAGTCTATACGCCATCGCAGGCCGACTTCGATCGTTTCGCGTTGCTCAGCGGAGACGATAATCCGATTCACGTCGATCCCTTTTTTGCCGGCCGCACGCGCTTCGGCCGCACCGTCGCACACGGCATGCTGCTTCTCTCGATTCTATGGGGTATGCTGCACCGGCACCTGCGCGACACAGGCCGGCAGCTTTCGCATAGCCTGATGTTTCCTAATCCGTCTTATGCCGGCGAAGCGTTGCGCTTTACCGCTACCGTCGAGCAGGCAGGAAGCGGGCGCATCGCCCTCGCCGTCCTCGTCGAGCGCGTCGCCGATGGAGCCGTGACCTGCGAGGGCCGTGTCGAGTTCGCGGCCGGGGATAACCGTCCATGAAGGTCGGCGACAAAGCGAGCGTCACGCGAAGCTTCGATCAGAACGCGATTGCCGATTTTATCGCACTCTCTGGTGCCGCACAGGCAGCCCAATATGTGCCCGAGCCGCTGATCAGCGGCCTGATCTCATATCTGCTTGGCGTCGAACTGCCTGGACCGGGCACAAATTATCTCAAGCAGGAAACCAAATTTTTCGTCTCTGCCCCGCCTGGGAAGCCGATCACCGCAACTGTCGAAATCACACGACTGCGTCCAGATAAGCACCTATGCGACCTCTCAACCACCTGCACCGATGACGCCGGCAACGTGCTTTGCACCGGCCGCGCGCTGGTGCTGGTGAAGGATGTTGCCAAGCCCATAGAGGCATAGCCGGTGAACGGATTCGCGCATGTAACCGAAGCCGGCGAAGGACCGCCTCTACTTTTGCTGCACGGTTGGTCGGCGCATAGCGGTTTCTTTGCGCCGCAGATGGCGCTCGCGAACCTTGGCTATCGCGTCATTGTGCCGGACCTGCCGGGACACGGCCGCGACTGCCGTCCGCAGACAACTTTGAGCATCACAGATCTCAACGATGCACTCGACAATTTCCTGACCGCTCGGGGATTGCGTGATGTAACGCTGCTGGGCTGGTCGATGGGCGCGGCCGTAGCATTCGACTACATCGCCCGGCGTGGCACGCAGCGGATCGCCGCTCTCGTCGTGGTGGACATGTCCGCGCGCATCGTGAACGACGAGCATTGGAAGCTCGGGCTCTCGAGCGGATTAGATGCTCGCGGCGCGGAGATTGCTGCCGAGGCCATGGCGCGTGACTGGCCCCGCTACGCTCGCCGCATCGCACCGAGCCTGTTCGCACCCGGACTTGAACTCGATCACGAGCTGCTTGCCTTCGCCCATGCCAACATTGCGAACAACGACGGCGAAACGCTCGCAAGCTTGTGGCGCTCGCTCGCCCTAGCGGATCATCGGCCTGCGCTCGCCTCGATTGCTGTGCCGAGTCTCGTGATCGCGGGCGAACAGAGCCTGCTTTACCGCCCCGCGGTCACGCAATGGCTCGCCTCGAACATTCCGGGCAGCCGGCATGTCGCTATTCCCGGCGCAGGTCACGCCCCGCAGCTGGAACAGCCGGCGGCGTTCAATCAAGCCGTCGCTGCATTCTTGAATGCGTCGCTCGCGGCATCGTCCAGATTCGCTGCATCGTAGGTGGGGAGCACCTGACACGAGGGCAATCAAGGTTTCGCAGATTCCGTATCAGACTTTTTTTGCCGCAAGAATTCCGAGAGCTTTTCTCGTACGGCTGCAAGTGTAGCTTGTGGGTCGGATGAACTATCCACCCGTGCCCACATAGTTTCGTCTGCATGAAACGCTTCTTGGGCGAGTACAACTTCCCGATCCGCATCGGAGGCATCTCCGACACGGCTTGCAACCCGCCTCAGACGTTCGCCGATATCCGTATGCAGCTGGATTCCCTGAAATTGCACGTTCGCATCGCTTGCAACTTTCATTGCGGCAGCACGCTCCTCTTCAGCGCTGAAGACGGCATCAAGGATCGCCGAATGACCCGCCGCCAACACCAATGCGGCATCTGCGCAGATCGCATCATACACTTTCCGGCTATTCGTGCGTGTGTAAGATGAAGCGGGAAGCCTCACCGAACTGCCGACACCAGCAAGAGCTTTTCTCTTCACATCGGACCGAACCACCACCGCTCCTGGTATCGGAAGAACGAAAGGCGCCAGACTCTTGGCGATCACCGATTTTCCTGTTCCGGACAATCCGCCGATTGCCAACAGTCGCGGAGCGGTCGGTGCAATGAACTCCCGCGCAGCAGTGAAGAATTTACTTGCTGCCTTTCCAGCCTTATCTTCTCTGTCCTGATCATAGCGGGCAACCGCAACGATCGCGCGAATGCTGCTTCGCATCGACAGAAACAATGGCAGGAGCGCAAGGCCTTCAAGACCTGCGCGACCTGCCGATGCTTCCAGGTAGCCATTCAGCGCCGCGTTGGCGGCAGCATGCTGACCGTGCACCCAGAGATCCATCAACAGGAACGCAAGGTCATAAAGTACGTCGCCGGAAGCGATCAGCGGGTCGAACTCAACCGCATCGAATATCACAGCTTCGCGCTTGACCAGCGTCACATTTCCGAGATGAAGGTCGCCGTGCCCCCGGACAAGCAGACCTGCTTTCGCGCGCGTTTCGATCAATGCGCTGCCCTTTGCGAGCTGCTGCTCGCTCAAACGCAGAAGACGATCCGCATCGTCCGATGCGAATAGATCCGGATGCTTGCGAAATACGTCATGATGCTCGCGCAAATACTTCCTCAGAGCGGCAATCCATGCCTCCGCGTCCTGCTTCGGTGACTCGGCATGAACCGCGGCAAGACGCCTGACAATGCCCTCAACAATCGCAGGGGTAATCTCGTTTCGTTCGGCATAGCGATCGAGTGTCAAGGACTCGTCGAAGCGCCGCATCTGTACCGCCCATTCAACGACCTCGCCTTCACCTCCAACGCGGAGCGACCCATCCGGCTCTTTTGTGATGCGCGCCAGACCCTCGTAAAGCCCGGGTGCGAAGCGGCGATTAGCTTCGATCTCCGCCATGCAGGCGCGCCTGCGAAGGTCGAGCGTCGAATAGTCCAGAAACGGAAACTTGACCTTGCGCTTGACCTTCAATGCCCGCGATCCGGACAGGAACACGCTCGCGGCATGGGTATCGATGCGCTTGACCGGCAGTCCGCCGCTCGATTCAGGAGATGCCAGAAACGCGAGTATGGCTTGCTGATCCAACTCCGGCACCTCAATCGAACTCTGTCTCAATGCGTCAGCAGCAACGGAACCTCAGAGTGGCGGGAAAGATACTCGGTTACGCCACCAAGCAAAAACTCGCGAAGCCGGGAGTGTCCGTATCCGCCCATGACAATCAGATCGACGTTCCTCGCTTTTGCAAAGCTGGCGATCGTCAACCCCGCGTTCTCTGCAAACTGATCGAGGTCTATGCAGTTCACGGTCACCTGAATGCCGTGTCTGTGGATATGGGCTGCAATCTCGGCTCCGGACGCGGAATCGTCCAGATTCTTTTCGTGTAGTACCGTGAGAATGAGAACTTCCTTCAGGTCGGGAAACAAGGAAATCATGCTTGCAAGCGCGCGGGTTGCATGAATCGACCCATCCCACGCAAGGACAGCTCTGTCGAATCGCGCCGAGGCGCGTCCGGGCACCGCAAGCAACACCGGCCTTCCAGTCGAGAACAGAATCGCTTCAAAGATGGCGGACGGTTCGCTTGCGAAAGACTGCGGCCGCTCCAGAACCGTCAGGTCACGACTGCGCGCGAGATTCTCGATATTGGCAACCGCTTCTGCAAGCGAACGGCTCTCCTTTACGATGTTCACATCCCTTCTTCTTTCGAGCACTGCGGCGGAAATGCGATTGCGCAGTTGTTCGGCGCCTTTCGCCGCCCGCATCCTCGCTTCGTGAACAAGGCTGTCTACTATATCGGCACCGAGAATATTCGCTAGCGGCGGCGGTCCTGGCACGACTGCGACATAAACGGGTGCAAGATCGTAGCCTGCGCTGAGTGCGATCGCCTGCGCAAGAGACGCCGGCTCATCCTCTGCGGCGCTCACGACAACTAGCAGGTCCTTAAGCATCAGTTCCTTGTCCCGGTGATTCTCCAAGTGTTCGGATCGTCATGCAAATTTCAGCCCTCTGCCTTGCTCTGCATCAAGCAAAAGGGCCGTTTCAGTTGATCCACGTCAAGGGCGGCGACGGTGACGTCGATAAATTGGCAAAATGCCGGGAGAACCGCCATGAGCTTCATTCCGCAGTTGCCCATCGACCCTGCGACAGTGTTGGGAAGCCTACGCGTCAGCATGCAGAACAACGTCCATGCCGGAGAGCGTGTGGTCGACGTAACGCTCGATACGATGAGCGATCTTGCACATCAGTCCGCCGTGCTTGTGAACGGCGGGCTGCTCTCGTCCATCGAGATGCAGCATTCCATTCTCGGTGCTCGAACCTGCCGGGATGCTTGGGCTGCATTGCTGGATCACAACAATCGCCTCCGCGACCAATACCTCAAGTATCTCGACGAATGCGTTGCGTGCCGTCATCGGGCGATGAATCGCCTCTATGCGGAGGACGGATATGCTGGCCGCTAGCTTTTCGATCATTCGCTCGATTACATTGCCCTTTGCGAGCCGGAGCCGCAGTGGCTTTCGCGATGTGATCGTTCCGCTTGCCGAGCATGAGAACCGGAGGGCGACCAACGCCTATGCGCTTTCGCTTGCGCGCGAGTTCGGCGCCTCCGTCTCCGCCATTGCGTTTGCCTTCGATCCGATCATTCCCGTATCAGGTCCGTTCGACGCAGTAACCGGCAATCTGATCGAGGAACTCGCGGTCAAGAGCGAGGCCTCGGCCAAGGCGCTCGCGGCTGCATTTGAGGCCGATGCAAAGGCCTCCGGCCTGCAGGCAGTGATCAAACTCGTACATGCGGGTTTCCGCGAGAGCGAGGAGCAATTCGCGGAGGCCGCACGCAGTTTTGATCTCGCGGTCGTACCCCAGAACAAGGCAGACGACGAGACGTTGCCGAATTTCGCCGAAGCCGTTCTGTTTCATTCCGGGCGCCCGGTTCTGGTCGTGCCCTACATTCAGCGGAATGAACTGACGCTTGCTCGCGTGTTGATAGGATGGGACGGCAGCCGCGCCGCCGCCCGCGCGGTTTCGGATGCTTGGCCGATTCTCGAACGCGCCAAGAGCGTTAACGTCGTCTCCATCGGGCATGGCGAACGCACGACTGCACTCCAGAAGGAGTTTGGCGAACATCTCGCGAAGCATGGCGTCAGGGCCAGCCTCAATGTACTGGCTGGCGACGACATCGACGCCGGTAATGCGATCCTTTCCCACGCTGCCGACATTCAGGCCGATCTGCTTGTGCTCGGCGGTTATGGCCACTCGCGGCTGCGCGAATGGGTGCTCGGCGGCGTCACCCGGACTGTGCTGCAAACGATGACAATCCCGACGCTGCTGTCGCACTAGGACAGAGACAGCCGAACAATCTTGATGTCGGTCTGCTCCTCGCTGTCCGAAACATCGAACCCCAGGCGCTGGCACATCGCCAGCATCGTCGTGTTCTCAGCGAGCACTTCACCGAAGATCGTTTTCAAGCCTTCCGCTCTCCCGTAGCTAATAATCAACTCCATCAGCTTCCAGCCGAGCCCCTGCCCTTTCAGGTCGGAGCGAAGTAAAATCGCATACTCGCCGTTCTCATAATTCGCATCCGCATGCAGACGCACAACTCCCAGCAGATTGCTATTCGTGTCGAGTGCGGCAAACGCCATCGCCCGCGCGTAATCCAGCTGGATCAGGCGCGCGAGAAATGCGTGGCCCGAATTCTTGACGACGTTGAAAAAACGCAGCCGAAGATCGTGCTCGGTCACGTGCTTGAAGAATTCCCCCACAAGCACTTCATCCTCTGGCCGTAACGGCCGCACGAATGCACGCCCGTCTTTGCCATACTCCAGCGTCTCTTCCCATTCGTTCGGATAGGGCCGGATTGCAAGGTGCGCTCCGGCTTTCGAGGCCTTGGCGGCCCGGATTCGAATTCAGGAGTCGAGTACAACGACGCGATCCGCGTTCGCCAGAACCGGATTGAAGTCCAACTCGACAATCTCAGAGCAGTCCGAAGCCAGTTGACTTACCTTGACAAGCATAGCCGCGACATCTGCGCGGTTTGCAGCCGGTACATTGCGGTACTCCCCCAGAAGTTTCGCTACGCGTGTCTGACCGATCAGAGAGTTTGCGAGATTGAGGTCTAGGGGAGGCAGGCCGATCGCCTTGTCTTTCACTACCTCTACCGATACGCCACCCTGTCCGAATGCGATCACGCGCCCGAACGACGGATCATCCACCACGCCTATGATCAGCTCCCGCGAGTTCGGCAGATCGATCATCTCCTGAATTAGAACGCCGACTAGACTCGCATCCGGCCGGATCGCCCTGATGCGCGAAAGCATTTCGGCAGCAACCCGCTCTGCGTCAGCGGCCGTCTTGACGTCAAGCCGCACATCATCAACGTCCGATTTGTGCACGATGTCCGGCGAAAGAATCTTAATCGCTACGGAATTGCATCGCGCTAGCATACGCTCCACGAGCATGCGCGCTTCTGCCGGACCATCTGCAATATAAGATTCGACGACCGGAATTTCGTAGGCTCGAAGCAAGACTGCCATCTGCTTCGGCGTCAGCCACTGCTGGCCGGCATCGAGTGCAACCCGAAGGACCGCAGCCGCCTTTACACGATCGGGAGAAAAACTGTTTGCAAAGGCAGGCGGCGTTGCGCGCAGCAGGTCCTGCGCGGAACTGTAGCACACGAGTTGGACGAACGCCTGAACTGCGGCGCTTTCGGACGGAAACAGAGGAATTCTCGCTTCGAGAAATATTTCCCGGACACCGGATCTTCCCCAACCCATACGGCCAGCACAGGTTTTGGCGGGGCAACCCTCGTGCGGTGCGTGCGCACCGCGCTGGCCACCTTTCTTGCGATCTCGACCGGATATGCGAGCGACGTCGGTACGTTCATTACGATAAGACCATCGATACTGCGGTCCGCCAGCAGCAGCCCCAGCGCCGCCGTGTAGCGTCCGGCGTCGGCATCGCCGATTACATCCATCGGATTTGCCAGAGACCAGTTCGGCGGAAGTACACTATCGAGCGCGCTCAGCGTTTGCCTCGAAAGTACCGCAAGCGTACCGCCAAGTTCGGCAAGCTTGTCGACTGCCAGTACGCCAAGACCGCCTCCGTTTGTGAGGATTGCGAGGCGCTCACCGCGGAACGGCGGCACCGCGCTTAGAATTTCTGCCGCATCAAACAGCTCTTCAAGGTCAAAAACGCGTAGCAGACCGGCCCGGCTGAACACCGCATCATAGACCGCATCCGAACCGGCAAGCGCGCCGCTGTGTGTTGCCGCTGCCTTGGCGCCCTGTTCGAATCGTCCTGCCTTCAGCACAACGACCGCTTTCGAACGCGCGGCAACGCGCGCAGCAGATATGAACTTGCGCGCATCCTTGATCGATTCCATGTACATCAGGATCGCGCGCGTGTGCGATTCGCCTGCGAAGTAATCAAGCAAGTCGCCGAAATCGACATCCATCTGGTCGCCGACCGAGACAATCCAGGAAAATCCGATACCGCGTGCCGTCGCCCATTCGATGATTCCGGACACGATAGCGCCCGACTGCGAGATCAACGCGAGATCGCCGGCCTTTGGCATGTGCGCAGCGAAGCTGGCGTTGAGCCTGGCGGGTGGAGACAACACGCCGATACAATTCGGACCTACGATGCGCAGGCCGTGTTTGCGCGCGGTCACGCGCGCCTGCTCGAAATTGGACCCCTCCCCACGGCCGAGCCCGGAACTGATTATGACCGCCGACTTGCAGGCTATCTTTCCGAGTTCATCCAAAAGCCCGGGAATCGTATCGGCGGGCGTTGTCAGAACAGCCAGATCCGGCGCCGCCTCCAGTTCTGCTACACTTCTCTTAGCGTCGATTCCGGCGAGACTTGCGTGTCTTGCATTCACGAGACTGACAGATCCGGCAAAACCGCCATCCCGGAGGTTCCTCAAAACCGAGCGCCCCACCGACGTTTCGCGCTCGCTGCCACCCATTACGACAACCGAACGGGGTGCCAGAAGCTCCGCCAGCCGGTACGTTGACATTGGCTACTCTTCTTAGTTGATCGGCTGGATATGTAGCAGGAAACGCCTGTTCTTGATGGACGAAAAGCAATTTCCGCAGATCGCGCCAAAGCGTCTCGGATTCAAGACGCGCTTTCTCGCGCCGTTACGGGAGACGCTGGTGCGTCCAATCGCGGCGTTCCGATGGCACTATGCCCCGCTCCTCGTCGTCTATTTCAGTTATGGCGCGCTCGGGCTGATCGATGTCAGCCGCGATCTATGGGTGAAAGAAAGCCTCAGCCTGTCGCCCGCCGAGCTTGCGGCAATCGGTGTATGGCTAACGCTACCCTGGACGATCAAGATGGTGTTCGGGCAGCTCGTTGACAGCGTGCCATTATTCGGCTCGCAGCGCCGCGTCTATATCGTCGCGGGTGCGGTACTGACTGCCGCGGGGTTGGTAACGCTTGCAGGAGCGGCAGGCGCCTGGCTCACCTTTCTTCCCGCGAGCGGACTGTTCGTCCTCGGATCAATTCTGATCGTACTGGGAACCGTCGTGCAGGACGTCGTCGCCGACGCGATGTCGACCGAAGTTGTGCAGCGTGTCGACGACAAAGGTGCGCCGCGTGACGTTGCTGAGGTGCGCGCGGAGCTCGGCATGGTGCAGGTGCTGGGCCGGCTTGCTCTCTCGGCGGGCATCGTCGCAGTCGCAGGACTATCCGGCTGGATTGCCTCCGTGCTCGGGCGAGAACGGGTATTTCTGCTCGCTCTCATTGTACCGGCGATTTCGCTTGCTGGTGCGTTCCTAGCTTCCGAAAAGAATATCGAACGCCGCCCGATCGATTGGCGCATCCTGATCGGAGGTTTCGTCTTCGGCGCAGCCGTCGTGACAATCGGTCTCCTGCGTATCCCCTTCGGTCAGGAGATCATCTTCGCAATTTCCATGACTATCGTCTGCGCGATGCTCGTTCTGGTTACCCGCGACGTCGCACCGGAGACACGCCGTGCAATCTTCTTCACGGCCGTCATCATCTTTGCATTCCGCGCGACACCCGCAGTTGGCGACGGTTATTTCTGGTTTACGGTCGATGTACTGAAGTTCGACGAGTCGTTCTATGGCGTGCTGAGACAAACCGCGGCGATCATCTCGGTCGCCGTACTATGGATCTTTTCGAAGCAACTGACCGAATATTCGGTCCGATCGGTGCTGTTCTGGCTCACGGTGCTCGGCGCCATCCTTTCGCTCCCCAACATCGGTCTATACTACGGGCTTCACGAGTGGACCGAGGCCAATTTCGGATTCGGAGCGCGCTCAATCGCAATTGTGGATGCAGCGGCAAGCTCACCGTTTGCACAACTTAGCATGGTACCGTTGCTCGCGCTGATCGCATTCTACGCCCCGCCGGGGAAACGGGCGACCTGGTTTGCATTGATGGCGTCACTGATGAATCTGGCGCTGGTCGCCGGGCAACTTTCGACCAAGTTTCTCAACCAGATATTCGTTGTCGGACGCGGGCAATACGGCGAGCTCGGCCTTCTTCTGACCTGCGTCGTCGCACTTGGGTTGATTATTCCACTCACTGCGATCGCCCTGTTCGGCCGGCGCATCGTGCGCTAGCCGCCGGCGGTCGTTTCCTTCAGCGCACGGATGATGTCCTCGCGCGAAACGATACCGACGAGATTGCCGCCGCTCACCACCGGAAAGCTGCGGGTGCGCAATTCCACCATTCGCTGCAACACCCTTGTCAACGGCACATCGGGTGCAGTTGTTGCCAGTTCCTCACGCATGAACTCTCGGAGCGGCGTCTTCATTAGTGCTTCATAATCCGGAAGCGGATGCTCCGGAGTGAAGGCGAATGCGCGCATAAAGTCGAACTTGGACATAATCCCGATGAGCTTGCCGCCATCAACCACCGGGATCGAGTTGAAGTCGAACTGGTCGAACAATTCGCCTGCCTCGCGTAAGCTGCTGTCAGGCGAAAGCGTCACCACTTTCGTCGTCATGTGATCCGCTACCTTGCGCTCGTAGAAGAAACGGCTCTTTGCTACGTTCTTCATCGCCTACTCTTTCGCGAGACCGTCAAGATACTCGATGATTGCGCCGACTTGCTCCGGTTCGAAGCTGAACTCGGGCATATCCGGATGGCCGGTTGAAAGCCCCTCTGCCAGCGCTTCGGCAAGCGTTTCGGCCTTGTAGCGTTTCATCACCTGCCGGAACGGCGGCGCCGAAGGATGTCTGCTTTTGTCGCTCGCGCCGACAGCGTGACAATTGGAGCACAGTCGTTCCAGAAGATCGCGCCCGCGATCCGCGTTTGGCGATTGTGCGAGTGCCGGCGCGACGCATAGAACAATTGCAAGCAGCGCCTCTACTCGAATAAAGCGGAAAATAAGAATTACCCGACCTGCTTTGGTCATTTGCTGTATTTATCCGGATTTTGACAGTCCGCAGCCTGCAAATCATCATCCCGCAACACACGATAGGCCGCACCATCAAGATCCTCGTACTGACCGGACTTCACCGACCACAGGAACGCCATTAACCCAAGCAAACCGAGGCTAAGCGCAGCCGGAACCAATATCACGAGCACGTTCATGTTGCTAAAGCCTCCTTCGTCGCATTTGCCTTTGTTGCGGCTGTCTCGTGCAGCCACCATTTCGCTCGCAACGCGTTGAGACTGACGAGGATAGACGAACCGGACATCGCGGCTGCGGCTACTAGCGGCGTGACATGGCCGAAAACCGCCAGGGGAATGGCGATCACGTTATATATGATGGCAAGTCCCAGATTCTGCCGCATCACCGCTTTCGCCTGCAGGGCAATTTCTATTGCATCCGCAACGGGCGCGAGTTGCTCGCCGAGAAACATGCCGTCCGCCTGCGCCTGGGTGAGATCGGCGGCGCCGATGGGAGAGATTGACACGTGCGCAGCGGCAAGTGCTGGCGCGTCGTTCAGGCCGTCGCCGACCATAAGAACCCTGCGCCCCTGCTTGCGCAACCGCTCAAGCGCTGCAATTTTCCCGGCTGGCTCGCACTGCGCGTGCCAGTCCGAAATTCCGAGTTCGTCGGCAGCCGCTTCGACAGGCCCGCTCCGGTCTCCCGACAGTATCATAAGATTATAGCCACGGTTTCGCAGTGCCTCGGTAACCCGTTTCGCGTCCGGGCGGAGGCGCTGGCCGACATGAAACGTCACGATCTGATCGCCCGCACGGAAGACGATCGACGATACATTCTCGTTTGGCGCCTGCTCCGCATCCGTCCCGCAGAACGCAGCGCTGCCGAGCCTCAATTCAACACCGTTTCGCGTAGTGCGTACGCCACGGCCGGGTTCCTCGACGATCTTCGGAAAAGGCTCGGCACCCGAATCCAGCGCCGAGATCGCGCTTGCGAGCGGATGCCTGCTTCCGGCTCCAAGCCGCGCCGCAAGCTTTCGGAGCCCCGGGGCGACTTCGTCCGCGTTGCAAACGGCAGACTGCGGCAGCGTAAGTGTACCCGTCTTGTCGAATACAATCGTGTCGACATCGGCGAGCCGTTCGGCAAGATCCGCACTGTTCACGATAATCTTCTGGCGAAACATTTCGCCCATGGCCACGACCTGAACCGTCGGCACTGCAAGCGCCAGAGCGCACGGGCAGGTAATGATCAGAACCGCGATCGCTGTCACAATCGCACTGTGCCAGCCCGCACCGGCGAGCAGCCATCCCGCAAGCGTCAGCAGCGCCGCCGTGTGTACGACGGGCGCATAGGAGCGCGCAGCGCGGATTGCGAGCTGCATATAGGGAAGACGTGCGTTGACCGCCGTATCGATCAAGCGTTCCAGATTTTCGACAAACGAATTGCGTGCAAGCGACCTGACCCGCACCCGGAAACTTCCATCCAGGCTCATTGTGCCGGCCAGTACGGACCGTCCTTCGCGCACGGCAATGCCGGCGGTTTCGCCCGTTGCGATACTCTCATCGATGCTGCCCTCGCCTTCGACGATTACGCCGTCGGCCGGAAAACGCTCTCCCGGCCGCACCAGCACAAGATCGCCGGGTCGAAGAGTTTCAACTTCGACCGGGCTCAGGTGTTTACCTTCGATCCGCGTGGCCATCGTGGCTCGCAGCGAGGAAATGTTATGCGCGGCATTCCGCATGCGCTGCCGCGTGATCTGCTCGAGGTATCTTCCGGTCAGCAGGAAGAAGAGCAGCATGATCGCGGAGTCGAAGTAGGCATGGATGCCGTGCGTAGCGGTTTCGTAAAGCGAGAGCCCTATCGCGAGGACAATACCCAGCGATATCGGTACATCCATGTTCACACGTTTTGCCGCAAGCGCTCCGAGGGCGCTGCGAAAGAACGGCTGCCCGGCATAGGCTACCGCAGGCAGCACGATCAGGGCCGAAAGCCAGTGAAAGAAGTCCCGTGTCTCGCTCGTGATATCGCTGACGTTGCCGGACCATACCGAGACCGAAAGCAGCATCACGTTCATCGCAGCGAAACCCGATACCGCGAGGCACCGCAAAAGCCATTGCGCATACTGTTGGTCGTCGTGGTCCGCTACCTTGCGGAGCGGATGCGCGCGGTATCCGAGTTTTTTCAGTTTCTCTCCGACAACCGTCGCGGCGTTGTCGCGTCCGTCCCAGCGAACGGAAAGCCGATGCGTCGAAAGATTTACCCGCGCGTTCACAATGCCTGGCACGCCTGCAAGCCCCTCCTCAATGGCCTGCACGCAGGCGGCGCATGTGATCCCTTCGACCGCAAAGTTTCGCTCACTGCTCTGCGGAGCGATTTCCGGCCCGGGCAGCAAAGCGGGCTCGTGAGTGACCGATCTCAGCATCGTCGCTCCCGTCAGGGAATGGCTACCCGGTTCACCGAGCGGAAGATCCGTTCCCCCGCGCGATCGACCGATACGCGGACATTCCATTGCCCGGCTTCGACCAGCGCGTCTGCATCGAAGACTCCCGCCTGCCGCCGCTTGAGGATGATTATGTGATCGCGGCGTTTGTTGGCCGGGTGCCGCAGCTCCAGCCTCGCGGCGAGTTGCGGCTCGGTCGAGACGTCGTGCCCGCGCATTGTAAGCGTGAAGCGCGTAACGCCGCTTCCCGTCCGGCTTGTTACCACATCGACCTGAATATTGCGCTCCTGCTGCGCGCGCGCGGCTGAGATCTCGCGCGCAAACTCCAGGCCGGCGCGGTAGGCATTGTCCGCCTCAACACCGCCAAAAGTCCGAATCGCAAGCGTTGCCATAATCGCGTTGACTGCGGCGATCACCGCGAAGAACGCGACCAGCGAGATCAGTACAATGCGGCCTGATATTCTGGTTTCCCTCGTCGTCTGCATGTTCTGCCCTCCTCGCTATGGGCCGCGGAAATAGCCGTTCGCCGTGGCGTACTGGCCAGTCCGCGAGTCGATGATCTTCACGCCAATCGGAACCGATGCATCGGGCGGAAGCTCCGCATAGTTTGTAATCAGCATCCGGAATTCCTGGGTCTGATCGGGTCCGACTTCGACAACCATTTCGCCTAGCGAATTTGGTCTGACACCGACGATCTCGGTGTTGCCGCGTGCGAACCCTTCGATGCGGACGATGAAATGCCGCCGCTCATGTTGCTTGTTGGCGATGCGGATCGTGTAAGCGTTGCGAACCGCGCCATCCTTGAGCAACACGAAGATCGGGTTGCGGTCATGGATCAGGCTGACTCCGACTTCGCTTCGCGTTGTGAGCGTAAAGAGCATGATCGCGCTGACCAGCACGATTACCGCGGCATAAAGTATCGTACGCGTCCGGAAGAGTTTGTATTGATTCGGCAGCCCCGCCGCGCGGCGGCGGATGTTGATGTCGTTATCATATGCGATCAGCTGCTGCGGGCGGCCGACTTTTTGCATGATGTCGTTGCACGCGTCGATGCAGAGACCGCACTGGATGCAATCCAGCTGATTGCCCTTTCGTATATCGACACCGGTCGGACACACCCATACGCATTGGTTGCAGTCGATACAGTCACCGGCTGGCTCGCCGGCGAGCCGCATCTGCTCAGATTTCTTGAGCGAACTGCGCGGCTCGCCGCGGTCGTAGCGATAGGTCACGTTGAGCGCATGCTCGTCGGTGAGCGCCGCCTGAATGCGCGGCCACGGACACATATAGGTGCAGACCTGTTCGCGCATGAGCCCGGCGAGCGAATAGGTCGTGAACGTAAGGGTGCCGATTGCGATCCAGGCGATTGCGGGCGCCTGTAAAGTCGCAAGTTCCTTGACGAGTGTCGGCGCATCCGCGAAGTAGAGCACCCAAGCACCGCCGGTCCACCAGGCGATCAATAGCCAGATAAAGTGCTTCGCTACCTTCCGTAACGCCTTATCGAACGACCACGGTGCTGCATCCAGCGCAATACGCTGCGTCCGGTCACCTTCGATCTTGCGTTCGACATAGAGAAAGAGATCGGTCCAAACCGTCTGCGGGCACAGGTAACCGCACCAGATCCGGCCAGCAACGGCATTCATCAGGAATAGCGCAACGGCTGCCACGATCAGAAGTCCGGTAATGTAGTAGACTTCCTGCGGCCAGATCTCGATAAAGAAGAAGTAGAAGCGGCGCGATGGAAAATCGATCAACACCGCCTGGTCGGGGGCATTCAGTCCCCGGTTCCAGCGCACGAACGGCAGCAGATAGTATATTCCCAGCGTGACGATCAGCAGCCAGGACTTGATCGTGCGAAACTTTCCCTTGACCGCCTTCGGATAGATTTTCCTGCGCGAAACATAGAGCGGCTCCTCCTCGCCGGGAAATGCCAGATCGGCCGGTTGGCCTGCCTGCAGAGGAGCCGACATCCCACAACACTCGCGCTTTCTTACTTGCCGCCGCCGAGCGAATGCAGATAAGCGGCAAGCGCTCTGATGGTGATTTCATCGAGACGATCGGCCCAGGCCGGCATGACGCCGCCGCGGCCATGATAGATGCCATCGACAATCGTCTTCTGATCCGAACCGTAGAGCCAGATCCGGTCGGTCAGATCGGGCGACCCGATATCGCGCTTTCCTTTGCCGTCGGGCTGGTGACACACTGCACAGTTCGTCTGGTAGACCTTCTCGCCGAGTTTCAGGTCCGTATTAGCGGCCGGCGTCAGACCGGACAGCGTCCGCACGTATTCCGCGACTGCGATAATCTCCGGCATCTTCAGAATTCCATCCCGCCCGAATGACGGCATGGTACCCGCGTGCGCTTTCGTATGGCCGCTGCGAATCCCGTAGGTGATTGTGTAAATGATTTCCTCCGGCTTCCCACCCCAGAGCCATTCGTCGTCATTGAGATTGGGGTAGCCTTTTGCACCAGTGGCGCCGACGCCGTGGCAGCCCGCGCAATTGTCTTGATACGTTACCCGCCCCAGTGCCCGCGCGAGGTTCAGCAACTCCGGCTTAGTAAGGATTTCGTTGATCGGAGCGTCTCGCAGCTTCGCGACCAGCGGAGCACGCAAGGCTTGCAGTGACTCCAGTTCCTGCTGGACCGCTGCACGCGAGCGCCAATCGAAAACACCCGAAGTGTAGCTGCTTACCAGCGGCCACGACGGATACACCACCCAGTAGCCGATGGACCACACGATGGTCGCGTAGAAGATCCATAGCCACCAGCGCGGGAGCGGTGTGTTGAGCTCTTCGATGCCATCCCACTCGTGGCCCGTCGTTCTTTCCTCTGCCGCGATCTTTGCGGTCTTGCTTTCCGTTGCCATAACTCAATCTTCTTTCAGCGGAATTTTCGCGGCGTCTTCATATTTCTCTTTGCTGGACGGTCGCATTACGTAGGCGAGCATCAGCACGAACACGGTGACGAAGTAGAGCAGTCCCCACGTCTGGGCGAACCTGGCGAGCGCGAGATAGGTTTCCATGGCCGTTACCTCATGTTCGCTTTATTCTGATAGACCTTGAAGTCCACTAGCGTCCCGAGCATTTGCAGGTACGCGATCAGTGCGTCCGCCTCGCTGACATAGCCGGGGTTGCCGTCGAATTCGCGCGCGGATGCGTTGGGGTAGCGGCTACGCAGGTCGTCGGCATCCGAGGAGTCCTTGGCAGCCTGCAATTGAATATCCTCCGGTGCCTTCTCGATCATGTCCTTGGTGTAAGGTACGCCGAGGTAGGACAGGATTTTCATCCGCGTCTGGATCTCCTTTGTGTCGAGCCGGGTCTTCGCCAGCCACGGATAGGCTGGCATGATCGAGGTCGGCACGACGCTGCGCGGGTTGTTCAGATGCTCAAGATGCCAGTCATCGGAGTACTTCCCGCCGACACGCGCGAGGTCTGGACCGGTACGCTTCGAGCCCCACTGAAACGGATGATCGTACATCGACTCGGCGGCAAGCGAGTAATGGCCATAGCGCTCGACCTCGTCGCGCAGCGCACGGATCATCTGCGAATGGCACACATAGCAGCCCTCGCGGACGTAAATGTCTCTGCCCGCCAGCTCGAGCGGCGTATAGGGGCGCATGCCCTCGACCTTCTCGATTGTGCTCTTGAGGTAGAACAAGGGTGCGATCTCGACGAGGCCGCCGACCGATATGACGATGAGAATCCCGATAATCAGAAATATCGAGTTGCGCTCAAGGATCTTGTGTTTTGCCCAGAGTGACATGCTTCGGGTCTCACGCGGTTTTTGGCTGCAATTGTAGGATGGCGGCGTTGTCGCTCTCGGGCGCTCTGATCGTAAGCCAAAGATTTACGACCATAAGCAGAGCGCCCGCGAGGAACAGAACCCCGCCCAGCATGCGGATCACATAGAAGGGATGCATCGCTTCGACGGACTCGATGAACGAGTATTCGAGAAAGCCGAGCGTGGTGTAGGCCCGCCACATCAGGCCCTGCAGGATACCCGACACCCACATCGCAGTGATGTAGAGCACAATACCGAGTGTCGAAATCCAGAAATGCCAGTTGACTAGGCGGTTCGAATACAATTCGCGATTCCAGAGCCACGGCACGAGACAGTAGATCGCGCCGAAGGAAATATAGGCGACCCATCCAAGTGCTCCGGAATGAACGTGGCCTATGGTCCAGTCCGTATAGTGGCTGAGCGAGTTCACGGCCTTGATCGACATGACCGGACCTTCGAAGGTGGACATGCCGTAGAAGGCAACCGCGACCACCATCATGCGCAGCACGGGATCTGTGCGCAGCTTGTCCCACGCGCCTGACAGCGTCATCAGGCCGTTGATCATGCCGCCCCACGACGGCATCCACAGCATGATCGAGAAGGTCATGCCGAGCGTCTGCGCCCAGTCGGGCAGCGCCGTATAGTGCAGATGGTGCGGGCCGGCCCAGACGTAGAGGAAAATCAACGCCCAGAAGTGGATGATCGACAGCCGGTAGGAATAGATCGGCCGATCGGCGCGCTTCGGCACGAAGTAGTACATGATGGCAAGGAAGCCCGCGGTCAGAAAGAAACCTACCGCGTTGTGCCCGTACCACCATTGCACCATGGCATCCTGCACGCCGGACCACACGATGTAGGATTTCGAGGAAGCCAGTGAGACCGGGATCGATGCATTGTTGCCGAGATGCAGCACCGCAATCGTGACGATGAAGGCGAGATAGAACCAGTTCGCGACGAAGATGTGCGGTTCTTTGCGTTTCAGAATTGTGCCGAGAAAGACCAGAAAATAGACGACCCAGACCACCGTCAGCAGCAGGTCTGCGTACCACTCCGGCTCCGCGTATTCCTTCGATTGCGTAATACCGAGCAGATAGCCGGTGCCCGCAATCACGATGAAGACGTTGTAGCCTAGGACGACGAACCACGGCGAAAGGTCTCCAGCGAGCCGTGCCCGGCAAGTCCGTTGAACGACGTAGAGCGACGTTGCGATCAGCGCGTTGCCGCCGAAGGCAAAGATCACCGCCGAAGTATGCAGCGGGCGCAAGCGGCCAAAACTGAGCCAGGCGGTGTCGAAATTCAGAACCGGAAACGCGAGCTGGGCGGCAATAACGACACCAACCAGAAATCCGGCAATGCCCCAGAACACCGCCGCGATCGTCGCGAACTTCACCGGTCCCATGTTGTAGTTGGGCTTGCCGTCGGGCAGTTCCTGGGGAGTATACGCATCGCGCGCGAAGTAGCGGTTGCCGACAGCAAAAACCGTAGCGACGCTTGCCGCCGCGAGCAGGAAAGCATGAAAGGAATACTCGCTCGTCGTAGCAAGCGCGGCGATGCATATCCAAGCAAAGCCCAGAAGGCTGAAAACGATGATCGCCGCCAACTCGTTTCCGCCCAGCGATTTCTCGGCGAGGACGTTGTTTTGACCCTGCACCCGGTTCCCCCTTGCGCTCATTCGATTCGCGCGGACCTGCCGCTTCCTGCCTTCATAAGGGGGAGTGCCACTGCACCCTTGATCTGGGTCAAGGCGGCACAATGGGCCGCAGCAGGACGATACCGGTCGAGGCCAAATCTTTTCGTCAGGTGCTGCACCAGATGCTGAAGTCGTGCACTGCGTTCAGGGTGCCTGCGAAGCCGATCGCCGCAAGCAGCAGACCAAGCACATACTTCATGCGGGTGGTCGCCCCGTAGCGCGACAGCACTGACACGCCAAAGGCGGGTAGCATCATCGGAAGCATCGTCGCCAGGCCGAAACCGGCCATGGTCAGGGCGCCGCGCAGCGGCGAGCCTGAAATCGTTGCATAGAACAAGGCGCTATAGGCCATCGCGCAGGGCATGAATCCCCAGATCGCTCCTGCGACAAAAAGCGCGCCGTAGGACCTGGCGCTGTAAGCAGCGCCGCACGTCCGCGTGCCGATCAGTTTTCCAACCAATCTGTTCGGATAGCCGAGTACCACGGCCGGCATAATCCCGGCGAGCGACAGGCCTACAATGCTGAGCAGAATGGCCGCGAGCCAGCGCAGGGTAATATTCGCAAGCGACGCATCGAGCCAGGAAAATGCTGCAACGCCTGCTGCACCGACGATACCGCCTGCGGCCACGTAGCTCAGTACGCGCCCGCTGTTGCTGACCACGCTTCGCGTAAGACTTTCGAGCCGACCAGCTGTTCCTCCTACGCCGCCTACGAGTGCCAGCGAGGTGGCAATTCCCGAGCACATTGCGAGACAGTGCGGAACCGCAGAGAGTCCCAGCAGTGCGCCTATGCCGAATTGCAGCCAGTCCGCGTTCTGCATTGAAGGCGCGCTTCTCCGCGCGGAGAAATTCAACAAACAGCCGGATTTGTTCAAGATTTGCGCGCATCCGAATTGACCTGGATCAATATCGGCCGCCTTCCCTTTGAAAGATTTCAAGGATCAGAGGGAGTTCATATTCATGCCGGACGGCATTTCACCCCGAGACTGGCGCGTTCATCCGCCCGTCGTGCACCCGCCATACAAATCGACCGCGTTTCGCGGGCCCAAGCGCAAGCTCGTGCTTTCGAAACAGACGCTGTCAGAACTTACCGTACCGGTTTACGGCCAAGCCGATCTCGACCCGCTTGACGGCGATCTTACGAAGAACGGGGCGACTAACGGTGAGCCTTTGGGCGAGCGCATCATCGTCGAAGGCCGCGTGTTAGACGAAGACGGCCGGCCTGTGCCGCACACATTGATAGAAGTGTGGCAGGCCAATGCGGCGGGCCGCTACATTCACAAGCGCGACCAGCACCCTGCACCGCTCGATCCCAATTTTTACGGCGCGGGCCGCTGCGTCACCGACGAAAACGGAAAATACCGCTTCGTCTCGATCAAGCCGGGGCCCTACCCTTGGGGAAATCACCACAACGCGTGGCGCCCTTCGCACATCCACTTCTCGCTGTTCGGCAATCACTTTCTGAGCCGGCTAGTGACGCAGATGTATTTTCCCGGCGACCCGCTCCTGCCCTTCGATCCGATCTACAATGGGGTTCCCGACAACGCAGCCCGCGAGCGCCTGATTTCGAAGTTTTCACTCGACATCACAGAACCTGGCCACGCTACCGGATTCCGGTTCGACATCCATCTGCGCGGCAGGCGTCAGACTCCAATGGAGCAAAAATAATGTCCAACGAGACGCCTTCACAAACCGTCGGGCCCTATTTCGCCTACGGGCTGCTGCCGCACACCTACGCCCGGCGCTCCATCGCTACGCACCGGATTTCCAATCCCGATACGCCGGGCGAGCACATCCGTGTCGCCGGCCGCGTGTTTGACGGCAACGGCGCTCCGATCGAAGACGCGATGCTAGAAATCTGGCAGGCCGATGCCGACGGACGTTACGCAAACCCGGCCGATCCCAACTCGTCGCTGCGTGCCGACAACAGGTTTCACGGCTTCGGCAGAACCGGGACCACGCCGCAAGGCGAGTTTGCGTTCGAGACGATCAAGCCGGGCCGTGTGCGCGGCACCGGCAACGCGTTGCAAGCGCCTCACTTGAACCTCATTATCTTCTCTCGCGGTCTGCTGACGCATGTTTACACGCGCATTTACTTTGACGACGAGGAAGCGGCAAACGCAGAAGACGAAATCCTGGCCCTGGTGGAGAAAGAGCGCAGGCCGACACTGATCGCAAAGCGCGAGAAGGATGGCTTCGGCATCACATATCGCTTCGACATTCATATGCAAGGCGAACGGGAGACGGTATTTCTGGAAGCCTAAGCCGCTTTCCGTATCTGAAACTGGCGTTCGTCCCCTCCGCGCTATTGCCGCCACTTTGAACCCATCGCCCGGGTGTTATGAAAGAAGAGAAGCATAGCGGAACCTTCGCTCGCCTGGGCGGCGACACCGAAACTACGCTGAGACGGCAACTCTCGCTTCCTCTTCTTGTGCTTTACGGCGTCGGCATCACGATTGGCGCCGGCATCTATGTTCTGATCGGCGAAGTCGCCGGCTCTGCCGCCGTATTTGCACCGTGGTCGTTTCTGCTCGCCGCTGTCGTAATGATATTCACTGTGGCGTCCTACGCTGAGCTGTCGACGCGCTATCCGGTGAGCGCAGGCGAGGCGGCCTATGTCGACGCCGCGTTTCGATCCCGCCAGCTTACCACTGTGGTGGGGCTGCTGACAGCCGCGATCGGTACTATCTCGTCCGCGGCCGTTGCCTCCGGCGCGGCCGGATATATCCGGCAATTCCTCGATCTGCCGCACGAACTTGTCGTACTCGCCGTGTTGCTTGTGCTCGGCGCAGTCGCTGCGCGAGGCATTCTGGAGTCCGTTCTGCTCGCGAGCCTGTTCACGCTGATCGAGGTTGGCGGCCTGCTCGCGATCATCGTAACGGCGCTTTACGCTGATGCGCCGTTCGTCGCCGCACTGACGAAAGTGCCACCCTTCGAATATGCTGCCTTGTCCGGCATCGCCTTCGGCAGTCTGCTTGCTTTCTTCGCCTTTATCGGGTTCGAGGATCTGGCGAATATTGCCGAGGAAGCCCGCGAACCGCATCGCAACCTGCCCCGGGCGATGCTGATCACGCTGGCAGTTTCGACCGCGCTCTATGTAACAATCGCGGCCGTCGCCGTAAGCGCGGTATCCGTGGAGCGGCTTGCGGCCTCACCGGCTCCGCTCAGCCTGGTTTTTCAGCAACTGGCGAGCGTGAGCCCTGCGACCATCACTATCATCGCGATCGCGGCCACGCTGAACACCACGCTTGCGCAGATGACCATGGCAGCGCGCGTGCTTTACGGCATGGCGCGGCAAGGCAATCTCCCGCGCATGTTCGGACGCGTCAGCGCAGGCACCAGAACGCCGCTCATCGCAACCGCAACCGTAACCGCGGTTGCGGTTGCCTTGGCGCTTGCCTTCCCGCTGGTGCGGCTCGCGGAAAGCACGTCGATCGCGACCCTGATCGTATTTGCGCTCGTAAACGCGGCACTGCTGTTGATCCGTTACCGTCGCGAGACTTCCCCGAATCCTCACATCAGGGTCCCGGTCTGGATGCCTCTCGTGGGGTTTCTGACCTGTCTCGCCTTGGCCGGCAGTGCGCTCCTGAAATAACAGGCGGCTCGTCCGCAACCGCGCGGGTGCGGCTTAATTTGCCACAAAGACCGGGAGCGCATCCGGCCTCAGCCTGTTCACGCTTCATGAGGGCTATGCGATGTCGGTTACGAATCCGAAGGCAGCCGCGGCGCCGGGGGTCCAGCTGTTCTCAGCGCAAACGCTCGGCCTCATTGTCGGGGTCGCCGCGCTCGTCTTGATCCTTTGGTGGCCGACTCCCGCCGGCCTCTCGGCCGCAGGCAAAGTCATGCTCGCGATCCTCGCATTTGCGGTTGCGGTGTGGATGACGGAAGCCTTGGACTACGCCGTTTCGGCCGTGGTGATTACCGCACTCATGGCTTTCCTGCTGGGCATGTCGCCCAATGTCGCGGCTCCGGACAGTCTGCTCGGCACGAGCGTAGCGCTCAGTCTCGCATTCAGCGGCTTTGCGAATACCGCCCTCGCGCTTTTCGCTGCGGCGCTGTTTCTGGCCGCCGGCATGACCGCAACCGGTCTGGACAAGCGAATCGCGCTTTTCATTCTTTCGCGTGTCGGAACGGATACCCGTCACGTCGTTATCGGCCCGATCATCGTTGGCATCGTGCTCGCGTTCATGGTCCCTTCAACCACGGCGTGCGTCTCCTGCATCGTCTCGATCATGCTTGGCATCATTGCGGCTTTTGGCGTCAGCAAGAAAAGCGCCTTTGCAGGGATGCTGATGATCACGACCACGCAAACGGCGAGTATCTGGAACGTCGGAATCAAGACCGCGGCCGCGCAAAATATGGTCGCGGTGGGATTCATCGAGAAAGCGCTCAAACATACCGTGACATGGCTCGACTGGCTGATCGCCGCTGCGCCGTTCGCGATCCTAATGACGGTCGCGCTTTACTTCGTCATGATGCTGATGATGCCGCCTGAGCTGCGCGAAGTGGCAGGAGGGCGCGATGCGATCCGCAAACAGCTGCGCGATCTCGGTTCCGTCAAGACATCCGAACTGAAGTTGCTTGCGGTTTCGCTGACGCTGATCGGCTTCTGGGCCACCGAGGGCGTTCTGCACCGGTTCGACACCAGTTCAACGACCGTTGCGGCAATTGCGCTCATGCTTCTTCCCGGCGTTGGCATCATGGACTGGAAGGACGCACAATCCCGCATTCCCTAGGGTACGATCGTCATGTTTGGCGTGGGCATCAGCCTAGGCACCGCGCTGCTGCAAACGAAAGGAGCCACCTGGCTCGCCGATCTCGTCGTTGCCGAATTCAGGCTGAAGCAGGCAACTGCGTTCTTCATTCTGGCGGTGATTAGCCTGTTCCTGATCGTAATACACCTCGGCTTCGCGAGCGCAACCGCTCTCGCCTCCACGATGATTCCGATCGTGATCGTCGTGCTGCAAGGCGTCGCAACGCCCGGTATCAACGTCGTCGGGATGACGCTGCTGCTTCAGTTCGTGGTGAGTTTCGGCTTCATTCTGGTTGTGAACGCGCCACAGAACATGGTGGCCTATGGCACCGACACGTTCAACGCGCGCGACTTCGTTCGCACCGACTTGTTCTTACGCTGATTGCATTCGCGCTCGTAATGTTGCTTGGAGCCACATGCTGGTGCTGGCTCGGATATGTTTGATGCCGACTGGCTTCGCCCGGTGATTGTCGGGCCGGACTGTTGTACTGCCAAGTCTTGAAAAACTGGCGACCCCGGCAGGAATCGAACCTGCGACCAACAGCTTAGAAG
>JBGFSD010000089.1:0-6313 GCA_041694745.1 Pseudomonadota bacterium
CCTCCGTCTCCGCCAGCTTTCAAAAATGCGCAATCGATCACGGATATAATGTAGCGGGCGCAAGCCACGCCGCCGCCACAAATGACTCCGCAAAGAATCTGCGCTACAGACTCCGCATGCGAAAGCTGGTCTGGTTAACGCTTTTTGCCGCCGCCGCGCTGTTCTTCAGCGCGCCGGAAAGCGCTTTCGCACACGGCGCTCATCATCACGCAACGCATGCGCAATCTCATTCGCAGCCTGCGCCGGCGGCCAGCGTCGAACATGCGCTAGTTTCGGAAGAATCGCATCACGACGCCGCGTTCGTTTCCGCGAGCGCGCCCGAGCAGCAAAAATGCCCGCACTGGCAGGGTGGCGGCTGCGGGTTCTGCTGTGCCTGCGCGGGCGGTGCTTCGGTCGCGCTCGCAACACCGGAAATGCCGGGCCGCGCGCTGCGGGCGCTGCGCGAGCACGACTGGCGTTCGCCGCCGCACGAAATCCGGCAAGCCATTCTCGACCTGAGCCGACCTCCGAAGTCCTTCGCCTGATCGTCCGGCACTCCGGCGCGCGTCCGCGCGCGGGAATGCTTCCCGTTCACGTTCGCGAAGGATTTCGTCATGCGCGTCAGTCTCGCGCTCATTGCAAGTGTTCTATTTACGCTCATCGCGCCAGCATCCGCTCCGGCGCATGAAGGTCACGATCACGACGAGGCGCCGAAAACGCTAGCGCCGGTCGCGCCGCGCGGCGAAGCGCAGGCAGGCGATTTCGAACTGGTTGCAATTCTTCGCGGCGGCGAGGTCGTAATCTATCTCGACCGCTTCGCGACCAACGAGCCAGTTACGAACGCTGAGATCGAAGCGCTGACACCGAGCGGCACGGAGAAAGCCGTAGCGAACGAGGACGGGACCTATCGCCTTGCGGCAAAATGGGCGGACGGCCGCGATCACTACGATCTGATCTTCACGGTGACGGCCGGCGAGGTCAGCGAAGTGCTGCCGGTGACGATTGTCGCCCCGGCGAGCCAGAACGCGGTGCCGGCTGCAGGAAGGGTTTCGCTCCTGTCGGCGGCTGCAGTGGCGTTCTTCGCCGCGGCGCTGGCGTTTTTCGCCGGTGTGTTTGCGGTTCGCCGTTTCCCGCAGCTTGCGAGGACGAAGGCAACCGCGGCCGCCGCTTTGGCACTTGCTGTCCTGTTCACGCCTGCGGAGTCGCAAGAGGCCGGCAAAAACGACGGCAAACAACGCGCTGCCGTTCATGGCGGCCGTGACGTTTCGCAGCGGCTGCCGGACGGCGGCATCTTCGTGCCCAAGACCGTGCAGCGGCTGCTCGTCATTCGCACGACGATTGCGAAGGCGGGCGAACATGCAAAAGCGATCGAATTGCCCGGCCGCGTCATTCCCGATCCGAATGCGAGCGGCTACGTGCAGTCCAGTCTAGCGGGGCGGCTGCTGCCGCCGCCGGACGGATTTCCGGCGCTCGGCACCCGGGTCGAGAAAGGGCAGGTACTCGCGCTGGTAGAGCCGCCCATCCAGACCATCGACGTCTCCGACATGCGCCAGAAGGAAGGCGAACTCCTTCAGCAGATCGCGATCGTGGAGCGCCGCGTCGCGCGTTTCGAGAAGCTCGTGGAGAGCAACGCGGTGCCGCGAACGCAGCTCGAAGACGCGCGCACCGAACTCGAGAGCCTGCGCGAGCGCAAGGCGCAGCTCGACAAGATCCGCCGCGAGCCGGAGGTGCTGCGCGCACCCGTGAGCGGAGTGATCGCGGAAGCGAACACGATTGCCGGGCAACTCGCGCAGCCCAATACCGTGATCTTCCAGATCGTCGATCCCGCACGGCTATGGGTCGAGGCGCTGAGCTTCGATGCGATCCCGCAGATCGAGCGTGCGAGCGCCCGCGGCCACAACGGCGCCACCGCCGATCTGGTCTTCCGGGGCAGCGCCGCCGCGCTGCGTAACCAGTCGATCGCGGTGCATTTCGCCATCAACGGCGATGCCAACGGCGTATTCGCCGGACAGTTTGTGACCGTATTCGCCAGCACGCGCGAAAAGCGGCGCGGCATTCTGCTGCCGCGCGCGGCGGTTGTGCGGTCCGCGAACGGACAGCACGTCGTGTTCGAGCATGTCGGTGCCGAACGTTTCGAGGCGCGCGAGGTCAAGGCCGAAGTGCTGGACGCCGAGAGCATGCTCGTCACCGCGGGCCTTGCGGACGGAAAGCGGGTCGTCGTGCAGGGCGCCGAACTGCTCGATCAGGTGCGCTGACAATGTTCAGTTTTCTCGTCAGCCGCTCGCTCAAGAACCGCGTGCTCGTGCTCGCGCTTTCGGTCGCGCTGATGGTCTATGGCGGCTTTGCGATCACGCAGCTTCCCGTGGACGTACTGCCCGATCTGAACCGTCCGACCGTGACGATCATCACCGAAGCCGAAGGCTACGCGCCACAGGAAGTCGAGCAACTCATCACCTTCCCGATCGAGACGCAGATGAACGGCCTGCCGGGGGTCGAACGTGTGCGCTCCGTCTCCGGCGTCGGGCTTTCCATCGTCTATGTCGAATTCGGCTGGAACTCGGAAATCTTCCGGAGCCGCCAGTTCGTAAGCGAACGGCTCGCGCTCGTGCGCGAGCAGTTGCCGCCGAATGTGACGCCGCAACTCGGCCCCGTGAGCTCGATCATGGGGCAGATTGTCATGTTCGCCGTCACGAATCCGAAGATCTCGCCGATGGAACTGCGCGAGTTCGCGGATTTCACCATCCGGCCGCGGCTTCTGACCATTCCCGGCGTTTCCCAGGTGATTCCGATGGGTGGCGAGGTGCGTCAGTTTCGCATCCTCGTCAACGCGCCTGCGATGCGCGCGTTCAACGTGTCGCACGAGCAAATCGAGAGGGCGCTCCAGTCCTTCGGCGCGAACCTGGGCGGCGGCTTCACCGACCAGCAGTCCCGCGAATACCTGATCCGCAGCATCGGCCGCACCACGAGCCTCGACGATCTGCGCAGCATCGTCGTTGCAAAGGACGAGAAAGGCCCGGTCTATTTGCGCCAGGTCGCCGAGGTTGCGTTCGGCGCGCGCCTGAAGCGGGGCGATTCCGGCTACATGGGCACACCGGCGGTGATCGTATCGGTGGAGAAGCAGCCCTTCGTCGATACGATCAAGCTGACAAAAGAGGTCGAGGCCGCGCTGAAGCAGCTGTCGGCCGCTGCGCCGGAAGGCACGCGGCTCGATCAGGTGGTGTTCCGCCAGGCCGAATACATAGGCACTTCGATCCGCCGCTTGCAGATCGTGCTGATGGAAGCGGTCGTTGCCGTTTCGATCGTGCTGTTTGCGTTTCTGCTGAACTTCAGGACGACGGCGATCTCGTTGACGGCAATTCCGGTGTCGCTGCTGGTCACCGCGCTGGTTTTCTATTTCGCGGGCATGTCCATAAATACGATGACGCTCGGCGGAATCGCGATCGCGATCGGCGAACTTGTGGATGATGCGGTCGTCGATGTCGAGAATATCTTCCGAAGGCTTCGGGAGAACAGGGCGGCGGGAAGTCCGCGCTCGGCCTTCGAGGTGGTGGTGACGGCGAGCCAGGAGGTTCGTTCCGGCATCGTGTACGCGACACTCGTCATCATTCTCGTATTTGTGCCGCTGTTTGCGCTTTCGGGCATCGAAGGGCGGCTGTTCGTTCCGCTCGGGCAGGCCTACATCATTGCCATTCTGGCGAGTCTGTTCGTTTCGATCACGCTGACGCCGGTGATGGCCTACTACCTCCTGCCGAACATGAAATCGCTCGGCGAACACGAGGGCAGGCTCGTCTCGACGCTGAAGCGATGGAACAAGGCGGCACTTGCGCGCGCCTTTTCCATGGATCGTGCGGTGTTTGCAGTGACGGGCTTGCTCGTCGCAGCCGGCCTGATCGGGCTCGTGCTGCTGCCCCGTGTGTTCCTGCCTGCGTTCAACGAGGGCACGTTCACGGTCAATGTCTCCTTCAATCCCGGGATTTCGCTCACCGAATCGAACCGCATCGGTTCGGTCGCAGAGCGGCTGCTGCTCGGAATTCCTGAAGTGAAATCGGTCGGCCGGCGCACGGGTCGCGCCGAGCTCGACGAACACGCCGAAGGCATTCATGTTTCCGAACTCGAAGTCGAACTCAACCCGGGGGTAAAAAAGGCGGAGGTCGCGGCGGAAATCCGCGCCAGGCTTTCCGTGCTTCCGGTGTCGGTGATCGTCGGACAGCCGATCTCGCATCGCATCGACCACATGCTGAGCGGGGTGCGCGCGGAGATCGCGCTCAAGATATTCGGCGACGATCTCGAGACCTTGCGGCGGCTGGCCGAGGAAATGCGCGGCAAGATGGCCGGCATTCCGGGCATCCGCGATCTGCAAGTGGAGCGGCAGGCGCTGATCCCGCAGCTCGAGGTGCGGGTCGATTACCAGAAGGCCGCGCTCTACGGCGTGCAGCCGGCCGCGGTGGTGGAGCAGATCAGCCGGCTCTCCAGCGGGCGGGTGGTGTCGCGGGTCATCGACGGCTATCGCCGCTTCGATGTCGTCATGCGGCTGCCGGAACACATGCGCACCACGCAGGGTCTTGGCGACTACCTGATCCAGACGCCGAGCGGCTGGATTCCGGCGCGTCAGATCGCGGAAATCCGCGAGACCGACGGGCCGAACCAGATTTTGCGCGAGAACAGCCGCCGCCGCATCGCCGTGTTCGCAAACACCGACGGCTCCGATGCCGCAGGCATCGCGGAAGCCGTGCGGCGGCAGATCGCTTCGGTGCAACTGCCGCAAGGCGTGTTCGTCAGCCTGGAGGGCAATTACGAGGCGCAGCAGAGCGCCAGCCGCCAGATCGCGGCGCTTTCGCTCATTTCGCTGCTTCTTATCTTCGCACTGCTTTACAGCCGCTATCGCTCCGTCGTGCTGACCCTGATCATTCTGGGCAGCATTCCGTTCGCGCTGGTCGGCAGCGTTGCCGCGCTCTGGATCGCCGGCCTGCCGCTATCGGTTGCCTCGATGATCGGGTTCATCACGCTTACCGGCATCGCGACGCGTAATGGCATTCTCAAGATCAGTCACTACATCAATCTCTCGTTGCACGAGCGAATGGAGTTTGGGGAGAGGCTGATCGTGCGCGGCACGCTGGAGCGGCTGACGCCCGTGCTGATGACTGCACTGTCCGCGGGCGTCGCGCTGATCCCGCTGATGATCGACGCGGCGGCGCCGGGGAAGGAAATCCTGCATCCGGTCGCGGTCACGATTTTCGGCGGACTGGTGAGCGCAACCCTGCTCGACGCCATCCTCACGCCGCTCCTGTTCCGCCGCTTCGGCCGCAAGCCGCTCGATCGGCTGCGCGCAGAGATCAAGCAACCCGCCTCCGGCCAGCCGTCGGAAGCTTTCTAGAACCTGCCAAGGAGAAAACGATGATTACGAGAAAACTGTCACTGTCCGTTCTGGGCGCCGCGATGCTCGCGGGTGCCGCGCTCGCGCACGCGCCCGAGAAAGGAAAGAACGGCGGCCAGCAGGTCGACGCCGGCAACTATCATGTCGAAGCGGTGGCGAAGGGCAACACGCTCGACGTCTTCGTTACCGATCACGCCGAGACGCCGGTATCGACCAAGGGCTTCAAGGGCACGGCCGTGCTGATCGTCAAAGGCAAGCCCGCCAAGATCACGCTCGCGCCGCGCGGCGACAACGTACTCAGCGGCACCTCGCCGGTCGAACTGGCGGCACCGATCCGCGGCGCCATCCAGATCACGAACGGCGACAACGAGACCGTGCAGGCGAAATTCTAGCCTCGGAGTCGAATCCGTTGCGGGCAAATTGACGCCGCCTCCGGGACCTGCCAAGCTAGTTGCGAATAAGTCGCAACTGGGGGCGGCGGGTCATGAAGTTCCGGATCGTAGTCTTGGCATGTGTAGTCGCGGCTGTGGGGACGCAGCCGGCGCTATCGGATGAAGAGGACCGGCGCCCCGCCAAGGCCTTGCAGGATAACTCGTTTCTCATCGAGGAAGCCTACAATCAGGAGCCCGGCGTGGTGCAGCACATCCTCGCGATCCGGAAACAGGGCCGCGACTGGGATCTCGCCTTCACGCAGGAGTGGCCGTTCTTCAGCCAGGACCATCAGCTTTCCTATTCGATCCCCTATGCGCGGCTGCGCTCGAGCGGGCAGCGCGCAAGCGGCATCGGCGATGTGATGCTGAACTACCGCTACCAGGCCTGGACCGAGACCATGTCGCGGCCTGCATTTGCGCCGCGCGTGAGTCTCATCGTTCCGTCCGGCGACGAGCGCCGCGGGCTCGGCGACGGCTCGAGCGGATTGCAGTTCAATCTGCCGTTCTCGAAAATCGTCAGCGACCGCGT
>JBGFSD010000008.1:0-6307 GCA_041694745.1 Pseudomonadota bacterium
TTTCGCGTTCCATCTCTTCGAGGCGGTGTTTCACGACGTCGCCAATCGAAATGACCCCGGCGAGCTTCCCGCCCTCGACTACGGGCATGTGACGAAAGCGGCCTGACGTCATCACCTGCATCACATGCTGGATGGTGTCGTCCGGCTTGCACGTCTTCACCGCGGTCGTCATTGCCGAAGCCACCGTATTCTCGAAGCGGTTAGCGTCCTTGTTCGACAGCAACCGCACGATGTCGCGCTCCGACAACACGCCGACGACTTCGCGATTGCCCGCGGTGACGATCAGCGCACCGATCCGGTGCTTGGCAAGGAGCGAAATGGCGTCGAGCAGCTTCTTCTCCGGCGCGATGGTGACGACGTCGGAGCCTTTCAGATTCAGGATCTTGCGAACGGTCATCGAGTCCTCCGGTCAAAGCGGGGCCGATAGACAACGATGATCGGGCGGTTTTGGTTGCCTCGCAAGCTGCGGTGCAACGACGAAATTTTCAGTGCAGCGTCGGCCGCCGCACCGGATCGAACAGCGGAAACAGCAAAAGCCCCGCCACGAAGCCGCCGAGATGGGCCTCCCACGCCACCGAGCCTTCCGCGAGGTTCGTCAGCGCGCTGGTCGCGCCAAAGAGCAGGTTCAACAGAAACCAGACCCCGAGAAAGACGAGAACCTGCGGGTTGCGAAGAGAGCTGAGCAGCGGCGAGGCCGGCACGCGGAACGCCTCGGGGCCGGAATTGCGCCAGGCGCCGAGCGGGCCGCCTGCCTCGAACGCGAAGCGTACCGCCGCCGCCATCGTACCCGAGATCGCCGCGGAAGCGCCGACCAGCGGCGCGATATCGCCGTAGTGAGTCGCAAGATGCACCGCCGATCCGGCCGCCGCCGTCACCGCGCAGAACATGAGAAAGCGCGGCGCGCCGAAGCGCCACGCCACCGCGCTGCCGAATGCCAGAAACCAGATCAGGTTGACGGCGAGATGGATCGCATCGCCATGCAGAAACGCATAGGTGACGAACGTCCACACATCCGCGGCAAGCCCGCCGGGCAGCAGTCCGTTGAGCACCGGAACGTGGCTGTAGCGCGCGGGCAGAAACGCCGTCCAGAGCAGCACCTTCAGGTCCGCTTCCTGCGAAAGAAACTGCCGCGCGACATGCACCGCGATCAAAATCGCGGATAGCGCGACGACGACGGGAGGAAGATTGAACACCGGCTCGCGGCGGCGCTGCGCTTCCAGCGGGAAGTTCTGGTAATTCACCGCACCCCCTTAGAGGGCGCGGCGCGCGCTCGCAAGATGCGGCGAAGTTGATGCAAATCGGAAAAGAATTGGCCCGCGAAATCCCCATCTCGCGGGCCGGTCACATCCCCAATTCTGTCGTTCAGTTTGCGCGGGTCCGCTTTGTTGACCTCCTGCCTCGATCGTGAGGTTCGGAGGCCGGCCCGCGAATACGAAGGAGCCTTGAGCCATTCCAACCATAGCCGCTCCACTCGGAGAGGAAAGCGAAAGCCGCCGTTAACCCTACCTCGCGGGCCCTGTTGATCGCGCCGCTTGCGGCACAGCCCCTGCTCCGTAGCCGTGGCACCGTCCCAACTTGCAACGGACGGCCTGCAGCGATTGGGGACTTTGAGCCGATGAAACATCCGTCAGCGCGCGCGCTGCACGCCTACTGGGACCGCCTGCGCAAGGGCCGCGCGGCGCCCGAGCGCGCCGAAATCGAACCGGCCGCGATCGGCCGCCTGCTAGGCGATATCTTTCTGCTCGAGAACAGCGAGAACCCGCGTTACGCGGTGCGCCTTGCCGGAACCCGGCTTTGCGCCCTGATCGGGCACGAGATGCGGGGCCGCGGATTCGGCGCCTTCTTCGCCGCGGAAGACCGCGCGACGCTGTTCGGGCTCGTGGAGGCAGTCGCCGACGGGCAGGTTCCGGCGGTCGCAAGTCTCGTCGGCGAAACCGACGACGGCCGCAGCCTCGATCTCGAAATGCTGCTGCTGCCCTTGCGCCATCGCGGGCGGACCCACGCGCGGATGCTCGGCTCCATCGTCCCGCTCGATGTTCCGTATTGGACCGGTACAGCGCCGCTCGCGCGGCTGCGGCTCAAGACGTTGCGCGTGATCCATCCCTTGGCGCCAGGGACCGGCGATTTTGCGGGCCAGCGCGACACCGCATCGCCCCGCCTGCGGGTCGTGAAGGGCGGATTGAGTTAACCACGCCAAAAAGGGGCCTTGGGCCGATACCGCCCGTTAACCACGGCTACCGTACCGTTTTCGCCAATTCTTGCGCGAAAGCCGGCCAACATCATGCGTCAACTCAGCCGAGCGGTTACCGTGCCTCTCAATCAGGAGCGCCGCCGCAGCCAGCGTGTCAAAATCGATCTGACCGGCCGCTACATGCTGGCGGACCGGCGCGAGTTCTCGTGCCGCACGCTGGATATGTCGCCGGGCGGCGTCGCGCTGATCGCGCCGGCGCAGCCCCGGCCGGGTGAGCCCGTGGTCGCCTATATCGACCATATCGGCAGGCTGGAGGGCCATTGCGTTCGCCTGATCGAGAACGGCTTCGCCATGACGGTGCAGGGCACCATCCGCCGCCGCGACAAGCTCGCCGATCAGCTGACCTGGTTTGCGAACCGCAATTCGCTCGGGCTGCCCGAAGACCGCCGTCACGAGCGCTTCACGCTGAAGAACCCGCGCTCGATGCTCACCTTCGCGACCGGCGAGCAGGTGCCGGCGCGCGTGCTCGACGTCTCGCTGTCGGGTGCCGCGATCCAGGCACGCGACAAGCCGCCGATCGGCACGCCGGTCACGCTCGGCCTCACACCGGGCCGCGTGGTGCGCCACCTGGAAACCGGCTTTGCGATCGAGTTCGCCCGCGTCCAGTCCGTCGATACGCTGGAGCAGAACATCTCGATCGGCGAAAACATCTGAGCGCATCGGATATTCGAAACAGGAAGGCCGCCCGGGGGCGGCCTTTTTTGTTTTCAATCCATCTATCTCGTCATGCCCGGCTTTATGCCGGGCATCCACGTCTTTCGGTTTAGACGCGGTTAAGGCGTGGATGGCGACAGAACTCGCGCTTGCGCGAGTTCTGAATAGTTAATGCTCAAGTCGGGCAAGCCCGACTTGGGTGACAAGCCCGGCCATGACGAAGGTAAGCATCAATCGTCTATTTGCTCGCCGCCGTTGCGCGGAAGATGTCATCGATAAAATTTTAGACAAATGCGATTCAAACGAACCGAAAACTTGCGGACAGTTTTCGAAAAGAAAGCCGCGACTTTCGCGGCGCAAATTAGACGAGTCTCAAAACGTGTCTGCCATGCTCACCCCAACAAGAAGAACAGGGTTTGGGGCGTCGTATGGTTGCGTATCAGGGTATCGGCGTGCGTGCTGCGGTCGTATTGGCTGCGTTCGCCGCTATTGCGTTCGGCGGCACCGCCGCGATCGCGCAAAAGAAAATGCTTTATGTCGCGGTTGGCGAAATCTCGCGTCCTCCGATCGGTTGGGTGCAGTTCTGCGAAACCCGCCCGTGGGAATGCAACGTCGAGCGCACGGAGCCGCGCGACGTGCAGTACTCGCCGCAGGCCAGGCGCGAACTCGAACGGGTCAACCGCTTCGTGAACGAGCGCATCAAGCCGATGACTGATCTCGAGCACTACGGCGTGATCGAGAAGTGGACCTACCCGGAAGACGGCTACGGCGACTGCGAGGACTATGTGCTCCTGAAGCGCCGGATGCTGATGCAGCTCGGCTGGCCGCGCTCCGCGCTCCTCATCACGGTGGTGCGCGACAAGAAGGGCGAGGGCCATTCGGTGCTGACCGTCCGCACCGACAAGGGCGAGTTCATTCTCGACAACCAGGTCGAGCAGGTCCTGCCCTGGGCCGAGACCGGCTACCGCTACATCAAACGCCAGGCCCAGCACGACCCGAATATCTGGGTCTCGCTCGGCGACGACCGCCCGACCCCGTTCGTGGCGGCGAGATAAGGAAATCCAGGGAACGCAGGCCCGGTCACGTCCCCACCCCTCCCCGTCCCCTGACCGGACATGCGGAGGCCGGCTTCGTCCCCCCGAAGCCGGCCTCACTTTTTTGCAGGACCGCCGGATATGAAACCGCAAAATCGCAAACGGAATTGTGAAGGGGTTGTGCGCTTCTGCGCCTTGCAAAGTTGCGGTGCAGCGACCAATGTTCCCGAGAATCTCGTGGTGCCTACGGGGGGTCGTATGCGCACATTCCTTTCGGGCCTTGCCGCCCTGTGTATCGCCGCGTCGCCGGCCGCCGGCCAAGCCACCATCAACGCGATGTCGGCGGGCAAGATCGCCGATATCGACGCGCCCTGCCGCATTCCGTTCGAGAAACTCAAGGACACGAAGACCGGTGCGCCGTTCCCGCTGTCGGCCGCGATGAACGAGAACGAGAAGCTGCCCTCGCACCTGCGCGGCCGCTACATCGTCGGCGATTTCAATTCGGCGGACGAGAACGGCATGTGCAAGGGCGTGAAGGAATATCTCACCCGCCTCGATCAGCTTTCGGAATTTCCGCGGCTTCGCAGGATCGCGGCGGAGCGGAATGTCGAGTTCACGTCGCTCGCGAAGGAAAATGTCGCGGCGCTGGCCAGGGCTGAAGAAACGCTCGACGATTTCGAAGCGCTTTCCTTCGAACTCGACGACCTCAGGAACTACCTCGAACAGGTCAAGCGCTTCGAGACCGACCATATCGTCAAGGCGCGGGTCTATAACGGCTGGTGCGTGGGCCAGACCCTGAACTTCTGCGAGATCCAGAACGGCAAGCCGAAGCTGGTCTACCGCTTCATCACCTCGTCGAGCCGCTGGCAGCAGCGCCCCGACAACAAATATTACGCGCCGATCAACGTGATCGCGACCCGTAACTGGAGTTCGGACCGCCGCTACACGCCCGCCGATGCGAAGCGCGATAAGCGCATGGGCGGCGGACGCAATCACATTGCGATGTTCGAGAACGGCGGCAACCCGATCGAGATGCCGAACTTCATGCACTTCCTCCCCGACAAGGGCTATGTCGGCGAGCGCGCGAACGGCATTCACCAGATCGCGGGCGGCCTCGATTCCGGCGGCACCTTCGGCGCGCCGGTCAGTCTCGGCTGCGTTCGTCTGAGCAAATACCAGGCGAAGCTTGCCCGCTGGTGGACGCCGCAGCAGGCGAAGTTCTTCATTTATCTGGAAACCAACAGCTACCGGAACTACGGCGACCCCAAGACCGCAATGGCGCGCGGCTACATCAACCCGCCTTCGGTCGATATCTCCGGACCGCGCAGACAGGAAACGCAGTCGGTCGGGATTTTCTCGCTGTTCCGCTGACGGCGCAGAAATCGAAAAAAGCCAGCTTCGCGAGAGGCCAGCTTTTTTTGTGTACGTCAGCGCACGACGAAATGCGAACCTTCGCCCAGAAGCCGGCAGGCCTGTGCAACCATATCCTCGACGATCCGCGCCGCCGGCGGCGAATCGTGAATGATTCCGGAGACCTCGCCCATCAGCACGCCGGAATTGTCGGCATCGCCCGCCTTGAAGGCGTCCCAGAAGCGTGCGAACTCGACGTCGATCGACTTCTCAATCTCGCGCTCGCGGCCGTGCCATTTGCTTACGAAGCTGTTCTTCAGAACGCGAACCACAAATTCGGGATTGGGCCAGTAACGCTTGCGTACCACGTCGACCGAGTTCGATTTCATCGTGGCATCGCCGTCAGCTGAGATGATCGCCTGCCGGAAACCCTCCGGCGCTTCGGATTCCTTCGCGGTGATAAAGCGTGTGCCGACGAGCACACCGTCTGCGCCGAGCATAAGGGCCGCAGCAAGCCCCCGGCCGTCGCCGACCCCACCGGCCGCAACCAGAATCGTTTCCGGTGCACGTTTCGCAAGATAGTCCGCGGCTTCCGGGACGAGCGTAATCGTTCCGCGATGACCGCTGTGTCCGCCGGCTTCGTTCCCTTCGGCGACGATGATGTCGGCACCCGCATCGACCGCCTCGCGGACATATTTCATACCCTGCGCCTGACAGATCAGCGGAATGCCGTGCGCTTTTATCTTCGAGGCGTGCGGCTCCACGTCACCGAACGAAAGCATCAGCGCCGCAGGCTTGTGGTCGAGCACCTGATCAAGCAATTTCGGGGCGCGCGCCATTGACCATGTAATAAAACCGCAGCCAACCCGTGTGTTACCTGCGGCAGCAAATTGCTGGTCGAGCCATTCCTTGTCGCCGTAACCGCCGCCGATAATGCCTAGGCCGCCAGCGTTCGTGACTGCGGCAGCGAGTCTGCCGCCAGCCATCACGCCCATCGGCGCGAGCAGTATCGGATGTT
>JBGFSD010000070.1:0-27319 GCA_041694745.1 Pseudomonadota bacterium
CGACTGCCGCACCCGCGCTGCCCGCGCCGTAAACGCCCTCGATGTCCCGGGGGTGGCGGACATTGCGCGCAGTGCCGCGCAGGTTCACCGAGGAGACGCCGAAGGTGAAGCCGTAGGAGAGGCCGCCGATCGAAAGCGGATAGCTGCGGCCCTGGCAGGTCAGCGTGCCGTCGCCCACCGTGCCGCCGATCACCCAGCCGGCCTTTACGAATTTAATGCGGATCGAGCAGGTGTCGGCAAGCGCCGGGGCCGAGGCCGCGCATACGCCGGCAAGCGCAACGAGGGCGGCGCGAAGAGAGCGGAGCATCTTGGGGGTCTCCTGTGATTGGCGATTCTAGCAGGCGCTCAGGGTCGCCTGAGTCGGGCAACGTGTCGAATCCCTTATTGTTCCGGCTATATGAGCATCTTGCCGTATTCGTGTTTTAGTCTTCGTCATCACCGGGCCGCATCGGCCCGCGCGAAGCGCGGACTGCCGATGCGAGACCCGGTGATCCATACGGACCATCAACGCGAAATGCATTTCATCATGGATGGCCGGGTCAAGCCCGGCCATGACGAGGAATGTACTTAGGCTGCGGATTTGCGTTCGGCAAACCACTTGTACCTATCTTGCTTTAGGATCGACAGCAGTTCCGAAGGAGAGATAAATCCAGCGCGTTCGCCGAGCGGAAGTAGATTCATATTTTCTAAGGCAAAGCCAATCGCCATAAAGCCTACTCGGAACCTTCCAGCGAAAGCGTAGGTGCCGTCCTCGCCGATAGCGTCACGAAACTGGTAATCTTTGCCAAAGTGCCTGCTGCCCTGGCGAAGAGTTGTTACAGGACCAAAGTCCTTGAATATCTCGTCGGGAATTTCCCCGGCTGCGACCAACTCTTTCATCTTGAGATAGCAAATAACCCCGCCCGTATTTGGAAGCAGCTTTTTTGTTCGCGCGAAATAGTGGCACAGCACGGCTTTGTGAATGAAGAGCTGAAGAAGCTGAAACATTTCGCCCGTGATGGCGAAGGCCTTTGCTCCAACAGGAATTTCCAATCCGAGCGACCGCAACTTGTTCAAACCGCGCTTTCGTTGAACTGCGCTTAGTCCCATCATTTCGCGAACCATGTCAGGACGCAGCAAGTTCAACTTCTGAAGAAGAATGCGGCTGTCCTTTAGGGCTTGCTCGCTCGGACTATCGAAGCCGATGCGCGAAATCATGCCTGCTAACAGATCAGCTAGAGCTGTACCGGAGTTGCATTCACGACACGCGGGTACGACGATCGAATTTGGACGATAAAATCGGTCGAATAGATTTGTAGGAGGAAAGTGCTCACGTGTTGCGGTTGCACGGAGGCCTCCACAAAGGCAACAATGCGGATATTTCGCAATCAGCTTCTTTGTTTCGGAAGCCTTACGCTTTGCTTCACCCATTGTTTTCTCCAAATCATTGTACATGATTTGTTCGCTTATAAATTTTGGGCGACGCAAATGCGCCGCCCAAAAACGTTCAGTTCAATTTACGAGCACCCCGTCGTGCTGCCGCAGGTGTCGCACTTCAGGCAGGTGCCGTTCCTGACCATCGTGAAGTTGTGGCACTCGGGGCAGGCGGAGCCTTCGTAGCCTTTGGCTTTGGCCGCCGCGCGCTGGTTGGCTTCCAGCGCACGCGCGCGCTCCGCTTCCGTTTCGACTGCCAAATCCTGCTTCAGCGCGGTCGCGGTTTTCGCGGCGCCTGCGTGCGCGCCGCCAAGGAACGCGGTGACGACCTGGCCAGCCGGCGAGGCGGCGCGGGCGCTTTCCGTGCCGCGCGCGTCGGCGGCTGACACCGCAGACAACGTCGGCGCCTTGCCGCGCACGAGACCACGCGAGATCACCGGCGCGGGCTTGCCTTCGTCCTCGCCCTTGCCGAGCGCGCCGCCGCCCATCTCGGAGGGGTCGACGTGCGCGAGGTCGTAACGGCCCATGTAGGAGATCGCGAGCTCGCGGAACACGTAGTCGAGGATCGAGGTCGCCATCTTGATGGTGTCGTTGCCGGTCACCATGCCCGCGGGCTCGAAGCGGGTGAAGGTGAAGGCGTCGACATATTCGTCGAGCGGCACGCCGTATTGCAGACCGAGCGAGATCGCGATCGCGAAGTTGTTGAGGAGCGAGCGCAGCGTCGCGCCTTCCTTGTGCATGTCGACGAAGATTTCGCCGAGGCGGCCGTCGTCATATTCGCCGGTGCGGAGATACACTTTATGGCCGCCCACCACGGCTTTCTGCGTGTAGCCCTTGCGGCGCGAGGGCAGCTTCTCGCGCTCGCGGACGCGCTCGACACGCTCCACGATGCGCTCGACGATTTTTTCCGAGAGCGCCGCCGCGCGGGCGGTTTGCGGCTGCGCGAGCAGGGCTTCGACCTGATCGTCTTCGTCGTCGTCGTCCTGAATCAGCGCGGAGTTCAGGGGCTGCGAGAGCTTGGAGCCGTCGCGGTAGAGCGCGTTGGCTTTGAGCGCGAGCTTCCAGGAAAGCATGTAGCTCGCCTTGCAGTCTTCGACGGAGGCGTCGTTCGGCATGTTGATGGTCTTCGAGATCGCACCCGAAATGAAGGGCTGCGCCGCCGCCATCATGCGGATGTGGGATTCCACCGAAAGATAGCGCTTGCCGATGCGCCCGCAGGGGGTTGCGCAATCGAACACCGGATAGTGTTCGAGCTTCAGGTGCGGGGCACCCTCCAGCGTCATCGCGCCCGCGACATGGGTGTTGGCGCTCTCGATGTCGCGCTTGGAGAAGCCGAGATGCGACAAGAGATCGAACGCCGGGTCCGCCATCTGCTCGTCGCTGACCCCGAGCTTGCGCATGACGTCGTCGCCGAGCGTCCAGCGGTTGAACACGAACTTGATGTCGAAGGCGGTGGCGAGCTTGCCTTCCAGCATCCTGATGGTGTCGGCGGAAAAGCCTTTTGCTCCCAAGGAAGAGTGATTGATCGCGGGCGCGTTCGAGAGCGTGCCGTGACCGACGGCATAGGCCTCGATCTCGGCGATCTGTGACTCAGTATAGCCGAGCGTGCGCAGCGCCTCCGGCACCGCCTGGTTGATGATCTTGAAGTAGCCGCCGCCGGCGAGCTTCTTGAACTTCACGAGCGCGAAGTCGGGCTCGATGCCGGTGGTGTCGCAATCCATGACAAGGCCGATGGTGCCGGTCGGCGCGATCACGGTCGCCTGCGCGTTGCGGAAGCCATGCTTGTGGCCGAGCTCGAGCGCGCGGTTCCATGCGGCGGCTGCGCGCGCGACGAGGCGCTGGTCCGGGCAGTTCGCGATATCGAGCGGCACCGGCGGGATCGAGAGCTGCTCGTAGCCTTCCTTGTCGCCGTGCGCCGCGCGGCGGTGGTTGCGAATGACGCGGAGCATATGCTCGCGGTTTTCCTCGTAACCGGGGAAGGCGCCGAGTTCGGCGGCCATCTCGGCGGAGGTGGCGTAGCTGACGCCGGTCATGATCGCGGTGAGCGCGCCGCAGAGCGCGCGGGCTTCATCGGAGTCGTAGGCGATGCCCGAGGTCATCAGCAAACCGCCGATATTCGCGTAGCCGAGGCCCAGCGTGCGGTAGCGGTACGACAGTTCCGCGATTTCCTTCGACGGGAACTGCGCCATCAGCACCGAGATTTCGAGCACGACGGTCCAGAGCCGCACCGCGTGTTCGTAACTGTCCACGTCGAACGACTTATCCGCGGCGCGGAAGCGCAGGAGGTTCAGCGACGCGAGGTTGCACGCCGTGTCATCTAAGAACATGTATTCCGAGCACGGGTTCGACGCGCGGATCGGGCCGGAGGCCGGGCAGGTGTGCCAGTCGTTCACCGTGGTGTGGAACTGGATGCCGGGGTCGGCGCAGGCCCAGGCGGCGTAGCCGATCTTTTCCCAGAGCTCTTTCGCTTTCACGGTCTTTGCGACCGAGCCGTCCTTGCGGCGCGTGAGATTCCAGTCGCCGTCCTTTTCCACCGCGCGCAGGAAATCGTCGGTGACGCGCACCGAGTTGTTAGAGTTCTGGCCCGCGACGGTGAGATAGGCTTCCGAGTCCCAGTCGGTGTCGTAGATCGGGAAGTGGATGTCCTTGTAGCCCTGCTTCGCGAACTGGATCACGCGCTGGATGTAGTTGTCCGGCACCATGGCCTTGCGCGCGGCCCTGATCTCGCGCTTCAGCGCCGGGTTGCGTTCGGGATTGAAGCAGTCGTCGCCTTCGCCCTCGCAGTTGATGGCGGCCTTCATCACCGCCTTCATGTGCTTGGCGACGGTCTTGGAGCCGGTGACGAGGGCCGCCACCTTCTGCTCCTCGATCACCTTCCAGTCGATATATTGCTCGATGTCCGGGTGATCGGCATCGACCACGACCATCTTGGCCGCGCGCCGCGTGGTGCCGCCGGACTTGATCGCGCCCGCGGCGCGGTCGCCGATTTTCAGGAAGCTCATCAGGCCCGAAGACTTGCCGCCGCCGGAAAGTTTCTCGTTCTCGCCGCGCAGCATCGAGAAGTTCGAGCCGGTGCCCGAGCCGTATTTGAACAGGCGCGCCTCGCGCACCCACAGATCCATGATGCCGCCTTCGTTGACGAGATCGTCCTGCACCGACTGGATGAAACAGGCGTGCGGCTGCGGGTGTTCGTAGGCGGAGGCCGACTGCGTCAGCTTGCCGGTGAAGGGGTCGACATAGAAGTGGCCCTGGCCGGGGCCGTCGATGCCGTAGGCCCAGTGCAGGCCGGTGTTGAACCACTGCGGCGAGTTGGGCGCCGCCATCTGCATGGCGAGCATGTAGCGCATCTCGTCGAAGAAGGCGGAGGCGTCGGCTTCGGTGTCGAAATAGCCGCCCTTCCAGCCCCAGTAGGTCCAGGTGCCGGCGAGGCGGTCGAAAACCTGCGTGGCTTGAGTCTCGCCGCCGAAGCGCTCCTTCTCGGGGAGGTTCGCAAGCGCCTTGTCGTCAGCGGTCGAGCGCCAGAGGAAGGAGGGGACGGTTTCCTCCTCCACGCGCTTCAAGACCTTCGGCACGCCGGCCTTGCGGAAATATTTCTGCGCGAGCACGTCGGTCGCGACCTGCGAGAAGTGCTCGGGCACGTCGATGTTATCTAACTTGAAGACGACGGAGCCGTCCGGATTGCGGATCTCGCTCGTCGCCTTGCGGAAGTCGATGGCGGAGTACGGCGACTGGCCTTCTTTGGTGTAGCGGCGCGGAATACGCATCTGCTTCGTCCCCTAATACGGGCGCGGAATCTGCCGTTCCGCGCTCTTGTGTTACCGGCTCGATCTCCGTCGAGCCCCACCTGTCGGGACCAACGCGCCTCTTCAGGGCGGGTTCGGGCCCGGATTTTAGACCCCTGCGGGCGACAGAGCGACCGTTCGCCGGGCAGGCTTTTCGCCCGGCGCCGCGCCTCTAGCCTCCGCTGGAGATGTCCGGAATCGACCCCAAACGCCTCGGTCCCGGACGAAACATGACGCTACGGTGACTCTACCCATTGCGTCAAGTAATAGTACGCCAACCCTTAAAGATCACTAAAGCTGGTATGCAAGGGCTGAATAACGGGGATACCGGCTTGCCCGATTCCGCCCCTTCCGAAGCGTCATTCGGAGCCGATTCCCGAGCCCCGTAAAGGGTTGACCGGGCCACGCTAGGCGCTAGGCCGCGAGTCGGCAGCCCGGTTTTGTGGGCTTTGCCCGCAATTCACGGAATCCCGGGGCGAAGACGAAGAAAATTTTCGTCTGCCCGGAGCAGGTTTGGAACCAAGACGGCGACGGCCTGCGAGGCGAACCGGTGCGATTTCTAGACTTCATCGTAACCTTGCCCCAAAATGCGAGCGGCTTTTGTGGATTGGTAGCGTCCGGGTGAGGGAGTTCGATGCGGGCGGGCGTCGTTGCCATCTTTTTCTTCGCCGCGCTGCTTGCGCTCGGACACTATGTGGCCGCGCCGATGTTCTGCCGCGGCACGCTCGCGGTCCCGACGCTGGAGCCGCGTGCGCTGTGCGGCGCCGACATGCATCTCAATCGCTCCGGATCGGTGCTGCTCTACTTCGCGGCGATCGCAGGCGCGCTCTTTTTCGGAATCTTCGCGGCACTCCTTCCGTTGCGGGGAAAGTCTGCCGCCGCGGCGAAGCCTGACGCGAATGCGGCCGAGACCTTCGAGCAGATCGTCGCGGCCGAGGAAAAGAAGCTCCGGAGCGCCGCTGCGCCGTCGCCCGCGGCAGCCGCCGCTTCGGATACGCCGAAGCCGGAGGACGCGAAAGCAGCCGCAACCGAGAAACCGGCAGCGGACGCCGATGCCGGCAAGGTGCCAGAGCCCGCCGCGAACCCGGAAGCGAGTGCCGCAGCTGCGGCCGGGGAGAGCCAGGCCAGCCCCGTGACCATTGCCGCCGCCGAAGCCATCACCGTCGGCCTCGCGGTCGCCAAGAACGGATCGCGCGGCGCATTCGACGGCACCAACGAGGAACTGATGGAGCGCTTCCGCGAATTGAAGAAGCAGGAAGGCGTGAACGCGATCGCGCAGGCGCAGCGCCTGCTCGACGAGAGCACCATGAGCGCGCTTTCCAAGGGCATCGATCCCAAGGCGCATCTCTCGCAGGTCGCGCATCTGGTGCTGACCGAGGATCCCGACCTGAAATCCGGGGTCGTGCGCGGGGTGGTGGTGCATATCGCGGCGCGGCTGAAAGAGCTCGGCGTCGCCAAGCCGAATTTGCCGGGTGCCACGAAGGGCGCTGCATAAGCCCGTTTGCCGCGTTTGCGGCTCCGCCCGCCCGTGCTAGACGGGCCGCCATGAAAACCTTCTTCCTCGGCATCTTCACCTGGTGGAATTCGGCGACCTGGGGCACGTTCTGGTGGACGTGGCTCTATGGCGAGCACGTCGGAACCGACAGCCAGGGTAACCGCTACTACCGCACCGACCGCGGGCAGGTGGAGAAGGACTTCCAGTTCGAGCGGCGCTGGGTGATCTATAACGGCCTCGCCGAGCCCTCGCGCATCGGCCCCGGCTGGCACGGCTGGCTGCATCACACGGTCGATACGCCGCCGACCGAGGACAATTACAAACCCCGCGACTGGGAAAAGCCGCACCGCCCGAACTACACCGGTACGCCGCTCGCATGGCGCCCGCGCGGCTCGACGCTATCGACCGGCAAGCGCCCGCAGGCGACCGGCGATTACAAGGCGTGGTCGCCGGGCGATTAGACATCCTCGTCCTGAGGAGCGCTGCGAAGCAGCCCGTCTCGAAGGACGGGACCTCATGGTTCGAGACGCGCTCACTTCGTTCGCGCTCCTCACCATGAGGTTTGAGGCGGACTACGATGCCCGACCACAAATACAAAACGACTTTGCACTGGTCCGCCGGAGGCGGCGAGGGCACGAAGACGTACAGGTCTTTTGCGCGCACGCATACGATCACCGCGAAGACGAAGGCGGGCGCGGACAAGCCCGCAATCGTCGCGACCTCGGCGTTTCATTCGCTCGATCATTACAACCCGGACGAATTGCTGATCGCCTCGCTCTCGTCGTGCCACATGCTCTGGTATCTGCATCTGTGCTCGGAGAACGGTGTAGTTGTCGTTGATTATCGCGATGAGGCGGAGCTTGTGCTGCGGCTCGACGCGAAAGGCGAGGGCAAAGTCGAGCGCGCGACCCTGCATCCGCGCGTCCAGATTACATCCGGCAATCCGGAAGTTGCCCGCGCTCTCCATAAAGACGCGCACCGGAAGTGCTTTGTCGCCAACTCGGTGAAGTTTCCGGTCGGGTGTGAGCCAGAGATTACGAGCGCCTAGCTTGGCCGTCCCCGCGAAAGCAGGGACCCATAATCCCTGTGCCAGAGTTTGACTCGGTGGTGATGGGTCCCGGCTCGCGCTCGGCTGACGCCTCGCTTGACCGGGACGACAGAGCTACAACACTACAATCCCCGAATGCTTCGCCTTGTCGTCGGGCTCGACGTGGATCGAGATCAGCGCGTCATGCACCTCGGCCTTGATCGCGCGCTCGAGCCGGTCGCAGATTTCGTGCGCGTCGGTCACCGACATCGATCCCTTCACCACGAGATGAAATTCGACGAAGGTCATCGGCCCGGCGTGGCGCGTGCGCAGATCGTGCGCCTCGATGGCGCCGTCGGCATTCGCCGAAATCGCGGCGCGGATGCGGGCGAGCGTTTCCTCGGGCAGCGCCTCGTCCAATAGCCCGCCCGCGGACTCTTTCATCAGCTTCCACCCGGCCCACAGGATGTTCAGCGCGACCGCGACCGCGAGCAGGGGATCGAGAATCCGGATTCCCGAATAGACCGCGATCACGAGCCCCGCGAGCACGCCGACCGACGACACGACATCCGTCATCAGGTGCCGTCCGTCGGCGGCAAGCGCGGGCGAGCGGTGCCTGCGGCCCTGCCGGATCAGCACCATGGCCCAGGCAAGATTGACGGCGGTGGCCGCACCGTTTACGGCGAGCCCGATCCACGGCGCTTCGATCATGCGCGGAATCTGGTAGGCGTCCCACGCCGCGCGCAGGATCGCGAGCGCTGCGATCACGATCAGCACGCCCTCGACGACGGCGGAAACATATTCCGCCTTGTGGTGGCCGTAGGGGTGATCCTTGTCGGCGGGCTGGGCCGCGAAGCGGATCGCGATAAGTGCTGCGATCGCGGTCAGCACGTTCACGATGCTTTCGATCGCATCGGATAAAAGCGCGACCGAGCCGGTCAGATGATAGGCGAGATATTTCAGCGCGAGCACGGCGAGGCCGACTGCGATGTTCACGGCCGCGAAAATTTCTATGCGCTTCATGGATCTCGCCCGCGGATTTCGCGGACGGTCTAGGCGCTGCCCGCGGCCTTCGCAAGCCGCTGAAAATCAAATGCAAATCAGTTGCAAATGCGTCATGCCGGCACTTGACGTGTGCGTGATATATTGTATCAATAATGATACAATATATCGAAATGGAGGCGTGCGTGAAATTCAGATTGCTTGGCGCAGCAATGCTTGCCGCTGGATTTGTCGCTGCGGGTGACGCGCAGGCGCGCGAAGTGCCGTTCGGGCAGGAGAACGTGGAGCTGCGCACGCCGCGCTACCAGCGCGCGGCGCCGCCGGCGGCGCGGCACGGCCATCATCACGGACACAATCACGCGCATACGCACGGCCACGACAAGCGCGGACGGCATCCGCACGATCCGCATTTCGGCCACGACCACGGCATCGAGACCGAGAGCCTGTTCGGTTTCACGCTCGGCTCCGACACCGAGCACAAGGGCGCAAGGGGAATTGCGCTCGAGATCGTAGGCCGCTTCGGCAAGCGCGACGGCTCTTATTCCGGCATCGGCAAGAAGCTCGAATTCGCTTACGGGCTCACGGACCGGGTCAGCGTGGGTCTCGGGCTGTTTGCGATCAACCAGCGCATTTCCGCGGTCACCGGCTTCGACAACGTGAGCACATTCGCCTTCAACGGCATCGGCGGCGAGGTGCGCTGGAATCTCGTGAAGCGCGGGCCTTCGCCGGTCGGCATGACGCTGCACTTCGAGCCGTCATGGCAGACGCATGACGAATTGTCGGGCCTGCGCGGCACCAAATACGGTGCCGAGAACAAGCTCATCTTCGACACCGAACTCATGAAGGACCGGTGGTTCGCCGCTTTCAACGTGATCTACGAAGTGGAGCGCGTCGAGGAGCGGGGCGCCGCCGATATCGAACGCGCGTCGAAATTCGGCTTCGGCTTCGCGGTGACGAACCAGGTCATGCACAACGTCTTCCTCGGCGTCGAGACGCGGTATCTGCGCGCATTTGAAGGGCTGCTGCTCAACGACTTCGCGGGCGAGGCGCTTTATCTCGGGCCGACGCTTTACGCGAAGCTTTCCGGCAATGCCTGGCTGTCGCTCGCGTGGAATCATCAGGTATGGGGACAGGAAGCCGGTAATCCGGCACGTCTCGATCTCGCCAATTTCGAGCGTAACCAGATCCGCCTGAAAGCGGGAATCGAATTCTAGGAGAAGCAACATGCGCAGAGTTGTACTGATCGCGGCGGCGGCGCTCGCGCTCGTTTTGCCGCAGGCAGCGGGCGCGCAGGACAAGGTCCAAGAGAAAATCAAAGTGCTTGCGAGTTTTTCGATCCTCGGCGACCTCGTGCGCGAGGTCGGCGGCGAGCGCGTGGAGGTTTCGACGCTGGTCGGCCCGAACGCGGATATGCACGGCTTTCAGCCGACGCCTGCGCACGCCAGAGCGGTGGCGGCGGCACAACTCGTCGTCATCAACGGGCTCGGGTTCGAGGGCTGGGCCGACCGGCTGGTGAAGAGCGCGAACTACAAGGGCGCGCGGCTGGTCGCGAGCAAGGGCGTGAAGGCGCTTTCCGCCGAAACCGACGGCCACGGCCATAACCACAAGCACAAGCACAGCGACCGCTACGACCCGCATGCCTGGCAGGAAATCGCGAACGTCAAAATATATGTCGCGAACATCCGCGATGCGCTGATCGGCGTCGATCCGGCCGGCAAGGCGACCTATGAGCGAAACGCCGCCGGCTACCTGCTCAAGCTCGACGCGCTGGAAACCGAGATCAGGCAGCTGTTTGCCGGTTTGAGCGAGAAGGAGCGCCGCGTGATTACTTCGCACGACGCTTTCCACTATTTCGGCGACGCCTATGGCATAGAATTTCTTGCGGCCCAGGCGGCGGGCGGCGACACCCAGCCTTCGGCGCGCGACGTGGCGCGGCTCATTCAGCAGATCAGGAAGCAAGGCGTGAAGGCGGTGTTCGTCGAAAATATCTCGGACCCGCGGATTGTCCAGCAGATCGCCAAAGAAACCGGCGCGAAGATCGGCGGCACGCTGTATTCGGACGCGCTTTCGGAAGCGAACGGCCCGGCCGCGACCTATCTCGACATGATGCGCCACAACGCGAAGACGATCGCGGCGGCGCTGCGCTAGGTCAAACTTTTCAATCTGTCATTCCGGGGCGCTCGCGATAGCGAGCGAACCCGGAATCCAGGGCGAACTTTTTAGGTTGTGCAGTGTGGCACTGGATTCCGGATCGCGCGCCAAAGCGCGCGTCCGGAATGACGCTTGTGATTTACCGCAACTGCGTCGGCGGCGGCAGCGGCGGTACGGATTGCTGCTGCTGCGGACGCTGCTGATACTGCTGCGGCAGGATCTGCTGCGGCGCGGGCTGCTGCGGCTGCACCGGCAGGTTCTGCTGGTTACCGACGACCACGACCTTGGTGCCGATCGGCGTGCGCAGATAGAGATCGGCGATCTCCTCGTTCAAGAGACGAATGCAGCCCGAAGACACGTTCGTCCCGATCGTCCACGGCTCCGCAGTGCCGTGAATGCGATAGAGCGTGTCCCTGTTGCCTTCGTAAAGATAGAGCGCGCGCGCGCCGAGCGGATTGTCGTAGCCGCCTTCCATGCGTTCGGGCAGTTCCGGCTGGCGCAGCCGCATTTCCTTCGGCGGCACCCAGGCCGGCCACTCCGCGACACGGCCGACGATGGCGTTGCCGCTCCAGCCGAAGCCTTCGCGGCCGACGCCGACGCCGTAGCGGATCGCCTGTCCGCCTTCGCGCAGGAGATAGAGAAAGTAGTTCTTCGCATCGACCACGAGCGTGCCCGGCTGCTCGGCGTGCCGGAACGGCACGAGCTGGCGGCGGAATTCCGGGTTCAGCAATTCCTGCCGCACCTTGCGGATCGGAAACTGCGGGTCGGGAATCGCGTCCGGCAAATACCATTTCTCGATCGCGGCCTTGTCGTCCGGCCCTTGCGGAATCGGCACATGTTCCGGCGCGGCCTGCTGCTGGTTGCCGCGCGGCTCGAGGTTCCGTGGCGGCCGCTGCTGCGGATCGGTCGGGTAGCGCTCCTGATTGCCGAACGGCGGCGGGAGGCTCGGGAAGTTCTGCGCCAGCGCGGGCCCGGTGCCGGCCGCGAAAGCGGCCGCACTCGCAAGAAAATGCCTGCGCGAGATCGGGTTCTTCATCTGTCAGTAGTCCTGTACGGCTTCAGGAACCGCCGCCCCCGAAGGGTGGTTCCGTCACGCCCTGTTTGCGGTATTTGGTGCTCTTTTACCAGTATTGCGAAGCCCGCGCGGCGATAAAATGGCAGCTATAACTGCACCTGAATCTCTACTGGAAGATGAAGTCATGACCGCAAGCCCAAGCCCGGACTCGGCCGCCCTGCGCCAGGTCTGGGGCGCCGAGAAATACGAGAAGAACGCCCGCTTCGTATCCGACATGACCGGCGACGTGCTCGCGTGGCTCGCGCCCAGGCCCGGAGAGCGCATTCTCGACCTCGGCTGCGGCGACGGCGTGCTGACCGAAAAGCTCGTAAAGGCGGGTGCGATCGTCACCGGCGCGGACAACAGCGAGGCCCTGCTCGAAGCCGCCCGCGGGCGCGGCCTCGACGTGCAGCACAAGGACGGGCAGGCGCTCGACTATCGCGAAGAGTTCGACGCGGTGTTCTCCAACGCGGCACTGCACTGGATGACGCGCGCCGAGGATGTGGTGAAGGGCGTCGCCCGTGCGCTCAAGCCCGGCGGGCGATTCGTCGCCGAGTTCGGCGGACACGGCAACATCGCGGCGATCGTCACCGCGCTGCGCGCGACCGCGCTCGCGCACGGCAAGGATCCGGCGCTCGCGGCAGGCTGGTTCTACCCGACGCCGGCCGAGTATCGCGCGCTGCTCGAAGCGAACGGTTTTGTCGTGGAGAAGATCGGACTGTTTCCGCGGCCGACGCCGCTGCCGACGGGAATGCGCGGCTGGCTGTCGACGTTCCGCGAGAGCTTTTTCGAGCAGTGGCCGGAAAGCCGGCGCGGGCAGATCGTTTCCGAAATCGAGAATCTGCTCGCTCCGGCGTTGCGGGACAAGTCCGGCAACTGGACCGCGGACTACGTGCGGCTGCGCGTCGCCGCGAGACGGTCTTGAGGCGCTCTAGCTCTTCCCCTTCGAGCGCACACAGGCCGCATACTTGGCTGCGAAGTCCTTGCGCTGTGCTTCGCTCGCTGTGGCGCCGTATTTGCCGAGGTTATACTTATTGTAGCAGATTCGCTTGATCTCGTCGGTCGTTTGCGCATGCGCGGGAGATAGCGCCTGCACGATACTGAGCGCAGCAACAAAGCTAACAGCCATAACAATACATTTCATTTTTTCTTCCCCCATGCCCGTCGGATTGGCCGGTCTCCAATCCTGCCACGGCCCTTTCGCCGCCTCAATGTACATGTTAACGACCCCTGTTGATCCAGACGGCGGGTTCAGATTCCTTCCGCAGGCGGCAGCGGCATTCCCGAATGTTACGAAATTCTCACCGTTTGATTGCCGCGGGCATGATTTCCGCGATGTTCGCCGCCGGTTCTGCGCTCGGGCAGTTCCAGCCGCCGCGTCCGCCGCTCGACGTGGAGCAGGCACCGTTGCCGCCGCCTAACCAGCAACCGCCGCAGCCGCCGCAGCAGAAAGCCGCTCCCCAGCCGCCGCAGCTGCCGCCCGAACTCATGCGGCCCACCGAAAAGAAAGAAACCAAGAAAGCGCCGCCGGCAAAGACCAAGCAGAAGCCGAAGGACGCCAAGGACGAACCGGCACCGGCGACAGCTCCGGAGGCGATGCCGCAGCCGCCCGACGGCGAACGCATCGCTAATCCGACCGCGAGCTTCTCCGGTCTCGACAAGATTTCAGGCCGCATCATCATGTTCGACGTTGCGATCAACGAGACCGTGCAGTTCGGTGCGCTGCAGGTGACGCCGCGTGCCTGCTACACGCGGCCGCCGACGGAGACGCAGAACACCACGGCCTTCGTCGAGGTGGACGAGATCACGCTGAAGGCGGAAATCCGCCGGATCTTTTCGGGATGGATGTTCGCAAGCTCGCCCGGCCTGAATGCGGTCGAGCATCCGATCTATGACGTCTGGCTGATCGACTGCAAGACCACGCCGCCGTCGATCACGCCGTCGGAAGGCCAGCAGTAGAACTGCGCGCTGCCCGCAATCGCTTTCGCAAGCAGGTTCTGATACTCGACGCGCGAAATCTCGACCGCACCCAGACTCGCAAGATGCGGGGTCATGAACTGCGCGTCGAGCAGTTTGAAGCCGCCCGTCTTCAGCCGCGCGACCAAATGCAGGAGCGCGACCTTCGAGGCGTCGCGCTCGAAATGAAACATGCTCTCGCCGAAAAACGCGGCGCCGATCTTCACGCCGTAGAGTCCGCCGACCAGCCGGCCGTTGCGCCAGGCCTCGACCGTGTGACACTGGCGGCGGTCGAACAGCGCGCGATAGAGGCGGCGGATGCGCTTGTTGATCCAGGTGGAGGAGCGGCCTGCGGCAGGAGCCGCGCAGGCGTCGATCACGGCGTCGAAGTCGCGGTCGACATGCACCTCGTATCTGCCGGAGCGGACGGTGCGCGCGAGCCGGCGCGAAATGTGCAGCCCGTCGAGCGGGATGATGCCGCGCGCTTCGGGCTCGACCCAGAACAGCGAAGGATCGTCCGCGCTTTCCGCCATCGGGAAGATGCCGACCGAATAGGCCTTGATCAGCACTTCCGGCGTGATCTCGACGCGGGTTTCGTCATGGCGGGCCATGGGGCGAGTTTAGCGCAGTCAGTTGCCGCAGAGAAAAAATAATCCCTCCCCTTTGACGGGGAGGGTGGCGAGCGCGCAAGCGCGAGCCGGGTGGGGTGACAGCGAGAGTTTTTGGTTTTGCCTCGCTGCGCTCGGCAACCCCCACCCGCTAACCTCGCTACGCTCGGTTCGCATCCCACCCTGCATGGGGGTGGAAGTTTTATTCTTTACGTCTTCTCCGCGAGGAACCGCTCGAGCCAGTGGATGTCGTAGTCGCCGTTCTGGATGTCGGCGTTGCGCACGAGCGTGCGGAACAGGGGCAGCGTGGTTTTCACGCCGTCGACCACGAACTCGTCGAGCGCGCGGCGGAGCCGCATCATGCATTCATTGCGGCTCTTGCCGTGCACGATCAGCTTGCCGATCAGCGAGTCGTAATACGGCGGGATGCGGTAGCCGCCATAGACGGCGGAATCCACGCGCACGCCGAGGCCCCCGGGTGCGAAATAGTATTTGATGGTGCCGGGCGATGGCGCGAACGTCGCGGGGTCCTCGGCATTGACGCGGCACTCGATCGCGTGGCCGTTGAACTGCACGTCTTCCTGCTTGATCGAAAGCGAGGCGCCGGAAGCGATGCGGATCTGCTCGGAGACCAGATCGAGGCCGGTGATCATTTCGGTCACCGGATGCTCGACCTGAATGCGCGTGTTCATTTCGATGAAGAAGAACTCGCCGTTCTCGTAGAGAAATTCGATGGTGCCGGCGCCCGCGTATTTCAGGTCGCGCATGGCCTTGGCGCAGATTTCGCCGATCTCGGTCCGCATTTCGCGGTTTAGCGCGGGCGAAGGGGATTCTTCCAGCACCTTCTGATGGCGCCGCTGCAGCGAACAGTCGCGCTCGCCGAGGTGGATCGCGTTGCCCTGGCCGTCGCCGAACACCTGAATCTCGATATGGCGCGGTTTCTCGAGATAGCGCTCGAGATAGACCGCGTCGTCGCCGAACGCGGCCTTGGCTTCGGAGCGTGCCGAGGAAAGCGCTTCGGAGAGCGAGGCGGCGTCGCGCGCGACCTTCATGCCGCGTCCGCCGCCGCCGGCTGCCGCTTTCACGAGCAGCGGGAAGCCGATTTCGTTTCCGACCCGCATCGCTTCTTCATCCGAAGTGATACCGCCTTCCGAGCCGGGCACGACCGGAATGCCGAGACGCTTGGCGGTGCGCTTGGCTTCGATCTTGTCGCCCATGATGCGGATATGTTCGGCCTTCGGGCCGATGAAGCCGATGTGATGCTCGGCGAGAATTTCCGCGAACCGCGCATTTTCCGAAAGAAAACCGTAGCCGGGATGGACGGCGTCCGCCCCGGTGATTTCGCAGGCGGCCAGCAGCGACGGAATGTTGAGATAGCTTTCGCGCGCGGGCGGCGGGCCGATGCAGACGCTTTCGTCGGCGAGCTTCACATGCATCGCGTCGGCGTCCGCGGTGGAATGCACCGCGACGGTCGCGATGCCGAGCTCCTTGCACGCGCGCAGCACGCGCAGCGCAATCTCGCCGCGGTTCGCAATCAGGACCTTATCGAACATCGAACGCTGCGCTCACTCGATCACGACCAGAGGCTGGCCGAACTCGACCGGCTGGCCGTCGTCGAACAGGATATGCGTGACCTTGCCGGCCCTGGTTGCGGGGATCGCGTTCATGGTCTTCATCGCTTCGACGATGAGCAAGGTCTGGCCGACCTTCACGCTGTCGCCGACGTCGCAGAACGGGCGCGCGCCCGGCTCGGGCGAACGGTAGGCGGTGCCGACCATCGGCGAGGTGAGCGCGCCCGGATGATTGCTGAAATTGACTTCGCTCGCCTCGACGGCTGCCGCGGCGCGCGGAGCGCTCGCGGCCGGAGCGGCGGCGGCCGCAACCACGGGGGCCGCCACCGCGGTCGCGCCGCGGGAGACGCGCACACGCTGGGCGCCGTTCTGCACTTCGATTTCGGTCAGGCCGGTCTCGTTGAGCAGTTCCGCGAGATTGCGCACCAGCGAGGGATCGACCTGAATTTTTTTGCCAAACATTGTTGAGCCCGTTGTTCTTACGCGGCGAGCGCGTTTGCCAGTCCGTCGATGGCGAGTTCGTAGCCCTTCGGCCCGAACCCGCAGATGACACCGCGCGCGACCGGCGACACATAGGAATGGTGCCGGAATTCCTCGCGCGCGAAAATATTCGAGAGGTGCACTTCGACCACCGGAATGCCGATCGCGCGCACCGCGTCGTGCAGCGCAACCGAGGTGTGCGTATAGGCGCCCGGATTGATCACGACGCCGGCGGCCTTCTCCTTCGCTTCGTGCAGCCAGTCCACGAGTTCGCCTTCGTGGTTGCTCTGGCGGAAGACGATGCCGTGGCCGTGCCGCTTTGCGGCGGCGGCGCAGAGCGTCTCGATGTCGGCGAGCGTCGCCGCGCCGTAGACGGCGGTTTCCCGGCCCCCGAGCAGGTTCAGGTTCGGCCCGTTCAGGACGTAGACGGTCGCCATCGATGTCTCTTGCCGCTCTCGAAGGGAAGTTTGCGCCGATGCGACGACTGGGAAGCCCGGCGGCTTTTTATAGAGAGCGCAGGCGGCGAGGGAAAGTCTAGGCCAAGTATTTGATTAATTTCAGCAATTGACCTTGCCGCACTTGCGCACCTGCGCGATTGCTGCCGCCAGCTGGGTGTGGGGCAGGGCGCCCGGAATCAGCTGGTCGCCCAGCACGAAGCTCGGCGTGCCCGAGATTGCGAGCGCTTTGGCGAGTTCCTGCACTTCGTGCAGGGTAGCGTCGACTTCCGGGTTTGAAATGTCCTTCTTGATGCGCTCGACATCGAGGCCGGCCTTCTGCGCGGCGGCCAGCGCCTGCGCGGCGTTGGCTTCGCCGCGTCCGCTCATCAGCGTGCGGTGGAACGCCCAGTATTTCGTGGGATCCTGCATCCGCACGGCGACGGAGACGCGCGCCGCTTCGACCGAACCCTCGGAGAGGATCGGCAGTTCTTTGAGCACGACGCGCAGCTTGGGATCGCTCTTGATCAGTTCGGCAATGTCGTTGAGCGAGCGCTTGCAGAAGCCGCAATTGTAGTCGAAGAACTCGACCAGCGTGACGTCGCCGTTCGGATTGCCGACCACGACGTCGCGCTTGGAGCGGAAAATCTGCTCCTTGTGCGATTGCAGCGCCTGCGCGCGCGCGGTCTGCTCCGCCAGCTCCTGCTTCTTGCGAAGCTCGATGATCGCTTCCTGGATGATCTCCGGATTCTTCAAGATGTACTCGCGGACGATCTTCTCGATCTCTTCCTTGCTTTGCTGCGCGTAGGCGGCCCCGGCGGCGGCAAGCAGCACGGCGCCCGCGGCGGCGATCGCAGGAAGTCTGCGGAGAAAGGTAACGTTCGGCATGAAACGGCTCCTGCAAAAGCGCGGCGTTAGCGCGTGCTGACTTTCGGAATTTCGAACTTGAGGATGTCGTCCGCCCGCAACCATCCGGGCGAGCCGACCTTGAAACTTCTCTGCGCGCGGGTCGCCAGCGTCTTCGCGGCCCGGAAGTCGGCGTCGTTGAAGGCGGCATAGGCGGCGGAGAGATCGGCATTGGCGCGGTCGCCGGCGCGGGCATAGGCGGTGGCGAGCGTGCGGTGTGCAAACGCGACATTCGGTTCGCGCTGAAGCGCGAAGCGCAGTTCGCGGATCGCTTCCTCCGCTTCTTCCTTGCCGCCGCCCTGGACCAGCGCCTGGCCGAGCATCATGCGGATCAGAGGCGTGCCGTTGGAGAGCGAAACCGCGCGGCGCAGCGGCGCGATCGCTTCCTTGCCGCGGCCCATATCGATCAGGACCTGGCCCTTCAATTCGTGGAAATAGGGATTGTTCGGCTGCTGCGCGATCAGCGCGTCGATCTGCTGGACCGCGGAACCGAGATTGCCCCAGCGGTAGGACGACATCGCGCGCGCGTATTGCGCGGGCATGGAATTGTTCGAGGGCGCGTATTGCGGCCGGCGCATGAGCGCGTCGGGCCGCTCGAAATAGCCCGCGATCTTCGCGCGCATCATGTCGTGGCGGAACTGAAGCTCGGGCGGGTCCTTCTTGTTGTAATGCGGGCTCGCTTCCGCGAGCGTCCGCAACTGCGCGATGCGGTTCGTCGCGGTCGGATGCGACAGCAGATAGGGGTCGACCTGCTGCGTGAGAAACAGCTGCTGCTGCTGGAAGCGGGCGAAGGTTTCGATCATGCCGCGCGCGGACTGGCCGGTGGCGTTGAGATAGGTGATCGCGGCGCGGTCGGCGGCTTCTTCCTGGCCGCGCTGATAGGACAAGAGCGTGCGGCGCACGATTTCCTGCGGGCCAAGGATGACGCCGGGCGCGGCTTCGCCGACCCCGCGCGCGCCGGTCGCAGCCCCCGCGCCGAGCGCGGCCGCGCCGAGCACCATCGCGATGATTGCCGCGGTCTGCGCGTTCGCCAGCTGTTCGCGGATGCGCGCCAGATGCCCGCCCGCGATGTGTCCGGCCTCGTGCGCGAGTACGCCGATGATCTGGTTCGGCGTGGTCGACTCGTAGAGCGCGCCATAATTGATGAAGATGCGGCGGCCGTCGGCGACGAAGGCGTTGAACTCGCGGCTGTTGATGATGACGACTTCGATTTTCTGCTGCGAGAGGCCGGCGGCCTTCAGGATCGGACGCGTGTAGTCGCGCAGCAATTCTTCGGTTTCCGCATCGCGCAACACCGGCAGCTTCATCTGCTGCGCGGTCGCCTCGCCGGCATGGACGAACAGCACGGCCGCCGCGGTCGCGGCGGCTATACCGCGCCGCGCCGCGGAGAATCGCATGGGCGCTGGCAGGGTGTGCGCGGGCCTGCTAGCAGTTGCCTGTTCGTGCATCGGTGAGATCAAAGCATTCCAGCCGGGCAAGCCGGAACACGGAATAAGGTCGCGGAACCGGCGGGTCAACGCCACCGGAACGCGCGAATGAGGCGATAGCGGGGCACATGCGGCCGAAACCGGATAGAGCGCCCTTGCCTGCGCTGGCAGCGCAGGCAAGGGCGCTGCTCGCGCCATCGGCGCGCAGCGACGTGCCGCCGTTCATGGTCATGGACGTGATGGAACACGCGGCCCGGATCGAGGCCGCGGGGGGCCGCGTGATTCACATGGAGGTGGGCCAGCCCGCCGCCAACGCGCCTTCCACCGCCATTGCCGCGGCGAAAGCCGCACTCGAGGCCGGCCGCGTCGGCTACACCACCGCGCTCGGGATTCCGTCGCTCAGAAACCGGATCGCGCGCTACTACCGCGAGCAGCACGGGCTCGAGGTCGATCCAGGACGTATCGTGGCGACGACCGGCTCGTCGGGCGGATTCATTCTGGCATTCCTGTCGCTGTTCGAGCCGGGCGACCGCGTCGCGATGGCGTCTCCCGGTTATCCGCCGTACCGGAACATCCTGCGCGCGCTGGGTTGCGTGCCGGTGGAAATAGAAATCTCGGAGCGCGATCGCTGGGCGATCACGAAAGAGGCGCTGCTTGCCGAGCACGCGAAGGCGTCGATCAAAGGCGCGATCGTGGCGAGCCCCGCGAACCCGACCGGCACCATGATTCCGCCCGAGCAACTGAAAGAGCTGATTGGAGCCTGCGAGGAAGCGGGCATCCGCTTCATCTCCGACGAAATCTATCACGGGCTCGACTACGCCTTCTTCGGCGAGACCGCCGCGAAATTTTCGGACGGTGTCTTCGTGATCAACTCGTTCTCGAAATATTTCTGCATGACCGGCTGGCGCGTGGGCTGGATGGTGGTGCCGGAGAACTTCGTGCGTTCGGTAGAGCGGCTGCAGCAGAATCTCGCGATCTCGGTGCCGACGCTCTCCCAAATCGCGGCCGAAGCCGCGTTCGAAGGTCGCGCGGAGATGGACGCGATCAAGCGCGGCTACGAGGAGAACCGGCGCATCCTGATCGAGGGTCTACCCAAAGCGGGGCTCGACAGTTTTCTTCCAGCCGACGGCGCGTTTTATCTCTACGCGAACGTCGCGCGCTTCACGAACGACAGTCTCGCCTTCGCACGGCAGATGCTGGACGAAGCCGGCGTCGCCGCGACGTCGGGCGTGGACTTCGACACCTCCCGCGGCGCGCACTACCTGCGCTTCTGCTACGCGGGCTCGAGCGCCGAGATGCAGGAGGCGGTGGAGCGGATCGGGAAGTGGTTGCGGCGGTAGCTCAAGGCCGTTCGCCGAGGGCTTCCAGATTCTTGATCGCGTCCGTGTCGTTCGGATTGATCCTGAGCGCGCGGCGGAAATCGGCAATCGCAAGGTCGCGCAGCCCCTTCTTCCGGTAGATTACACCACGATTGTACCAGCCGTCGCCGGCGCTGGGGTCGATACGGATTGCCTCGTTGAAATCGCGCAGCGCGCCTTCGAGGTCGCCCTTCAGGTTCAGAAGATGCCCGCGCGTTCCATACGTTCTTGCAAGATTGACACCCGTATAGACGGCAATCAGCCGCGTGCAGGCCGGGATGCCTTCATCGGGATTGGGACCCCAGCACAAATCGATGTCGCGCTGAGATTGCGCGGTAGCAGTGGACGCCGCGGCGAGCGAAGCGGCGAGTGCGCAGGCGACCAGAAGAGCAAATCGAAACCTGCCACCAATCCCGGAAATGTGTGCCATATGTTTCATGCCGATTCCCAAAAGGCGAAAGCTCAAGCGCGGCGGCGCTACCGCCCCGCCCCGAGTTGGGTGAGCTGCTTCTCCGCATCCCTGTCGTCCGGATCGATCCGAAGCACGGCGCGGAAGTCGTCGATTGCCTTGTCCTTCTGGCCGGTTTTCTTGAACAGGAGTCCGCGATTGAAATAGGCGTTCGAGTATTGCGGGTTCAGGCGCAGCGCCTCGTTGTAGTCCTTGAGGGCGAGATCGTTCTTACCCTGATCGGAAAAAATGTTGGCGCGGTTGTAGTAGGCGATCGCGTAGTCGCGCTTGAGCCGGATCGCGCTGTTGTAGTCCGCAAGCGCCCTGTCGTTGTCGCCCTTGCGCTCATAGGCGACGCCGCGATTGTTGTAGAATTCGTGGCTCTCCTGAAGACGCAACGCGGATGTGTAGTCCGCGATCGCCTCGTCGAACCGGTTCATCTGCCGGTAGACGATGCCGCGGTTATAGTAGGCGCTTGGATAATTCGGATCGAGCCGGATCGACTGGGTGTAATCGTCGAGTGCGCGCTCCGCGTTCCTCGATGCGAAGTGCTCGACGCCGCGATTGTAATAGAGCCTGCCGAGATCGCGTCCCCTGTAGCGGCCCGAATTGATGCCGCGGTTACAGGCTTCCAGCGCGGCGCTGCCGGAGAGCCTCGCGCAGTCGTCGAAGTCGTCGGCCGCGGCGGGCAGGAAGTGCGCACCGAGAAACAGCAGTGAGGCGGCGAGGCAGGCTTTGAGGGAAGACCGTGCGGCGTATGTCATGCCGGTTCTCGAGGCGACTAGTTACCAACTATCCGCCGAAGGCTAGCACCGGCGCGGTACAAACAAAAACGCCGCGCGGTGCGCGCGGCGTATTCAGACTCATGTTGCGGTGCTCACCACCAGTGGCGGCGCCACGGGCGATAGGGATTGTAATAGTAGGGATTGTAGTAGGGCCGCGGCGCGTAATAGACCGGCGGCGGAGGCGGCGGCACATAGGCCGGCGCCGGCGGCGGGCCGAAGCCGTCGAGATAGGCCTGGCTCGAAAATCCGCGCAGCGGACCCCAGGCGATTTCGCACCAGCCCTGGAAGCAGCGTCCGACTTCGGCGGTCGAGCCGCCGCGGATCACGCCGACCGAAGGATGCTGGATGCCGGGTCCGGTGCGTACGTTGAGGTCGGCGGTGACGAGCACCGGGCGGGCATCCGCCGTGCTGGCGGCGCCGATTGCGATCACGGCCGCTGCGATTGAACTCTTCACAATGGACTTCATGTCCTGAACTCTCATTTTGCTTCTGCCGCCGGCCGTATCTTACGCCGCCGGCCCACGGGAACGATACAACTTTCCGTGCGCTATGTGGCGCGCGGAAGGCGTCAGGATGAACCGCAGCTAAACGGACCTAACGGTTCCACCAGCCTTTTTTGGGCGACGGGTTCGCAGCCGGGGCAGCAGCGCTGTCCTGATCGCCGTTCTCGGAGGCGAGCGGGGGGCTATCCGTCCGCTCATAGACCGGGCTGGACACGGTGCTGTCGTCGAAGCGGAACGCAGGCGGGGCCTCGCGGACCGTCGAGCGGCGCTTTGCCGTTTCGGACGGAACGGACGCAGGCTGTTCGGTACCGAACTGCGGCGCGGTGCCGGGGTTCTCGGGAAGTGGCGGCCGCGCTTCCGGCTGCTCCTGCACCGGAATGCCGCGCGGCTCCGGCTGTGCGGTGGTGTCGACCTCGTCGAACCCGGATGAGACCGCGAGATTGCCGTCGCGATCGGCTTGTTCTCGGCCCGGCCGGTCGCCGTTCTGGAAGCGGTCGCGGCGATTGCGCCTTCCGCCGCGGCGGCCGCGGCGGCGGCGCTTGCGTTCGCCGCCTTCGTCCCGCGGCTGACCGCCGCTTTCGCCGGCATGAGCCTGCTCGTGCGCTTCGTCGCCGTCGGCGGCAGCCTGCGCTTCGCCGGTATCTTCGCCGTCTTGCGTTTCGTCATCGGCGGTTTCCGCACGCGGCGCGACATCGCGGTTCGGCTTCTCGCCGCGATCGCGTCCGCGGCCGCCGCGGCGCCCGCGCCGCCTACGGTGGCGGCCGTGATGCTCGCCTTGCGCCGGCTCGCGTTCGCCGTCTTCGGCGTCGTCCGCGGAAATTTCTTCCGGCTCCGCCTCCTCGGCTTCGTCTTCGATTGTGTCGTCGGCGTCGTTGTAGCTCTCGATCGCCATCTCGGAGCCCGGACGCGCGAGCGTCGGGTTCGCGATCCCGCTCGCGGGCCCGCCCTTCTCGACTACGAAATACTGCTGGCCGGAAAGCGTGTCGTCCGACTGCACGATGATCACGACGCCGAAGCGGCCTTCGAGATCGCGCAGATGCGCGCGCTTGTGATTGAGGAGATAAAGCGCGGTGTCGGGCCGCGTGCGCACGATAAGATCGTTCGCCGCCGACTTCATCAGTTGCTCTTCGAGTGCGCGCAGGAGATGCAGCGCGACCGAGGACACCGAGCGCATATGGCCGGTGCCGCCGCAGGTCGGGCAGACTTCGGTGGAGCTTTCCAAGACGCCGGTGCGGATGCGCTGGCGCGACATTTCCATGAGGCCGAAATGCGAGATGCGGCCGACCTGGATGCGCGCGCGGTCGTGCTTGAGGCAGTCCTTGAGCTTGCGTTCGACTGCGCGGTTGTTGCGGTTTTCCTCCATGTCGATGAAGTCGATCACGATGAGGCCCGCGAGGTCGCGCAGCCGCAGCTGGCGTGCGATCTCTTCCGATGCTTCGAGATTGGTCTTCAGCGCGGTGTCCTCGATGTTGTGCTCGCGCGTGGCGCGGCCCGAGTTCACGTCGATCGAGACCAGCGCTTCCGTCGGGTTGATGACGATATAACCGCCGGACTTGAGCTGCACCACCGGCGAGAACATGGCATCCAGCTGATGCTCGACGCCGTAGCGCGAGAACACCGGTAGCGTATCGCGGTAGGCCTTCACGTTCTTGGCGTGGCTCGGCATCAGCATCCGCATGAACTCTTTGGAGTCCTTGAACGCGGCATCGCCGGCGACGATCACTTCGTCGATGTCTTTATTGTATAGATCGCGGATCGCGCGCTTCACCAGCGAGCCTTCCTCATAGACGAGGGCGGGGGCGGTGGAGTTCAGCGTCTGCTCGCGAACCTGCTCCCACTGGCGCAGGAGATATTCGAAGTCGCGCTTGATCTCGGTCTTGGTCCGCGAGGCGCCGGCGGTACGCAGGATCACGCCCATGCCTTCCGGCACTTCGAGATCGGAAACGAGGTCTTTCAGGCGGCGGCGGTCGGCGCCGTCGGTGATCTTGCGGGAGATGCCGCCGCCGCGCGCGGTGTTCGGCATCAGCACCGAATAGCGGCCGGCGAGCGAAAGATAGGTGGTGAGCGCCGCGCCCTTGGTGCCGCGCTCTTCTTTCACGACCTGCACCAGAATGATCTGGCGGCGCTTGATGACTTCCTGGATTTTATAGGTGCGGTGGCGGCGCGGCGCGCGCTCCGGCACTTCTTCCATGGCGTCGGCGGCGGCAACCGATTCCACGACTTCCGGCGCAGCGGTGTCCTCGGCGGGGCTCTCTTCGATATGCGAGGCGTCGCCATCAGGAGTTTCGTGCTCGCCGCCTTCGCTCGCCGGCGCGTCACTGGAAGCGGGCGCTGCGTTTTCTTCCGCGGCCCCGGCGGCTGGCGGCGTTTCGCTGTCCGCGGCGAATTCCGCCGGCTCGCCGTTTTCTTCGGGGTAATCCGGCTGCTCGCCTTCGTTCGCGTCCGCGGCGTGCTCGTCGTGATGCTCGGCTTCCTCCGGAAGCTCAGCGTCTTCCGAGATCGTTTCTCCGCTTTGCGCGGCCTTCGCCTGAAGCCGGCGCTTGCGGCGCTGCTCGGCTTCCTCGGCCGCGCGCTGTTCTTCCTCGATCAGGCGCTGCCGGTCGGCCACCGGGATCTGGTAGTAATCCGGATGGATTTCGCCGAAGGCGAGAAATCCGTGCCGATTGCCGCCGTAGTCGACGAAGGCGGCCTGCAGCGAAGGTTCGACGCGGGTGACCTTGGCTAGATAGATGTTGCCGCGAAGCGGCCTGCGATTGGCGGATTCGAAGTCGAATTCCTCGACCCGGTTGCCGCGAACGACCACGACCCGGGTCTCTTCCGGGTGGGTGGCGTCGATAAGCATTTTGTTGGCCATGAGATTCCCATTGCGCGCGCAAGCGCTGCGCGCCTCATAAATTGAATGGAACGCGAATGAGGGTGAGGGTGAGACGATGCGGACGCGCAACTGCGCGGGGTCCTATTGAGATCCCGTTTCGCTTGCGTAGCTGCCATCGGCTTCGCTTCCTGTCTCCGGCGGGCGGCTTCGCGAACACATGCGCGAGGCCTTGTCGCCATCACGGCCATTGGCGGTGTGGTATCGGGCGGCTCTGGGCGCGCTGCGCGTCGCGGCATACTCGGTTGCCGGTCGCGGACCCGCGCCTTCCGTTCGCCCGGACGAATCCCGCACGCGAACCGTGATGGATTTATGTAGGCGCGAGGATGCCCGCTTGGCAAGCACGGAGGCTAAACCTCTCGTTTTCTTGATAGATTTGGGCGCGGGAACCACGGTAAACGGCGGCTTAACCGGGGGCCGCTATGAAATGTGGCGGGACGGAAGGGCCGGTGGAATGCGTATCGCGTCGTTGTTTCTCGGATTGTTCATGGCCTTAAGCGGGCTCGCGCCGGGCATTGCCGGGGCGCAGACGGAGCCGCGGACGGTCGCGCTCGACGCGCGGCTCGCGGGCGACGCCAGCCGGACCCGGCTCGTGATCGATCTCAACCGCAAGATCGAGGTACGCGCCTACACCATCGCCAATCCGAACCGCGTCGTGGTCGAACTTCCGGAGGTCAGTTTCGACCTGCCGGTCGGAGCGGGCAGGCAGGCACGCGGGCTGGTGTCAGCCTTCCGCTACGGGCAGTTTGCGCCCGGCAAGGCGCGCATCGTGATCGACCTGCGCGAGCCGGTGCGGATCGACAAGACCTTCGTGCTTGCGCCGCTGGACGACCAGCCGGCGCGGCTTGTGATCGATCTCGTGCGCACCGACGGCGCGAGCTTCCTGAAAAGCGCGATCGTTCCCGAGCAGCGCCATACTGCGGCACTCAAGACGCAGCCGAAACCGGAAAAGCCCGATCCGCGGCCGGTCATCGTGCTCGATCCCGGTCATGGCGGGCCGGATTCCGGCGCCCAGGCGAAAACCGGCGACGAGGAAAAAGAGGTCGTGCTCGAAGTCGCAAAGAAGCTGCGCGAGCAACTGCTCAAGACCGGCCGCTATCGCGTGGTGATGACGCGCGACGACGACGTTTTCGTGCCGCTTGACGAGCGCGTCGCGATCGCGCGCGCCAACGCCGCCGCGCTCTTTATATCCATCCACGCCGACTCGCTATCAAAGGGCGCCGGCGAAGCCTCCGGCGCCACGATCTACACGCGATCCGAACACGCCTCCGACAGCGAAGCCCAGCGTCTCGCCGACAAGGAAAACGACTCCGACAAGCTCGCGGGGTATCTCTCGCAGCAGCCGGACGATGTTGCGAACATCCTGTTCGATCTCGCCCAGCGCGATACCAAGAACCATTCGAATCTCTTCGCGCGCACGCTGGTCGGCAGCCTCAGGAATGCGGCGCGGCTGCACAAGTATCCGTTGCGCTCGGCCGGGTTCGTGGTCCTGAAATCGCCCGATGTGCCGTCCGTACTGCTAGAGCTCGGCTACCTCTCCAGCCCGGAAGATCTGCGGCAGATGACTTCCGAAGCGTGGCGCGAGAAGGTATCTGCGGCCGTCGTCGCGGCGATCGACAAATTTTTTGCCGGCCGCAACCCCGCCGTGGCGGGACGCTAGGCGGCAGCCGGGCTATATTTGCCGGGCAAGGCGGGGACGAGGCGGAGCGTGTCGACGGACTATTACAGACCGATTGCGAACGCGGTCGCGCGTCTGCGGCCGAACACGCTTGCGGCGCGCCGGTCGATCTACGATCAGGCGCGGCAGCTCCTGTTCGAGGAATCGCAGAACTCGAATCCGCCGATGGCGGTAAGCGAACTGATCGCCGAGCAGCGCGCGCTCGAAGACGCGATCCAGACGGTCGAGGCGGAAAACGCCTACCTCGAAGATGCCGCTGCCGCGGACAGCGACGCGTATTTTCGTCCGCCGCCGCGCACCAATGCGCCGCGTCCGCGTGCGGCGGCGCCGCAACGGCCCGCACCGCCGCGCGAGCCGGCCCCGGTCGAG
>JBGFSD010000011.1:0-115725 GCA_041694745.1 Pseudomonadota bacterium
GTCGCCCTGGCGAACTGATAGACGATCTCGCCGTCCCAATCGAGGCCGAGCCACTTCATGCCCGCGATAATCGCGTCGATCGCCTCCTGCGTGGAACGCTGGCGGTCGGTGTCCTCGATACGGAGCAGCATCCTGCCGCCGGTGTGGCGGGCATAGAGCCAGTTGAAGAGCGCTGTCCGCGCGCCGCCGATGTGCAGAAAACCGGTCGGCGAGGGCGCGAAGCGGGTGATGACGGTTTCGGACATCAGACTCGGACGGAAGTGGATCGAAGCGGCGGCCCGTGTAGCATAGCGAGACGGCTGCGAGTAGGGCGGGGAGGCCAATGAACGAGCCGGAGCGGAAGCGGCCCGGCGCCGCCCGCAAGGCACTGACGCTCGGCGGGTCGGGTGCAATCGGCGCTGCCGCCGCCGGCGGGTTGCTGCCGCCGCTTGTCGCAAGGCTGCGTTCGGCACTCGCCGAAGAAGCAGAACAGGGCCGGCTTGCGCCTTGGCTGGCGGCCGGATTTTGCACGGGCGTGCTGCTTTACTTCGTCGCGCCGCAGGAACCCTCGTGGATTGCGGCGGTGTTCTTCTTCGCGGCAAGCAGCGGGCTCGCCTATGGACTGCGCCGGCGCCCGCTCGCCTTTGCTGCGACCGCGTTCATCGCTTCGCTTGCCGCGGGTTTTGCGACGGGAGCGGTGCGCGGAGCCATGATCGCGCATCCGGTGCTGACCGCGCCGACAGCGACTGTGACCTTGCAGGGGTTCGTCGAGGCACGGGACGCGACCGCGCGTTCCGACCGGATTGTCCTGCGTGTCACCAAGACCGACCCGAAATCGAAACAGGCGATCCCCGAGCGCGTGCGGCTCGCCGTCCGCAAGGGGCTGGCGCCGGCGGTCGGCGAGCATGTCGAGTTGCGCGCGCGGCTGCGTCCGCTCGTGGGACCTGTGCGGCCGGGCGGCTATGATTTCGCGGTCGGCGCATATTTCTCGGGGCTTGGCGCGACCGGGTTCGCGCTCGGCAAGAGCAAGACGGTATCCACGGACCTCAAGACGCCGCTTGCGATCCGCTTTTACACGCGCGTCGAGGCGCTGCGGCGGGGGCTCGCCGAGCGCATCCGCGCGACACTGCCGGGCGACAGCGGAGCGATCGCAACCGCGCTCGTCACCGGCATCCGCGATCACATCTCGCATGAAGCGAACGAGGCCATGCGGATCTCGGGTCTCTATCATGTGATCTCGATCTCGGGGCTGCACATGGCGCTGGTCGCAGGCGTATTGTTCGCTTTCGTGCGCGGCGGACTCGCGCTCGTCCCGGGACTTGCGCTCAGGCGGCCGATCAAGAAGTACGCGGCCTTTGCCGCGCTTTGCGGGGTTAGCTTCTACCTGCTGCTCTCCGGCGGCGAAGTCGCGACCCAGCGCGCCTACATCATGATCGCGATCGTGCTCGCCGGCGTGCTGATCGACCGGCCGGCGCTGACGCTGCGCACGCTTGCCGCGGCCGTCGTAGTGACGCTGATCGTGTCGCCGGAAGCGGTGCTGAACCCCGGCTTCCAGATGTCGTTCGCGGCGACGCTCGCGCTCATCAGTTTCTACGAGCGCTGGGTGCCGCTGGTCGCTTCGCCGCCGCGGGCGGGCGCTTCCGCGCTCGGCGCGTGGTCGTCGCGTACGGCCAGATGGGTGCTCCTGGGTGCTGCGACTTCGCTCGTGGCCGGGCTCGCGACGGCGATTTACGCGGCGTTTCATTTTCACCGGCTTGCGCCCTATGGCGTGCTTTCCAACGTGCTCGCCATGCCGCTGACCGGGATGCTCATCATGCCCGGCGCGGTGATCGGGGTGATCCTGATCCCGTTCGGTTTCGACGCCATCGGCTGGACCGCGATGGGCTACGGCATCGAGGGCATGATCCGGATTTCCGAGTTCGTGACGTCGCTCGGCGGCGCGGAAGGAAGGATCGCGGCGTTCGGGGCGGGCGCGCTCCTGCTCGGCACGCTCGCGCTCCTGGTGCTCGCGATTCCGGCGACCCGGCTGCGCTGGTTCGGCCTGCCGCTCGCGGCGATCGCGATCTGGGGCATGTGGAACGGGCCGCGCCATGACGTCCTGGTCGATGCCGAAGGCGAACTCGTGGCGCTGCGGACCGCAGACGGCCTGCTTGCGGTCCACGCTACCAGGAGCAACCGCTTTACCGTCGAGAACTGGCTTGCCGCGAACGGCTTGCCGCCGAGCGCGCGGCGCGGGGCCTTCGACTGCGACGACAACGGATGCGCGGGCAGGCTGCCCGGCGGCGCGCTGGTCGCGGTTCCGAAGACGCCGGCGGCGCTGCTTGAGGACTGCGGGCGGGCAGCGCTTGTCGTCAGCAACCGGGATGTGCCGGAGCGTTGTCCGTCGCCGGTGATCGACCGCGGCCTGCTTGCGGCGACCGGCGCGCTCGCGCTGAAGAAAACCGCAACGGGCTGGCAGGCCGTACCTTCGCGCGCACCGAACGCCGACCGTCCGTGGTTCGGTCGCGCGACAGCGCCGGATGCGCATGCGCTCGCGCGGCTCAACGGCGTGCGGCAAGCGAAGAAGGAAGTGCCCGCGGCAGCGCCCGCGCCGGAGGACGATTTCGACGATCAGTAGCGGCGATAGATGCCGACCAGCTTGCCCTGGATCTGCACGCGGTCGGGGCCGAAGATGCGGGTTTCGTAAGACGGATTTGCCGCTTCGAGCGCGATAGAGGCGCCTTTCTTGCGCAGCCGCTTCAGCGTCGCTTCCTCGCTGTCGACCAGCGCCACGACGATATCGCCGGTGTCGGCGACGTCGGCTTTCTTGATCAGCGCAAGGTCGCCTTCGAGAATGCCGGCCTCGATCATGGAGTCGCCCTTCACTTCGAGCGCGTAGTGTTCGCCCGCCGAGAGCATCTCCGGCGGGACGTGCACGGTATGGCTGCGATTCTGGATCGCTTCGATGGGCGTGCCGGCGGCGATGCGGCCCATGACCGGGATCGCGATCGGGCGGGTCGCGCTGCCGTCGTCCTTGTCGGAGGGGACTTTCGCGACCTTGCCGAGCGAGCCTTCGATGACGTTCGGCGAGAAGCCGCTCCGGCCGCGCGGGCTGCCCATGGCGGGTGCCACCGTCTCGGGCAGGCGGATGACCTCAAGCGCTCGGGCGCGGTTCGGAAGGCGGCGGATGAAGCCGCGCTCCTCGAGCGCGGTGATCAGGCGGTGGATGCCGGATTTCGAGCGCAGGTCGAGGGCGTCCTTCATCTCGTCGAAGGAAGGAGGCACCCCGGTTTCCTTCAGGCGCTCGTGGATGAAGCGGAGCAGCTCGTACTGTTTGCGGGTCAGCATCGTAGGAAAATCCCTGCGTTTCGGGCCTTTTCAGGCGGTCCTTCGAGTCGGTACAAATCAGGAACAATCTGTATCCGTTCTAGGTGTGTTCCGCAAGGATTAAGAACGCGTGAAGGGCATGCACGGCTCCCTGTATGTACTTCGTCATGCCCGGCACTCGGGTCCGGCTTGCCGGCCCGAGCACAAGCCTTGTGCCGGGCATCAACGCCTTCTGTTGTGCAAGTGCCGTAAAGGCGTGGATGGCAACAGAAGTCGCGCTTGCGCGACTTCTGAATAAATCATGCCTAAGTCGGGCAAGCCCGACTTAGGTGACGAGCCCGGCCATGACGACTTTTGGCGAAAGCGCGCAAGCGAACTCTCTCCCCGAAAACATTCGAGGGTCGCGAAGCGCCGCGGGACGCCACGTCTTCGTCTGCCGGACTCCCGTTTGACGGGGAGCCCGTATCGTCTCGCAGCGCTTCGCTTGCGGCGATTTGTGAGCTTCAGGACTGTGCTTCTGAAACTTTCCGCGGAGAGGTTTCTTCTCCGCTTCCGGTTTCCATTCCAGCCAACACCAACCTTCCGGTCAGCGCCCCTTTCGGGGATAGGCGGCGGCCCGTAGTAGCCGCGGACGGTGACCCGAAGCCTCCCGGTGATACGGCTGCGAACCGCACCAGCAGGCGCCGGCCGCTTCCCGCATTCACGAACGCCTCATGAGCGCGCCCTCGAACGGAAACGGCGCGGCGAATTTACGCGCGGCGGATGAGGGCGGGGAAAAGTTTTTTCGCGGATTCGCGGAAGGTGTTGGAAGGAAAGCGGAAAGTGCGAGGAGGAAAAAACGAATTTCCCCGGGTTAAACCGATGACGCACCGCTTTACGATCTGCACTCTGCGGATTCTGACTCGAACGGCTGATAGATGACTTTATCTTGCTGCTCTATGAAATTGGTTACCATCTGCGTGGCCCGCGCCTGCTTCTCCGCGTCGTTGCGGGCGGCGGCATCATCGGGATTTGACGCGGCTCGCTTCCTCGCGCTGTCGCGTTTCTCCTCAAAGTCTCGGCGCCTTTGTTTCAATTCGTCGCGCGCCGCGGGAATAAGCGCGCGAACTTCCGCGCGTGTCTTGCAGGACTCCATCGTTCGTTGCTGGAGCCCATAGACGTTCAGCACGCAGCGGAGCGCCGTGATCTGCATGCCGGCGTTTTCCGCCGCTTTCGCGATTGCAAGGGCATCCCGGCAAAGCTTCTCGCCTGCGGAAAAATCATTTGCTGCGGCGAACTTATCCGCCCGGTCGACTGCGCCAAGGAAAGCGACGAGTTCGCTGTCCGTGAGCGGCCGCGCTTCTGCGCGAGCGGCGACCAGGCAATAGACAATGACGGCAACTGAAAAAAGAAGACGGGTCATGCGGCGCTTCCGGCGCACGTTAGCAGGGTCGGCTCCTTAAAACGCAGCATATAACAATTCCAGACCGTGCGCTGGCCCACGACGCACGGAGCAAGGGTGCAGGGAAAAAGTTGTTTCGCGGATTCGCGGAAGGTGTTGGAAGGAAAGCGGAAAGTGCGAGGAGGAAAAAACGAATTTCCCCGTTTTTGCGCCGTTATCGGAACAGGGCTCGTCATTGCCGGGCCATGTGCCCTGGCGAGCACCCATCTCGGATTTATCCGAGATGGACATTATTAAATGTCCAAGTCGGCTATAGCCGACTTGGATGCGAGACCCGGGTTTTGACCCGGCAATCCATGATGAAGGTCAGCGGATGTTGCGCGACCGGATGGATCACCGGATCGGGCATCGGCATCCACTCGCAAGCTCGCGGGCCAATGCCGTCCGGCGATGACGAAAGGGCTGTAGAGCGGCAAAGTACGATTTTCAAACCGCGAAGGGTGTCTGGCGCAGAGCGCTTCAATCCAGCGGGATCACCTGCACGGGATCGCCCTTCTTCGCCACCTTCGCATGCGGCGCGCGCAGCACGAGGCAGTCGGCCTTCGCCAGCACTGACGTGAACGAACTGTCCTGCGATTTTTTCAGAAACGGCGTCACCACGCGGCGGCCTTCTGCGTCGAAGTGCGAGGCCGCGCGCAGAAAATCGGCGCGGTGGTCGTTCGCCCAGAGATCGGCGCCGAGCACCGCGGGCTCCGGCTTCCATATGGCGCCGTTCATGCCCTGCAAGGTGCGCAAGAGCGGCGCGAGAAAAACCACGCTGCAAACATAGCTCGCCGCCGGATTGCCGGGCAGGCCGAGCACGCGCGCGCTCCCGACCGAACCCGCAAGCGTCGGCTTGCCGGGGCGGAGCGCGATCCGGTGAAAGTCGACCGCCGCGCCGGCCCGCTCCAGCGCCGGCCGGATCAGGTCGTGCTTGCCGACCGAAGCGCCGCCGAGGGTCACGATCACGTCCGCGCTTTCCTTCGCGCCCTCGATCGCGTCCGAGATCAGCGCGAGGTCGTCCTTGAGCACCCGCAGTTCGGTGACGGCCGCACCTTCGCGTTCGCAGAGCGCCGCGACGGCATAAGGGTTCGAGGCGACGATGCGCTCCGGCGGGCCGCCCGCGCCGGGCGCGACCAGTTCGTCGCCGGTCGAGAAGATCGCGACGCGCGGCCGCCGCGCGCAGGAAAGTGCGGCGTGATCCATAGCGGCGGCAAGGCCGATCATGCGCGCGGAGAGCCGCTCGCCTTTTTTGAGGAGGATATCGCCTTCGCGAAAATCGACGCCCGCGGGGCGGATGTTCTTGCCGCGCTCGAAAGCGGGCAGCCGTACGAGATCGCCGTCGCGCTGCGCCGCTTCCTGCTCGACCACGACGTCCGCGCCCGCAGGCACGATCGCGCCCGTGAAGATGCGCGCGGCTTCGCCGGGCCGCAGTCCGGTTTCGAGCGCATGCCCGGCCGCGGACTCGCCCGCGAGTTTGAGCGGCTTTCCCGCGGCGAGATCGGCAGCACGCGCGGCATAGCCGTCCATCGCGGAAACGTCGAACGGCGGCTGCGAGCGCAGCGCCTTGACGTCGGCTGCCAGCACGCGGCCCGCAGCCGTGCTGAGCGGAACCGGTTCGGCAGCGAGCGGCACGGCGGCGCTCAGAATTTTCGCGAGCGCTTTCTCAAAGGGTACGAGCGCCGACTCATTCGGCACGATAGTCACCCGACTTGCCGCCGGATTTTTCGAGAAGGCGGATGTTTTCGATCCGCATGCTTTTCTCGGCGGCTTTCACCATGTCGTAGATCGTCAGACACGCGACCGAGACGGCGGTGAGCGCTTCCATCTCGACGCCGGTCTGCCCGGTGAGCTTCACGGTGGCGCGCACGACAAGGCCGGGAAGGACGGGGTCGGGTGCAATCTCGACCTCGACCTTGGAAAGCAAGAGCGGATGGCAGAGCGGGATCAGCTCGTGCGTCTTCTTCGCCGCCATGATGCCGGCAATCCGCGCAGCACCCAGCACGTCGCCTTTCTTCGCGTTGCCGCTCATCACGAGGTCGAGCGTCTCCTTGCGCATGACCACGCGGCCTTCGGCCACGGCCGTGCGTTCGCTGGCCTGCTTGCCGGATACGTCGACCATGCGGGCTTCGCCGGCGGCGCCGATGTGCGTAAGCTTGGTCATGCGGTAGCCCGCATCGCGTTCTTGGTCAGGATTGCGCGCGTCGCAGCCTCCACGTCTTCCTGCCGCATCAGACTCTCGCCGATGAGGAAGGTGTTGACGCCCGCGCGCGAAAGCCGCGCGAGATCGCCGGGCGTGAAGAGACCGCTTTCTCCGACCACGATTTTGTCTTTCGGAATCCTCGGTGCGAGTTCCTCGGTGGTCTCGAGCTTCGTTTCGAAGGTGCGCAAGTTGCGGTTGTTGATGCCGATCAGCCTGCCGCCGAGCTTGAGCGCGCGGCCGAGTTCGGCGGCGTCGTGCACCTCGATCAGCGCGTCCATGCCATAGGCATGCGCGGCGGCGAGCAGATCGCGCGCCACCGCATCGTCGACCGCCGCCATGATGATCAGGATGCAGTCGGCTTCCCACGCGCGGGCCTCGGCCACCTGATAGGGGTCGTAGAAGAAATCCTTGCGGATCGCGGGAAGCTTGGTCGCGTTTCGCGCCCGGGTCAGAAATTCCGGCGCGCCCTGAAACGAGGGCGTGTCGGTCAGCACCGAAAGACAGGCCGCGCCGCCCGCCTCGTAGGCCTTCGCGAGCGCAGGCGGATCGAAGTCGGCGCGGATCAGGCCCTTCGACGGGCTCGCCTTCTTGATCTCGGCAATCAGCGCGTAGTCGTTGCGGGCGAGTTTCGCCTCGATCGCCCTGATGAAGCCGCGCGGCGCGGACTTCGATTTCGCTTCGGCTTCGATTTGGCCAAGCGGACGCTCGCGTTTCGCCTTCGCGATTTCCTCGCGCTTGTAGGCGGTAATTTTCTCCAGAATGTCACTCATTGCGCGTTCGAGACGGCGACAAGCTTGTCGAGCCGCGCCTTTGCCGCTCCGCTCTGGATGGCTTTTTCCGCGAGCGCCGCGGCGTCCTTCAGGGTTTCGGCCTTGCCCGCGACGAGCAGTGCGGCCGCCGCATTGAAGAGCGCGACGTCGCGGAACGGACCGGCCTGGCCGTCGAGCACCGCGCGGAGCGCTTCGGCGTTGTAGATCGCTTCGCCGCCCTTCAGTTCGCCGGGTTTCGAGGACTTCAGGCCGGCGTCGGCGGGAGAGATGTCGAAAGTTTTCACCTTGCCGCCCGAGAGTTCGGCGACATGCGTGGGACCGGTGGTGGTGATCTCGTCGAGACCGTCGGAGCCGTGCACCACCCAGGCTTTCTCCGAGCCGAGCGCACCCAGCACTTTCGCGAGCGGTTCGATCCAGTGGCGGGCGAACACGCCGACCATCTGGCGCTTGACGCCAGCGGGGTTCGAGAGCGGACCGAGCAGGTTGAAGATCGTCCGTGTGCCGAGTTCGACGCGGGTCGGGCCGACGTGCTTCATCGCCGGATGATGCGCTGGCGCAAACATGAAGCCGATGCCGGCTTCCTTGATGCATTTCGCGATGCCTTCCGGTTTCAGTTCGATGTTGACGCCGAGCGCCGCAAGCACGTCGGCGGCGCCCGACTTGGAGGAGAGCGCGCGGTTGCCGTGCTTTGCGACCGGCACGCCGGCACCCGCCACGATGAAGGCGGCGCAGGTAGAGATGTTGTAGCTGCCCGCGGCGTCGCCGCCGGTGCCGACCACGTCGATCGCGTTCGCGGGGGCATCCACCGTCGTCATCTTCGCGCGCATGGTCGCGACCGCGCCGGCGATCTCGTCGACGGTTTCGCCGCGCACGCGCAGGCCCATGAGAAACGCGCCCATCTGCGAGGGCGTGGCTTCGCCCGACATCATCTTATCGAAGGCGTGCGCCGACTCTTCCTGCGAGAGCGCCGCGCCGGTCGCGACCTTGCCGATCAACGCGCGAAATTTTTCCATTGCGGTTCCTCTAGGCGCGTCTGGCCGCGTTCCACGCGGCGGCGAGATCGAGAAAATTCTTCAGAATCACGCGGCCGTGCTCGGACGCGATGCTCTCGGGATGAAACTGCACGCCATGCACCGGATGTTCCTTGTGCGACACCGACATGACGAGGCCGTCGTCGGTCTGCGCCGTCACCTTCAGCTCCTTCGGCATGGTGTCGCGATCGACCACCAGCGAATGATAGCGCGTCGCCTGAAACGGCCCGTTGATGCCGCGCATCACGCCTTCGCCGGAATGCTTCACGATGGAGAGCTTGCCGTGCACCGGCGCGGGCGCACGCACCACCTTGCCGCCATAGGCCTGGCCGATCGACTGCTGGCCGAGGCAGACGCCGAAGATCGGGGTTTCGGCGCCGAGCTTTTCGATGGTCTCAAGACATATGCCGGAATCGTCAGGGGTGCCGGGGCCGGGCGAAAGCACGATGGCGTCGGGCCGCTTCGCCTTCAACTCGGCCACCGTGATCGCGTCGTTCCTGTAGACGTCGACCTCCGCGCCCAGCTCGCCGAGGTAGTGGACGAGATTCCAGGTGAAGCTGTCGTAGTTGTCGATCAGCGCGACTTTCATGGGGTTTTTCTAGACTTTATCGGTCCCGGCTGGAAGCGGCCTCGAATCCTAGGGTTATTGCCCGCGTTTGGCGGCGGAGGCGAAGCGGCGCGCCTCTTCAGCGGCGCGGAACAGGGCTTTCGCCTTGTTCTCGCACTCCAGCTGCTCGGATTTCGGGTTGGAATCGGCAACGATCCCGGCGCCCGCCTGCACATACATCTTGCCGTCTTTGACGAGCGCGGTGCGGAGCACGATGCAGGTATCCATCGAGCCGTCGGCGGCGAAATAGCCGACCGAGCCCGCGTAAACGCCGCGCTTTTCTTTCTCCAGTTCGTCGATGATCTGCATGGCGCGCACCTTGGGCGCGCCGGAGACGGTGCCCGCCGGAAAGCCCGCGACAAGTGCTGAGAGTGCGTCGTGCTTTTCGTGCAATTCGCCTTCGACATTCGAGACGATGTGCATGACGTGGCTGTAGCGCTCGATGAAAAACTGGTCGGTGACCTTCACGGTGCCGATCCTGGAGACGCGGCCGACGTCGTTGCGGCCGAGATCGAGCAGCATCAGATGTTCGGCGCGCTCCTTGGGATCGGCGAGCAACTCGTTTTCGAGATCCTTGTCTTCGTGGGGCGTGGCGCCGCGCGGGCGCGTGCCGGCGATGGGGCGGATCGTCACTTTGTTGTCGCGCGCGCGGACCAGAATTTCCGGACTCGATCCGGCAATCGCGTATTCGCCGAAGTTCAGGAAGTAGAGGAACGGCGCCGGGTTCACGCGCCGCAGAGCGCGGTAAAGCGCGAACGGCGGCAGCGAAAACGATGCTTCGAAGCGTTGCGACAGCACCACCTGAAAGATGTCGCCGGCAAGGATGTATTCCTTCGCGCAGCGGACCATCGCTTCGTATTCGGCAGGCGTGGTGTTGGAAACGGCGTTCGCGCCGATCGGCTCGTCGGAGTATGCAGCCGTCTCCTTGTTCAGCGGCAGGTCGAGCGCATCGACCACGGCGCTCAATCGTTCCATCGCCTGCGCATAGGCGGCCTTCGCGGCAACACCCGTCTGCACGCGCACCGGCGTAATCACCGTCATCGTATCCTTCACGGCGTCGAACACGACCACGATGGTCGGCCGCACGAGCACGGCGTCCGGCGTGCCGATGGGATCGGGATTGGGTGCGGCGAGTTTCTCCATCTGCCGCACCATGTCGTAGCCGAGATAGCCGAAAATGCCGGCCGCCATCGGCGGCAGGCCGAAAGGAACCTCGACCTTGCTCTCCTCGATCAGCGCGCGGAGCGCTTCGAGCGGCGGATGCTTCGCCGCCTCGAACGAGTTTGCGTTCGTGCGTGCTGCGCGGTTGATCTCCGCCCCGCCGCCACGCACGCGGAAAATGAGATCGGGGTCGAACCCGATGATCGAATAGCGGCCGCGCACGGCGCCGCCTTCGACCGACTCCAGCAGAAAGGAAGGATAGCGCTCGCGCGCGAGCTTCAGATAGGCCGAGACCGGCGTTTCGAGATCGGCGACCAGCGTTGTCCAGACGAGTTGCGGCTTGCCAGCGGCATAACCTGCGCCGAAGGCGCCTTCGTCCGGCAAGACCTCCATGACACGATCTCTATCTCTGCTCGCTCGCGCCCGTGACCTGCCGCATCGCGGCTTCGTTAACGCGCAGTCCGAGCTGGGTTTGCAGGCGGTTGACGTACTGCACCTGCAGGTCTTCCTGGACCGACTGTGTGAGCTGCTGGATCAGTTGCGCCGGCGGCTCGGTTGCAGGCAGATCGATCGCCGTCACACGGAACACGATGCGGTCGGAGGTGCCTTCCGGCGCGGCGGTACCGGCCTTGTCCTTTGGCGTCAGAAACACGCGCGCGATGGTATTGGCGTCGAGCCCGGGCACGGAGGACGCACGATTGAGCTTCTCGGCCTTTTCGGTTTTCAGGTTCGGCGCGGCCACGGCGAAGGTCGCGCCGCCGTCGATCTTCTTCTGAATATCGGCGGCGAGTTCGGCGAGCTTCTTGCCGGTCTGCTCGTCCTTCCAGCGCGCTTCGACGCTTCCTTTCGCTTCCTCGAAGGTGCGTTCGCGCGAGGGCTTGATGTCGACGACCTCGAACCAGATCGTGCTGCGGCTCTCGCGCAGTTCGATGGCGTCGGTTTCCACGTTCTTCTGGGCCTGGAAGGCGGCGGCGAGCAGCGTCTCCGCATTCGGCAGGTCGGCTACCTTGGTGCCGTCCGGCTTCGCGCCGCTGCGATCGACGGCTTCCACCGCGATCACCGGCAGATTCATTTTCTTGCCGATCTCTTCGATGGTGAGACCGGCGCCGCGCTCGTCCTCGATCTTGTCGTGGAGCGCCTGTACGCGCTGCGCGGCCTGCCGCATCTGGAGATCCTCGCGGAGCGCTTTCGACACCTCCTCGAACGGCGGCGTGCGCTCCGGCTCGATCTTCACGACGCGGATGATGACCGGTCCGAAGCGGCCCGCAAGCGGCTGGCTGGTTGCGCCGGCGGCAAGGGTGAAGGCGGCTTCCGCAACCGGCGCATCGACAATTTCGGTTCTCGCCAGCGTGCCGAGCGAAACGACGTTGAGCTTGAGATCCTTGGCGACCGCGTCCAGCGTTTCGCCCTTGGCGATACGGTCGGCCGTGGCCTTGGCTGCGTCCTGCGAGGCAAAGGTGACCTGATCGATCTGGCGGCGTTCGGGCGTCGTGATCCGCGCCTTGATCTGCTCGTAGGTCTGCTTCACGACGTCGTCGCCGATCGTAATGTCCTTGATCAGCGACTGCGGGGTCAGATGCAGAACCCGCAGCGTGCGATATTCGGGGGCGCGGAACGCGGCCTTGTTCGCCTCGAAGTATTTTTTCAGCTCGTCCTCGGAGGCCGCGGGAATGGCGCCGGCCTGTTGCGGCGTGAGCCGCACATACTCGATCGCGCGGGTCTCGCTTTGCAGGCGCCAGAAGGCATCGGCAAGCGCCTTCGGCGGCAGCAGATCGCCGGCGACGGCGCTCAGTAGCTGCTGGCGGATGGCCAGACGCTTCTCCGCGGCCAGGAACGACGCTTCGGTGAAATTGTTGTTCCGCAGCAGCATCTGGTAGCGGACCGGATCGAAGTTTCCGTCCGGCCCCTTGAACCCGGCGAACTGCATGACACGGTCGCGGACGATGCCGTCGGTGACGGCGAGCCCCATCTTTTTCGTTTTCTCGTTGAGCGCCGCTTCGGCGACGAGCTCGCCCAGCACCTGGCGGTCGATGCCCATGGCGCGCGCCTGATCCGGCGTGAACGGCCGGTTGATCTGGCGGCCGATGTCCTGGAGCCGATCGTTGAAGGCGCGGCGGTATTCGTCGATCCGGATCTCGGTGGAGCCCACTTTCGCGACGGTTTGGGCGCCGAAGCCCCGGAATACGTCGCCGATGCCCCAGAAGGCGAAACTGATGATGAGAAGCCCCATCAGCAGGAACAGCAGAATCTGGGTCACTATCGTGCGCGAGCCGGCGCGTAAGCCTTGAAGCATCTTGATTCCAAAGGGTTAGGGGAGGCGGCCCGGATATTAGGGACCGCATCCCATGGTCGCAACGGGAAGACTTGCCGCAATTTGCGGGCTAGTGATCCGGTTTTGACATTCGTCGGCGGTCTCGGCAGGCACTTTACGAATGTCAGAACCGAAGGATCACTAGCAATTATAAGGCGCTAGTGGGGCTTTGGATTTGACATTCGCATCCAGAAAGCGCTGCAAATAACTCGCGAATGTCAAATCCACCCCACTAGTTGACCGCTCTGCTACGCGGCAGAACGCCTGAAAACAACAAGGAATTTCGAGATGACGCGCCGCCCGCTGGTCGCCGGAAACTGGAAGATGAACGGGCTTGCGGCGAGCCTGCCGGAGCTGGTTGCGATCTGCGGGGGCTACTCGACGGCGCTCAAGGCCAGAGCCGATTTCCTGATCTGCCCGCCAGCAACGCTCATCCGCGAAGCCAGGGTTCAAGCGGCCGGTTCAGGCGTATTCATCGGCGGGCAGGATTGCCACGCCAAGGCCGCCGGCGCCCACACCGGAGATGTGTCGGCGGAGATGTTGAAAGACGCCGGCGCGAGCCATGTCATCGTGGGCCATTCCGAGCGCCGCTCCGATCACGGCGAGACCGACAGCATAGTGCGCGCGAAAGCGGAGGCAGGCTGGCGGGCCGGGCTTGTCGCGATCGTGTGCGTCGGCGAGCGGCGGGAGCAGCGCGAGGCGGGGAATGCCGTGGCGGTGGTCCGCGCGCAGTTGGCAGGCTCCATCCCCGACGGCGCGGCGGCTGCGAAGCTCGTGGTGGCCTATGAGCCGGTCTGGGCGATCGGAACCGGTCTTACGCCGACCAAGGCGGACGTCGCCGAGATGCATCAGGCGATCCGGGAGACGCTGGCCTCGCGGTTCGGCGCAGAGGGCCGGAATACGCGGATTTTGTACGGAGGCTCGGTGAAGCCCGAGAACGCACGCGATCTCATAATTCAGCCTGACGTTGACGGCGCGCTGATCGGCGGTGCCAGCCTTAAAGCTACCGATTTTCTAGCTATTGCAGCAGCTTATAATTGAATATTTGAGTTCGAAAACGTTTCTAAGTTGTTCATTTGATTCGCTAATTTTCTTAATTAGCGAAACAGGCTGGCGGCAATTCTGCGCCCCGATGCCCTCGCTTGGCATTTTGGGGCTCCCCATGTATGGCTTCGCCCGAATTCAGGGCGCCCTGCGGCCGCCCGCGACGGAATCCGGTTCATGAACACCACGCTGATCGTCATTCATCTCCTGGTCGTGCTCGCGCTGATCGGCGTCGTGCTGCTGCAGCGCTCGGAAGGCGGGGCGCTGGGGATCGGCGGCGGCGGTGGCGGCGGTTTCATGAACAGCCGGGGCACGGCAAACGTGCTGACGCGGGCGACCGCCATGCTGGCGATGGCCTTTTTCGTGACCAGCCTGCTCTTGTCGATCCTTGCGGGCTGGCGCCCGGCCGGGCCTACGCTGATCAACCCGACGGCGCCGACCCAGATCAATCCGCAGGGGCCGACCATTCTGGACCAGCTCCAGAAAAACCAGCCGAAGGGACCGCAGGTTCCGCAGTCGAAATAAGCGCAAAAGGGCCGGGAAACCGGCCCTTCGATTTTTTCGGTGCAGGGGCGACTTTTTTGCCCTCGCAGAATCGTACCGAGAGGTTTAAGCGTTAAATCCCATGGCGCGGTACATTTTCATCACCGGCGGCGTGGTCTCCTCCCTCGGCAAAGGTCTCGCTTCAGCGGCGCTCGGCGCGTTGCTGCAGGCGCGCGGATACTCCGTCCGTCTCAGGAAACTCGACCCGTATCTCAACGTCGATCCCGGTACGATGAGCCCCTATCAGCATGGCGAAGTCTTCGTGACCGACGACGGCGCGGAGACCGACCTCGACCTCGGCCACTACGAGCGCTTCACCGGCGTGCCCGCGAGCAAGCGCGACAACATCACGACGGGGCGCATCTATCAGGAAATCCTCGCCAAGGAGCGGCGCGGCGACTATCTCGGCGCGACCATCCAGGTAATCCCGCACGTCACCAACGCGATCAAGGATTTCGTGCTCGAAGGCAACGACGGCTTCGACTTCGTGCTCGTGGAAATCGGCGGCACGGTCGGCGACATCGAAGGGCTGCCGTTCTTCGAGGCGATCCGGCAACTGAAGAACGAACTGCCGCGCGGAAACTGCATTTATGTGCATCTCACGCTCTTGCCCTACATCCCGAGTGCGGGCGAACTGAAGACCAAGCCGACGCAGCATTCGGTGAAAGAGCTGCGCTCCATCGGCATCCAGCCCGACATTCTGCTCTGCCGTACCGACCGCGAAATTCCGAAAGAGGAGCGCCGCAAGCTCGGGCTGTTCTGCAACGTGCGCGAGAGCGCGGTGATCGAGGCGCGCGACGTCGACAACATCTATGCGGTGCCTTCCGCCTATCACGCGGCGGGACTCGACAACGAAGTGCTGGCCGCGTTCGGCATCAAGGACGCGCGCACGCCCGATCTGACGCGCTGGCAGACCATCGAGGACCGCGTTCGCAACCCGGAAGGCGACGTGACGATCGCGATCGTCGGCAAGTACACCGGCCTCAAGGACGCCTATAAGTCGCTGATCGAGGCGCTGTCGCACGGCGGTATCGCGAACAAGGTGAAGGTGAACCTCGATTGGATCGAATCCGAAATCTTTGAGAAGGAAGATCCGGCGCCGTATCTGGAGCACGTCAACGGCATTCTGGTGCCCGGCGGCTTCGGGCATCGCGGCGCGGAAGGAAAAATCCGCGCGGTGCAGTTCGCGCGCGAGCGCAAGGTGCCTTACTTCGGCATCTGCTTCGGTATGCAGATGGCGGTGGTGGAAGCCGCGCGCAATCTCGCGGGCATCAACAGCGCGAACTCGACCGAGTTCGGCGCGACACCGGAGCCGGTCGTCGGCCTGCTCACCGAATGGCTGCGCGGCAACGAGCGCGAGCGGCGCGAGGCGGGCGGAAACCTGGGCGGCACCATGCGGCTAGGCGCCTACCCGGCCGCGCTCGCCAAGGGCAGCCGGGCCGCGGAGATCTACGGAACGACGCAGATTTCAGAACGCCACCGCCACCGCTACGAGGTGAACACGATCTACCGCTCGCGGCTCGAGGACAAAGGCATGCGTTTCTCCGGCATGTCGCCGGACGGCATTCTGCCGGAAATCATCGAGTACCCCGATCATCCGTGGTTCGTCGGCGTGCAGTTCCATCCCGAGCTGAAATCGCGGCCGTTCGACCCGCATCCCTTGTTCTCGTCGTTCGTGGGTGCGGCGGTCGAAAGAAGCCGGCTCGTCTAATTCATGGCGGCGCGCGGAATCGATCACGTCATCCATCTCGTCCGCGATCTCGATGCGGCGGCGGCACTCTACGAGAAGCTCGGCTTCATCGTAAGCAGCCGGAACAAGCATCCGTTCGGCACGCACAATCGCATCGTGCAGCTCGACGGCTCCTATATCGAAATCCTTGAAGTCGCGGAGCCGGAGAAGATCGAGGGGCAGGGCAGCCCGGCCTCGTTCGCGCATTTTCATCGTGATTTCCTTGCCCGGAACGGCGAAGGCTTGAGCGGCCTCGTGCTCGCAAGCGCAGACGCACAGGCCGACAAGGCGGCCTTCGACAAGGCCGGATTCGGCGGCTTTCCGGTGTTCGATTTCGGACGCATGGGCAGGCGGCCTGACGGCAGCGAGGCGGAGCTTGCCTTCTCGCTTTCCTTCCTGCGCGAGCCGGATTCCGCGGACGTGATGACGTTCGTAGTCCAGCACAAGCGGCCGGAGAATTTCTGGTTCAGGGAATTGCAGGCGCACGCGAACGGCGTCTCGCGTGTGGCAAGCGCGGTCTTCACCGCCGAGAGCCCGACCGATCACCAGTATTTCCTGCAGGCATGGACCGGTATCCGCGCGCCGCGTTCGAGTTCGCTCGGCGTCGTCGCCGAAACGCCGCGCGGGCAGATGCAGATCACCGAACCGCGGCCGTTCGAGGACGCGTTCGGGTTGATGCCTCCGGTGTCGAAGGGCCTGCGCTTTTCGGCGGTCGTGTTCGCGGGCGATGCGGGCAAAATCCGCGAGGCCGTTTCAAGGAGCGGAATAGCCGCGCGCGAGCGCAATGGAAGGCTCGTGATCCATGCGCATGGCGCAGTGCTCGGCTTTGACGTTAACGCCGCCGGTTGACCGGACCGGCGTGGCCAAGCAAGGTCCGCCGCGATGAACAAGCCGCTTGCCACGCCCGCGCCCAACGCCGTCGTTTCCGCAGGAAACGTGCGCTTCGGCAACGTTTTGCCGCTCTCGCTGATCGCTGGCCCCTGCCAGATGGAAAGCAGGACGCATGCGCTGGAAGTGGCACAGGCGCTGAAGGAAATCGCGGGCCGGCTGAAGATCGGGCTGGTCTACAAGTCCTCGTTCGACAAGGCGAACCGTACCAGCGCGAAAGCCGCGCGCGGCATGGGGATCGAAGCCGCGCTGCCGGTCTTCGCCGAGATCAAATCGAAGCTCGGCTTGCCGACGCTGACGGACGTGCACGAGATCGAGCAATGCGCGCGCGCGGCGGAAGCCTGCGATGTGCTGCAGATTCCCGCGTTTCTGTGTCGCCAGACCGATCTGCTGGTCGCCGCGGCGAAGACGGGCCGCGTCGTGAACGTGAAGAAGGGCCAGTTCCTGGCGCCCTGGGACATGAAGAACGTTGTCGAGAAGGTCACAGGCGCGGGTAACGCCAACGTGCTTGTGACCGAGCGCGGCGTCTCGTTCGGCTACAACACGCTGGTCTCCGACATGCGCGCGATTCCCGTTTTGCGCGAGACCGGCGCGCCGGTGATCTTCGATGCGACGCACTCGGTGCAGCAGCCGGGCGGGCAGGGCACGTCCTCCGGCGGCGAGCGCAAATATGTCGGCGTGCTCGCGCGCGCGGCGGTCGCGGTCGGCGTCGCCGGCGTCTTCATCGAAACGCACCCCGACCCGGACAAGGCCCCGTCCGACGGGCCGAACATGATCGCGCTGAAGGACCTCGAAGCGCTGCTGAAAGACCTCATCGCATTCGACCAGCTTGCGAAGACGAAACGCTAGCCGCCTGAAAGTAAAGCCAAGAACATGAACCGGGCGCTCGTTGTCGTAAGCTTCATTGCGTTCTCGACCAGCCTGTTCATGCGTGCGATCGATCCGGTGGTGCCGCAGATTTCCGGCGAGTTCGGCATGCCGGCGGCCGACGTCGCGCTGCTTGCGACCGCGTTTGCGTTGCCGTTCGCGGTCATCCAGCCGCTGCTGGGCCCCGTCGGCGACTTCTTCGGCAAGACGAAACTGATGCTCGCGGGCATGACGCTGCTGGTGCTTGCGACACTCGTCGGCGCGTTTGCGGAGAACTTTACTTGGCTCCTGGTGACGCGCGTGATTGCCGGGATGGCGGCCGGTGCGATCTTTCCGGCCGGCCTTGCCTTCGTCTCCGACAATGTTGCGGTAGAGCGCAGGCAGATCGTGCTTGGGCGCTATGTCGCGGCGGCGCTCGCCGGAAATCTCACCGGCGCCTGGGCTGGCGGCATCGTCGGCGATTTCACGAACTGGCGCGGCGTGCTTGTCGCTGCCACCGTTTGCGGCGCGCTTGCGCTCGCGGCCGGCCTCTGGGGCTTCCGAAACGTGAAGCACGAGAAGGGCGAGCGCTTCGATCTCGCCTTCGCGGTCAACAGTTACAGAACGATCTTCGCCAATCCGCGCGCGAAGTGGACCTATCTCGGCGTGCTTTTGGAGGGCATTGCGATCTTCGGCATCTTTCCTTTCGTAGCTATCCTGCTTCACGAAGTCGGCGAGTATCGCGCAACCATCGCGGGCTTCGTGATTGCGGGCTTCGCAGTCGGCGGTGCCGTTTTCGGCTTGATCGTCGCGCCGATGCTGAAACTCTTCGGCACGCGCGGGCTGATGATCTGGGGCGGGCTGATCGCGGCCTCAATGCTTTGCCTCTCCACGCTGCGGCTTTCCTGGCCGGTCGAATTCGCGGCATTCTTCGTCATGGGCATCGGGTTCTACATGATGCACAACTGCTTTCAGCTGGCGGCATCCGAGATCGCGCCGAAGGCCCGCGGCTCCGCGATCGCGCTGCATTCGTCGTCCTTCTTCATCGGTCACGCGGTCGGCCCGGTGTTCTACTACTGGGGCCTGGCCTATGCCGGGCTGACCGCGACGCTGCTTGCGGCAGCAGTCATCATTGCCGCCACCGGGATCGGCGGGGCGCGGTTCCTGTTCCCGAAAGGCGGCTAGTCCTGCGCGAGCCGCTTGGTGTCCGGCTCATAGCGCCAGACATTCTCGCTTGTCAGATGCACGCCGCCGATCCAGCGATCGATGCCGTTCAGCGCGACGAAATCCTTGCGCCCCTCGAGCACTTCATGGCCGGCTTCGGTCAGGTCGATCAGCGTATCGGTGTATTCGACCGTCCTGTTCGTGCACGCGGCCGCTGCGATGCCGCCCTCGGGCAGCCCGCACACCAGCGGCGCAGTGCCTGAAGCGAGATTGTCGAGGCGATGGAAAAATCCGAGATCGCCGAGAAACGGCAGCGGCTCGGTCTGCTGGTAGTGGCGGAACGCGAGTCCCGGCGTGATTGCGCCGTCCCGGATCGCGCGCAGCGCTTGCCGCTCGATGCGGCCGAGGCCGTCGCGCGGCGAGGGATACTCTTCGAGCAAGCGCGCAAGGGCGGTGCGGGCTTCGGGTAAGGCTCCGGTTGCGAAGGCTTGCTCGCGCAGGCTTTCGGGCGAAGACGCGCGAAACGCCCGCCACAGTGCGGCACCGGTTTCATAGTCGGCACCGGCGAGCGGGCGCATTGCGTTGCAGGCCGCATCGATATGCGTCCACAGCGGCGGTGTGGCAAGCGCGAGAAACGGGGCCGGTTGCGGCGGCCGTTTCGCAAAGCGAGCGAGCAGCTCGATGAGCTGGAGCTGATCGTGCAGATCGGTCTCGAACCAGAGTTCAATCCGCTTGAACGAACCGAGCCGCGCGAAAGCCTCGTTCCGCCGCGCGAAGTCCGCCCGCACGTCGCTCATGCCGAAGGCGTCATCGATGTGACGCGCGCGAATATCCGCGAGCGTTTCGTCATCGATGCCGCCTGGCACCGGGCCTTCCACGAGCACGTCGCGCCAGATCAGGATTTCCGCATCGGGAAAATGCGCCGCGAGTGCATTGGCGGCATGGTCGCCGTTCGTAAGCAGAATGCGCGGCACAAGAAGCTAGCCGCGCCCGCGGTAAGGCGCGACGCCCTGCTCCGGTAGCCAGACGCCGGACGGCAGCCTGCCGTGCTGCCAGAACACGTCGATGGGAATGCCGCCGCGCGGATACCAGTAGCCGCCGATGCGCAGATATTTCGGCGCGAGAAGCTTCGCGAGCTTCTTGCCGATGGCGACCGTGCAGTCCTCGTGAAAGCCGCCGTGGTTGCGGAAGCTCGCGAGATAGAGCTTGAGCGACTTCGATTCCACCAGCCATTTGTGCGGGACGTAATCGATAACGAGGTGCGCGAAGTCAGGCTGGCCGGTGATCGGGCAGAGCGTGGTGAATTCCGGCGCGGTGAAGCGCGCGGCATAGTCGGTGTCCGGGTGCGGGTTCGGTACGCGGTCGAGTGTGGCCTTCTCCGGCGAGGCGGGGATCGCGGAGGCTTTTCCAAGATGCATCGGCTTTTTCATGCAGCGGAAAGTAACCGATTGCGGAAATCCGTCCACTGGGACGCTTTTCCGGGGGCCATGCTTCCTGTAGAAGCGCCGCAACTCCAGCTGCAAGGCCCGCCATGACCGCAATCACTGATATCCGCGCCCGCGAAATCCTCGACAGCCGCGGCTTCCCCACCGTCGAGGTGGAGGTGCTTCTGGAAGACGGCACCCGTGGCCGCGCGGCGGTGCCTTCCGGGGCGTCCACCGGCGCGCATGAGGCGGTCGAACTGCGCGACGGCGACAAGAAGCGTTATGGCGGCAAGGGCGTCATGAACGCGGTCGCCGCGGTCAACGGCGAGATCTTCGACGCGATCGGCGGCCTCGACGCCGAGGAGCAGACCAAGATCGACGAGGCGATGATTGCGCTCGACGGCACGCCGAACAAGGGCCGCCTCGGGGCGAACGCCATTCTCGGCGTTTCGCTCGCGGTCGCAAAAGCCGCCGCACAGTCCGCAAATATGCCGCTTTACCGCTATGTGGGCGGTGTCAGCGCGCGTGTGCTGCCGGTGCCGATGATGAACATCGTCAACGGCGGTGCGCATGCCGACAATCCGATCGACTTCCAGGAATTCATGATCATGCCGGTCGGCGCAGAAACCTTCCGCGACGCGCTGCGCATGGGCTCCGAAATTTTTCACACCTTGAAGAAGGGCCTGAAAGACGCCGGCCACAACACCAACGTCGGCGACGAGGGCGGCTTCGCGCCGAACTTGAAAGACGCCGATGCGGCGCTCGGCTTCGTCATGAAGTCGGTCGAAGTCGCGGGCTATAAGCCCGGCGACGATGTGCTCTTGGCACTCGATTGCGCCGCCACCGAGTTCTTCAAGAACGGCAAGTACGAATACGAAGGCGAGGGCAAATCGCGCGATCCCGAAGCGCAGGCAAGCTATCTCGCCGATCTCTGCAAGCGCTATCCGATCATCTCCATTGAAGATGGCATGGCGGAAGACGACTGGGCCGGCTGGAAAATCCTCACCGACAAGATCGGAAAGAAGGTTCAACTCGTCGGCGACGACCTGTTCGTCACCAACGAAACGCGCCTGCGTGAGGGGATTGCGAAGGGTGTCGGCAACGCCATCCTCGTGAAGGTGAACCAGATCGGTTCGCTGACCGAGACGCTTGCGGCAGTCGATACCGCGCACCGCGCGGGCTATCGCGCGGTCATGTCCCACCGCTCCGGCGAGACCGAGGACGCGACCATCGCCGATCTGGCGGTCGCGACCAATTGCGGGCAGATCAAGACTGGCTCGCTTGCGCGTTCGGACCGCACCGCCAAATACAACCAGTTGCTCCGGATCGAGGAAGAGCTCGGGCCGGAAGCGCGCTATGGCGGGCGGGACGCGCTGCCGCGTTAACGACCGGGCAACCCCGGCCCCTTATCAAAGCCGGATGGTCACGCGTACGCGGCTCGGCCGCTTCTTCCGGGTTCTCGGGCTCTATTGCATCGCTGCCGCGATGATCGGATATTTTGCGTTCCACGCACAGCACGGCAATTACGGCATCGAAGCCGGCAAGGCGCTGAAAGAAGAGATCGCGAACCTGACGGTCGAGCGCAATCAGCTCGTTATCGAGCGTATCGCGATCGAACACCGCAACGATCTCCTGCGTTCCAGCCAGATCGATCCCGATCTCCTGGAAGAACTTGCGCGGCGCGATCTTTCCTTTGCGATGCCGAACGACCTGATCATGATCCTCCGCCGCTAACGCACGGGCCGCTCGCAATCCCGTTTCGTCCCGGCCTTCGCTACTGAAATTTCCTTTAGTTTCAAGCGCATCCGTCTGGCATTCCAGGGTCCGCGGTAGCGCAGCCCCGGATTTTGCGGTAAGCAAAATTCACGGGAGACAAGAAACAAAAATGCCTGCCGCCGCCAAAGCAGAGAAAACCGACAAATCCGTTTCGCGCGCAACGAAAGCTGCCGCGTGGGGCAAGGAGCAGGAACTATCCGCCTATCGCGAGATGCTGCTCATCCGCCGCTTCGAAGAAAAAGCGGGTCAGCTTTACGGCATGGGACTGATCGGCGGCTTCTGCCATCTCTACATCGGGCAGGAAGCCGTCGTCGTAGGCATGCAGATGGCGCTGAAAGACGGCGATCAGGTGATCACCGCCTACCGCGATCACGGCCACATGCTCGCCTGCGGCATGGAAGCGAACGGCGTCATGGCCGAACTCACCGGACGCCGCGGCGGCTACTCGAAGGGTAAGGGCGGCTCGATGCACATGTTCAGCATCGAGAAGAATTTCTACGGCGGGCACGGCATCGTCGGCGCGCAGGTGTCCTTGGGCACCGGCATTGCGTTCGCGAACCGCTACCGCGAAAACGGCAACGTGTGCCTGACCTATTTCGGCGACGGCGCCTCCAACCAGGGCCAGGTCTACGAGAGCTTCAACATGGCGGAGCTCTGGAAGCTGCCGGTCGTCTACATCATCGAGAACAACAAATACGCGATGGGCACTTCGGTAGACCGCTCGTCCGCGCTCACGGACTTTTCAAAGCGCGGTGCCTCTTTCAACATTCCGGGCGAGAAGGTCGACGGCATGGACGTGCGCGCCGTGCATGAAGCCGGCACGAAGGCGGTCGATTACGCGCGCTCGGGCAAGGGCCCGTTCATTCTGGAGATGCAGACCTATCGCTATCGCGGCCACTCGATGTCGGACCCGGCCAAGTACCGTTCCAAGGACGAAGTCGAGAGAATGCGCACCGAGCGCGACCCGATCGAGCGGGTGCGCAACCGCATTCTCGAAGGCAAGCTCGCCACCGAGGACGAGATCAAGAAAATCGACGCGGAAATCCGCGCGATCGTAAACGAGTCCGCGGAATTCGCGACCAACGATCAGGAGCCCGATCCGTCGGAGCTCTATACCGACGTCTTGCGGTAGGGCAGGCGCGATGCGGACCGCCGGTTTTCTCGTTGCCTATGCCTCCCTCATCGGGGTCGGACTCAGCTGGATCACGGCGCTGTTCTACTATTTTCGCGTGCACTTCACGCTGGCACCCGAGCAGGCGGATCTGCGCGGGCAACTCTTCTACAACTGGATGTTCGTCAGCGGCAGGCTCACCGGCGAAGCGCGCGAGAACGTGCGCAGGGTGCATCGCGCCATGGCGGTTTTCTTCGTCTGTCTCGTGCTCGCGGGCGGTGCATTTATCGTCGCCGCCGCGCCGCGTTAAACAAGGTCCGCAATGCCGATCGAAGTTCTCATGCCCGCGCTTTCGCCCACGATGGAGAAGGGCAACCTCGCCAAATGGCTGAAAGCCGAAGGCGACGAAGTAAAGGCCGGCGACGTGATCGCCGAGATCGAGACCGACAAGGCGACGATGGAAGTCGAGGCGGTCGACGAGGGCAAGCTCGGCAAGATTCTCGTTCCCGAGGGCACGCAGGACGTCGCGGTCAACACGCCGATTGCGCTGATCCTCGGCGAAGGCGAGAGCGCTTCGGATACGCCTGCGAAATCCGCACCTACGAAAGCCGGGGCGCCCGCCAAGCAGGCGGAAGCGACGCCTGAGAAACGCGAAGCGCACGCCGAGAAGCCGGTCGAAGCGACACCCGTGGAAATGGACGTGCCGGAAGGCACCGAGATGGTGAACATGACCGTTCGCGAAGCGCTGCGCGATGCCATGGCCGAGGAAATGCGCCGCGACCCGGATGTCTTCGTGATGGGCGAGGAGGTCGCGGAGTATCAGGGCGCCTACAAGGTCACGCAGGGGCTGCTGCAAGAGTTCGGCGCCAGGCGCGTGATCGACACGCCGATCACCGAGCACGGCTTTGCCGGCGTGGGCGTCGGCGCCGGCTTCGCGGGCCTGAAGCCTATCGTCGAGTTCATGACCTTCAACTTCTCGATGCAGGCGATCGACCAGATCGTGAACTCCGCCGCGAAGACGCTCTATATGTCCGGGGGGCAGGTCGGCTGCTCGATCGTGTTCCGCGGGCCGAACGGCGCCGCCGCGCGGGTGGCCGCCCAGCACAGCCAGGACTTCGCGTCGTGGTACGCGCATGTGCCGGGGCTGAAAGTGGTTTCGCCCTACACCGCGGCGGATGCGAAGGGTCTCCTGAAATCCGCGATCCGCGACCCGAATCCGGTGGTGTTTCTGGAGAACGAAATTCTCTACGGCAAGACGTTCCCGGTGCCGAAGCTCGACGATTATCTCGTGCCGATCGGCAAGGCGAAGATCGCGCGGCCCGGCAAGGATGTGACCATCGTGGCGTGGTCCATCGGCATGACCTGGGCGCTGGAGGCGGCCGAAGAACTCGCGAAGAAACATATCTTCGCGGAAGTCATCGACCTTCGCTCGATCCGCCCGCTCGACATCGAAACGATTGTCGAGTCGGTGAAGAAGACCGGGCGCTGTGTCACCGTCGAGGAAGGCTGGCCGCAGTTCGGGGTCGGCTCCGAAATCGCAGCGCGGATCATGGACGAGGCGTTCGACTATCTCGACGCGCCGGTGAGGCGCGTGACCGGCGAAGACGTGCCGATGCCCTATGCCGCGAACCTCGAGAAGCTTGCGCTGCCCAGCGCCGCGAAGGTGATCGAGGCCGCGCGTGCCGTGACCTATCGCTGAGGCCCGCGCATGCCCGTCAACATTCTCATGCCCGCGCTTTCGCCCACGATGGAGAAGGGCAATCTCGCGAAGTGGCTCAAGAAAGAGGGCGACAAGGTCAAGGCCGGCGACGTGATCGCCGAGATCGAGACCGACAAGGCTACGATGGAAGTCGAGGCGGTCGACGAAGGTACGATCGCGAAGATCATGGTCGCGGAAGGCACCGCCGACGTTCCGGTCAATCAGGTGATCGCGGTGCTCGCGGAAGAGGGTGAGGATGCCGGTGCCGCGGCAAAGGCCGCGCCGAATGCGCCGAAACCGCAGAGCAAGGCTTCATCCTTCGAGACGCTCGCTGCGCAGGCTCCTCAGGATGACGCAATTAAAGCGCCTCGCCATGAGGAGGGCGCGAAAGCGCCCGTCTCGAAGGGCGAAGGCGCGAAAACCAACGGCAGCGGCGGTCGCGTGTTCTCTTCGCCGCTCGCGCGCCGTCTTGCGAAAGATGCGGGCATCGATCTCTCGCGCGTGAGCGGGTCGGGTCCGCGCGGGCGCGTGATTGCGCGCGATATCGAGGCGGCGAAATTGGGCGGCGCGCAACTGCGCGCGCCCACAGCGCCTTCGGGCGGTACGATGCCCGGTATTTCCGTCCCGAGCGACGATCAGATTCGTGCGCTCTACGAGGATGGCAGCTATGAGACGGTGCCGCACGATTCCATGCGCAAGACGATCGCGCGTCGCCTGCTGGAATCCAAGCTCACGATTCCTCACTTCTATCTGACCACGGACGTCGAGATCGGCTCGCTCCTGCGCGTGCGCGAGGAAATCAACGCGAGTGCGCCGAAGGACAAGGAAGGCAAGCCCGCCTTCAAGCTTTCGGTGAACGATTTCGTCATCAAGGCGATGGCAGTCGCGCTGCAGAAGGTGCCGGATGCCAACGCGACCTGGACCGAAAGTGCGATGCTCAGGCACAAGCATTCGGATATCGGCGTCGCCGTGGCGATTCCGGGCGGTCTCGTGACGCCGGTGATACGGCGCGCGGAAGGCAAGTCGCTTTCCGCCATTTCCAACGAGATGAAGGACTTTGCCGCCCGGGCGAAAACGAAAAAACTCAAGCCGAACGAGTATCAAGGCGGCACCACGGCGGTTTCCAATCTCGGCATGTACGGCGTGAAGGACTTCGCCGCCGTCATCAACCCGCCGCATGCGACGATTCTTGCGGTCGGCGCGGGGGATGAGCGGGCGGTCGTGCGCGAGGGGCAGATCGTGTCCGCGCACATGATGACGGTAACGCTTTCCTGCGATCACCGGGCGGTAGACGGCGCGCTTGGCGCGCAACTGCTCGCCGCCTTCCGCGGGGCGATCGAGAAGCCGCTCTCGCTGATGGCGTGATATAGTTCCGGGACTCGCGAGCCGGAGCTGCGCCATGATCGACCCCGAAAAGTCCGAATCCGAAAAGCCAGAACCCGAGAAACCCGGCAGCGCCAGGAACAACGCGAACATTTTCGCGTATGTTTCCTTCTTCGTCGCGGCGCTCTCGCTGGTGACCTCGATGTATCAGGGCTATCTCAATACCCGCTTCGTCGAGCTGATCCAGTCCGGCGTCGCACGCGCGGAAACCGCGCGTATCTGCAAGGACCTGATCGACGCGTTCTTCCAGATCAAGTTCAGGACCGAGGGGCTGGTCGCGGCACTGGAGCGGGAGAAGAATCCGAATTCTCCGGGTGTCGTCTCCGCCTCGGCCGATGCGCGCAGTGCGGTCAGCCGTTTCGGCGCCTACGGCACCTATCTCGCCAATTTCCAGGGCGAGAAGAAGCGTTATGAATACACGATGCTGTCGCGCGAACTCGCGCGCGTCGTGGGCGTCGCGCATAACCCGGCATCCGGCGACACTTCGAAGCTGTTCGACAAGGCCGACGAGATGTTCGGTGAAATGAACGCCGACTGCGTGCGGAGTGCGACTGCAGGCTAGCCGGTTGCCGCCGCGGTACGCCGCCGCGCGATCCACTGCGCGCCGAGCACGACCGCGGCAACCGCAAATCCGAATATGTCGGCCAGGATATCCGGTATCACGAGTGCAAGACCTGCCGCCACGAGCAGGGCCCGCTGCCACAGGCTGGCGCGGGTCAGGAAATAGCCGTGCAGGCCGCCCGAGAACATCGCGACGCCAAACGCTGCAAGCGCGAAGCGCCATAGAATCCAGAGCCAGCTGTCGTGGATCATGAGCAGCGCCGGCTCATAGACGAACATGAAGGGCACGATGAAACCGGCGGCGCCGATCTTCACCGCGGCGATTCCGCTCTTCCACAGGTCGGCTTTGGCGATGCCGGCCGCGGCGAAGACCGCGAGGGCGACGGGCGGCGTGATTGCGGAAAGCACCGCGAAATAGAACGCGAACATATGCGCGGCGGGCTCGTCGACGCCGAGCTTGATGATTGCCGGGATCAGGAGCGCAGTCAGGATGATGTAGGCCGGCGTGGTCGGCATGCCCATGCCGAGCACAATCGCAGCCACCATCGTCAGGATGAGAGCGAGCAGCAGCGTGTTCTGCGAGATGTGTGTGACGTACTGCGTGAAGACAATCCCGAGATTGGTCTGCGTGACGACGCCGATCACGATTCCGGCGCAGGCGCAGGCGAGCGCCACACCCAATGCGTTGCGGGCACCGTCGTAGAACGCCTCGATGACGTTCTCTAGCGTGCAGCAGCCGCGGGTCGACTTGCGGAGCGCGGCGACGGGAAAGCACGCAGCCGTGCCGGCGAGCGCGGCGAGCGGTGCGCTGTAGCCGGAGTACATCACGACCAGAATGATGATGATCGGCAGGAACAGATGGCCGCGCTCGGCCATGACCACGCGGAATTGCGGAAGCTCCGAACGCGGCACGCCGTGAATGCCGAGCCGCTTCGCCTCGAAATGCACGGCGCAGAAGCAGGCCGCGTAATAAAGGATCGCGGGGATCAGCGCCCAGATGATCACCTGGCCGTAACTGACCTGCAAATTCTGCGCGAGAAGAAAGGCGGCGGCGCCCATGATCGGCGGCATGATCTGGCCGCCGGTCGAAGCGGTAGCCTCGACGCCCGCGGCGAAGTGCGGTGCGAATCCAGTCCGCTTCATAAGCGGAATCGCGATCGGCCCGTCGACCATCACGTTTGCGACGGCGCTGCCGGAAATCGTTCCGAACAGGCTCGAGCTCACGACCGACACCTTGCCGGGCCCGCCGGCGGTGTGGCCGGTCAGCGCCATCGCGAAATCCATGAACAGCTGACCGGTGCCGGTGCGCTCCATGAACGCGCCGAACAGCACGAAGATCAGCACATAGGTCGCGGAAACTGAGAGCGGGATTCCGAAGATGCCTTCGGTGCCCATGTAAAGCTGCTCGAGCACGCGGGTGGGCTCGGCGCGGAACAGCCAGAAGCCGTAGATCAGAAAGACGATTGCGGTAAGCGGCAATGCGAGCCCGATCACGCGGCGCGTCGCTTCGAGTACGACGACAATCATGATCACCGACATCACGATGTCCCACGGCAGCATCGGATCGATGCCGAAGGGAATCCGCTCGTCGATATAGCGTTGGTTCCAGAGGACGTAGATGACAGGTGCGAGGCTGACCGCGAGTATCGCGTAGTCGACGAGGGCGGGCGCCTCGTTCTTCTTCCGGGTGAAGGTCGAGTAGAGCAGGAAAGTCAGCGTCACCGCGAAGAGCAGATGCGTGCCGCGGAAGAGCAGCGCCTCGGACGATCCGAAGACAATGACCGAGATGTGGTAGAGGCCCATTGCGACCGCAACCAGGATGGTGGCGACGCGGAACAGGGCCGCATGATTCCAGGGCGACATTGCCGGACTGCTCGAACTCATCGGAATGCCCCCGGAAAAGAAAGAAACGGCGCGGAGTCGGAGTCCGCGCCGTTCATTGCGCGATCGCTTAGTTGGTCGCTACGCTGATGCCGGCTTCCTTATAGAAGCGGGCTGCGCCTTTGTGGAACGGCACGCCGATATTCTCGGCCATTTCCTTCGGCGTGAGCTTCGCCATACCCTTGTTGACGGTCGCGAGCGTCGGAATGTTGGACGCGATCGTCTTCGTCATTGCATAGACCACATCTTCGGGCAGGCTGCACGACACCACAACGTGGGTCGCATAGCCGATCACCTGCACGTCCTTGTCGTTCTTGGGATAGGTGTTCGCCGGAACGGTGACGAGCGTGTAGCCGGGGTTCAGCTTTTTCATGCCGGCGAGGCTGCCGGAAAGATCGAGCAGCTTGATGTCTTGCGCCGCGGCGAGATCCATGACCGCGCCGGAGGGGATCGCGGTGCCGAGGCCGAAGGCGACGGCATGGCCGTCTTTCATCTGCGCGACCGAGTCCGTATAGGACACATAGCTCATCTTGACGTCGTTGTAGGTCATCTTGTGGACTTCGAGGAGCTGCTTGGTGATCAACTCGCCCGTGTTGCCGCGCTGCTGGGTCGTGATGCTCTTGCCTTTCAGGTCGGCGACCGAGTTGATCCCGGAATTCGCCAGCACGACCATCTGATAATATTGCGGGTAGAGCGTTGCGATGTTGCAGACGTTCTTGTGCGGCTTCTTGAAGGGTTCGTTTCCTGCGATCGCGTCGACGGTCGAGATCGAGTTGCCGAAGCCGATTTCGGCCTTGTTCTCTTCGATGCCGCGGACGTTCGCGATGCCGGCGCCGGGCAGGTTCTGCACTTTCAGGCCGGGGATCGCTTTCTCCCACAGGTCCTTGAGCTGGCCGCCGAGCGGCACCCAAACGCCGCCTTGCGGACCCGTCATCATGCGGACTTCCTGTGCGGCGGCGGGCATAGCAATAGCGGCGGCAATGCCCAAGGCGAGCACGGCCGCAGTCGAGTGGCGTTTCATACTTCTCTCCCAGATTGCGGAAGGCGCACTGGCCGGCCGCTTGTTATTCTTGAATCGCAGGGTACGCGGCGACGGGCGGGTGGCACAAGAGTTTTGACCGCAACTATCTCCATGCGGAACCGGCAGGGCAGGCGTACCGCGGCGCGGCTGACGGGACGGCGATTGCCTGCTAAATGCCCATCTCAAAGTTGATTGGGCACTGCAACATGGCAGATACGAATTTCGACGTGCTGATCATCGGCGGCGGACCGGGCGGATACGTCGCCGCGATCCGTGCGGCGCAACTGGGTTTTAAGACCGCAGTGGTCGAGCGTGCGCATCTCGGGGGCATCTGCCTCAACTGGGGCTGCATTCCGACCAAGGCGCTGCTGCGCTCCGCCGAAATCTATCACTACATGCAGCATGCGAAGGATTACGGTCTCTCCGCCTCGAACGTTTCCTTCGACGCGGCTGCCGTGGTCGCGCGCTCGCGCGCCGTTTCGAAACAGCTGAACGGCGGCGTCGGTTTTCTCATGAAAAAAAACAAGATCACCGTGATCGACGGGGAGGCGAAGATCGCAAAGCCCGGTACGGTGACGGTGACCGGCAAAGGCGCGGGCACCTATCAGGCGAAACACATCATCGTTGCGACCGGTGCAAGGCCGCGCGTGCTGCCCGGGATCGAGCCGGACAAGAAACTGGTCTGGACCTATTTCGAGGCGATGGTGCCCGAAAAGATGCCGAAGACGCTGCTTGTGATCGGCTCGGGCGCGATCGGCATCGAATTCGCGTCGTTCTACCGGACCATGGGCTCGGAAGTGACGGTGGTGGAAGTACTGCCGCAGATTCTTCCGGCCGAGGACGAGGAGGTCGCGACCTTCGCCCGCAAGCGCTTCGAGAAACAGGGCATGAAGATCATGACCGGCGCGAAGGTGACGAAGCTCGAGAAGAAATCGAATTCGGTTGTCGCCACCATCGACGACGGCAAGGGCAAGCCGCAGACGCTTGAAGTCGAGCGGGTGATTTCGGCCGTCGGCGTGGTCGGCAATATCGAGAACCTTGGCCTCGAAGCGCTCGGCGTGAAAACCGACCGCGGCACGATTGTTACCGACGCCTACGGAAAAACGAACGTCGCCGGCATCTACGCGATCGGCGACGTCGCTGGCCCGCCGATGCTCGCGCACAAGGCCGAGCACGAGGGCGTGATCTGCGTCGAGGCGATCAAGGGCCTGAAGCCGCATCCGATGGAAAAGAACCGCATTCCCGGCTGCACTTACTGTCACCCGCAGATCGCCTCGGTCGGCCTTACCGAGAAACGCGCGAAAGAAGAAAAGCGCGACATCCGCATTGGCCGTTTTCCGTTCATGGGCAACGGCAAGGCAATCGCGCTCGGCGAGACCGAGGGCTTCGTGAAGACGATCTTCGACCGGAACACCGGCGAGCTATTGGGCGCGCACATGATCGGCGCGGAAGTCACCGAACTCATCCAGGGCTTCGTGATCGCGATGAACTGCGAGACCACCGAAGAAGAACTGATCCACGCAGTGTTTCCGCATCCGACGCTCTCGGAAATGATGCATGAGAGCGTGATGGATGCCTATGGGCGCGTAATTCATGTATGATCGACTCGATGCACTTTTTAACAATGGGGTGACAGGATGAACGACGCACAGACGCTGCTCGGCAACCCGACCGCCGGTTTCTTTCTCACGCTGATTATCGGCATTATCGCGGGCTGGATCGCGGAAAAGGTGACCGCGAGCAATCACGGCCTCTTCACCAATCTTCTGGTCGGCGTGGCGGGCGCTTTCGTAGGCAACAAACTCGCAGAGATCGCGCAGATCCCGGTGTACGGCTTCTGGCGCGGACTGATCTCGGCGAGCATCGGCGCGGTCATTCTCATTTACGTCTGGCGCGCAATCACCAACCGTCAGCGAACCCAGTAGCGATCAACGGAGCGACATGGCCGTCGTCATCGATACGCTGAAGAAAGACCGCCCGCGCCATCCGGAGAAGGCGCACCGGGCGGACTCTCCGGCTCTGCCTAAGCCGGACTGGATTCGCGTACGCGCGCCGGGCCCCGGCGCCTTCAGCGAGACCGCGCGGCTCGTGCGCGCGGGCGGCCTGCATACGGTATGCGAGGAGGCGTCCTGTCCGAACATCGGCGAGTGCTGGGCGCAGAAGCACGCGACCTTCCTCATCATGGGCGACACCTGCACGCGCGCCTGCTCGTTCTGCAACGTGAAGACCGGGCTGCCGGGCGCGCTCGATCCCGATGAGCCTGCGAAAGTGGCCGAGGCGACAGCGAAGCTCGGGCTCAAGCATGTCGTCGTGACCTCGGTCGACCGCGACGACCTCGCGGATGGCGGGGCCGATCATTTCGCGCAGACGATCCGTGCGATCCGTGCGCGCACGCCGGAAACGACGATCGAAGTGCTGACACCTGATTTTCTTCGCAAGGACGGAGCGCTGGAAATCGTGGTGGAAGCCGCACCCGACGTCTTCAATCACAATCTCGAAACCGTGCCGTCGCTCTATCTGCCGGTGCGGCCGGGTGCGCGCTATTTCCACTCGCTGCGGCTTCTGCAGCAGGTGAAGGAAATTGATCCGCACATGTTCACGAAGTCGGGCATCATGGTCGGCCTCGGCGAGGAGAGGAATGAAGTCTTGCAGGTCATGGACGATCTGCGTTCGGCGGAAGTCGATTTCATCACCATCGGCCAGTACCTGCAGCCGAGCCGCAAGCATCATCCGGTCGAGCGCTACGTCACGCCGGACGAGTTCGAGAACTTCGCGGCGATCGCACGCGCCAAGGGCTTCCTGATGGTGTCGTCGTCGCCGCTCACGCGCTCGTCGCATCACGCGGGCGAAGACTTCGCCAGGCTGCGCGCCGCGCGCGACGGCGCCAACAACCGCGGCTGAGGCGATGTATTCCTATCGTACGACGCGCCGCGTGAAGCACTCGGCGGCACGGATGTTCGACCTCGTGGCGGACGTCGAGCGCTATCCGGAGTTCGTGCCGATGTGCGAAAGCCTGTCCGTGCGCAAGCGCAGCGGCGAGGCCGAAGGCGTCGAGATCATCATCGCCGACATGACGGTCGCGTATAAGATCATACGCGAAACGTTTACGAGCCGGGTCACGCTGGACCGGCCCAAACTCGCCATCCTGGTCGAATATCTCGACGGGCCGTTCTCGCATCTGGAAAACCGATGGCGCTTCCGCCCCGAGGGGGAGACGTCCTCCGAGGTCGATTTCTTCATCGCCTACGAGTTCAAGTCGAAGATGCTGGGCATGGTCATGGGCGCGCTGTTCGATAGCGCCTTCCGGCGCTTCGCGGAGGCGTTCGAGCGCCGCGCGGACAGAATCTACCGGGAAAAGGCCATTTAAGGCCGTAAAGGCAATTTAAGACATTACCGCTAAGCCTCCGGGAGCCGAATCCCAGCTTCTGCGAGCCGCATGTCAGTCCTCGAAACTGCCGCCAGCCCTCACGCCTCCGCATCCCGTCTTTTCCGCCACGCGCCTGCGATTTTCGCGGCGACACTGTTCGTCTCCGCGCTGCTTCTGTTCGCGGTGCAGCCGATGTTTACGAAGATGGTGCTGCCCAAGCTCGGCGGCGCGCCCGCGATCTGGTCGGTCGCCATGGTATTTTTTCAGACCTCGCTGCTGCTCGGCTACGCCTATGCGCACTGGCTCACGAAACTGTTCGCGCCGCGCCACGGCGCTCTGATCCATCTCGGGCTGCTCGGTATTGCCGCGCTCACGCTTCCGCTCGGCATTGCGGGCGGGTTCGGGACGCCGCCGTCCGCAAATATCGAACTGTGGCTGCTCGCGCTGTTCGCGGTTTCCATCGGCCTGCCGTTCACCGCGCTTTCCGCAAGCGCGCCGCTGTTGCAGCGCTGGTTCGCATCTAGCGGCCACCCGCGCGCCGCGAACCCCTATGTTCTCTATGCGGCGTCCAATCTCGGTTCGTTTGCGGCGCTGCTTGCCTATCCGGTGCTGATCGAACCCCTGCTTACGCTGCACCAGCAGACCGCGGCCTGGGCTGCAGGCTTCGCGCTGTTCGCTGTGCTGATTGCGCTTGCCGCGCTTGTCGGCGCCTCCGGCGCGATCGTCACGAAAGAAGCGCGGGCAGCCGCCGCCGCGCCGGCGTGGAGTGCAAGGCTCTCGTGGATTGCGCTCGCGGCCGTGCCCGCGGGTCTTGTCGTCGCGGTGACTGCGCATATCAGTACCGATGTTGCCGCGGCACCCTTTCTCTGGGTCATACCGCTTGCGCTCTATCTTCTGACCTTTGTCGCGGTCTTCAACGAGAGGCCGTGGATCTCGCACACAACGGTGGTCCGGCTCGTCCCCTATGTGATCGCGCCGCTCGCGATCAGCATGCTCGGCGGCGACCGCGCATTCTGGCTGGTCACGATCGCGCTGCACCTGATCGCGTTCTTCGTGCTGACGCTTCTGTGCCACGGGGAGCTGTACCGCCGCAGGCCCGTGCCCGAGCGCCTGACCGATTTTTATCTCGCGACGTCGGTCGGCGGGGTGCTCGGTGGGGTCTTCACCGGCCTGGTCGCGCCGAACCTGTTCTCGACCACGACCGAATATCCGATCCTGGTTGCGGCGTCGGTGCTCGCGATGCCGGCGGCTTTTGCGGGCGGCTTCGGTCGGGCGATGAGGCCGATGGCAATTCCGCTCGCCGTTGCGCTGGTACTGTTCGCCGTGCAGGCGGCTACCGGTTTGCGGATTCCGGCGGACTGGATGATCGCTTTTCAGGCGCTGCTGATTGCGATTGCCGCGCTGATCCTGTTATCGAAGGAAAATCCCGCGCGTATTTTCGGTCTCGTCGTGCTGACCTTCGTTTTCAGCGGGCTCTGGCAGCCGGGCCAGCAAGGGATCGAGACGACACGCAGTTTTTTCGGAGTGCACAAGATCGCGGACTCCGCCGACGGCAACTACCGGCTGCTGTTTCACGGCACCACCATCCACGGCGCCGACCGGATCAGGAATGCCGACGGCACGCCGGTGACGAGCCGCGCGGAACCGCTCGCATATTATTATCGCGGCGGTCCGATTTCCGAGACCATACTTGCGACGCGGGCCGCGCGTGGAACGCTCACAAGCGTCGCGGCGGTCGGGCTCGGTACCGGAAGTCTCGCCTGCTATCGCGAGCCGGGCGAAACCTGGACCTTCTTCGAGATCGATCCGGAAGTCGTGCGACTCGCGCGCGATCCGAAACGTTTCCGTTTCCTGTCCTCCTGTGCGCCGGATATGCCGATCGTGCTCGGCGATGCGCGGCTGACGCTCGCGGCCATGAAAGCGCGCTACGATCTCATTGTGCTGGATGCATTCTCGTCTGATGCAATTCCCGCGCATTTGCTGACGCGGGAGGCGGTGCAGGGCTATCTCGCGCGGCTTAACCCGAACGGCATCATCGTCATGCACATCTCGAACCGGCATCTCGAGCTGTCGCAGATCGTAGCAGCGGTCGGTGCGGCCGAGGGACTGGTCACGCTGGTCAAGACCGACGTGTCTGCCAACAATTTTGCGCAGGACTACAGGTCGAATGCCACCGTCGCGGTGCTCGCGCGCGACTGGCAGGACATCGAGGGAATATCCAGGCTTCCGGGCTGGCAGCGGGTTGCGCACGACGGCGTGAGGCCCTGGACCGACGACTATTCCGATCTGGTTGGCGCGCTCGTGCGCAAGAAATTCTAGCCGCGGATCGGCGCGTCCAGCAGTTCCTCGATCAGCGCGAAAGCGGCGATCACGGACCGCCTGCGGATTTCATCGCGCCCCAGATCGCCGAAGCGGCATTCACGTGCGTGAAACTTCGCTTCGCGGCTGGCCACGGCCATATACACAAGGCCAACCGGTTTTTCCGGCGAGCCGCCGCCCGGGCCGGCAATACCTGTGATCGACACCGCGATGCTGGTGCCGGCCGCGTTCAGCGCGCCGAGAGCCATGGCCTTGGCGCATTCCGCACTGACGGCGCCGTATTGTGCGAGCAGATCCTTGCTCACGCCGAGCAGGGCCATCTTCGCTTCGTTGGAGTAGGTTACGAAGCCGCGGTCGAAAACGTCCGACGAGCCGGGGATGTCGGTGATCGCTGCCGCGACCATGCCGCCGGTGCAGGACTCGGCGGTCGTCAGCGTGAACCCGCGGGCACGGCAAAGCTGGAACACGCGCAGCGACGCCTCGTGCGTCTCCTTGTCGTTCACGCGGCACTCCACGGAAGCCGGACCGTTGCTGTCGCCATGGCCGCTATTCCTTCGCCGCGGCCGATGAAGCCGAGGCCCTCGTTGGTCGTGGCCTGAACGCCGACGCGGTCCTTTTCGATCCCGCAGATTTCCGCGATTTTCGCACGCATGGTCTCGCGGTGCGGGCCGATCTTCGGCGCCTCGCAGATCAGGGTGCCGTCGATATGGGCGATCATGCCGCCGCGTGCGCGGACGCGTTCGACCGCAAACTGCACGAAGGCGGCGGAGTCCGCGCCACGCCACTCCTGTTCGGAAGGCGGGAAGTGGTGGCCGATATCGCCGTCGCCGATGGCGCCGAGGATGGCGTCGGTTATCGCGTGCAGGAGCACGTCGGCATCGGAATGGCCGGCTAGCATTTTGTTATGCGGGATTCTCACGCCGCCGAGCGTGACGTGATCGCCGTCCTTGAAGGCATGGACGTCATAGCCCGAGCCGGTGCGAATGTCGCCGAGCGTATGCGCGGTATAGGCGTATGCGCGCTCGAAGTCCTCGGGAGTCGTCAGCTTCGTGTTGAGGGGGCTGCCCTCGAAGGTCGCGACCGGCACGCCCGCCCATTCCATCAGCGCGGCGTCGTCGGTGAAATCGTGGCGGCCTTCGGATGCGGCGAGGCGGTGTGCCGAGAGCAGCACGTCGAACGGGAACGCCTGCGGCGTCTGCACCGCGCGCAACTCGCTGCGCTCGATGTTCGCCACAATCCGTCCCGCGGCGTCCACGCGCTTGATAGTGTCGGAAACCGGAACGGCTGGAATGCTGGCGCCGTGCCTGCGGACCGAAGCGATCGCGCGATCGACAAGTACGCTATCCGCAAAAGGACGCGCCGCGTCGTGCACGAGCACGAAGCGCGGCGCAGTAGGCACCAGACGTTCCAGGCCGGCGAGGACCGAGGCCTGGCGTGTCGTTCCGCCGGGGACGGCCGGAAGACACTTCGGCAGACGCGCAGAGGCTCGCGCATAGTCCGCGACGTCTTTGTGACGGATGACCGCCTGAACGGCCCCGATCTCGCGATGATCTGTGAATAACTGCAGGGAATGGCGCAGGACCGGCTCGCCCCGGAGGAGACGGTATTGCTTGGGCACCCCTGTACCTGCCCGGCTCCCGCCGCCTCCGGCCACCACAACAGCCGCAAATTCCATCCCGAGGGCCCTCAAAGTCCTGTTTTGAGGGGATTTTCTAGCCCATTCCGATGCACAGGTCCTGTTAGGTGCATTGCAATAAAGGGCTTGCCTCCCAAATCGAATTGACTAAGATGTGTGCACAAAATTTCTAGCCTATTTTCTAGGCAGGGGTCACTTGAGCGCCGCATCGCCCAGCAAGAATTTTCAGATCGGGCCGCACGAAATACCGGCGCGCGCTTTTCTCGCACCCATGGCCGGCATTACCGACCTGCCGTTCCGGCGTATGGCGAACCGCTACGGAGCGGGTCTCGTCGTCTCGGAGATGATCGCCTGCGAATGGCTCGCGGGCGGGAGTGCCGAGGCGCTCTTGCGCGCGGAAGGCGCGGGCGTCGGCCTTCATGTCGTGCAGCTCGCAGGCTGCGAAGCGCGGTGGATCGCGGAGGGCGCGCGGATCGCGGAAACGGCAGGCGCCGACATCGTCGATCTCAACATGGGCTGCCCGGCAAAATGCGTGACCACCGGCGCCGCTGGGGCGGCCCTGCTTCGCGATGTCGACAATGCGGTGCGCCTGATCGAGGCCGCGGTAGGCGCCGTGAAAATCCCGGTCACCGTGAAGATGCGTCTCGGCTGGGACGACAACGCGATCGTGGCGCCCGAACTCGCGCGCCGCGCGGAAGCGGCCGGCGTGAGGATGGTCACCGTTCACGGCCGCACGCGCCAGCAATTCTACAAGGGCAAGGCGAACTGGCGCGCGATCTCGCGCGTGAAAGCCGCGGTGTTGATTCCGGTCGTCGCGAACGGCGATCTCGAAAGCTATGATGACGCGGCTGCAATGATCGCCGAGTCCAGCGCCGACGCGGTGATGATCGGGCGCGCGGCCCGCGGACGCCCGTGGCTGCCGGGAAACATCGCTCGCTTTCTGGCGACGGGTTCACGCACGAACGATCCGGCCATCGAAGACCAGCGCGACAATCTGATCGAACTCTACGACGCCTGGCTCGGACAGTACGGCCACGCGCGCGGCGCGAAGGAAGCGCGCAAGCATATCGGCTGGGCGCTGGAAGCCGCGGCGCGTGCCGTCAACCTTTCCGCCGACTGGGTGAAACGGTGGCGCGCGCAACTGCTCGCGGAAGACGCACCCTCGCGGGTCGTGCTCGGCATTCACGACGCTTTCGACGATCTGGGCTGGAAGGCCGCGGCATGAGAAACGTTCGCGCGGAGAAAACGCTGCCGCAGGTGTCCGGCGTAGCAGATGCCGTACTGGACGCGCTTCCGCACCCGGTCATCACCGTCGCCCCATCCGGAACGATTGCAAACGCGAACTCCGCCGCCGAAGCCTTCTTCGAAGCCGGCGCACCGGTGCTGCGCCGCCACCGCATTCACGAGATCGTTCCGTTCGGCAGCCCGCTGATCGCACTAATCGAGCAGGTGAGGGCGCGCAGCGCGGCCGTGAACGAGTATCGGGTCGATCTTGGTACGCCGAGGAACGGCGGCGAGCGCATCGTCGATATTCACGTCGCGCCGATGCCGGAGAGCCCGGAACAGGTCGTCGTGATGCTGCAGGAGCGCACGATGGCGGACAAGATCGACCGCCAGCTCACGCATCGAGGCGCCGCGCGCTCGGTGACCGCGCTCGCCTCCATGCTCGCGCACGAAATCAAGAATCCGCTTTCCGGAATTCGCGGCGCCGCGCAACTGCTCGAACAGTCCGCGGACGACGGCGACCGGGCCTTGACGCGTCTCATCTGCGACGAGGCCGACCGCATCGTGAAGCTCGTCGACCGCATGGAAGTATTTTCCGATGAGCGGCCGATCGAGCGCAATGCCGTCAATATTCACGCGGTGCTCGAACATGTGAAGAAGCTCGCGGCGTCGGGTTTCGCGAACCGCATCCGGTTTGTCGAGGAATATGACCCGTCGCTGCCGCCGGTGTTCGCGAACCGCGACCAGCTCGTGCAGGTGTTCCTGAATCTCGTGAAGAACGCAGCGGAAGCGATTGGCGACGCCGACGACGGCGAAATCCTTCTCAGCACGGCGTTCCGGCCTGGGGTACGCCTGACGGTGCCGGGCTCGACCACGCGCGTGAGCCTGCCGCTCGAGTTCTGTGTGCGCGACAACGGCCCCGGGGTACCGGATGACGTGCGCCCGCACCTGTTCGATCCGTTCGTGACGACCAAGACCTCGGGCAGCGGCCTCGGTCTTGCATTGGTCGCGAAAATCATCGGCGACCACGGCGGCATCGTCGAATGCGACAGCCAGCCGCGGCGCACAACATTCCGGGTTCTGATGCCAGCCTATTCCCAAAACGGCGCGCTTGCGCATTCGGATCAGTGAGGACGGCGCAAATGCCTTCTGGAAACATTCTCGTTGCCGACGACGACGCCGCGATCCGGACCGTGCTGAGCCAGGCGCTCTCGCGTGCAGGATACGAAGTGCGCTCCTGTGGAAACGCGGCTACGCTGTGGCGCTGGGTCAGCCAGGGTGACGGCGATCTCGTCATTACCGACGTCGTGATGCCGGACGAAGATGCATTCAGCCTGCTGCCGCGGCTGAAAAAAATGCGCCCCGAACTGCCGGTGATCGTCATGAGCGCACAGAACACGTTCATGACCGCGATCAAGGCTTCCGAACACGGCGCCTACGAATACCTGCCGAAGCCGTTCGATCTCAAGGAACTGATCGGCATCGTCGGACGCGCGCTCTCGGAGCCGAAGAAGAACGGCACCGCGCCGGCCAAACCCGAAGACATGGAGAACATCCCGCTGGTCGGCCGTTCGCCGGCGATGCAGGAAATCTACCGGCTGCTCGCGCGGCTGATGCAGACCGATCTCACGGTGATGATCACCGGCGAGTCCGGTACCGGCAAGGAGCTGGTGGCGCGGGCGCTGCACGATTACGGCAAGCGCCGCTCCGGCCCGTTCGTGCCGATCAACATGGCGGCGATCCCGCGCGACCTGATCGAGGCCGAACTGTTCGGCCACGAGAAGGGTGCCTTCACCGGCGCGAACACGAAGAACATCGGCCGCTTCGAGCAGGCCGAAGGCGGCACGCTGTTTCTCGACGAGATCGGCGATATGCCGATGGAGGCGCAGACGCGGTTGCTTCGCGTGCTGCAGCAGGGCGAGTACACGACGGTCGGCGGGCGTACGCCGATCAAGAGCGACGTGCGCATCATCGCCGCGACCAACAAGGACCTGCGTATCCTGATCCAGCAAGGGCTCTTCCGCGAAGATCTGTTCTTCCGGCTCAACGTCGTGCCGCTGCGCCTGCCGCCGTTGCGCGAGCGTACTGAGGACGTGCCCGACCTGATCCGGCACTTCTTCACGCTCGCCGCGCGCGAGGGTCTGCCGCAGAAGCAGATCGAAAACGCGGCACTCGACAGGCTGCGCCGCTATCGCTGGCCCGGCAACGTGCGCGAACTGGAAAATCTCGTGCGGCGGCTCGCGGCACTCTACCCGCAGGAAGTGATCTCGCTCGGCATTATCGACGCCGAACTCGCGCAACCCGCCGCCGAGCCTTCTCCGGAATCCGCGGCCAAGGAAGAGTCGCTCAGCGCTTCGACCGAGCGGCATCTGTCGAAGTATTTCGGCGGCTTTGGCGACAACCTGCCTCCGCCGGGTCTCTATCATCGCGTGTTAAAAGAGGTGGAGACGCCCTTGATCTCGGCGGCGCTGGCGGCGACCCGGGGCAACCAGATCAAGGCGGCGGAGCTTCTCGGCGTGAACCGCAATACCCTTCGCAAAAAGATCCGGGACCTCGACATTCAGGTGATCCGTTCCACCCGGTAACCTTGAAGGCCCAAATGGCCAAGTCGGGCTTGCCCGGCGGGTCCGGCTGTCACATTTTTGCACCAGTGTTGTCAGTATGCATCAGCATGGCCGGGCGGTCCGGCTTTCTGATGGCGGTTAATGGCCGACTCCCTCGCTTCCTCCGATCCGGTTCTGCCCGCGCAGTCGGCGCCTTTTCCGAAGCCGCCACGGCGGCTGTCGAGCTATTTCGCGCCGATCATGGTGGTGCTGTCGCTGGTTTCGGCGCTGATCACCTTTCTCGTTCTGACCGGCATGACTCCGATCCGGCCCACGCACAACGTGGTGGTGACGGTGTTGCTCGCGAACGCGGGCATGGTGCTGGTTCTGCTCGCAGTCGTCGCGTGGGAAGTCTTCAACGTCATTCGCGCACAACGCCGGGGCAGGGCGGGCGCGCGGTTGCACGGGCGCATCGTGCTCCTGTTCGGGATCGTCGCGGTCGTGCCGGCCATCCTGGTCGCGGTGATCGCAAGCATCACGCTGGATCGCGGTCTCGACCGCTGGTTCTCGCAGCGGACGCGCGCAATCATCAACAACGCGATCACGGTCGCGGAGACCTATGTCCGCGAGCACGGATTCAGCATCCGGCAGGATATGGTCGCCATGGCGAGCGACCTGTCGCGCTTCAAGGAAGTGTTCGACAACGAGCGTCCGAAGTTCCGGCAAATTCTGACCTTTCAGGCGCAGGTCCGCGGCGTGCCGAGCGCGGTCCTGATCAAGTCCGACCTCACGGTGATCGAGAAGGCCGATATCAACATCGGCCGCGAGTTTCTCATTCCTCCGAATATCGTGGTGAAGGAAGCGACCGCGCAGCAGCCGATCGTCTATGTCCCGCCGTCCGCGGATTACGTCGCAGCGATCATTCCGCTGCCGAACTTCGAGGACACATACCTCTTCGTCGCGCGCCCGATCGACCCGCGGGTCATTCAGTACCTGCGCCAGACCGAGGCCAATCTGGTCGAATATCGGGGACTGGAGCAGCGCCGCTTCGGCGTGCAGATCGCGTTCGCGCTGATGTACGCCGTGATCGCGATGATCCTGCTGCTGTCTTCGATATGGATCGGGCTGAACTTCGCAAACCGCCTGGTCGCGCCCATCCGCCGCCTGATCACCGCGGCCGATCTGGTTGCTTCCGGCAATCTCTATGTACAGGTGCCGGTGCGTCAGTCCGAGGGCGATCTCGCCAGTCTCGGCGACAGCTTCAACAAGATGACCGCCGAGCTTCGCGCGCAAAACGCCGATCTGGTCCGCGCCCGCGATCAGATCGACGAACGGCGCCGCTTCTCCGAAGCCGTGCTTTCCGGTGTCGGCGCCGGCGTGATCGGCCTGAACGCCGCGGGCAAGATCACCATTCTCAACCGCTCTGCCGAGCGGCTGCTCGGCGTCAACGAAAGCCAGATGATCGGCAGGAGCGCGATCGATGCGATTCCGGAAATCGGCGCGCTGATCCGCGATGCGTTCGCGGACAACTACCGGGTCAACGGAACGGTGACGATGTCGCGCGGCGGGCGCGAGCGCACCTTCAACGTGCGCGTGACGACGGAGCAGGCGGACGAGAGCGAACACGGCTATGTGATCACGTTCGACGACATCACCGAACTCGTCACCGCGCAGCGTTCCTCGGCATGGGCCGATATCGCGCGCCGCATCGCGCACGAAATCAAGAATCCGCTGACGCCAATTCAGCTTTCCGCCGAACGCCTGAAGCGCAAATACGGCAAGACGCTGCTGCAGGACCGCGAAGTATTCGAGCAATGCACGGAGACGATCATCCGGCAGGTCGGCGACATCGGCCGCATGGTCGACGAGTTCTCCTCGTTTGCGCGGATGCCGAAACCGGTGGTCGAGGTTCAGGATCTCGCGGAAACGATCCGGCAGGCCGTATTTCTGCAGCGTGTCGGACATCAGAATATCAAATTCGAGGTGGAGCTTCCGCCGGGTGCCATGACGGCGCGCTACGACCGGCGCCTGATCTCGCAGGCGCTGACCAACATTCTGAAGAACGCAGCCGAGGCGATCGAGGCGCTGCCGCAGGAGGAACGCGACAAAGGTAGAATACTGGTGCGCGCAGTGTCCGGCGGCGATGAGATCGCGATCGACGTAATCGACAACGGACCCGGCCTGCCGAAGGAAAACCGGGAACGCTTGCTCGAGCCCTATGTGACGACGCGGGAGAAGGGCACGGGTCTCGGGCTTGCGATCGTCGGAAAGATTTTCGAGGAACACGGCGGGCGCATCGAGCTGAACGACGCGCCGCCGGACTTCGCGAACGGGCGGGGCGCCTGGATTCGGCTCACCCTCGCCGCCAACGGAGCCCATGCCGCGGCCGACGCGGAAACAGCCAATAAGCAGGACACAGTGAGCTGAAGATGGCGAACGATATCCTTGTTGTCGACGACGAAGCCGACATCCGCGAACTGGTCGCCGGTATTCTGGAGGATGAAGGCTATGCCGTGCGCACGGCCGGCAACGCCGACGACGCGCTGATCGCAATCGAAACCCGCCGGCCTCAACTCGTCCTGCTTGACATCTGGCTCGAGGGAAGCCGCATGGACGGCCTCGCGCTGCTCGACGTGATCAAGGCCAGTCACCCCGAGCTTCCGGTCGTGATGATTTCGGGGCACGGCAATATCGAGACCGCGGTCGCGGCGATCAAGCAGGGTGCCTACGATTTCATCGAGAAGCCCTTCAACGCCGACCGCCTCGTTGTGATCGCGAGCCGCGCCATCGAAACGCTCCGGCTGCGCCGTGAGGTGAACTCGCTGAAACAGATGAACCCGCATGCGCACAAGCTTGTGGGGCATTCGGCGGCGATGAATGCGCTTCGGCAGACCATCGAACGTATCGCGCCGACCAACAGCCGTATTTTCATCGTCGGAGCGTCCGGTTCCGGCAAGGAACTGACCGCACGCATCATTCACAACTCCTCGGCGCGCGCACAAGGGCCGTTCGTGGTCATCAACGCGGCCGCGATCACGCCGGAACGCATGGAGCTTGAACTCTTCGGCACCGAACCCGACGGCGACCAGCCGCGCAAGATCGGCGCGCTCGAAGAAGCGGACGGCGGCACGCTTTTCATCGACGAAGTCGCCGACATGCCGCGCGAAACGCAGAACCGCATTCTGCGCGTGCTGACCGAGCAGACCTTCCAGCGCCTGAAGAGCAACGTGAAGGTGCAGGTAGACGTTCGCGTGATATCGTCGACCGCGCGGGATATCGAACATGAGATCGCTGAAGGGCGGTTCCGCGAGGATCTGTTTCACCGGCTCAGCGTGGTACCGATCCGTGTGCCGCCGCTCGCCGAGCGGCGCGAGGACGTTCCCGAACTCGTCGAATACTTTCTGGAACAGATTTCGCTGACGACCGGCCTGCCCAAGCGCACGATCAGCGAGGATGCGCTTGCGGTATTGCAGTCGCACGACTGGCCGGGGAACGTGCGGCAACTGCGCAACAACGTCGAGCGGCTGCTCATTCTCGCGGGCGGCGACGCGAAGAGCACGATCACGGCAAACCTGCTGCCGCCGGATGTCGGCTCGCTGGTGCCGAGCATGCCGAACGGCAACGGCGGCGAACAACTGATGAGTCTGCCGCTGCGCGACGCCCGCGAGGTGTTCGAGCGCGAATATCTGGTGGCGCAGATCAGCCGCTTCAGCGGCAACATATCGCGTACCGCGGAGTTCGTAGGCATGGAGCGCTCGGCCTTGCATCGCAAGCTGAAGGCGCTCGGCATCGACGAACGCGCACGCTAGCTCGCCGGACCGCAGAATGTCGCGCATCGCTTATGTGAACGGCCGTTATGTGCCGTTTGCCCTTGCCACCGTCCATGTCGAGGACCGGGGCTATCAGCTCGGCGACGGCGTCTATGAGGTCTGCGAAATACACGGAGGCGCCCTCGTAGACGTGCGGCGCCATCTGGAACGTCTTTCGCGCTCGCTCGCGGCATTGAAGATTCCGGCCCCGCTGACTCCGGCCGCGCTGCTCTTCGTGCTCGGGGAAACGGTGCGGCGGAACCGGGTGAGGGAAGGGCTGCTCTATTTGCAGGTGACCCGCGGCGTAGCGCGGCGCGATCACGGCTTTCCGGAGGGGCATATAAAACCGGCGCTGGTCGTTACCGTTCGTCCGCTCGACCGCGGGAAGATCGAAGCCGCGGCGGCGGCCGGCATTTCGGTAATCACCGTGCCCGACAATCGCTGGGGACGCGTGGACATCAAGACCATCGGCCTGCTGCCGAACGTGCTCGCGCGCCAGGCGGCGAAAGACGCGGGCGCAAGAGATGCGTGGTTCGTCGGCTCCGACGGTTTCATCACGGAGGGTGCATCGTCCAATGCTTGGATCGTGAAGCGCGGCGTGCTCGTTACGCGCCCGGCTTCCACGCATATTCTCACCGGCATTACGATGACGGTCGTGAAGGAACTCGCCGCCGACTTGCAGATCAAGGTCGAGGAGCGCGCTTTCACTGCGGACGAGGCGCGCGCCGCGGACGAAGCCTTTCTGACCTCTGCAACCCAGACCGTGATGCCCGTGGTCAGAATCGACGGCGGAAGCATCGGTTCCGGCAGGCCGGGCCCGCTCGCGACACGCCTGCGGGAAGCGTACCACCGCAAGGCGGAAATTGGCCGGAGAATTGTCTAAGCTATTGGATAATCGATACGAAATGATTGCGTTATTCTACGAGAAGCAATCTTGCGTGTTCTCGGGAACGCGCTTCTAATAGCCAGTTGCGGACGAACAATGTCCGGGCAGGATGGCAGGAAGGGGCCCTCCGGAAGAATCGCTCGCCCAAACCAAGAAGGAAAATCCCCATGGCGGCGGACAGAAACCAGAATCTGCAGGATACTTTTCTCAATTACGTCAGGAAGAACAAAACGCCGCTTACGATCTTTCTCGTGAACGGCGTGAAGCTGCAAGGCGTGGTGACGTGGTTCGACAATTTCTGCGTGTTGCTGCGCAGGGACGGTCACGGCCAGCTTGTCTACAAGCATGCGATCTCCACGATCATGCCGGGGGCGCCCGTATCGCTGTTCGAGGGCACCGACGACAGCATTCCTGCCGGAGATAAAACCTAGTTGGAGCCACGGAAGCCGAAACGCAGGAAGTCGCGGCAGCCGGAAAAGACGGCTGCCGGCGATGCCGCTGCGCGCAACCCGACCAAGGTTGCGGTCGTGGTGCCGGTGCTTGCGCGCGGCAAAGACGCCGGCGGCCGCGATCCGCAGGCAAGGCTCGAAGAAGCGGTCGGACTCGCGGCGGCGATCGAATTGCATGTTGTGAGCGCGGGCATCGTCACGCTCGGCACGATCCGGCCCGCAACCTTTATCGGATCGGGCAAGGTCGAGGAGATCGCAGGCATCATCCGCGCCGAGGACGCCGGCGTTGTATTCGTCGACTGCGCGCTCTCGCCGGTTCAGCAGCGGAACCTTGAAAAGGCATGGGGTGCGAAGGTCGTCGATCGCACCGGGCTCATTCTCGAGATTTTCGGCGCGCGGGCGCGCACGAAGGAAGGCACGCTGCAGGTCGAACTCGCGCACCTGAACTACCAGCGGAGCCGTCTGGTGCGATCATGGACGCATCTTGAGCGCCAGCGCGGCGGCTTCGGCTTCCTTGGCGGTCCCGGCGAAACGCAGATCGAGGCGGACCGGCGGCAAATCGACGAGCGGATCATCCGCATCGAGCGCGAGCTCGAATCCGTAAAGCGCACCCGCGCGCTGCACCGGCAAAACCGCAAGCGCGTGCCGTATCCGGTCGTGGCGCTTGTGGGCTATACCAATGCCGGCAAGTCCACGCTGTTCAACCGCCTTACGGCGGCAAATGTGCGCGCGGAAGATCTTCTGTTTGCGACGCTCGATCCGACCTTGCGGGGTATCGAACTGCCCGGCGGCACCAAGGCGATTCTGTCGGATACGGTCGGCTTCCTTTCCGAACTGCCGACGCTGCTGGTCGCCGCTTTCCGCGCAACACTTGAGGAGGTCATCGAGGCCGACCTCATCCTGCATGTTCGCGACATTTCCCATCCCGATACCGCCGCGCAGGCAGCCGACGTGCTCGGTGTGCTCCGCGATCTCGGCATCGATACCGGCGATCACCGGCGGATCGTCGAGATCTGGAACAAGAGCGACCGGCTCAACGAAGAGATGCGCGACAGCGCGCGCAATCACATCAGACGGCTCCCGCAGGCGCAGCGGCCGCTTCTGCTATCGGCGCTGACGGGCGAGGGCATTGAGGCGCTCCTGCAAGCGATCGCCGACAGAATTGCCTCCGGCTGGCCGACGGTTTCGCTCATGCTCAAGACTGCGGACGGCGCAAACCTGAGCTGGCTGCACCGGCACGGCGAAGTGCTCTCGCAGCGACTCGAAGGCGACGACCGGCTCCGCGTCGAAGTGCGCATGGCGCCGGAAAAAGCGGAAGAGTTTCAGCGGCGCCTGAAACCGAAATCGTCAGCCGCCTGAAGTCTGGCGGTAGACGCTGCCGCAATAGATCATGCTCGCTGCGAATTGCAGGAAATAGACCGCGAGTTTCAGGAGCAGGAGAACGAAAATCGGCAGCAGCAGCTCGCCCCTGTAGAGAAGTTCGAACGCATCTGAAGTCACGCCGAGGATCGGGCTCACCGACGTGTCGATCGTGATGTCAACGATGCCGAAGGCGATCGCGAGGCAGACCGCGCCCGCGGCAATACGAATTCCGGCGCCGCGGGTCGCACCCCAAGCCTGGGCAATGCCGAGCGGGCGCTCGACCGCCGCCGCCACGAGCCACGGTGTCAGACGCCCGGCGAGATACATCGCAAGCAGCAGCGCAAGTAGCGTCACGAAAATGAGGCCGATGATACCGGCAATGACGAGCGCGCCAGACGGCTCGGATTCACCGGACAGAAAATCGATTCCGGCAAGGCCAGCCAGAAAAGCCGGCGCGAATACAATCGCTACGACAGCGACGAGCAGAAGCGTCAGTACGAAGACCCGGAACAGGAAAGGCAGATAGACCCGAAGCACCGGCGGGTTCGCTTCGCCGAGCAGCCAGTGCCGCACCACGATGATGTAGTAGGCCGTGCTGACGAGGAAGGCGAGCAGGATGCCGACGCCGACGATGACATGCACGGCGATCTCGTTGTCCCCGGAGGCGATCCGCCAGAGAGCCAAGAAGAGTGCGGCCGAGACCGCGCACACGAAGGCCAGAAGCTTCCAGGACAAACGCCACAGCGGCACGAAGCCTTGCAGGATGTAGGTGAAGGCGTCGCTGAGTGCGGTGATTGCGGAAAAGGGACGGCGCGCGGGTTCGGGCGAGGCGGAGACGGCGGCGTTCATGATTGACTTCCGGGGGTGTCGCTTTGTTTTTCAGACTGCCAGTAGGCTTCGAGTTCGTCCAATGGCGTTTGCCCGATGGCCTTGCCCGAACCGGCCGCGCGCCGCTCGACGCCGCGAAACTGGCGCTCGAACTTGGCCGTAGCGTTGCGCAGCGCTGTTTCCGGATCTACGCCGCGGCGGCGAGCGTAGTTCACAAGCGAGAACAGCAGGTCGCCGATCTCCTCGGTTTCCTGTCCGCTCGAGTCCGCGGCCCTCAGTTCCGATATCTCTTCCTCGATCTTGTCGAGCACGCCGCCGAGATCGGGCCAGTCGAAGCCGACCGCAGCTGCGCGCTTCTGGATTTTTTCCGCGCGGAGCAGCGCCGGCAGCGCCACCGGGACGCCATCTAGCACACTTGGCGCGGCCTTCGGCTTCGCCTTGCGTTCTTCGGCCTTGATCCGCTCCCAAAGCACCTTGACTTCCTCCGGGGCGAGGCCGCGTTCGGCGCCAAAGACGTGCGGATGCCGGCGCACGAGCTTTTCGTTGATCGCAAGCACGACATCGCCGAAAGCGAAGTAACCCGCTTCCTCGGCCATGCGCGCGTGAAATACGACCTGCAGCAGCAAATCGCCGAGTTCGTCCTTAAGCGCGTCCATGTCGTTGCGTTCGATTGCGTCCGCCACTTCGTAGGCTTCCTCGATGGTGTACGGCGCGATCGTCGAAAAGTTCTGTTTCAGGTCCCAGGGGCAGCCGGCTTCCGGCGTGCGCAGACGGGACATGATCTCGATCAGACGGCCGATGTCGCGAGAGGGCTGCATGTGCGGAGGCTCCTTGGGCGGGCCTTCTGCTGAGATTGTTGATTCGCAGAAGACATATTATGGAATATCTATCTTGGGATGAACTAAAGCAGACCGCTATTTCATTCAAATTTGAATCATCCCGGGTGCCCGATTTTAACGCGGGTCTGGCAGTTTACGGCTACGGGAAGTTTCCGGGGCTGGACTGTTTTCAATGACGATGGCTGATTTTCAGCGTGGCCCGGCGCGGCTTCGCTGGCTGCTGATCGCGATTATTGCACTCGCGGCGTTGCCGGTATTCGTGCTGTACCTCGCGCGGCTGAACGCCAGCGGCGAACGCGCGCTGCATGACGCGCGCGAATTTGCGGCTACGCTCGCGCGTAGCGGCGCCGACCGGCAGCAGAACCTGGTCACGAACGCGCGCGGTCTGAGCGAAGCGATCCGCAATATTCCTGCGATTCAGCAGGCGTCAAACTGCGACGGGCTGCTCAATGAAATCCACGCCAAGACCGCCTGGGCGTCTTCGCTCTTTCTCCTCGATACCAAGGGTGTCGGCATCTGTGCGAGCCGTCTGGCCGCCCGCGGCATGGCTTTCGGAGACCGCGGCTACTTCAAGGATGCGATGCGGACCGGCGAGTTTGCCGTCAGCGAGGCCATTATCGGCCGCGTGACGAAACAACCGGTCGTCGCGATGGCGGTCCCGGTCAAGAACGGTGGTGGCAGGATCGCCGGCGTTTTCGTGATGGGCGTGGAACTGAGCTGGCTTCCCGCGCTCGCCGAAACAGCACAGCAGCGCTATCGGGGCATGGTGCTCGCCATCAATCGCGACGGCGGACTGGTATCCCGTTCGCGGCGCAATTCCGGCGTTGTCGCAGTTTCCGAAACCGGTCTCAGCGATGCGACGCTGCAGCGGCTGGTGGCTGCGGACAGGCCGGTCGTTGAGATCAACGAGGACGGGATCGAGAGGATCTACGGCGTCGCGCACGTCAAGGACATGCCGCTGACGGTCGTCGTCATGCTCGACCGCAATGCGATCCTCGAGCCGATCCGCCGGCAGTTCTGGATCGATCTGATGTGGCTCCTGCTGGTTGCCGCAGGTTCGGCCGGTCTTGCCTTAACCATCGCCGAATTCAGCGTGCTGAGCGGGGTACGCACGCTAAAAAATACCGCGCTGCGCCTCAAGGCCGGCCGCATGGGCACGCGCGTAAACCTCTCGCCGCGCGTCGCCACCGAGTTGCACGAGCTTGCGGCGAGCTTCAATTCCATGATCGCGGAGTTCGAACGCCTCGCCTATCTCGACCGCCTCACCGGCCTGCCGAACCGCCGCTTCCTCGAGCGGCAGATGCTTTCGCGCGGCTCGGAGCGCGATAAGCGCGGCAATCCGATCGCCGAGGCGCTGCTTGCGATCGACCTCGACGGATTCAAGCCGGTCAACGATATTTACGGTCATGCCATGGGCGACAAGGTGCTGACGGCCGTGGCCAGGCGCATCGCCGCCGTCGCAAGCGACCGCGCCACCGTTGCGCGGCTCGGCGGCGACGAATTCGTGGCGCTGATCGCGCTGCCGGGCGCGGTCGATCCGCGTGCCTCGGCGCGGGCTTTCGGCGACGAGATCCGCCGCGCGCTCGAGGAGCCGGTCGAAATCGAAGGCACACAATTCCCGGTCGGTGCCAGCATCGGTGTCGCGGTGGTGCCCGAAGACGCGGAGACGCTCGCAGGCGCCTTGGTGGTCGCTGACGCGGCGCTCTACGAGGCGAAGCGGCTCGGCCGCAACCGCGTGATCGATCATGCGCCGTCGCTGGCATCCGAGGGTGAAGCCGACCACGATGGTCTGCTCGAAGGTCACTGGACCGGCCTTGATCTCGTGGGGTTTGGAAATAATAAGACTTGAATATCAGTGACTTCCCACTAAATGAGAATATCGACGTAGAGCAACTAATCATTACATCCTGATTGTTTATAATTCTGATATAATGACTTGATTTATAATGATATTTTCATGCCATCGTAAGCAGGCTCGACGCCCTCCGGCAGTCTGGATTTCAATTCGGCATAGTCCAGATCGGTGTGGAGGTTCGTAAGCACAGCGCGCCTGGGCTTCATGCGCGCGATCCACGAGAGCGTTTCATCCACGCAGAAGTGGCTCGGGTGCGGCCGGTAGCGCAGCGCATCCACAATCCACAAATCGAGGCCCTCCAGCGCAGGAAGCGCATGCGGAGGCAGGTCGCTCACGTCGCAGGAATAGGCGGCCTTTCCGATCCGGAAGCCCAGCGCCTGGGTAGACCCATGCTGCATCGGAAAAGGGAGCGCGGAAATCTCGCCACCCTTCCCCGACACCGTGACCTCGCGGCCCTCGCGCATGCGGTGCTCTTGCAGGATCGGCGGATAGTCGCTTCCGGCGGGCGTCTCGAAACAATAGCCGAAGCGCTCGTGCAGAAGTTTCGAGGTCGGTTCGTCGGCATAGACGTCGATGCGGCGGCGCTGCACGAGCGCGAGCGGGCGCAGGTCGTCGATGCCGTGCGTGTGATCGGCGTGGTCGTGCGAATACAGCACCGCGTCGAGCGCGCCGACATTGGCGTCGAGCAGCTGCTCGCGCAGGTCGGGCGAGGTATCGATCAGCACTGTGGTGCGGCCTTCGGCGCTCTCGCGCTCGACCAGCAGCGAGCAGCGCCGGCGCCGGTTTTTCGGATTGCCGGGGTCACAGGCCCCCCAGCCCTGACCCACGCGCGGCACGCCGCCAGACGAGCCGCAGCCGAGAATGGTGAAAGTATAGGTCATTCCCCGCAGTTTACGCCGCGCGCGGAACCTTGGAGAAGAGCCGGAAGAAGTTTTCCGTGGTCTGTTTCGAGACCGTCTCGAAATCCACGCCGCGCGCATCCGCGAGCGCGCGGGCGGTATTCGTCACGAAGGCGGGTTCATTGCGCTTGCCGCGAAAGGGCTCCGGCGCGAGATAGGGCGCGTCGGTCTCGACCAGGATTCGGTCCGCAGGCAGGCCTGCCGCGACGGTACGCAGTGCCTCGCTCTTTTTGAAGGTAATCACGCCGGAGAAGGAGACGTAACCGCCGAGCGCAATGCCACGTTTCGCAAGTTCGGGCCCGCCCGTGAAGCAATGGAGCACGAAGGGAAACGCACCTTTGGCGGATTCCTCTTCCAGAATGCGGGCTATGTCGTCGTCGGCCTCGCGGGCGTGAATGACGAGCGGCAGACCGGTCTCGCGCGCCGCCGCAATGTGGCGCCGGAAGCCGCGCTCCTGCCCCTCGACCGAGCTGTTATTGCGGAAATAATCCAGCCCCGCCTCGCCGATGGCGACGACTTTTTCATTCCCTGCGAGCTTTACGAGGTCCGCAGTAGTGATGTCCGGCTCCTTGTCTGCGTGGTGCGGATGCGTGCCGATCGAGCAGAACACGTCGTCATAGGCTTCCGCGATCGCGCGGATTTCCGGAAATTTGTGGACCTTGGTGCTGATCGTGACCATCCGCACGACGCCCTGTTTGCGCGCGCGGGCGACGATTGCGTCGCGCTCGGCGGCGAAATCCGGAAAATCGAGATGACAGTGGCTGTCGACCAGCATCGTCAGCCCTTCTTCTCTTCCTCTTCGACGTAGCGCGGGAAAATCCCGGCAGGCGTGGGCAGCGGCGTGCCGGCTTTCAGGCGGCCCGTTTCACCGAGCGCGGTGAAATCGCGTGCGTTCTCCGGTACCGCCAGCAGATCGAGCAGCTTCGCCGCGCCTACCGGAACGAACGGCTGCGCCAGAATCGCCACCTGGCGTACGACCTCTGCCGTGGTCCAGAGCACGGTTGCCATTTTTGCAGGATCGCTCTTGCGCAGCTCCCATGGCGCGCTCGAAGCGAAATACTGGTTGGCGTCGGCGACCACCGACCATACCGCCTGCAACACTAGATGAAGCTGCTGCGTTTTCATCGCTTCACGGGCTTGGCCGAGCAGTGCATCGGTCGCTGCGAGGATCGCCTTGTCGGCATCGGAAAGCGCACCCCGCTCTGGCACTTTCGCGGCGCAGTTCTTCGCAATCATCGAGAGCGAACGCTGCGCGAGATTGCCGAGGTTGTTCGCGAGATCGGCGTTGGTGCGGGTCACGATCGCTTCGTGGCTGTAGCTGCCGTCCTGGCCGAACGGCACCTCGCGCAGGAAGAAATAGCGGATCTGATCCACGCCATAGTAATCGGCCATCTGCATCGGATCGACGACATTGCCCGCGGTCTTCGACATCTTCTCGCCGCGGTTCAGCAGAAAGCCGTGGCCGTGTACGCATTTGGGCAGTTCGATGCCGGCGGACATCAGGAAAGCCGGCCAATAGACCGCATGAAAGCGCACGATGTCCTTGCCGATGATGTGAATGTCGGCAGGCCAATATTTCTTGAAGTTCTCGTCGTTCGTATTGGGGTAGCCGACGCCGGTGATGTAGTTTGTGAGCGCGTCGACCCAGACATACATCACATGGCCCTTCGCTCCCGGCACCGGAACGCCCCAGGTGAGCGTCGTGCGCGAGATCGAGAGATCCTGCAATCCGGCCTTCACGAAGCTCTCGACTTCGTTCCGGCGCGTTTCCGGCATGATGAAGCCGGGATTGTCGCGATAGTGCTTGAGCAGCCTGTCGCCGTAGGCCGAGAGCTTGAAGAAGTATGTCTTCTCCTCGGTCCATTCGACCGGCGTGCCCTGCGGGCCGCGACGCACTTTATCCTCGCCTACGACGGTTTCGGATTCCGCGTAGAACGCTTCGTCGCGGACGGAATACCAGCCCGCGTAGGTGCCGAGGTAAATATCTCCGGCCTCTTCCATCTTCTTCCAGATCGCCTTGCTCGCCTCGTAGTGCGCGGGCTCGCTGGTGCGGATGAAGCGGCTGTAGGAGATGTTGAACTTGTCGCACATCGCCTTGAACAGCGGGGCGTTGCGGTCGGCAAGCTCGTTCGGTTTCATGTTCTGCGTGGCGGCAGTCTGCGTCATCTTCAAGCCGTGCTCGTCGGTGCCGGTGAGGAAGAAGACGTCGTAACCGTCTAGACGCTTGAAGCGCGCGATCGCATCGGTGGCAATCGCTTCGTAAGCGTGACCGATATGCGGTGCACCGTTCGGGTACGAAATCGCGGTCGTGATGTAGAAGCGCGGCTTGTCCGCCATTCCAGCAATTTCCTTCGCCCGCGAAACGGTTTTAGCCGCGGGCCGCTTCCGAGAGCATGGTAAAGACCTGAAACACCAGGGGCTTGCGGTCGAGATTATAAATCTCGGCGGTCGCCGTGGCGCGGCGGACCTTGTCCCACGCCTCGGCAAAACGTGCAAGGCGCTCGGGCGGGCCGTTCCCGGTCGCGGCCTCCGCGAGCCAGTCCTCGATGGCTTCGGCGAAGATGCCGAGATTGTCGCCGCGCAGCTTTTCGCCGAGCGACGCGATCGCTCCCGACTCGACGTCCGGTAGCCGGGCAAGAATTTCGCGCGTGGCGTGGAGAATCTCGAGACCGCCTTCACCGCCAAGCAGGAGCGACAGCGCCCTGCCCACGCTGCCCTGGCTGGCTTCGGCAGCGCGCGCGAATTGGGACTGGTCGAGTTCAGGCAGATCGCCCGCCAGCGAAGCGAGCGCCTGCGAGACTTCACCGGCGGTCAGAGATTTCATCGAAATCCGGCGGCAGCGCGAGCGTATCGTCGGCAGCAGCCGGCCCGGAGCATGCGAAACCAGAAGAAATAGCGAACGCGCCGGCGGTTCTTCCAGGAGTTTCAGTATCGCGTTTGCGCTCGCGGCATTCATGTCCTCGACGGCATCGACGATGCAGACACGCCAGCCGCCGTAAGCCGAAGTCGATCCGAAGAAAGACGTGATCCGCCGCGTGTCTTCCACGCGGATGACCTGCGAGATCGTTTTCTTGTCCTCCTCCTTGACGCGGCGCAGGACGAGCAGATCCGGGTGCGAAAGTGCCGCGACCTGCCGTGCGACAGGATGATCCTGCGCAAGCGAGAAGTCCTTGGCGTGCGCGCCGCCGGAAAGCACAAACCGCGCGAGCCGGTAGGCGAGCGTCGCCTTGCCGATACCCTGCGGACCGCCAAACAGTATCGCGTGCGGCAGCCGGTTGGCCTGCCATGCTGCGAGCAGCCCGGATTCCGTGTCCGCATGGCCGAAGAGATCGAAGCGCTCGCGCGGATGCGGCGCGCCGAGCAGACGGTCGCCCTCTACCGGGTCGGTGATCAACTTGCGGCCCTCGGCGCGGATTGTCCGCCAAGCGGTCTCAGCAGCCGATCGACGACCGCGAGCCAGATGCGGGTTGCGACCGCGTCGCGCGCCTGCGAAGCGTCGATCACGACACAGCGCTTCGGTTCGCTGCGCGCGAGATCGAGAAACGCTTCACGCAGTTGAATATGAAATTCGATCTCCTCGGATTCGAAACGATCCTTCTCCTCTCCCCTGTCCGTTACCCGCGCGAATCCGACCTCAACCGGCACATCGAGAACGAAGGTAAGATCGGGCATGGTCTCGCCGACGGTCGCCCGCTCGAGCGCACGGATGATGCGCCGGTCGACGTTGCCGAGCATGCCCTGATAGACGCGCGTGGAATCGATAAAGCGGTCGCAGATCACCCAGGCGCCGCGTGCAAGCGCCGGCGCGATCGTGGTCTGCACATGATCGTCGCGCGCGGCGGCGAAAATCATCGTTTCGGCGGTCGGCCCGAGCGGTTTCACGACGCCGCTCAGCAGCAAATGACGCATTGCCTCCGCGCCCGGCGAACCGCCGGGCTCGCGCGTGGTGACGACCTCGATCCCGCGCAGCCGCAGCCGCTCGGCGAGCAGCGCGACCTGCGTCGACTTGCCGGAGCCTTCCCCGCCCTCGAAGGTAATGAACGAGCCGCGCATCATGAATTCCGGTCGAGCAGCCTGCGCACACCGGCGCGCAGTTGACCTGCCACGAATTCGTAGGCCGAGTCGAAGGCACGGCCAAGAATGCCGCCCGCGGGCACATCCTCCGCCGCATAGAGCGGCGCTTCGTGGGCGAGCTGATCGCCGCGATAGACCAGCAGCCTCGCGACTTTCGCGTCCTTCGCGACCGGTGCGCGCAGCGGACCTTCATAGACCACGCGTGCGGTGAACCGCTCGTTCGCACCCTGCAGCGAGAGGATGCGGATGTCGTTCCTGCCGATCAAGGGTACCGTGCTGCGTGCGCCGCCGTATACGCTTGCGTGGGCGATCCGGTTGGCGCCGGAAAAAAGCATCCGATCGCCGAACGACCGGAACCCCCAGTCGAGCAGACGGCGCGTGTCTTCGGTTCGGTCCCGCTCCGATTTCGCACCGTGCACGACGGCAATCAGTCTGCGGCCGTTCTGCTCGGCGGAAGCGACGAAGCCGTATCCGCTTTCCTTGGTCGCACCGGTCAGCAGACCGTCTACGCCGAGCGAGGAGCCTAGCAAGGGATTGCGGTTCGTCTGCCTGATCTTGCTCCAGGTCATATCCGGCGTCTTGAAGTAGCCGTAGTAAGCCGGGTACTCGCGAATGACATGCGCTGCGAGCTTCGCTAGGTCGCGCGCGGAGATGCGTTGCTCCGGATGCTGCGCGCCGGTTGGATTGCGGAAGCGGGCGCTCTTCAGGCCGAGTTTCGCGGCGTATTCGTTCATGCGCGTTGCGAAAGCCTGCTCGCTGCCGGCCATTCCCTCGGCAAGCACGATCGCCGCGTCGTTTCCGGAAACGGTGGTAATGCCAACGATCAGGTCTTCAACCCGAATGTTCGAGCGGATCGCGGCGAACATGGTGGAAGTGCCGGCCGGTGCGCCACCGGTGCGCCAGGCGTGCGCGCTCACCGGAAACTCCGTTTCGAGCGTAATCCTGCCCGCCTTTAACGCCTCGAACGCGACGGCGAGCGTCATCAGCTTGGTCATGTTCGCGGGCTCCAGCGGTTCGTCCGCCGCGCGCGAATACAGAATGCTTCCGGTCCCTACATCCATCAGCACGACGTGAGGAGCCGTGACCTGAATGTGCTGCGCCGCAGACGGTCCGGCAAATGCGGCAAGCAAAGCAAAGACCGGCATGATCGCGGCCATCCTGAGGCTGCGCATCGAGGCCGCGATCTGACGTGCTTGCTGTTTGCTCATGAGGTGAGCCAAGCCATACGCGCGCACGGCGCGCCGATCAATCGCCGCTCAGTAAAGACCGCGGCCGGTCAGGGATGCAGGGGAGTAAGACGCCGGCGCGGCGGCCGGAACCACAGGGGGCTGTTGCCGTTGTGGCGGCTGCGCGCTCGCGATGCGCGCCGGCTGCTCCCGGACCGCCTGCGGAACCTCGGGCTCGCGCAGGAAGGGCAGCTCGCGCGCGATCCGTACCTGGCTGGGCGCAGGTGCGGGCCCGTTCTCGCGAAGCGTGGCCGCGAGCTGGATGTCGTCCGAACCTTCGAGCTTCGCGCGGCCGACATACTCGACGCGCACCCGCGCGGTGCCGCGATCGCGGAACCCGAGCATCTCGGCGGCGCGCGAGGAAAGATCGATCACGCGATTTGCATGAAACGGCCCGCGATCGTTCACGCGCACGATCAACGAGCGGCGGTTCGAGAGGTTGGTCACGCGCACATAGCTCGGCAGCGGCAGCGTCGGGTGCGCGGCCGAAATCGAGCGCATGTCGAAGACTTCGCCGTTCGAGGTGAGCCGGCCGTGGAAGGCCTCGCCGTACCAGGACGCGATTCCTTCCGCGCGATAGTCGGGATTTTCCTGCGGGACATAGGTGACGCCCGCGATCACATAGGGCTTGCCGACATGATAGCGGCCGTTGCCCTTCGGGATCGTGTCGCCGTCGTTGTATTTGCGCGGGCTGGCGGTGACGCCGTATTTCGGGTCGAAACCGGTGCCGACGGTCTTGCAGTTGGCAAGCGTCAGCGCGGCCGCGACGATCATCGTCGCGCGCCCGAAAATCCTCGCGATGGAGGAAGTTTCACGCCCCATGCACCGGCCGATACGCTACCTGACCCGGGCTTTGCCGCCCTCTTCCCGCGTTTATCGCGCGAAATGGCTGCGAAATCGGGGCGCCGGGCGGGCGATCGCAAAGTTTGGTTAAGAGTTTCCGCTAGGCTTGCAAGGCAGGGACCGATCGCTCATTTACGGCACGACGGAGAGGTGGCCGAGTGGTTTAAGGCAGCGGTCTTGAAAACCGCCGTACGTGAAAGCGTACCGTGGGTTCGAATCCCACCCTCTCCGCCATTTGCATGGCATCATAGCACGCTGGCAGCGGAGCGCATTACTTTGCAAAAAACAAAAAAACCCGCCGAGCGGCGGGTTTTTTCTTCTGGTTCGGTTTACTTAGTGCCAAACCGGTAGGTCAGGCCGGCGCGCACTACATAGATGTTGCGCTGGCGGATGTAGTCTTCATCTTCGGAATCTGTGGTCAGATCTGGCAGCGAAACACGGTTGCTCAGCAGATAGGTCAGGCCTTCCAAGCGGAACGACCAGTTGCCCTGCAGCGCGGATTCAAAACCTGCGCCGATCACCGGTCCCCACGAGGTCAGGTTCTTCTTTCCGTTGTTGCCAGCGCCCTCGTCCGCATAAATGCTTGAACGCACCGCGCCGATGCCGCCGGTGAGATAGAAAAGCTTGCTGTCGGCGGCAACGCCGATACGGCCACGGATACTTCCGAACGCCGTCGTCTTCAGCTTCTGATAGCTGCCTTCATCATCGATCCGGTCGTTGGACATGCCGGCCCAGGTTCCGTCGATCTCGATACCGTAAACCCAGGCACCCATTTGCCAGTTGCGGCCGGCATAGAGGCCGCCGGCAAAACCGCGCGGATCGAAGTTCAGTCCGCCGATATCGCCCGCTTCGTCGTACATGCCCGGCAGTTCGGAGCGGCCATAGCCGAGATGCACGCCCCCGTACCAGCCCGCCCAGTTCATGGCAGGCGCCGACACGGTCGGCACCGCTGCGTTGAAATGATAATTCACGCCAAGACGAACCGTCTGGATGCCGCTGATTTTGAAGAAGTCGAAGTCTTCGGTGTCGTTGGTAGCGCCGGCCAGACTGCGGCTCTTGCCGAAATAGTAATAGAGATACTCAGCGCGCAGACTCCATCGCGGCGAGAAGCGCCAGTCGACGCCCAGACCGGTGACCAGCGCCGGCGCATTGAAGCTGCGCGAGAAGCTGTTCGGCGCAGCCGTCGGATCGATAACCGACAATTTGGAGTGGCCAAAACCAACGCCGATCGACGAGAACAACAAGATATTGTCAACCGCGATCCCTGAGCGGAAGCGGGCACTCGAGAGCAGAGACGTTCTAAATGTCGCCCAGGCCGGGTCCCCCGCACCGCCTACATCGAAGCGATTGAGGATATCGCCGCCGGTGACATCCAATTCGATGCCATAGACTTTGCGCCCAACCTGCCAGTTGTAGCCGCCCTGAAGTCCGAAAATGGCGCCGGTGCTTCTGAAGTCGCGCGGACGATCGTCTTCGCCTTCGTCATAATGTCCGCGCAGGTCGCCATTCGCGAAACCCGCGTTGGCGCCGATGTAGTAGCCGCTCCAGTTTATGGACTTTGGATTTGCGAATGCACTTCCGCCGAGGACAAACGCAATACCGCAGCCGACGACGGCCGCCTTCAATTTCAGGCTCATTGCCTTAACGGCGCATCGTTGAGCGCCCCCTACTTTCCGGGACCAGGATACCGTTGGATTGGCAGGAATACTGTTACAAAACTGCAACAGTGGAAACTTTGCTTCTTTACCTGTGACGGACCCACTTCGAAGAAAGATTGCTGATGGATATTCGAAGCTTGGGGATGCCCTGTTTGGCTCGTCTTTGACCGTATACCACCTAGGTGCTTCGGGCCGGCACCGAGCCAAGGTCAGCCGCCGGGTACCCTGCCCCCCCTATCGGCCCAAAACAGCCGTTCAATGAACCCCGCTGTTGCCGCCAGCGTTTCCTCCGGCTTTTCTCGATGCGGCGCATGCGCGGCGCCCGCGATCACGACATGCTCGACCGGGCAATAGCATTCGCGCTCGGCGAGCCGCACCTGCTCCATGGTCGCGTAAGGGTCGTGCTCGCCCTTCACGATCAGGATTGGGACGCGGATGTGGATCAGTTCCTCGCGCAGATCGAGGACGCGGCCGAAGCCGGGGTCTAACCACGCACCGCTCCAGCCGAGGAAGGCATTGTCAGGGTCTTTGTGGTGGCGCGCGAGTTTATCGCGCAGATCGCTGGTCTTGTACTCAGCCGTAATCTTGCGGATCGATTTCAGGTTGAACTCCTCGACAAAAAAATGCGGCTCGATCAGCACGAGCCCGCGCACACGGTGATCCTGCACGCTGCCTGCGTAGGCCGCAGCAATCGTACCGCCGTCGCTGTGGCCGACGAGCAAGCCGCGGCGGAAGCCTATCTTGTCGAGTAACTCCGGTAACACCTCCCTCGCCTCGCATTGCATGAAGTCGAGCGGCCGCGGCAGCGCAACGGGGTCCGACTTGCCGTAGCCCGCACGCGAATAGGCGAACACGCGCGTGCTGGTCGCTTGCGCGAGTGCCGCCGGAAAATCCCGCCAGATCGAAACCGAGCCCAGACCCTCGTGCAGCATGACGAGCGTCGGCGCGTCTTCCTTTGCCTCGCCGAACCATGTGCATTCGAGCTTCACGCCGCCGATTTGGATGAAATCCGTCATCGCCGCCTGCGTCCCAGATCCTTGATAATTTCGCGCGCCGCGTTGTGTCCCGGCGCGCCGGTCACGCCGCCGCCGGGATGCGTGCCGGAGCCGCACATATAAAGATCGGGGATAGGGCCGCGGTAGTTCGCATTGCCGAGCGCGGGACGCGCGGAGAACATCTGTCCGAGGTCAAGCGCGCCGTGGAAGATGTCGCCGCCAGTCAGCCCGAAGGTGCGTTCGAGATCGAGCGGCGAGAAACTCTGTCGCGCGATCACGGACGCCTTGAAGTTCGGCGCGTAAGTGTTGACCGTATCGATCATGAGATCGGCAACTTCCTCGCGATGATCGTCCCACGACTTTCCATCGGGCAGTTCGGGCGCGACGTGCTGACAGAACAGGCTCGCAACGTGTTTTCCGGCGGGCGCGAGCGTATCGTCCAGCGCCGAGGAAATCACGAGCTCCACGATCGGCTGCTTCGACCAGCCGTGCATGCGCGCATCGAAATAGGCCTGCTCCATGTAGCGCAGGCTCGGCGCCATGATGATTCCGGCGGTGTGGTGGTCGGCGAGCGCCTTGCCGGGAAGACATGTGAAGTCGGGAAGTTCGGAAAGTGCGACGTTCATACGGAACGTGCCCGAGCCGACGCGCCAGGTTTCCATGCGCTGGCGGAAACCGGCGGGTAACACATTCGGGTCGATCAGTTTGAGATAGAGCAGTTTCGGATTGAGGTTGGATACGATAGCGCGTCCGCGAAAGACCTTGCCGTCCTTGGTGACGGCGCCTACGGCCTTGCCCTTTTCGATCAGAATTTCCTTCACCGGCGACGAGAGCATGATTTCCGCGCCGCTTGCGGCGGCGGATTTCGCCATGGCCTGCGTGATCGCGCCCATGCCGCCGATGGCGTGGCCCCAGACGGCCTTCTTGCCGTTCACTTCGCCAAAGCAGTGATGCAGGAGCACATAGGCCGATCCCGGCGTATAGGGGCTCGCATAATTGCCGACGATGCCGTCAAAGCCATAGACCGCCTTGATCGGATCGCTCTCGAACCAGCCATCGAGGTAATCTCCGGCGGAATTGGTGAAGAGATCGAGGAGCGCGCGCTGGCCTTCTAATCCCATCCTGCGGAGGCGGTTGGCGAGCGCGCCTGCGCGGATCAGTTCGGGGACGGCGGAGAGCGTACTGCCTTCGATCACGTTCGGCGGTGTCTGCAAAACGAGTTCGCGAAGCACGTCCGCGACGAGGTCGAGCTGAGCGGTATAGTCGCCGAGCCGCGCCGCATCTTTCTGCGAGAATTTCGCGACTTCGTCGTACGTTTTGCCGCCGCCGGTTTGCAGGGAACGCCCGTCCGGCAGCGGCAGGAAGTTCGAGATTATTCGCTCGACGATCCTCAAGCCATGCGCGGCAAGCTCGAGCTCGCGGATGACCTTGGGGTTGAGCAGCGAGACCGTGTAGGCGGCGACCGAGTTGCGGAAGCCAGGATGGAACTCCTCGGTGACGGCGGCCCCGCCGGCGATCGCGCGGCGCTCCAGCACCACCACTTTCAGCCCGGCTTTCGCGAGATAGGCGGCGCAGACGAGGCCGTTATGGCCTCCGCCGACGATCACGGCGTCATAGCTGTTCGCGGCCTGGCTCAAGGATCACCGGATTTGCATTCCCGGGCCTGATTAGGCCACAAAGCGGCCTCATGTGAACCCCGCGCGCGGCCCCCGGTAGCCTGCAGCGCCAGAATCCAACGAGAATGAGCGAAAACCCCTCTCCCCGCGTGAGCTTCGTATCGCTCGGCTGCCCGAAAGCGCTGGTCGATTCCGAACGCATCGTGACCCGGCTCCGCGCCGAAGGCTACGAGCTTTCGCGCGAGCACGCCGGCGCGGATGTCGTGCTCGTCAACACCTGCGGGTTTCTGGATAGCGCCAAGGCCGAAAGTCTCGCCGCAATCGGCGAGGCGTTAGCTGCGAACGGCAAGGTGATCGTCACCGGCTGCATGGGCGCGGAGCCCGAGAGCATCACGGCCGTGCATCCGTCCGTGCTCGCTGTGACCGGCCCGCATCAGTATGAGGCGGTTGTAACAGCCGTGCATGCGGCGGTGCCGCCGAAGCACGATCCGTTCCTCGATCTCGTGCCCGAACAAGGCATCAAGCTCACGCCGCGCCACTATGCCTATTTGAAGATTTCGGAAGGCTGCAACAACCGCTGCACCTTCTGCATCATCCCAAAGCTGCGCGGCGATCTAGTGAGCCGCCCCGCTGGCGATGTGCTGCGCGAGGCCGAGCGGCTCGTAAAGGCGGGCGTGAAGGAACTGCTCGTCATCTCGCAGGATACTTCGGCTTACGGCATCGATATCAAGTTCGCTGAGAGCAGGTTCGGCGACCGCGAAGTGCGCGCGAAATTCGTCGATCTCGCGCGCGAGCTTGGCGAACTCGGCGTGTGGGTGCGGCTGCACTACGTCTATCCCTACCCGCATGTCGACGACGTGATGCCGCTCATGGCGGAGGGAAAGATTCTTCCCTATCTCGACATCCCGATGCAGCACGGCAGCCCGAGCGTTTTGAAACGCATGCGCCGCCCTGCCTCGCAGGAGAAGCAGCTCGCACGCATTGCGAAGTGGCGGGAAGAAGTCCCGAACCTCACGCTGCGCTCCACCTTCATCGTCGGCTTTCCCGGCGAGACGGAAGAAGAGTTCAATGAGTTGCTTTCGTTCATCGAGGAAGCGCAGCTTGACCGCGTCGGCTGCTTCAAGTTCGAGCCGGTGCGCGGTGCTGCCGCGAACGATCTCGAAAACCCGATGCCTGAAGAAGTAAAGTCGCAGCGCTATGCGCGCTTCATGGAGACGCAGCAGAAAATCAGCGCTAAGCGCCTGCGCGCGAAAGTCGGCAGCCGCGAGCCGGTCATCATCGACAGCGTTTCAGGAAATTCAGGCGTTGGCAGAACGCGCGGCGATGCGCCGGAGATTGACGGTGTCGTGCATGTGACGAGCCGCCGTCCGCTCAAGGTCGGCGAAATCGCCACCGTGAAGATCGAAGGCGCGGAAGCCTACGACCTGCGCGGCACGGTCGCGGGGTTCTAGCTACCTGCCGAGCTCTTCCAAACGCTTTCGAGCCGAGTTGATGCCCCACTCATAGAGACGGGTTGTGCTGGAATCGCCGTCCGCGGGAGGCGAGAGTCTGGCGGCCTGACGATAGCTTGCGACCGCATCATCGAGACGCCCTGCTTTCTCGTAGGCAAGCCCGCGGGCATAATAGGCCGGTGCGTAGCCGGGCCTGAGCCGGATCGAAGTATTGTAGTCGTCAATCGCGCGCTGGTACTGCCCCTGCTCGACATAGACATCGCCCCGGAAATCGTAGTTCTCGACGTCGTCCGGATTGAGTTCGATGGCCCATGCATAGTCTTGCAGGGCCAAATTGAGTTCACCCTTGCGATGGAGCCAGTACGCTCTTTGTTTCACATGGCTTGCGAGGCCTCTTCCGCTGAAGTTTCCCGAACGGACGAGTCTGTCACATGCCGCCAGTCCGACGTCGAAGAACCTAGGGTCCTCATAGTTCTTTGAGTCGATAGAGAAGCAATCGCGCCGGTCCTGTTCGGATTGGGCGAGTGCAGATGCCGAAAGAAGAACAAATTGCGCCGCTGCAATCGCAAGCGCACCGAAGCAGAAAACAATCCGTCTCACGACACCCCTCCGGCAAGACGGCGCATCTAACCGTGCGGGAAAAATCTTGTCGAGATGGGCTGGTTTGCCGAAGTGACGGTTAGGTCCTGTAGGCCATCCGAAAGCCGCCCCAGTGGCGCCCGAGCACACGGATCGGCGCCACGATCTCCCACATCATCACGATCTGTCCGCCGCCCATGTCGCGCGGGTAGTACTGGATCATGTAGGGGCGCGTGTTGCGCGCGGCCGAGAGCCCCGCGCGGTCGTCGAAAATGCGCTTGTTGCGTGCATTCGCGGTATTCCACGCCACTTCGCCCGGTCGCTGCGGGTGGGAATACTTCTTGTTGTGTACCGGAAGATAGGCGTTCCGGTCCACTGCCGCGCAAAACACCATGCGTTCGTCCGACGCAAGCAACGGCTCCTGAATCGGCCAGAGCTCCTGCTCCAGCGCGGCAACATAAGGCTTGTCGTATTGAGGCGGGTTGGTGCCGGGTATCTGTTCGTAGCGGTTGTCGAACATGATTTCGGCCGTGGTTTTGCCGGACGCAATCAGTCCTTCGATCGCGGCGCCGATCCTGTCCGCTGTTTTCACCGCAAGCTCGATGAATTCCCTGTTGTCCGTCCGAATCTTGTCGAGCTTGCTTTGCAGCGCGGACGCGCAATCGGTGTGCATGTCGAAGAACGCGCAATGGATTCCGAGATCGGTGCGGTTGACCACACGCGCCGCGAGGTTGCCGACGCCGGGAATATCGACGCGAATGTTCTCGCCGACACGAAGGCTCAGCGCATCGGTCGATTTCAGGAGCACTCCGCCCTCACCGAGATCGACCGTCATGGTTCCCGCCGAAACGCCGGCTGCGGTAACCGTCACGGCCCAGTCGCAGGGCAAGCGGTCGTGCTGGCGACGGTCGCCGATTTCCGTCGCGCGCAGAAAGATGCTGAGCCGCTTGCGCAGCGTAGTGGCAAGGTCGGACGCGGTGTTCGCCGACGCGTCGATCTGGGCGCTTTCGTCACGGACGCTCTCGGCCGAGGCGCGGATGTGCTGCACGCTCTGCGTGACCTTACTGATGAAGTTCGAATTATCCTGGGCGTTTATCGACAATTCGGCGGTGGTCGCGACCTGCTGTTCGACCGAAGCGGACACGGTGGCGAACATGGGACGAATCTCGTCGATGACACGGGCAATTCGCGCGAGCATCGCCATCGACTCGTCGGCATCCTTGCGGAGCGCGTCGATCTTGGAGGTGATCTCCGAAATCGCCTGCTGCGTTTCGCCCGAGAGCGCCTTGACCTCGTTCGCAACCACCGCAAAGCCGCGACCGGCATCGCCGGCGCGTGCGGCTTCGATCGAAGCATTCAACGCGAGCAGGTGCGTCTGCTTCGCGATGGTGGAGATAAAAGTAACGACCTTGCCGATGTCGGCAGACGAAGCCTGCAGCCGCTCGACCTGCCGGCCGGTTGCGCTCGCTGCCTCGTTCGCTTCCCCCGCAAGATCGTTCGCCTTGTGAATCTGGGAGCTGATCAGAGTCGAAGACTGCGCGAGCTGTTCGGTCGCCGTCGCGAAAGCCTGCACGTTGGTTTCGGCGATGCCCACCTGTTCGGCGAGTTCGGCTGCCGAGGCCGTGATCGCCTCAACCGAGCGCGTGGCGGTGCCGACGCCGTTGTGAACGTTCTTTGCGGCATCGCCGACTTTCAGGATCAGAACGCCAAGATCGGCCTCGAGCAGATCGAGCGATTCCCTGACGCGCAAGAGAGTATCGGCGCCGCCGGAGGCCGCGTTTCCGGTGGCAGCGTCAACCGCCGCCTCAATGCGGCTTCCCGCCGGAACCGTGCCGTCGTCCGTTCTTCGAATAGTCTGCGCCACGAGAAAGCGTTTCCAATCCCCGGCGAAAGATAGGCTGATTCGCTTTTTTCACATCCGACTTTCGGACAAGAGCGGCAGGAAAACCCTTGGAATCAGGGCAGAAGTACCGTCTGGCCGGTCGTGTTGCGGGCCTCCAGGTCGCGGTGCGCCCGCTCGACCTCTTTAAGCGGATAGGTCTGGTTGATCTGGATCTTCACTTTGCCCTTCTCGATGACCTTCATCAGGTCCTTGGCCCCGGCCTCGAGTTCCTTCCGGGTCGCGAAGTAGTGGGCCATGGTGGGCCGGCTCACAATCAGCGATCCCTTGGCGGCGAGGATGCCGAGGTTGACGCCCTCCACTGGACCCGAGGCGTTGCCGTAGGTCGCAAGCATGCCGCGCGGCTTCAGGCTGTCGAGCGAACTCATGAAAGTAGACTTGCCGACGCCGTCATAGACCACGTCGCATTTCTTGCCCTTGGTGATCTCGGCCACGCGCTTCGCGACATCCTCCTCGCGATAGAGGATGACATGGTGAGCGCCGTTCTTCTTAGCCAAGGCTGCCTTGTCTTTGGAGCCTACGGTGGCAATCACGGTCGCGCCGAGCGCCCGTGCCCACTGGGTCAGAATCTGCCCGACGCCGCCGGCGGCCGCGTGAACCAGCACGGTGTGGCCCTTCTTCACCTTGAAGAGCGAGCGCAGGAGATACTGCGCGGTGAGACCCTTGAGCATCATCGCCGCAGCCGTCTTGTCGCTTACCTTTTTCGGCAGTTTGATCAGCTTGTCAGCGGAAATATTGCGTTCGGTCGCATAGGCCCCCGGCACGGTGCCATAGGCGACGCGGTCGCCTTTCTTGATGCCCTTCACGCCTTTGCCGACCGCGAGCACGACGCCCGCGCCCTCGTTGCCGGGAATAAAGGGATAGGCGGCCGGTTTGTAGAGTCCCGTGCGGAAATAGGTGTCGATGAAATTCAGGCCGATCGCGGTCTGCTTGATACGCACCTCCCCCGGGCCGGGGTCGGGCAGATTGATTGCCTCGTATTTGAGAACTTCCGGACCGCCGTGTTCATAGACCCGAACTGCGAACGCCATTGCTTCCTCCACTTGACCGCCGCTGCCGCGCGGCCGTTGTTCTAGCCGTTTCGTTTGTCACACGCGAGGGTGCCGCCGGGCAATCCGCGATGCACTATCGCCCGCCTGAAATCCGGACCGTGGTTCCCACGACATAGGATGCCTGGTCCGAGAGCAGATACAGGATGGTCTCGGCGACTTCCTGTGCCGAGCCTTCACGGCCCATCGGAATCATCGAACGCAGCCTTGCGATACGGTCCGGCTGCCCGCCGGAGGCGTGGATCTCGGTGTCGATCAGGCCGGGGGCGACTCCGTTGACCCGAATGCCTTCGGCCGCGACTTCGCGGGAAAGCCCGATGGTCAGCGCGTCGATCGCGCCTTTCGATGCCGCGTACCAGACATACTCGCCGGGAGCGCCGAGCGTCGACGCCATGGAACCGAGATTGACGATCGCGCCGCCCTTGCCGCCGTATTTCTTCGACATGCGCTTGACCGCCTGCTGCGCGACCAGCATGGCGCCTGTCACATTGAGATCGATCACTCGGCGCATCATCGCGGAATCGGCCTCGGCAAAGCGTCCGTTCGTGCCGACGATGCCCGCATTATTCACGAGATGAGTGAGCTTGCCGAATTTATCGACCGCCTCGAACATCCGGAGGATGTCGGCTTCCTTGCCCATGTCGCCTTGGATCGCAATTGCACGTGCATTGCTCTTCTCGATGTCGGCGACAACCTGCTCGGCTGCTTTTTCGTTGCCGACGTAATTGACGGCGACATCGTAGCCCTGCCGCGCGGCGAGCCGCGCGGTTGCCGCGCCGATGCCGCGGCTGCCTCCGGTAACAAGAAGAACTTTCTTTTCCATGTTCGGCCGCTACGTCCTTTTCCGTCTCCCGCTGCCCGCTTTCGCCACCGCCGCCTTCGCCCTCCGCACATTCCTGCGCATCGCGATGTTGACGCCTTCGACCAGACCCGCGAACGCCATGGAGAAATAAATGTAGCCGCGCGGGATCTTGAATCCCAGCCCATCGGCCACGAGAGCGACGCCGATCAGTAGCAGGAACGCGAGCGCCAGCACCTTGGTCGTCGGATGCCGCGAAATGAATTCGGAAATCAGGCCCGACGCGAGATACATGATCACGATGGCAATAAGAACCGCGATGACCATGATCTCTATGTCGTCGGCAAGACCGATGGCGGTGATGATCGAATCCACGGAGAAAACGATATCGATCACGATGATCTGAAAGATGATCGTCCAGAAGGCTCCGGTCGCTGCCGACGGCTTTGCCGCCGCGTGAGCGCCTTCGACTTCCCGGTGCAGTTCCTGCGTCGCCTTGACGAGCAGAAATACGCCGCCCGCGAACAGCACGATATCGCGCCAGGAGAAGCCTTGGCCGAACAGCGAGAATACGGGCTTCTTCAGCGCGATGATCCAGGTGAGTAGGAACAGAAGCGCGATCCGGAAAACCAGCGCGAGGCTCAGCCCGATCTGCCGTGCCCGCTTCGCCGCCTGTTTGCCGAGACGCTGCACCAGCAGCGAAATGAAAATCACGTTGTCGATGCCGAGCACGATTTCCAGCACGGTAAGCGTGATCAGCGCGACCCAGGCGGAAGGATCGCCGATCCAGTCGAATACGGGAAAGCTCATGAATCGCGGGTCCGCAGAATTCCGGCGCAAAGGAAATACAATCCTATCATCAGGAGCGCGACCCAGACACCGCCGGGAGGGGATAGGTCATATGCAAGCGCCGTGAGCGCGAGCGCAGCCCACGCGACCAGCAGCATCAGCGTGAGTGCGCGCAACCGCCTCACGCGGAACGGATGCAGGAACGGGACCGGGACAAAGGTCAGCATGCAGAACAAGGCGATTGCGGCGAGCGCAAGTTCGGGAGACGGTCTGCCGATCAAAAGGTAGAACACCACCACGTTCCAGACCGCCGGAAAGCCGCGAAAGTACGCGTCTTCGGTCTTCATGCGCGTATCGGCGAAGTACAAGGCCCCCGTCACGGCGATCGCGGCGCCGGCCACATAAGACAGCGGTGCCGGAACGATGCCGCTCAGAACGAGCGCATAGGCGGGCACGATGACGTAGTTGAGATAGTCGACCACGAGATCGAGGGTGTCTCCCGACCAACGCGGCACAACTTCCTTGACGCGCAACAGTCGCGCCAGCGGCCCGTCGATGCCGTCGACAATGAGCGCAATGCCCAGCCAAAGAAACATCGCCGTGAAGCGCCGCTCGTGCGCGGCGAGCAGTGCCAGCAAACCGAGGCCGACGCCGGACGCGGTCAGGATATGGACCGCAAACGCGCCGGCCCTGTGCGCTGTGCTATGTCGAGGTGCGGGCGTCATTTCGTCATGTCAGCATTTCGACGCGAAATCCGCTAGACTGGCGCTATGCAAGCTCGCTACTCGAATCCGGACGTTATCGTTGTCGGCGGCGGACCGGCCGGCCTGATTGCAGCCATCGCGCTTGCCAGGCAGGGTGTGCAAACCGCCCTGCTCGCCCCGAGACCCCCACATGCCGACCGGCGCACCACTGCGCTGCTCGGCGTTTCAGTGGAAATTCTGCGCGGACTCGGCGTGTGGGAGGAAATCGCGGGCAAGGCGGCGCCGCTCCGCAAACTTCGCCTCGTGGACGGCACGCGGCGCCTGATCCGCACGCCCGAGGTGCTGTTCGATTGCCGCGAGATCGATCTTGAAGCGTTCGGCTACAACATCGCCAACGAAGAACTGCTGGCGGTGCTGCGTGCAAATCTCGCGCATCCGTGTCTTGAAGTCATCGATGAGGCGGCCACGCATGTCGAACTCGGGAGCGAAACCGCGAGAGTCCGGCTGGCGAATGACACACAAATCAGCGCCGGATTGATTGTCGCTGCAGACGGGCGGAATTCGCTCTGCCGGGCGGCGGCAGGTATTCGTACAAGCAAGCGGCCGCTTCCGCAGCATGCGCTTGCGCTGAACCTCGCGCATAAGCGTCCGCACAACGACATTTCAACCGAATTCCACACCGAGAGCGGACCGTTCACGCTGGTCCCGATGCAGGGGCTTCGCTCCAGTCTCGTGTGGGTGTGCAGGGAGCAGGAGGCCGTGCGCTTGCGGGCGGCCTCCGACGCGGATCTTGCACACGAGATCGAGGCGAAATCACATTCCATGCTCGGCGAGGTGCGCATCGACGGCGCGCGGGGAATTTTTCCGCTAGGCGTGGAAATCGCGGAACGTTTCGCGGACAGACGCGTCGCGCTGGTTGGCGAGTCAGGCCATGTGATCCCGCCGATCGGCGCGCAGGGATTGAACCTCGGCATTCGCGATGCAGCGGCGATCTCGCGGCTTGCAGGCGATGCACTGCGTGCGGGCGGCGATCCCGGCTCGGTGGCTTCGCTAGCGGCCTATGATGTCGAACGTCGCGCGGATATTCGTGCGCGTGCGGCTGCAGTGGAAATGCTCGGACGCTCGCTCCTGACCGAATTCCTGCCGGTGCATCTTGTACGCGGGGTCGGCCTGGAAATTGCTTCCCGCATTCCGCTGTTACGCCGCAGTCTCATGCGAAGCGGGCTTGGCGGCAGACCGGCCGGTATCGCCGATACGTAATCCACGATAAACTTGCCGTGAACTGCACGGATGCCGGAACAATTTTCGCATCCAGGGGTCGTCATCGCGGGTTTATCTCCGTAGACTCGCGTTCACCGTCCGCTGCCAGAGCAGCAACGATGCGCGGACGTTCGCATCATCGCTAAGTCCCTAAAAAGAGGCCTTCGCCATGACCGTACCGGCTGCCACGCCATCGACCGCGCATTTCCTGCAGGAATACCGCCGCGTGCGTGGCGACACCGAGAAGCTCGCGGAGCCGCTCTCGGCCGAAGATCAGATCCTGCAATCGATGCCCGACGCGAGTCCGGCTAAATGGCACCGGGCGCATACGACATGGTTCTTCGAGGCCTTCATTCTGAAGCAGTTCGACCCGGAGTACCGTCCGTTCGATGAGCGCTTCAACTTTCTGTACAATTCTTATTACGAAGCGATGGGTGCGCGGCATCCGCGTCCGCAACGAGGGCTGCTGAGCCGGCCTTCCGTCGAGGAAGTCGGGCGCTATCGTGCGCATGTCGATGCCGCGATGGAACGGCTGGTCGAACGCGGCGGCGGTAACAGGCAGAGCGAGCTTTCGTCGCTGGTCGTGCTCGGCTGTCATCACGAGCAGCAGCATCAGGAGCTTCTGCTCACCGACATGCTGCATCACCTTTCCTGTAATCCGATCAAGCCGGCTTACATCGAGCGCAGGCCGGATGCACCCGGAGAAACAGCACCGGTCAGGTTCGTAGAGTTTCAAGGCGGGCTTGTCGAAATCGGCTATGAGGGCGACGGATTTTTCTACGACAACGAAGGACCGCGCCACAAAACCTGGCTGCGCCCGTTTGCGATCGCCGACCGCGCCGTCACCAACGGCGAATGGCTCGAGTTCATGCGCGAAGGCGGCTACGACAACGTGACGCTTTGGCTCTCGGACGGCTGGTACAGGACGACCGAGGAAGGCTGGCGAGCGCCGCTCTACTGGGAGGAGCGCGACGGCGTTTGGCATTCGATGACGCTCGGCGGGTTTCATCCGGTCGACCCGGCGGCTCCTGTCACACATGTCAGCTACTACGAGGCCGACGCTTTCGCGCGCTGGGCCGGCAAGCGCCTGCCGCTCGAGGCGGAATGGGAAGTCGCCGCTTCCGGCCTGCCCGTGAAAGGCAACACCGTCGGCACGGGCGCCTTGCGGCCATTGCCTGCGAAGCCCAATGGTGTTGCTCTGCATCAGATGTTCGGCGACGTCTGGGAGTGGACTGCAAGTCCGTATCAGCCCTATCCCGGTTTCCGCGCAGTACCCGGCGCCGTCGGCGAATACAACGGCAAGTTCATGGTCAATCAGTTCGTGTTGCGTGGCGGCTCATGCGCGACGCCGGAAGGTCACATCCGCCCGACCTATCGTAATTTCTTCTATCCGCACCAGCGCTGGCAGTTCTCCGGGCTGCGGCTCGCGCATGATCTCGTGGGATAACCGCCATGCTCGACAAGGTGCGTGACAAGACCTTCTGCAAGGATGTGATTGCCGGGCTTTCACTGCCGCAGAAAACCATCCCGCCCAAGTATTTTTACGACGAGCGCGGCTCGCAGCTGTTCGATGCGATCTGTGAGGTGCCCGAATATTACCCGACGCGCACTGAGACTGCCCTGCTCGCGCGGACCGCTCCCGAACTCGGCGAACGGCTCGACGACGTCGAGCATCTCGTCGAATATGGTAGCGGCGCCAGCAAGAAGACCCGGATCGTGCTCGATGCGCTGCCGGCGCTGAAATTCTATGTGCCGATGGACATCAGCGCGGAGTTTTTGCTCGATGTAGCGGACAAGCTATCGGAGGACTATCCGCGATTACAGGTCGTGCCGGTGATCGGGGATTTCACCGGGGATCTGACACTCCCGCCGGAGGTTCATCGCGGCAGGAAGGCTGGCTTCTTCCCTGGCTCGACGATCGGCAATCTGGGACCGGAAGGCGGCCGCGAATTTCTCGAACGCGCAAGGTGGCAACTCGGCAACGGCGCGGCTTTCATACTCGGCGCCGATCTCGTGAAGAACGCCGACGTGCTGCGCGCAGCCTACAACGACCGCGCCGGCGTAACCGCCAAGTTCAACCTCAATCTGCTCTGCCGCATCAACCGCGAGCTTGGCGGCGACTTCGACGAATGTTCGTTCCATCACGAGGCGATCTGGAACGCCGACGAAAGCCGGATCGAAATGCACCTCGTGAGCCAGCGGCGGCAACGCGTATCCGTGAACGGGCACGAGTTCAGCTTTGACGACGGCGAAACCATCCACACCGAGAATTCATACAAATTCACGCCGGAGCGGCTGCAGGCGCTTGCGGAAAGCGCGGAGTGGCGGATGGAAGAAATCTGGACCGACGAGGAATATCCCTTCGCAGTCGCGCTGCTAGCTGCGGCGTAGCTACTTGATACGCGGATAAGTGCGCGCTCCCTTGATACGAAAATCAGGCGAAATCGGCACTGGCAAAGCGGGAAACGTCTTGTCGCCGCCGGCCGATGCGATCTGTTCGCTGAACAAACCACGCTTTACAAAGTGCTCGTCCGCAAGCGCTTCTTCGAGCGTCGCCATTATCGTGACGCAGCAGTCGGCGGCCGCGAATCTCGGCTTCCAGTACGCAGCCGTTTCCTTCGCGATGATCTCGCCTACGGCCTGTTTCGTCGCGTCCGGATTCCTGAAATCGTTCGTCAGCTCCTGCGGGAGCCCGATCACGCCGCAGAACGCCATCCAGAATTTCTGCTCCAGCGCGCCGCAGCAGACGAGCTTGCCGTCCTTGGTCGGATAAATCTGATAGCGCGGCGAGCCGCCTGCCGTCGTCAACGTGCCCGGTCCCGGTTCCTTGCCTGTTGCGCGCAGGGTGGCGAGCGCCATCCAAGCGAATGTGAACATCGCGTCCGCCATCGCGATGTCGATATAAGCGCCCTTCCCGCTTCTGCCGCGCGCGATCAGCGCAAGCAGAATATTCGTGACTGCCGGAAAGGAGCCGCCGCCGATGTCGGCGATCAACGCGGGCGGCACGACCGGATTGCCGGCAGGACCCGGCGCCAGCGAAAGCAGACCGGTCGAGCCGATGTAATTGAGATCGTGTCCGGCTTCGTCGCGTTTCGGGCCGGACTGGCCGTAACCGGTGATCGAGCAATAAATCAGCTTCGGATTGAGCTTTGAGAGCTCGTCGTAGCCTAGACCGTGCTTCTGCATCACGCCGGGGCGGAACTGCTCGACCAGTACGTCGGCTTTCGCCGCGAGATCGCGTGCGGTCCTGCGCCCGTCATCCGTGCGCAGGTCGACGATCAGGCTCTTCTTGCCGCGGTTCAGCATCGCGAACGCCGCCGAGATGCCGTCCCATTGCGGCGGATAGGCGCGCATATCCTCGCCGCCCGGCTTTTCCACCTTGACGACGTCGGCGCCCGCTTCCGCGAGCATCAGGGTCGCGACCGGCCCCGGCAGCAGCGTGGTGAAATCGGCAACGAGGATGCCTTTTAGCGGCGGTTCATGCGTGCTCATGGAAACAACGTAACCGACAGGATTTTCCGCTCAATCAGATAGAGCAATCCGGTTACGGTCAACACCGACGCGATCGTGCAGAGCAGAACGCCGTTCGACGCCTGCTCGATATAGACATTGTATTGCCGCGCCATCACGAAGGCGTTGAGCGCGGTCGGTAAGGCCGCCATGAGCACCGCGGTGTAAACCCAGACCGGGCTGAAGCCGCCGAGCGAAGCGAGGAGCAGCCAGATCAGAAGCGGATGGAGGAGAAGCTTGAGCGCGATCAGCGGTGGAACCTCGCGCGGCGTTTCCGTGAAGGGACGCAGAGCGACGGTCACGCCGAGAGTGAAGAGCGCACACGGAGCAGCGGCGTTTTTCAGAAACTCCAGCGTGCGATCGATCGCGGCCGGCGGCGTCCAGTGCAGTGCCGCGGCGCCGACCCCTAACAGCGTTGCCACGATGAAGGGATGCGTGAAGACCCGCTTCAGAATGAGCAGCGCGGTAAACAGTACGCCTTTGCGCTCCTTGCCGGTCACGGCCATCATCACCGGCACGAGCGTGAAGAACAGTGTGGAATCGAACACGAAGATCAGCGCGGTCGGCACGGTCGCTTCCGAGCCAAGCGCGGCAAGCGTCAGGCCAGGGCCCATGTAGCCGACGTTGGCGTAGCCACCGACCACACCTGCAATTGTCGCTTCCCGCGCGTTGCCGCGTAGCCAAAGCGCAAAAAGGAATGCAAGCACGAAGGTGATGAACGTGCAGGATACGGTCGCTGCGACGAAACGCCAGTTCGCGAGCTCCTCGATCGGCGTTTGCGACATCGTCTGAAAGAACAGCGCAGGCAGCGCCATATAGAGCACAAGAAAATTAAGCCAGGCCATCCCCTCTTCCGGAATGCCCGCGACCTTTCCGCTGATAAAGCCGAGTGTGATCAGGCCAAAGAACGGGAGCGCAAGACCGAGAATGTCTGCCATCAGATAATCCGGAGCTTGATGAATAGCCTCCTATCCGCTGCCTGCCCGCACCGGTCAAGCTCATGTTGCAGCGCACTAGCCCTTCGCCCGGCGCTCGGCTAAAGCAGACGGCAGACTTCGACGGGAGACGTTGATGAGCGTGTCGAAACTGCCCAGAAATTTCTACAAACCGCTGGCGGTGGGCGCGCCGGAGCCTTTGCGCGAACTGCCGGTGCGGCTCGAGCGCGTGATCCAGTTCGTGCCGGGGCACAACGAGAAAGTGCTCTCGAAAGTCCCCGACCTCGCAAAGCAGGTCGACGTCGTCCTCGTGAATCTCGAAGACGCGATCCCCGCAGATGCCAAGGATGCCGCGCGCAAGGGCGTGATTTCGGTCGGTAAGAACGTGAAATTCGGCTCGACCGGCTTCTGGATCCGTTGCAATTCGCTGGCGAGCCCCTGGGCCTTTGACGATCTCGTCGAAATCGTAGCCGAGGTCGGCAACGCCCTCGATGTCGTGATGCTGCCGAAGGTCGATGGCCCGTGGGATATCCATTATCTGGACCAGTTGCTGGCGCAGCTCGAAGCGAAGCACAAGGTCAGGAAACCGATCCTCATTCACGCTATTCTCGAAACCGCGGAAGGCGTGATGAACGTCGATGCGATCGCCAGTGCCTCGCCGCGCATGCACGGCATGAGTTTCGGTCCGGCCGATCTTGCCGCCTCGCGGGGCATGAAGACGACGCGTGTCGGCGGCGGCCACCCCGGCTATCAGGTCGTAGCCGACGCGGACGCTGGCGCGCCCACGCGCGCGCGCTACCAGCAGGACCTCTGGCACTATTCCATCGGTAAGATGGTCGATGCCTGTGCTGCGAACGGGATCAAGCCGTTCTACGGACCGTTTGGCGATTTCGCGGACCCGGAAGCCTGCGAGGCGCAGTTCAGGAACGCCTTCCTGCAGGGCTGCCTCGGCGCGTGGTCGCTGCACCCGTCGCAGATCGAGATCGCCAAGAAGGTCTTCAGCCCGGATCCGCAGGAAGTGGCGTTTGCGAAGAAGGCGATCGACGCCATGCCCGACGGCATGGGTGTTGCGCTCGTGGACGGCAAGATGCTCGACGACGCCACCTGGAAGCAGGCGAAGGTTATGGTCGATCTGGCAAAGCTCGTGGCCGAAAAGGACCCATCGCGCGCGGACCTCTACAAGCTCTAGCGCGGTCTGCTACGCTCCCGTGCGGGGAGCTTCAATCCGTCATGAAAACCTTCGTCGTCGTGAACCCCGCCGCGGGCGGCGGCCGGGCCGGCAGGCACTGGCCAAAGATTTCCCGCGAGCTGGAGGCGGCCATCGGCATTTTCGAATCCGCTCAGACCACGAAGTCTGGGGACGCCACGGCACTGGTCAGGAACGCAGTTGCCAACGGTGCAAAGACAGTGATTGCCGTCGGCGGCGACGGCACCGTTAACGAGGCGGTGAACGGCCTTTGCCGCGACGAGCAGGTTCCTGCGGGCGACGTCAGCCTCGGTTTCGTGATGTACGGCACCGGCGGTGACTTTCGCCGTTCCTTCGATATTCCGAAAGGCGTTAGCGCCGCGATAGAACGGCTGCGAAGCGGGCGCACGCAGACGATCGATCTCGGCCGTCTGCGCTATACGGACACGAGCGGTACACCAGCCCTGCGCTGGTTCAACAACATTTCGAGCTTCGGCTTCTCCGGCGAGGTCGTGCGCGCGGTCAACGCTGCGCGCTATTCGAAACTGCTGGGCGGAAAGTTTTCGTTCCTGTGGAACAGCTTTCTCGAACTTCGCAAATACCAGGGCTGCAAGGTCGACATCACCATCGACGGCAACACGGTTTCCGAGAACGTCTGCACCGCCGCGATCTGCAACGGGCGCTTCTTTGGAGGCGGCATGAAGATGGCGCCGGACGCGGCGCTCGACGACGGCAGCTTCGATGTCGTGATCGTGCGGCAGGACCCGCCGCTCTCGATTTTCGATATGCGGCTGCTCTACTCCGGCGCCCATCTCGGCCATCCCAACGTTTCGGTGCATCGCGGCCGCACGGTGGAGGCGAAGCCGCTCTCCAACGCGCCGATCTATCTCGACGTCGAAGGCGAGGCGCCTGGCTCGCTGCCTGCCTCCTTCGAGGTGGTGCCGAAGGCGCTCCGCATACGCTGCTGACGGCGCCGGGACTAACCCGGATTTGAACGGAACCGCCCGAGTTTGGCCCGATTGCTCCAGTGGTCTAAAAAGCCGCCATGAGGAAAGACTCCGCCAAACCCCGCGAGGCGAAGTACCGGATCGGACAGGTCGTCCGGCACCGGTTCTATCCGTTTCGTGGCGTGATCTACGACGTCGATCCGACGTTCAACAACACCGAGGAATGGTGGCTTTCGATTCCGGAGGCGATGCGCCCCGCGAAGGACCAGCCGTTCTATCACCTGCTCGCGGAGAATGCGGAGACGGAATACTCCGCCTATGTTTCCGAGCAGAATCTGCTTCCCGACGACTCCGGCGAGCCGCTGCGTCACCCCGAACTCGAGGAAAAGTTCGAGGTCGATGGAGAGGGAAACTTCCGCCCTCGCGGACGCTCCAACTAGGCCGCGACCGGATAAAGAAAAACGGCGCGTCCGAAACGCGCCGTTCGATCGTTTCGCAGTGGAAGCAGTTACTTCTTGTTCTTTTCGAGGTGCTGCTTCAACACATCCTTCGCTTCGTTCTGGACGGCGTTGTCGAGCGCCTTGCGCTTGGCCTGCAATTCCTTCGGATCGACCGGCGGGCCGTCATAGGACTTCGCGAAGGTGCTGAGGTCGAAGTGGAGGCTCGCAACACGGTTCTCCATGTTCACGACCTGCACGGTGAGAACCTTGCCCTTCTTGAGCTCGTTCACGAAGGCTTCGGTGACGGCGGATTCGGCAATACAGGTGCCCTGTACGCAGATCACATACTTGCCCTCGATCGGATCGAACTTGTCGATGATGATGCGGATGCCGGGCTGGAGCGCGAAACCAAGCGGCAGGTTAATCCGGAACGCCCGGTTGGTGCCCTTCTCGGCTTTCTCTTCGATGATCTGGGCCACTGCGAGCAGCTGGCCGGTTTCGGATCCGAGCTGCTGGAACATCGTGCAGCCGCCCTTGGACTTGTCGTTCGCGGGTTCGCAGATTTTCGTCCAGGGCGACACGCCGACGCGCTGGGTCTGCGGCTGATCGGCGGCCGGCGCAGCATCCTTCTTTTTCGCGTCGGCCTTCTTCTTATCCTGCGCGAACGCCACATCCGAAGTGCCGATCATGCCGGCCGAACCGATGCCGGCGATGACTAGCGCGCAAACCAGCGCGGTAACCAAACGAAACTTCATATACGTTCCCCTGTGAATCTCGGCGGCCATGCTACCGACCCGGCGGCTCGCCAGTCTGGGCCCCGGCCCGCGCTGTGCTGATTTGTTCTGCTCCCTGTCTGCGGCAAATAAGGCGAGACCGAGGCGCTACGCAAGGGTTTCCGCGAGGCTGCGTGATAAGGTCCCAGACGAGGCGGACGATTCGATCTGTTACAAAAAGGGAGCGCAAATCGCGGTGCGGATCCTCGCCCTGGCATGCGAATCGGGCCGGCGGTACCCGGCTCGGGCTGCCGCCATTCTCGCTATCGCACTGCTCTCGGAGGCGGCATCGGCGGCTGGCCCTCGCCATGCCATCGCGATGCACGGCGAGCCAGCCTATGGCCGGGACTTCAGCCATTTCCGCTACGCCAATCCGGAAGCGCCCAAGGGCGGGCGTCTGACGCAGGGCTTTGCCGGCACTTTCGACAGCATCAATCCCTTCGTCATCCGCGGCAATCCGTTTCAGCAGGTGCGCGGCTATGTGATCGAGAGCCTCATGGTCCGCTCGCAGGACGAGCCCTTCTCGCTCTACGGTCTGATCGCGAGCACGATCGAAACGGATGACGCGCGCACGTTCGTCGTCTTCACTATCGACCCGCGCGCGCGCTTCTCCGACGGCATACCGGTCACGGCTGACGATGTGCTGTTCTCGTGGAATCTGCTTCGCGAGAAAGGCAGGCCCAATCACCGCCTCTACTACGGCAAGGTCGTCAAGGCCGCGAAAGTCGCGCCCGATCGCGTCCGTTTCGACTTCGGCGACGCGGGCGACCGCGAATTGCCGCTGATTCTCGCGCTGCTTCCGGTTCTGCCCAAGCATGCAACCGATCCCGAACGCTTCGATGAGCCGTCGCTTTCGATGCCGCCGGGCAGCGGGCCTTACGTTATCGCGGAGGTTCGCGCAGGAAGCTACGTGGTGCTGAAGCGTAACCCCGACTACTGGGGCCGCGACCTCCCCGCCAACCGGGGTCACTTCAATTTCGACGAGCTGCGCTTCGAGTTCTATCGCGACACCACGAGCTGGCTGGAGGCGTTCAAGCGCGGCCTATACGATTTCCGCATCGAAGACGATCCGGGGCGCTGGGCGAACGACTACGAGTTTCCCGCGGCGCGCACGGGAGGCTTGATCCGCGAGGCGCTCGAAACGAAGACGCCGAAACCCATGGTCGCGTTCGTCTTCAACACACGGCGCGAAATTTTCGCCGACCGCCGCGTGCGCGAGGCGCTGACCGGGTTGCTGGACTTCGAATGGATGAACGCAAAGCTGTTTCATTCGGCTTATGCGCGGACCGGCAGTTTCTTCGAAGGCTCGGTTCTTTCCGCGCGCGGCGTGCCCGCGAGCGATACGGAACGCACCCTGCTCGCACCTTTTATTTCGGAAGTTCGCAAGGATGTGCTCGACGGCATCTACCAGCCGCCACGCTCCGACGGCAGCGGCAATGACCGCGCGCAACTGCGGCGCGCCTTTGCGCTCCTGGCCGAAGCCGGCTGGATATTCCGGGACGGCAGGCTCGTTCGCAAATCGGACGGTCAGGCGTTCGCGTTCGAAATACTCGTAACCAAACGCGAAGACGAACGCATCGCGACGATCTATTCCACCATGCTTGGCCGCGCGGGCATTGCCGCTTCCGTCCGCATGGTCGAGGGCGGCCAGTTCGAGGCGCGGCGGCAGCAATACGATTTCGACATGGTGCCGGTAACGTGGCAGCAATCGCTTTCGCCGGGCAACGAGCAGTATTTCTATTGGGGCTCTGCAAGCGCGGACCAGCCTGCCACGCGCAATTACATGGGCATGAAGAGCGCCGCCGCCGATGCGATGATCGACGCGCTTTTGCGCGCGAGAACGCTTGCGGAGTTGACGGCGGCGGCGCGCGCACTCGACCGGGTGCTCGTGTCGGGCCTCTACGTCATCCCGCTCTATCATCTGCCGGTCCAATGGGTCGCGCGCTGGCCGCACATCGAGCGGCCCGCCGCGCTGCCAAATCAGGGCGCGCTGCCAGAAGTGTGGTGGCAGCAGCGGGTGCAGCAATGAATGCGATTGCGCCGGACATTGCGCTCGACACGCTGTTCCGGCGCAACGTCGCCGCACGCCCGGATGCCCGCGCAATCCATGACATCGACGGCTCCGCGCTGACCTATGCCGAAATGGCGAACGCGGTCGCCGGCGTCGCGGAACAGATCGCATCCCTGAACCTGGTGCCGCGCAGTTCGGTTGCGCTGTTGCTCCCGAACGGCCGCGAGCTCGCGGTCGCGCTGCTTGCTATCCTTCGTGCCGGACACAAGCCGGTGCCGATGCCGATCGGATGGCGGAAGTCCGATCTTGTGCGCGCATGCCGCGAAGCGGAAGCCGCGGCGCTCGTCACGACCGCCGGATTCAGCGCCGAGCGGTTGCCGGAGCTTGCCGCCGAGGTCGCTATCGAAGTTTTCGAGTTGAGCTTTCCCTGCGCGTTCGGCGCGCCGCTGCCGGACGGCATCGTGCCGCTTACACTGTCGGTGGATGGCGAGCGTCCGCATGCGAACGCTCCGATCTCGCATTCCGGTATCCCCGGAATCGGCACGCTGGAGCCGGCGAGCCGCGGCGTGCGTCTGGTGCATCATCTGGACGGGGAACTGCTAGCCGCCGGCCTCGGTGCGATGCTCGCCGGCGGCATTCAAAGCGGCGACAGGATCGTTTCGGCTATTTCGCTGACGAGTTTCGCGGGACTCGCTTCGGCTTTCGTGCCATGGCTTCTCAGCGGCGGTTCGCTCACGCTATTGCCGGATCTCCCCGGCAAGGGCGCGATGGAATTCGACAATCAGACTCATGTCGTCGCCTGCGAAGGTGCACTTGCTTCGCTGCTTGCGCCCGGCACTTCTCCCGTCGCATCGGTGTGCGCCGTGCACTTCGGCGGTACAGCGCCCCGGACGACCTTTCCTGCGACCATTTCCGGAACCGTGTTCGACGTGATTGCCATCGGCGAGGTTGCGGCGATTGCGCTGCCTCGCCGCGAGCGCACGATTCCTGCAACCCTCCCGCTCGGGAAAATTCATGCCGGCAGTGCGGGGCCAGGATCGCCGGTCATTGTCGAGACCCGTATCGAGAGCGATCAGCTACTCGTTCGTGGAGCGATGGTGCCGCGATCGGTCAGCCCGGATCAGGAGTGGCTCGACACCGGATATGGCGCGCGTCCCAACGGCTATGCCGCATGCTACGTCACGCGGCCGGATTCGCTGCTCGCGATGGGGGCGCTCCGCTTCGATTTTCCCGATCTCGAACGCCGCATCCGCTCGGCGGCGCTCGTTTCGGATATTGGTATTGCGAGCCATCCGGTCCTCGGATCGAGGCTCGTCATCGCGAGCGAACGGCCCGAGCAAACTACGCGCGAACTGCTGGACGCGGGCCTGCCGCGGATTGTTGCGGCTTCGGTGCGGAAGTCGGAAGCTCTACGGGCGAAAGCCGGTTAGGAGTGAGCATGGCGAAACCGATTGTCATCGACGTCGTTTCGGACGTGGTCTGCCCGTGGTGCTATGTGGGCAAGAAGCGGCTCGAGGCGGCGCTTGCTGCGCGCCCCGACATCGCCGCCGAGATCCGCTGGCGGCCGTTTTTTCTCGATCCTACGGTACCGCGCACGGGCAAGCCGCGGATCGACTACATCACCGGAAAATTCGGCGGCGCCGACAAGATTACGCCGGGACACCAGCGCCTCATCGGTATCGGCAAGCCGGTCGGTATCGACTTTCAGTTCGACAAGATCGAAGTGCAGCCCAATACACTCGACGCGCACCGGCTGATCGGCTGGGCCGGCGCGGAAGGAAAAGCCGACGCGCTGGTCGAAAACCTGTTCGCGGACTTCTTCGTGAACGGCGTCGATCTGTCGGATCGCGCGAACCTTGCCGCCGCCGCCGGATACGCCGGAATGGATGCCGCGAAAGTCGGCGCGGACCTTGCCTCGGACAAGGACGAAGCGCTCGTCGCCAAACAGGCGCAGGCGGCTTCCGCAAGCGGGATCGGCGGCGTTCCGTTTTTCGTGTTCGGCAGCAAGGTCGCGCTTTCCGGCGCACAGGAACCCGAGGTCATTTCCTCCGCGATCGATCAGGCGCTGGCGGCGGCAAACTAGGCGGCCTGCTTCGGCCTGGCGAGGTCCGCGAAGGTTTCGAGCAGGCGCTTTGCGCCCTTCAGGCGCGGGTCCATGCGATCCCAGCCGCGCAGAATGACAAGCGACTGGTCGGGCCGCACACGTGCGGTAGAGCCTTCCTTGGCGATCCACGCCATAAGACCTTCCGGGTTCTCGAAACGGTTGTCGCGGAACGCGATGACCGCGCCCTTCGCGCCCGCCTCGAACTTCGCAATGTTTGCCGCCCGGCACAGCGATTTGATTGCGACAATCTCGAGCAACATCTTCACTTCGCCGGGCATCGGCCCGAAGCGATCGACGATTTCGGCGGCGATCTGGTCGATTTCGTTCCTGTCGTCGAGCTCGGCAAGGCGGCGGTAGAGACCGAGCCGCACCGCGAGATCGGGAACGTATTCCTCCGGAATCATCACTGGCGTACCGATATTGATCTGCGGCGACCATTTCTCGCTCGCAGGCTCGGTGACGCCGGCTTTGAGCATCATCACGGCTTCCTCGAGCATTTCCTGATAAAGTTCGTAGCCGACTTCGCGAATGTGTCCGGATTGCTCGTCACCCAGCAGATTGCCGGCGCCGCGAATATCGAGGTCGTGCGAGGCAAGCTCGAAACCGGCGCCAAGCTGGTCGAGCGACTGCAGCACCTTCAGGCGCCGCTCCGCCTGCGGGGTGACCGGCTTGTCGGCAGGCACGGTAAGGAGCGCATAAGCGCGCGTCTTCGAACGGCCGACGCGGCCGCGAAGCTGATAGAGCTGCGCAAGCCCGAACCGGTCGGCGCGGTGTACGACCAGGGTATTCGCGGTCGGGATGTCGAGGCCGGATTCCACGATGGTGGTCGAAAGCAGCACGTCGAACTTGCCGTCGTAGAAATCGGCCATGATGCGCTCCAGTTCGATCGCAGGCATCTGGCCGTGCGCGACCGCGCAGCGCACCTCCGGCACGTGCTCGTCGAGGAAAGCCTTTCGCGCGGCGAGATCCTCAATCCGCGGACACACATAGAATGCCTGCCCGCCGCGGTATTTTTCGCGCAGCAGCGCTTCGCGGAGAATAAGCGGGTCGAAGGGCGAGACGAAGGTGCGCACCGCGAGACGATCGACCGGCGGCGACGCGATCAAGGAAAGCTCGCGAACGCCGGTCAAAGCGAGCTGCAAGGTGCGCGGGATCGGCGTCGCGGTCAGCGTCAGCACATGAACTTCGGTGCGCAGTTCCTTGAGCCGTTCCTTATGCGCGACGCCGAAGTGCTGCTCCTCGTCGACTACGACCAGGCCGAGGTTCTTGAATTCGACGGTCTTCGCGAGCAGCGCGTGAGTGCCGATCACGATGTCGACGGAGCCGTCCGCGAGCCCAGCCCGCGTTCTGGCGATATCCGCCGAGGAAACGAGGCGGCTCGCCTGCCCGATCTTCATCGGAAATCCGCGGAAGCGCTCGGAGAAGGTTTTGAAGTGCTGGCGCGCAAGCAAGGTGGTCGGGACCACGACGGCGACCTGTGCGCCGTTTGCTGCCGCCAGAAATGCCGCGCGCAGTGCGACTTCGGTTTTCCCGAAACCGACATCGCCGCAGATGAGCCGGTCCATCGGGCGGCCCGCTCCGAGATCGTCGATCACCGCATCGATGGCCGCGCGCTGGTCGTCGGTTTCGTCATAGGGAAAGCGCGCACAGAACTCGTCATAGAGTCCTTCCGGCACCGCGAATTTCGGAGCCGCGTGCAGGCTGCGCGCGGCGGCGACCTTTACCAGCGCCGCCGCCATCTCGCGGATGCGCTGCTTCAGGCGCGCCTTGCGGTTCTGCCAGCCGACGCCGCCGAGACGGTCGAGTTCGGCGCCGGTGTCTTCCGAGCCGTAGCGCGACAGCAGTTCGAGGTTTTCGACCGGCAGAAACAGGCGGTTGTTGTCGGCGTAGTGAATTTCCAGACAGTCGTGCGGCGTGCCGAGCGCTTGGATGCTCTTCAGGCCGACGAACCGCCCGATGCCGTGATCGACGTGTACCACGAGGTCGCCTGCGAAGAGGCTCGTCAGCTCCGCGATGAAATCCTGTGCGCGGCGCTGCCTGCGCTGCGGGCGTGCGAGCCGGTCGCCGAGAATGTCCTGCTCGCTGACGATTGCGACATTCCCGGTTTCAAAGCCGGACTCCAGACCGAGCAGCGCGAACCCGGCAATGTGCGGCGTCAGCTTTTCGACGGCAGGCCAGTCCGCAATCGTCTCGCTCTTTTCCACGCCGTGGTCGGCGAGTACCTGCCGCAAACGCTCGCGAGAACCCTCGCTCCATGTTGCAATGACAACGCGCTTGCCAGCGGCCTGCCTTGCCCTGATATGCGAAACGACCGCGCCGAACAGGCTTTCATTCTGAGCGGTTCGTTCCGGCGCGAAACCGCGCCCTGGACGGATGCCCGGGTCGAGTACCCGGCCCGTGTCCGGCACGGCAAAGGGCGTTATTCGCGCGACCGCACGTTCCTGCAGGGCGCCGGCCCATTCTTTCTCCGCTAGATAGAGCCGATCCGGCGGCAGCGGCTTGTAGAGCGGTGGCTGGCCGGCGTCGAAAGCCTCCTTGCGCGCACCGTAGTAATCTTCGATCTGCGCCCGGCGCTCGTTGACCGCCTCTTCGGCCAGCGGCTCGAGCACGAGCGGCGCGTCGGGAAGAAAGTCGAACAGGGTCGCTAGCCTTTCGTGAAACAGCGGCAGCCAGTGCTCCATGCCGGGATAGCGGCGGCCTGCGCTCACCGCCTCGTAGAGCGCGTCATCGCGCGTGTTGCCGCCGAAGATCGACGTATATTCCTTACGGAAGTTGGAAATGGATTCTGGCGACAGCTTGAACTCGCTGTTGGAGATCAGCTCGAGCGAGGAAAGGGTTTCCGTGGAGCGCTGCGTCTCGGGATCGAAGCGCCTGATGGTTTCGATGCTGTCGCCGAAGAAATCGAGCCGCACCGCGCCGGCGCCTCCCGGCGCGAAAAGATCGATGATGCCGCCGCGTATCGCATACTCGCCGGCGTCGCGAACGGTCGACGCGCGGCCATAGCCATTCTCCTCCAGCCACGTCACGACGCTGTCGAAGGCGATGTTCCGGTTCGGCTTCAGGAAGAGCGAAGCCCGTTCGACGAATTCCTTCGGGGGCGTGCGTTGAAGAATGGCGTTTACGGTGGTCAGCACGAGTGTGGCGCCGTCTGCATTCGCAGCAAGCTTCGTAAGCGTGGTCATGCGGCGCGCGGTGACCTCAGCGATCGGCGAGACGCGGTCGAAAGGCAGACAGTCCCAGGCCGGGAACGTCAGAACCGGAAGATCCGGCGCAAAGAATTGCAGACCGGCGGTGAGCGCGTTCATACGCTCCGCATCGCGGCAGACCGCCACCATCCGCTTGACCGCGCCGGTGCGCGCGAAATGCGCGCGGGCGAGGTCGGCGACGACGAGCCCGTGCGCGCCTTCCGGAACGCCAGCGACGGTCAGCGGCTGCTGCGGCAGGAGTGCAGCCTGCGCGGTGCCATGGCGTGCGTTCACTTCGGCCCATCCTTGTGGAACGCGGCAATCCTCCTGAACAGCGGACTGTCGAAGTTGGAAGGCACTTCCGCCGTTCCCGCGATCCAGAGATAGAGTTCCGGATCGGGCGCCTCCATCAGCGCTTCGAGCGCGACGATTTCGTCCTCGGTGAGCGCGGTCACGTTCGCGTCCACGAAACGGCCCAGTACGAGATCCATTTCCCGCGTGCCGCGATGCCAGGCGCGGAAGCGTAGCCGTTTCCGGCGATCATCCAGCGTGCTCATCGGATCGTTCACGGCCTCACCACTCCAACGCCGAAAGCCCGGACGTGCCGGGCGGGCCTCTATAGCCGCCCCGTGTGCGCGTTTTCAAGCGCATTCCGCGCATGGTTGCGCCGCGCGAAGCGTTCCGCCACCTTCGCGCTAGCATGCGCCCTGCCGTTCTCAATCCGCTGTTTGCCAGGCTGAATAACCTGTCCGGAATCGGCCCGAAGTTTCTCAAACTGTTCGCGCGGCTGTTCGGGCAGGACGAGCCGCGCTTCATCGATGCACTCTTCCACCTGCCGCACGGCGCGATCGATCGCCGCGCCCGGCCGAAGCTGCGCGACATTAAGCCCGACACCGTCGTCACGGTCGAGGTGCATATCGACAAGCACAAGCCGGCGCCGCCGCGCGGGCGTGCGCCGCATCGCGTGCTTGCGCATGACGAAACCAACGAAATCGAATTCGTGTTCTTCGGCCTGCCTCGCGAGCGTATCGAGAAAATGCTTCCGGTCGGGGAGAAGCGCTTCGTATCCGGCAAGGCGATTCTTTACGACGGCCGCCTGCAAATGACGCACCCGGACCGCGTGGTGGACGAAGCCGGGCTTGCGAAGATGGCGGCGGTCGAGCCGGTCTATCCGCTGACCCAGGGGCTTTCGAACGCGATGGTCCGGCGCGCCTGCATTGCCGCCGCCGACCGCCTCCCCGAGCTGCCGGAATGGATCGACGGCGCGTATCTGCGCGCGAAACACTACGACGGTTTCCGCGCGTCGCTCATGCGCCTGCATAGACCGCAGGAGCCGTTCGATCTCGAGCCGGCCGGCAAATACCGCGCACGCCTCGCCTATGACGAACTGCTCGCGCATCAGCTTGCGCTCGCCCTCGTGCGAAGCGACATGAGACGCGATCCGGGACGCGCGCATCACGCGAGCGGAACGCTGCAGGCAAAGATCGAGCTGGCCTTGCCGTTTTCGCTCACGCCTTCGCAGCGGCGCGCGGTCGAGGAGATTGGAAAGGACCTTTCCTCCAGCGAGCGGATGCTGCGCCTGCTGCAAGGCGATGTCGGTTCCGGCAAGACGCTGGTTGCGCTGCTTGCCGCGGCGCATGTCATTGAAGGCGGCAGGCAGGCGGTTCTGATGGCGCCGACCGAGGTGCTTGCGCGGCAGCATCTTGCGCGCATCGCACCGCTTGCGAAAGCAGCAGGCGTGAGGGCAGAGATTCTCACCGGCCGCGAGCGCGGCACTTCGCGCGATGCCTTGTTGCGGGCACTTGCCGGCGGCGAGGTTCAGCTGCTCGTCGGCACCCACGCCGTGTTTCAGGATGATGTAACCTTCAAGGACCTCGCGCTCGCTGTTGTCGACGAACAGCATCGCTTCGGCGTGCATCAGCGTCTCGCGCTAGCGGGAAAAGGCGTAGCCACGGACGTGCTCGTGATGACGGCGACGCCGATCCCGCGCACACTGGTGCTTACCTATTTCGGCGACATGGACGTCTCGGAGTTACGCGAGAAGCCCGCCGGGCGCCAGCCGATCGAGACCGTTGCGGTCGCGCTCGACCGTCTTCAGGAAGTGGTCGAAGCGGTGCAGCGCGCGGTCGAGAGCGGCGCGCGGGCCTACTGGATCTGTCCGCTGGTCGAAGAGTCGGAAGAAGTCGACTTCGCTGCCGCCGAGGCGCGCTTTGCCGCGCTGCAGGAAGTGTTCGGGACCCGCGTGGGGCTCGTGCACGGCAAGATGAAGGCCGCCGACAAGGACGAGGCCATGGAGCGCTTCGCAACCGGCGCAACATCGGTGCTTGTCGCAACCACGGTGGTCGAGGTGGGTGTCGATGTGCCTGAAGCCACGATCATCGTGATCGAGCACGCTGAGCGCTTCGGACTCGCGCAACTGCACCAGTTGCGCGGACGCGTCGGCCGCGGCAAGGGCAAGTCAAGCTGTCTGCTGCTCTATCGCGCGCCGCTGGGAGCGACCGCGAAACGCCGCATCGAAATCCTGCGCGAGACCGAAGACGGTTTCCGGATCGCAGAGGAAGATCTTGCGCTGCGCGGCGAAGGCGAAGTGCTAGGTACGCGCCAGAGCGGAATGCCGGGTTTCAGGATCGCGGATGCGGGCATTCACCGCGATCTTCTGGAAACCGCACGCCGCGACGCGACGCTGATCGCGGCAAACGATCCTTCGCTCACCTCCGCGCGCGGCAGGGCATTGCGGATACTCCTGCATCTGTTCGAGCGCGAAGACGCCGTACGGCTGCTCGACGCCGGCTAGAGGCCGGCATAGCGGTTAGGGCCGTAGCGGTTGTTGCCGGGGTCGCTCGGGAAAAACATCCAGACCAGCAGCAGCACGCTCGAAGCCACCAGCGCGATAATTGGCGGGCCGGCATAGATCAGTCCGACGCCGGAAAGTGGATCGCGCGGGTTTGCAACCAACGCCGCAATCGTGCCGATTGCCGTCAGCACGCCTGCGGCGACCGGCAATGCGAGCCACCAGCCGCTCCGCCCGATGTCGTGCAGGCGCCTCACGGTCACGGACAGACCCGGCAGAAAGCTCGCAAGCGCAATAACGAGATAGAACGGACCGATTTCCCAGTCACGGAAGACGAGATAGTCGAGCACCGACGCCACCAGCAGCACCACGATCACGAACAGCGCCCACCACCAGTATTCGGCACGGGCGGCACGGTCCCTGAAGTTCGCGTAGTTGAAAAAGCACTCGCCGATCGCATCGCCGAAGCTCATGACATTCCCCGCAGCAAGAAAGCGTTGCCAGACTAATAGGGTCCGTGAAAAATGGAAGCGTCATGCCGGATCCCGGCATCAAATCTCCGGCACCGGCAGAGGCCTGCAATTGCCGTTATCCGCTTCGAAAAAGTCACCCGCATTCTGGGTGCATGCCGTCTTGCTCGCGCTGCCGATCGGAGCGATTTCCCCGTTGCTGAAAGCGCTGGATACGCCGCTTCCGGACGGCGTCTACAGCGCGGTGCGGGGCTACAACTCGACCAGCCTGAATTGTCCGGGCGAGATCGACATCCCGAATGTACGCATCAAGAACGGCACGATATCGTTCGAAAGCGGCGGAGTAGCCTGGAACGGAGCGATCGACGAAAAGAATGGCGTGATCCGCATCGAGGGCGCCGGCATTACGCCCCGCCCGACCGGCGATTTGCATATCCGCGGCCATCACAGCAGAGCGCGCCTCTACAGCGACTTTTGCGGCAGCGGGTATTTCCGGATTATACGCTAGACGCGCTACTCGACGGTCACGGACTTCGCGAGATTGCGGGGCTGGTCCACATCCGTCCCCCGCAGCACGGCGACGTGATAGGCGAGCAGTTGCACCGGGATCGAGAACACGAGCGGCGTCACGGTTGCCGGCATGTCCGGAAGCGTCAGCACCGCCTCCGCCTTCACGCCTGCTGCCGCCGCGCCCTTGCGATCGGTGACGAGCACGATCCGTCCGCCGCGCGCGAGTACCTCCTGCATGTTGGAGGCGGTTTTTTCGAAGACGAAATCATGCGGCGCAATCACGACGACAGGCATCTCCTCGTCGATCAGAGCAATCGGGCCGTGCTTCAGTTCGCCCGCGGCATAGCCTTCGGCATGAATGTAGGAGATTTCCTTGAGCTTCAGCGCGCCTTCCAGTGCGAGCGGATAATTCGTGCCGCGGCCGAGATAGAGTACGTCCTTGGCGTCGGCGATTTGTTTTGCCAGCCGCTCGATCTCGTGTTCGAGCTTCAAGGCTTCCGCCATGTGGCGGGGGACCTCGATCAGCGCATGGACAAGCTTGCGCTCGTCCTCGCGAGAAAGATTTCCGCGCTCTCTTCCTGCGCCGATCGCAAGCACCGCGAGTGCCGCCAGCTGACAGGTGAAGGCTTTGGTCGAGGCAACGCCGATTTCCGGTCCCGCAAGCGTCGGCATGATCGCGCCGCTTTCGCGTGCGATCGTCGAGGTCGGAACGTTAACGATCGAGAGCGTGTGCTGCCCATGCTCTTTCGCGTAGCGAAGGGAAGCGAGCGTATCCGCGGTTTCGCCGGACTGTGAAACGAAGATCGCAAGGCCGTTCTTTGCTAACGGCGCGTCGCGATAGCGGAATTCGGATGCAATATCGACGTCGACCGTGATGCGCGCGAACCGCTCGAACCAGTACTTCGCGACGAGGCCCGCGTAGAACGCGGTGCCGCAGGCGGAAATCGTGATCCGCTCGAGATTCCTGAAGTCAAACGGCAGCTTCGGCAGCCGTACTTCCTCGCGCGACATGTCGATGTAATGCGCGAGCGTATGGCCGACGACCTCGGGCTGCTCGTGAATTTCCTTCGCCATGAAATGGCGGTGGTTGCCCTTGTCTACGATAAAGGATCCGGCGGCGACCTTCTGGATCTGCCGTTCGACCTTGCCGCCCTTTTCGTCGCGGATCTCGACGCTGTCGCGGGTCAATACTGCGAGATCGCCTTCCTCGAGATAGGCGATTGTATCGGTCATGGGAGCAAGGGCGATGGCATCCGAGCCGAGATACATCTCGCCCGTGCCGTAGCCGACCGCGAGCGGGCTGCCCTTGCGTGCGCCGATCAGAAGATTGTCCTCGCCCTGGAAGATGAAACCGAGCGCAAATGCACCGCGAAGCCTGGGGAGCGAGTCCGCCACCGCCTCGACCGGGCCTTTGCCCTTCTTCATCGCTTCGCTAACGAGATGCGCGACGACTTCGGTATCGGTTTCGGTGGAGAACTTCGCGCCGTCCTTTTCGAGTTCTTCGCGCAGCTCGCGGAAGTTTTCGATGATACCGTTGTGAACGACGGCGAGTCGGTCGGTCGCGTGCGGGTGTGCGTTGGTTTCGTTCGGTGCGCCATGCGTCGCCCAGCGCGTGTGGCCGATCCCGATGGTGCCGGAAAGCGGCTCGCGGTGCAGGCGGGTTTCGAGTTCGCGCAGCTTGCCTTCGGCGCGGCGGCGCGTGAGCGTACCCTTCTCGAGGGTCGCAACACCGGCGGAGTCGTAGCCGCGGTATTCGAGGAGCTTTAGCGCCTCGACGAGTTGGGGCGCGACCGCCGATTTTCCGAGAATCCCTACGATGCCGCACATGCGACGCACCAACCCTCAATCTGCCCGTGAATCTGTCCGGAACCGGTTTAAGAGCCGTTCCATCATCGCACGAAATCACAAACCGTTACCGGGGATTTCGAGGTTTCGTTAATCCTGACTTTTCGCCTTGCCGCGCCGCTTGCGCGCGTCCGCAGCCCAGCCTTCCTTAACAGCCTGACGGCCGCGGGCGACCGCAAGCGCGTCCGCGGGCACGTCGTCGGTCACGACTGAGCCAGTACCGACATAGGCGCCCTTGCCGACCTTCACCGGTGCAACCAGCGCCGAGTTGGAACCGATGAAAGCGCCCTCGCCGATCTCGGTTCTGTGCTTATCGAAGCCGTCATAGTTGCAGGTGATCGTGCCGGCGCCGATGTTGGCATTCACGCCGACGCTGGCGTCGCCGATATAGGAAAGATGATTGGCTTTCGCGCCGTCGCCGAAGGTCGCGGCTTTCACCTCGACGAAATTGCCGATCTTCGTTTTCGCACCGAGCTTGGTGCCCGGGCGCAGGCGCGCGTAGGGACCGACCACGGCGCCCTCGCCGACCTCCGCACCCTCCAGATGCGAGAACGCGCGGATGGTCGCGCCGTCCTTCACGATCACGCCAGGCCCGAACACGACGTTCGGCTCGATCGTGGCGTCCTTGCCGAGCCTGGTATCTGCGCTGAAGAATACGGTCTCGGGTGCGACGAGCGTAACGCCGTTCTCCAGTGCTGCCTTGCGCATCCGTTTCTGAAGTTCGGCTTCGGCCTGCGCGAGCTGGGTGCGGTCATTGATGCCCATCACTTCCTCCTCCGGCGCTTCGCGCACCGCGATTTTCAGGTTTCGCGCGTGCGCAAGCGCGACTGCATCGGTCAGGTAGTATTCGCCCTTAGCGTTATCATTGCCGATCGCCTCGATCAGCGGCAGCGCGTACCTGCCCGCGAATGCCATGATGCCCGCATTGCAGAGCGCGATCTTGCGCTCCGCTTCGCTGGCATCCTTTTCTTCCCGGATTGCGACGAGATTGCCGCCGTTCTGAACGAGTCTGCCGTACCCCTGCGGACTTTTGGGGCGAAAGCCAAGCACGGCGACCGCGGCATCCTTCAGGGCATCCGCAAGCGCAACGAATGTCTTCGCGCGAACGAGCGGCGTATCGCCAAATACCACAAGCAGATCGTTGCCTTCGGCCAGAGCCGCTTTTGCGCTCAGGACGGCGTGAGCCGTTCCGAGCCGCTCGCGCTGCACGAAGACCCGCGCTCCGGGTGCAAGCGTGCGGACTTCGTCCGCGACATCCTCCCGTTCAGGACCTATCACCACGCCGAGCGATTTCGCCCCACTACGCGAGGCCGCCTCCAGCACATGGCCGATCAACGTTCTGCCCCCCACCTTATGCAGCACCTTCGGCCGCGCCGAGCGCATCCGGGTCCCTTCGCCGGCGGCAAGAATGAGGATCGTCGTTGGAGCCAAAGTTGCGATTCCATATGGCCGGGATTTCGCGGCGGAGGCGGTTTAGCCGAAGCGGGACGCCGCCGGAAGCCAGCCGCGGGCGTTCGGGCCGACTCTGGTAGATTACGGCAAACGATTCGCGGATTCCGCACGAATAATGACGGCTACGCCGAAGATCGACCCCCGCAAGGACCGCAGGCCCGTAAAAAAAGGGCCGCGGATGGCCTTGATCTATACGGTTTGGACGATTGCGGCGCTCGGTGCCATCAGCACCGCGGGGTCGGTTTACATCTGGCGCGACGGCAAGGCGCCGGTCCCGCCCTCGCTCGCCATGACGCCGGCCGCGCCGCAGGTCGTCATAAATCCGCAGGCGGAGCGCGAGATCAGCCGGCTCAACGATGCCGTGCGCGTGCTCGCTTCCGAGCGCGACCGCCTAGCTAACCGGCTCGAGCAGCTCGAACGTTCCGTCGGCGACATTACGGCCTCGATTCCGCAGAGGAAATCTGGACCCGCAGAATCCGACGAGCCGCCGGCACCGCCGGCCGCGCCGCCCGTTCAGGTGATCAACCCGCCAAATCCGGAGCCCCGGCCGCAGGAGCACAATCAGCTCATGCCGCAGACGAATTCGGCTGCCGCGGCCAACGAAAACAACTCTCCCTCGAATCCGGAAGTCACCAACACGACCCGGACCGAGTTCGCCGTCGATCTTGGCGGCGAAAAAACGGTCGACGGCCTGCGTGCACGCTGGGCCACGCTTCGCGGCAATCACGGCTCGACGCTGGAGGGCATGCGACCGCTCATTAGCATCAAGGAAGGTCCGAGAACGGGAACGGTCGAGTTGCGGCTGGTTGCGGGACCGGTTGCCAATGCCGCGGCGGCGGCCCGCATCTGCGCCCGCCTGCAAACCAAGGGCGTACCCTGCGTCCCGACCGTGTTCGACGGCCAGCGCCTGTCGCTGCGCTAAGCTCTGCGTTTACGGCGTAGCTCACGAGCGCGCTTCCGGCTAAAGCCTGCGCGCCATGCAATCCTCCTCCCGTTTCGGCATCTATGCGCTGCTGTTCGCGATGCCGCTTTTCTTCGTCTCGAACCTCGTGATCGGCCGCGCGGTCGCGCATGCGGTCGAGCCGGCAACGCTTGCGTTCTGGCGGTGGTTTCTCGCAGCGCTCCTGCTCCTGCCGTTCGCATGGCGCGGCCTTGCCGCGAATGCCGTCCGCTTCGCCCCGCTATGGCGCGAACTCCTGTGGCTCGGCGTGCTCGGCATGGTGATCTGCGGAGCCGGCGTCTACCTGTCGCTGCGCTACACGACGGCCAGCAACGCCGCGCTGATCTATTCCTCCTCCGCGATCTCGATCGTGCTGCTCGAAGCCTATTTCTTTCGCGAGAGACTTTCGGCTGCGCGGCTGATCGGAACATTGATCGGATTCGCGGGCGTTGCCGTCATCATCCTGCACGGTGAACCCGGCCGTCTTCTAACCTGGGAATTCAACGTCGGCGACATCGGCATCGCGATCTGCGCGTTTGCCTGGGCGGTCTATTCCGTGATTCTGAAGCGCAAGGAACTGAAAGCGCTGCCGACGCTGCCGCTCTTCGCCGCGATCAGCATTGCCGGTGCGCTGACGCTTGCGCCCTTTATGTTCTACGAACTCGCGCAGGGCGCATTCCCGCAAGGCAGCGAACAGTGGACCGCGATTGTCGCGCTTGCGTTGTTTCCCTCCGTGATCGCATTCGGGCTCTACCAGATTCTCGTCAAGCGCGCGGGCCCGTCGCTGACCGGCATGTCGCTTTATCTCCTGCCGGTCTATGGCGCCGCGCTCGCCGTACTCACGTTGGGCGAGACGCTTTACGCCTATCACGCGATCGGATTGGCACTGGTGCTCAGCGGCATTGCGCTCGCGACCGAACCGTTCGGGAAACGCCGCGCCTAGGCCGGCATCGCCTTCTCGACCAGCCGCACCCAGTACGAGGCGCCGTAAGGGATGGCGCTGTCGTCGAAATCGTAGGCGGGGTGATGCAGGTTCGCGCTGTCGCCGTTGCCCATGAAGACGAATGCGCCGGGGCGCGCCTCCAGCATGAAAGCGAAGTCCTCGCCGCCCATGACCGGCGGCGTCTTTGTGTCAACATTCGATTCGCCTGCGATCTCGCGCGCGACCGAAGAAGCGAACTCGACGGCCTGTTCGTTGTTCACGACGACGGGATAGTCCCGCGAGTATTTCACCCTGGCCTTGGCGCCGTGAAGCTTCGCAATGCCCTCCGCGACCTCGACGATCCGCTTCTCCAGAAGATCGCGCACGCTCGGCCGCAGGCTGCGCGCGGTGCCGCGCAGCAGCGCGGTTTGCGGAATGACGTTGTCGGTGTGGCCGGCCTGAAACAGCGTGATCGAGACTACCGCGCTTTCCAGCGGATCTACGTTTCTGGCGACGATCGATTGCAGTGCGTTGATGATCTGCGATCCCACGAGCACGGTATCGACTGCGAAGTGCGGACGCGCAGCGTGACCGCCGACGCCTTCGATCTCGATCGTGAGCCGGTCCGCGGCCGCCATGATCGGCCCTGCTCGCATGGCAAACTTGCCGACGGCCAGACCCGGCATGTTGTGCATGCCGTAAACTTCATCGATGTTGAAGCGCGTCATCAGCCCGTCGTCGATCATCGCTTTCGCGCCGGCGCCGCCTTCCTCGGCGGGCTGGAAGATCACGATAGCCGTGCCCGCGAAGTTGCGGGTCTCGCACAGATGCCGAGCGGCACCGAGCAGCATCGCGGTGTGTCCGTCGTGTCCGCAGGCGTGCATCTTTCCGGGGATTTTAGACGCATAAGGCTTGCCAGTGATCTCATCGAGCGGCAGCGCGTCCATGTCGGCGCGCATGCCGATCACCTTCGTGCCCGGCTTGTTACCCTTGATCACGCCAACCACGCCGGTGCGCCCGATGCCCGGAACGACTTCGTCGCAGCCGAACGCCTTCAGCTTTTCGGTGACGGTTTTCGCCGTTTCATGCACCTCGTAGAGCAATTCCGGGTACTGGTGCAGGTGACGTCGCCATTCGGCGACCTCACCAGCCTGATCGGCGATGCGGTTCAAGACAGGCATTCGCAGGAACTCCGTAAAAGGCGATTCAACCGGAGCGGTGCTGTCGGGTCAACCAGGCAGAACCGCGCGGACTTAGAAGCCGCTCCAGAGCTGATAGCTGCCGACCGCGGCATTGCCGTTGATCGCGAGCGCCGTACAGGGCGCAAACTCGGTCAACTGCGCCTGATGAATTTCGACGCCGTAGCCATTCAACACTTCGCCCACGCGCTCGGTCAGTTCCTTGTTGAAGCCGAGCCGGTCCTGCTGGATGGATTCGATCGTATGTTTCGAAACGGCCGCGAGGATCGCCGCCTGCGAACGCTCGATCACGTCGGACTGAAGGTCCGCGATATGGACGCCCGCCGCGACCACGTCGTTGATATGATAGGTGACCAGCGAGCCGACCGTCACCGTCTTGAGGTCCTTGGTCATGATGACTTTCGACTGAATGCGGACGGTCTGTCTAACCACCATCAGCAATTTATAGGTCGTCACCACGGGCCAATACCAGTGCAGGCCCGGCGGCCATTCCTTCACCTTGAACCCGCGCACGAAGGCGACGCCGCGGTGGGTCGCCGGCACGATCACGAGCCAGGGAATGACCCGGAGCAGGGTCTGGAAGATTTCGCCGATCCAACCGAATGCTTTATCCACTGTTCACTCCCCCGGCGGTCAATCAAACACCGTCGACCCGCCGGCACTGGTTATCACGCCGACGCCGTAACCGTTCAAGGTAAACCCGCCGCGCAGTTTCTCAACCGACACCTTCTCCTTCGTCGAAAGGTCCAGCCGGAAGAGACTGTCGCAGAGGGCAAGCCCCGCCGAAATCCGCTCCGGCACGAGCGTCACGGCATTGCGTGAAGTGTTCACAAACACCGCGCTGATCCGCCCGTCTTCTCCATGCGAGACGATTGTATCCAGGTTCGCATGATCGCGGTCGAGCGCTGGAAACGAAATCATGTCCCCGTAGCGGACATGCTGTGCAAAAAGCTGCTTTGCGAGCGCGGCCGGGCTCGGCACGCCGTCCTGATAGACCAGTCCGTAGGCATCGCTATGCGCGGTCGCGGTCCAGCGCATCTCGAGATCGGCGCCGCCGCGGATCAGGTGAATCAGCGCCGAAGCATAATAGGCCGCTCCGAGCAGATCCTGATTGTATCCCAGCGTGTAGTAATACTCGTGATGCGACATGGTGTTCAGTTCGCCGCAGACGTTGAGCGCGCGGTGACCCTGCAAGAGCCGCGAGACGCCACGCGCCTTCGCCTCATAGGTCGGGGTCCGCGCGAGCAACAAGGTCTCGAACACCTTGCCGTTCGGGGAATCCGGCGAGCCCCACATTTGCAACCCCAGCGAGTTGCTCGGTACCGCCGGCCGCCAATCGCCGTAACAATGCCAGGAAACGAAGCCGACTTTCCGCTCGTCCACTTCCGCAAGCAGCCGCGCGATCCAGTCGAGCCAGTAGGCGCGGTGTGTCGCGTCAATCGCCGGACCGCCGATCATCGCCTTGCGCGAACCGAGATGAGGCGCGAGCAGGCGCAGGATTTCTTCCGACAGCGCCTCGTAGATCGCAAGATACGCTTCGGTCTTGAGATCGCCCCCGATGATCAGGTTGTTCGGCTCGTTCCATACGCACCAGTACCACTGGCTCACTTCCTCGCCGCCCCAGCGCTCGATGCAGCTCCATACCACCTCTGAGGCCCGCGCGACGAAATCGCGAATGTTCTTCGGCCTGTCGTAAGGAGGCGGAAACTTGGCGAAGGTGATCATCGGCCGGGCGCCGGTATCGAGGATCGCCTGTATGAAATTCTCGAACGCGAACCAGTCCTTGAACGGGTCTGGCACCGGCTGATCGAAAACGAAGACGCGGACCACCTTCGTATCCATGAGCCGCATGCGGCGCTGGATCTCTTCCCGGCGCTCGCCGTGCGAGAAGTGCCACCAGCCATAAATCTCGTTGAAGCCGTAGCGCATCTTCATACGCTGCGGGCCTGAGACCGCCGTCATTTGCCGCGGTTGCGCTTGAGGGGTGCGTCCGGACAAGTCCGCTACTCCTCGACAATTTCGATCAGGCGTTTCAGCCGCGCTTCCGGCGAGTGTCGCCTCGCAAAATCCGCACGAATACCTCGCACGATCTCCGCATAATGCTCCGGCCGTGCAAGAACGTCGAGAATCTTTGCCGGACGATCGCCCTCGCCCAGCATGAGTTCTAGCGCCCGCTCGCCGAATGTTTCCTTCACATAGCGCGGATCGAGCAGAAACAACGGAATGGTGCCGGCAGCCGGCGTCTCGAACGTCCGGCAGGTAACGAAATCCAGATGCTCGAACAGCGGGCGATAGATTACCGGGTTGAACACGCCCTTGTTCATCGTTGCCGTCACCTGCGGAAACGGGATCGCGGGGTGCGCCTCAAACCGGTTCGCGCGCAGATAGTCGCGGTCGACATAATAGTCGGCCTTGATCTCCTGCCACTCGGTCCATTCCAGCGGTTGGTCCCATCCCTCGCCTACCAACGCAACGCGTCCGACTTTCTCGCGCACCGGCTCGATCGCTTTCAGAATCTGCGACATGCCGTGCCAGCGGAACTTGGTGTGACCGACATAAACCATGCTGAATTCCTTTTTCGAGAAATCCAGCGGCGACTCCCAGGTCGGGTCGTAGATGTGAAACAGAAACGGCTTCACGTTCGGGCGCCTCGGACGCAGCGAGGGCTGGCAGATCTTGTCACTCAGGCTGTCGCAGGTCTCGATCCACTTGCGGCTCAGCTCTTCAGACTTGTGATTGTAGTCGCCGCGGAAATCGATCCTGTCGTTGTAGGCGCCGTCGCAGTCGATCACGACACGGCGGCTTCGCGGCACCGACTCGATCAACCTTACCCAATCGAGCCGGTCGCCGAACTGCAACTGCGTGGTCCATTCGAATACGAAAACGACGGCGTCCGCGCCGTTGAGTTCCTGCGAATAGTCGAGCGCGAACGTCACACTCGGCGGGCCATACACGGTGACGTCATGACCCATCGCCTTCGCTGCCCGCGCATAGCCGCGCAGATCGAGCATGCTGCCGGCGTTCTCATATCCCCAGTAGACGAAGACAATCTTCATCGCATCAGTCCGGTATCGCGGAGACGAGTTCCGCCATGCGTTTTTCGTAGGAGTTGTTCGCGGCAAGATGCTTGCGGACCGTCATGACGACGTCGCGATAGTGGCCTGGACGCGCGAGGGCATCGAGAATTTTCTCACCGATGTTTTCCGCGAGCATCAGTTCGCGTGCGGAGGGGCCGTAGACCTGTTCCGCGATCGCGGGGTCGAGCATCAGCAGCGGAATCGTGTCGGCGTAGAAAATCTCGAAGTATTTCAGTGTGATGTGCTTGAAATGATGGAGCACCGGGCGCTGCGTGAAGATGTTGATCTTCGCCGTGCTCATCGTGCGTACGACATCCGTGTACATCACCGAAGGCTCGGTACGAATGCACAGTCTTTTCAGGAGCGCCGGATCGGACTGAAACGCCGCTTCCGGGCCGGCGTCCTTGCCCTCTGGCGGCGGGGCATCCCACCATAAACCGATTAACGCGATTTCTCCGATGCGATCGCGAACCGGTTCGAGCGCCGGCAGCAGCTTGCCGCCGACATCGCGCCAGCGCCACCAGTTATGGCCCAGATGCATGACGTCGTATTTCTTGGCGGGCGCGGCCTCCGGCTTCATCTCCAGCGCGGGATCGTAGCCGTAGAAAATCATCGGCCGCACTCGCGGATCGTCGGAGCGCGCCAGCATCGGTTTCATGACGATGTCCGAGAGTGTCTCATAGTATTCCTTCCAGCGCGCACTTTCGGATTCGGTCGCATGGTTGAAGTCGTAGCCGTCCACCTTTGTGACCGGGTTGTACATCCCGTCCATGTCGAAGATCATGCGATGGCGCTTTTCGATCGCGTCAAGCATCGCCACTTCCTCGAGCCGGCTCAGGCGATAGATTTCCGATTCGAACAGATAGGCCGCGCGGTCGAACGACTTCACATCGCGCGAAAATTTCAGTTCCGGCAGATGCGGATGCGGATCGCCGTACATTGCGACCTTGTGACCGTACTCGGGCGCAACGCGGATATAATTCGCGACCGCATGCGTGTTCCCCGCATTGCCGCGATGCTTCATGACGAAAAGGATGTTCACTTCCCCGCCGCCTTCTTCAGTTCCTCGAGGCGAGTGGCGTAGGAGTGCTTCGCCGCAAGGTGCGTGCGGGTCTTCAGCACCGCATCCCAGTAAGGCTCCGGTTTCCTCAGGGCATCTGAAACGAAACTCGCGACGCCCTGCGACGGCACCAGCTTCCTCGCAGCCGCACCGTAGATCTCCGCGACAAAATCTTCCGGCAGCATCAGGACCGGGATGGTGTCGGCATAGAACGTTTCGAAGGTTCGGTTCGTTACGAATCCGAGTTCGCGAAACAGCGGACGGTGAATGACCGGAGCGAACTTCGCCTGCCCGAGCAGGCCGACGATCTCGTCGAAGCGAACGCCGTGACGAACTTCGACTTTCTGCGCGGCGAGGAAGTCTGCGTCGGTGTCGACACCCATGATGGCTTTCTGGACGGCCCAGTCGGGCCGCGCGTTCCAGTCCCAGCCGATCAGGCAGGCAATCCCCGCCTGCTCGCGCACTTGCGCGTAGCCTTCAAGAAAAGCGCGCACCTGATGCCAGCGCTGCCAGTTGCTCCCGGCATACATCAGGCCGTAAGGCTTCTTCTTCCATGCTGCTGCGGCTTCCCCCGCACTCGCGTAACGCTTCGCGATCGAACCCTCGTCGAATCCATGAAACAAAAACGGCTTAACATCATTGCGCTTTGGCGCGAGCCCCGGCTGCAGGATGGTTTCGGATACGGCGGCAATCGCCTCCTGCCATTCCCAGCCCTGATGACCGTCGAGTTTCTCCAGATGGTTGAAGTCGTGTTCGACCCGAATGGTGTCGTTGTAGCGTCCCCAAAGATCAACGATCGCGCGCTTCTCTTTCGGAATGCCGTCGAGGACGCGCGCCAGATAGGGCATGTCCGGGAAATCCGACGGCACCTGCACCACGAACAGCGCAAGATCGACATTTGCGAGATCGGTCGTGAATTTCAGACCCGGCAGATCGGGATCGCTTTCGCCATAAACCGCGATATCATGACCGAGCGCGCGGCCCGCATCGATCCATTTGTGAATCGTGGACACGCTCCGTGTCCAGGGATCGACCGAGGTAACGATTAGCAGTCTCATACGCGCTTCCTGACGTTCGCCGGATTGCTCTTTCCGAACTCCATTCTGGCCCACTCCACGGTCCTGCGGAGCCCTTCCTCAAACGAGGTCTTCGGCTCCCAGCCAAGTATTTGCTTCGCCTTCCTGATATCGGCCTGCACCGCGCGCTGCTCGCCGGCGCGTGCAGGAAGGTGCCGGATTTCGTGATCGGGCCGGCCAAACGCGTTCGCCACAGCTTTTGCCAGATGGTTGATCGAGGTCGCGCGGCCGCCGCCCAGATTGATCACTTGTCCCTTCGCGGCAGGTGTCGTCAGGGCGCGCGCCCAGCCATCGACGATGTCCTCGACAAATATGAAATCGCGGGTCTGCTCGCCGTCGCCGAAAATGGTGATCGGCTCGCCGCGCAGCACGTTGCCGCTGAAGATGCCGAGCACGCCCTGATAGGGATTGTTATAGGACTGCCCTGGCCCGTAAACGCTGAACATGCGCAGCGACGTTACCGAAAAATCGAAGCCGAGGTCGGGGCGCTCTCCCGTCGCCTGAACATATCGCTCGGCGGCAAGCTTGGTGATGCCGTAATAGGCGTCGGGCACGCAGGGTTCTGTCTCGGCCGTCGGCACTTTCGCGGCGTTGCCGTATAGCGTCATCGAGCTCGCGTAGAGCAGCCGCGGCACCTTGTACTTCACGCAAAGTTTCAGCACCTGCACCGTACCTTCGGTATTGGTGCGAAGGTCGGCGACCGGGTCCGAGAACGCCTTGATGATCGAAACCTGCCCGGCGATATGACAGACGATGTCGATGCCTTGCGCGAAAGCGGTTTCGAGGTCCTCCGGCTTTGTCACGTCACCGCGAACGGCTTTCGCGCCGTCCGGCACGATCGCCAGTTCTCCGTTCGACTCGTTGTCGATGACGGTCACGTCGTGACCGTCCGCGAGCAGCCGGCGCGTCAAATGGATGCCGATAAAGCCCGCGCCGCCCGTAACCAGAACCTTCATGCCCATACCTCCCGGACGCGCCTGCTAGAACGCATCGCGGTTCTGCTCCACCCATTCGATCAGCCTGCCAACGCCTTGCTTCGCATCCACCGACGGCTTCCAGCCGAGCTTCTGCGCAAGCTTGCGCACATCGCTGACATAGACCTCCTGATCGCCCGGGCGCCAGGCGTCGAACTTGAGCGGAATCTTGCGCTTGAAATGGCTCTCCAGCATTTCGATCAGTTCCAAGAGCGAGAGCGTCTGCGCGGTGCCGCCGCCGATGTTGAAGGCCTGGCCGCGGATTTCATCCGGCGAGCGGATCGCCGCCTCGTAGGCGCGCACCAGATCCTCGACGTGCAGTACGTCGCGCACCTGCTTGCCGTCGCCGTAGATGGTGATGTTCTTTTTCAGGAGCGTCGCGATCGCAAACCATGCGACCCAGCCCTGATCCTCGACACCGAACTGACGCGGGCCATAAATACACGACTGCCGGAACGAGGCGGCCGGGATTCCATAGATGCGCGCGAAATCGAGTACATATTGGTCTGCGGCGCCTTTCGAGCAGCCGTAAGGCGAAAGAAAATCCAGCGGTTCGGTTTCGGGAATGCCGTGCGGACGGTTCGTATAGGCGTAGCGATTGCCCTTCAGTTCCGAAGTCGCGCCGGTAATCTTGCCGTAGACCTTGTTGGTCGAGGCAAACAGAAACGCCGCGTCGGGCCGGAAGCGGCGCACGGCATCGAGCAGGTTGAAGGTGCCGAGCGCGTTCACGTCGAAATCCATGCGCGGATCGGTCACCGAGGTCGTTACCGCCACCTGCGCCGCGAGATGGATCACCGCGTCAGGCTTCGATTCCGAAATCACCTTGTTTACTGCCGCGGTGTCGCGCACATCGACCCTGGCGAATGCAAACTCGGTCTCGTCTTTCAGCCATGCGAGATTGCTTTCCGTGCCGGCGCGCGAAAGATTGTCGAGCACGGTCACCTGCCAGTTGCGCTGGCCGAAATAGCGCGCGGCGTTGCAGCCGATGAAGCCGGCGCCGCCGGTGATCAGGACGTGCTTCGTGCTCATTTGCGCTTCCGTTGAACGATTCCGTGCGGCCGTGCGAAATAGACGGATGCCGGACCCAGACTATATCCGCCGCCTGCGCTCAGCCTATCTCGATCTGATGCGGGACAGCCTGACCGGCCGCCTGAACGAAGACCCGCCGCTGCCTTCCTCCGGGGTCGAAGGCTACAAGCCGCAGTATCGTGAGCAAGGCTGGGACTGGCCCTCAAGGGCACCCTCCATGATCGGCACGCTGCGCATGGAAAACCTGCGGCAGGAGTGCGAACGCGTGATTGCGGAAAACGTGCCGGGCGATTTTGTAGAGACCGGCGTGTGGCGCGGAGGCGCCGCGATCATGATGCGCGCGGTGCTTAAAGCCTACGGCATCGAGGACCGCCGCGTGCTCGCCGCCGACTCCTTTACAGGCTTTCCCGCGCAAGGCGCGGAAGACGCCAATTTCACCGTCGGCGGAGTGCGCGATTTCGCGGTTTCGCTGGACGAGGTCAAGGCGAACTTCGCGCGCTACGGACTGCTCGACGACCGGGTCGTATTTCTGAAGGGGCTTTTCAGGGATACGCTGCCCGACGCTCCTGTACAGCGGATTGCGATCCTTCGTCTCGACGGCGATCTTTATGAGAGCACGCGCGACGGGCTTGTGCTTTACGGCAAACTCTCGCGCGGCGGCGCGCTGATTGCCGACGACTATTTTCTGTTTGAGGGGCAGCGCAAGGCCATCGACGAGTTTCGTGTCGCGCATGGCATCGCCGACCCGATTGTCCGGATCGATCATTTTGGCGGGTTCTGGATCAAGCGCTAGACCGGGGACACCGGTACTTTGCCCGCGGAAAGCGCGCTCTCGAAATATGCGATCGTGCGCTTCAGCCCTTCCTCGAGCGGGGTCAGCGGCTGCCAGCCGAGCTGCTCGTTTGCGCGGCTGATGTCGGGCCGGCGCTGGCGCGGATCGTCGACCGGCAGCGGATGAAAGGCGATTCTCGATGACGATCCCGTCATCGCAATCACGATGTCCGCGAGCTCGCGCACTGTGATTTCGTGCGGGTTGCCGAGATTAAGCGGACCGGTCACGCTGTCCGGAGCATCCATAAATTTCACGAGCCCGGTCACGAGATCGTCCACATAGCAGAACGACCGCGTGCGGCTGCCGTCGCCGTAGATCGTGATGTCGCGGTTCTGGAGCGCCTGCACGATGAAGTTCGAAACCACGCGGCCGTCGTTCGGGTGCATGCGCGGACCGTAGGTGTTGAAGATGCGGACGACCTTGGTGCTGAGCTGGTGCTGGCGCCGGTAGTCGAAAAACAGCGTTTCCGCAACACGCTTGCCTTCGTCGTAGCAAGAGCGCGGGCCGATCGGGTTCACATTTCCCCAGTAGTCTTCGACCTGCGGATGCACTTCCGGATCGCCGTAAACCTCCGAGGTGGACGCCTGCAGCACCGGCGCGTGCAGACGCTTGGCAAGGCCGAGCATGTTCAGTGCGCCGAGAAAGCTCGTTTTCGCGGTCTGAATCGGATCGTGCTGATAATGAATCGGCGATGCCGGACAGGCCAGATTGTAAATCTGATCGACCTCGACATGCAGCGGCGCGCAGATGTCGTGCCGCATGACCTCGAACTCGGCGTAGTCCTGCAGGTGGAGCACGTTCTGCCGGTCGCCGGTGAAGAAGTTGTCCACGCAAAGAACCGTGTCGCCACGCCGAAGCAGCCGCTCACACAGGTGAGAGCCAATGAAACCGGCGCCTCCGGTCACGAGAACGCGGCGCTTTTTCAGGTGGGCTGCCGGCTGGTGCATTTGCTTCCTGCTTTCGTCTTGCTCGTCGACGTCACGCTCGCTTGCGCGCATCCCGACTCTGATACAGCGATGCTGCGCTTCGCCAAGTGAACGCGAACTGAACTCCAGCCGCCGGAGAAACATCCCCTGCGGCATGCCGCTACAACTTTCGGTGATCTTCCTGTTACCGGGCAAGCCTTCGAATGAATGCCCGCTCAGACGACAATCGGGTAGTCATGGGCAATTCCTGCCATCGTATCGCGACCTCACCAACGCGCAAACGCGGCAACCGGTTCCGCCGCCAGCGCGGCCTCGTGGCAGTTTGAACGTATATTCATGTCGTCTTCGCAAAGCGAAAGACCGGGTCCGGGCACATTTGCGGGAGGGAGGGCTGGTGAGCCCGGATGGGATCGAACCATCGACACCCTGATTAAAAGTCAGGTGCTCTACCACTGAGCTACGGGCCCTGCCGGGCGGACTGGTAGGCACCCATGCCGGGCGCGTCAAGGCGCGGAAAGCCGCCGTTCAGGGAAAGATGTGCTGCGGCAACAGAAACGGCCCGGCCGGCACAGAGCCGATTCGAGCCTTCACCCCGTAAAGCGTGTGAATCAGTTCACCGGTCACGATTTCCGCTGGCGACCCGCGCGCAATCACGCGACCCTCGCGCATGGCAGCGATCTCGTCTGCCGCCATCACCGCGAGATTGATGTCATGAAGCACGGCGAGCACGCCGCCGCCCTGCCCTGCGTGCTCGCGGGCGATCCGCAGCGTCGCAAGCTGGTGCGGGAGATCGAGGCTCGCCGTGGGCTCGTCGAGCAGCAGATAGCCCTGCCCGCCACTCGCCCAGAGCTGCACCAGCACGCGGGCTAGCTGCACACGCTGTCGCTCGCCGCCCGAGAGCGTGTCATAGGACTGCTCGCGTGCGGCCACCATATCGACCTGCGCAAGTGCGCGATCGACGAGCGCAACGCCATCCTTCGCCGGAAAGGATTGCGGCAGGCCAAGCGCAACGACCTCAGCTGCCAGGAAGGCAAAGGCGACCACTACGGATTGCGGCAGCACTGCGCGCCTTTGCGCGAGCTTCGCGGCATCCCAGTGCGATATCGGAATTCCGTCGAGCGTCACCCGCCCGCTCTCGAAGCGCCGCTCGCCGGCCATGACTTTCATCAAGGTCGATTTTCCCGCCCCGTTCGGCCCAACGATGGCAACGACCTTTCCGGGCGAAAGCGTCAGCGATGCGCCGTCGAGAATGTTCTTTGCGCCCGCGCGCACCCGGATGTTCTCGGCGGCGTACATGCTCAGCCGAAGCTCCGCTTGTGCCGCCGCAGCAGCCAGATGAAAAACGGCGCGCCCATGAAGGCGGTCACGACGCCGATCGGCAATTCGGCCGGGGATGCTACCGTACGCGCGAAGATGTCGGAGGCCGTCAACAGCGCCGCGCCGAGCAGCGCACTGCCCAAGATCAGCATCCGGTGCGAAGGACCGATGCTGAGCCGCAACAGATGCGGTACCACAAGCCCGACAAAGCCGATGATACCGCTCACTGCGACCGACGCCCCGACCCCGGCCGCGACGATCACGACGGCAATCCGCTTGATGCGCTCGACTGCGACGCCGCTATGAAAGGCCTCCGCCTCGCCCAGCGCAATCGCGTCGAGGCCGCGCGCAATGCGGAAAGCGCCCGCGAACAGGAGAAGCAGGAACGGCAGGGCAAGCGCGACGCGCGACCAGGTCGAACCGCCGAAGCTGCCCAGCGTCCAGAAGGTAAATTCGCGCAGTTGCTGATCGCTCGCGATGAAGACGATCAGGCCCGTGCCGGCGCTCGCGAGTGCACCGAGTGCGATACCCGCAAACAGCAAATTTGCGACCGAAGTTCGTCCTTCGTGCGATGCAAGCCGCTGCAGAAGTAGGATCGCAGCGAGGCTTCCTGCGAACGAAACGATCGGAAGCGCGTGATTGACGACCGCCGCCGGAACGTGGGCGGCGACCAGGCCGCCGAAAACGATCCAGACGACGGCGGCGAGCGCGGCGCCCGGCGAGATCCCCACCAGACCGGGATCGGCAAGCGGATTGCGGAATACTCCTTGCAAAATCGCTCCCGCGACCGCGAGGGCCGCGCCGACGATCGCCGTCAGCAGCGTGCGCGGCAGGCGTATATCGAGCACCACGGCGGCATCGCGAAGATCGGCCGGAGCCGTGCCGCGCATGCCGAACAAGCCGTTCCACAGCACCGAGAGAACCCGCTCCGGCGCCATCACGACCGGGCCGATCGCGATCGACGCGAAGACGGCGAGCAGAAGAATGACGCCACAGGCACCCAGTACAGCGCGGGTGCCTCCACTGCGCCGCCACGAAGCCCCCAGAGCGGCGTCGCCCGCGGTCATTGTGTCGACGCCGGCTCCGCCACAGTCCAGGGTCGTGGCGGTAGTTGCGGCAGAGAGAGCTCGGGATAAACCGACGAAGCGAGCCGTTGCGCGGCGTGCGCGGTGCGCGGCCCGAAAGACAGATAGTAAGACGGGACGGAAATCAGACGCTTGTCTTTGGCGGCCGGCGTTCCCGCGAATGCCGGCAGCGCAAACATGATTTCAGCGCCGAGGCCGTGATTGCGTTCGATCATGGTAACGACGGCTTGCGGCGCCGCGGCCAGAATCGCTTCCGGGACCGCAGGCTTATAGCCTTTCATGCCGCGTACGGCGTTGTCGACGCCGGCAAGCGCAAAAATTCCTTCGGCGCTCGTATGTTCACCGGCGACCGTCGGCGTACCGTTGCCGACCGCGAGCACGAACACGGCGCTGCGTCGCACGGAAATTTTCGCACGCAACGCGGCTACGGCGGCGAAATCCTCCGCGATCTCTTTCGCCATCGCTTCGCCCTTCTCCGGAACGTCGAGCGCCTGCGCGATGAAGCGAACCTTCCGCAGCAAAGACGCTTCGTCATGACCTTCCGGCACCACGACGAACGGAATCGACGCACGCGCGAGCACTTCGATCGCGTCCGGCGGGCCGGAGCCTTCGATGGCGAGCACCAACGTCGGCGCAAGCGCGATCACGCCTTCCGGCGACAGGGCGCGCATATAGCCGACGCCCGGTTTCGTCTTCACCGCGGCCGGAAAAGTGCTGGTGATATCCACAGCGACCACGCTTTCGCCGAAGCCAAGCGCATAAACGATCTCGGTCACCGCGCCGCCGACGGTTACGATGCGCGACGTGTCGGCGATCTCGACCATGCGGCCGGTCGCGTCCTTCACCGCGATTGGGCCGGCGTTCGCGGAAGCCGGCATCGCTGCGATCAGGAATGCGGCGAGCACCGCAAATCGTGAGGCAAGGGAGTTCATTTCGTCAGAATCAGTTTGTTTAGCGCGGTGAGGCGCAGCCGGTACACTTCCCCTTCGTGGCCGATGGTGATTTCGCGGGTTGTGACGAACAGATCGCGACTCTCAATGCGATTGTTGCGGACGCCGATCATGCGGACGCCGCCGCTATCCGTGCCCGCTGTGCGCGAAATTTGATCGGTATCTGCTTTCTCTGCCATCGAAGCGGTATCCATCGCGCTTGGTCTTGCCTGTTTTGAACGGTTCTGAACTGCTTCAGTTTAGAACTGTTTTTATCTTGTGATTTCAATAGCTTGACCCTGCTACTCCGGATTGATACGCATAGCAACCAATTTGCGAAAAGATGTTTTCGCAGACGCCTGCCAGCTAGCCGCAGCGAGAAGCTGCCGCCCGCGAGCCCCGGCAACAAAAACAAGAGTGGGGCTTCAAATGGCTGGGACTAACAAGCGCATCTATGCGCCGCTTGCCGGTATCGGAATTTTTGCTGCCACGGCGAACGTTTCGCCGGCATCGGCACAGGCAATCGTTCTCGACACCATCACCGTAATCGCAACGCACACCGAAGAACTCGCGATCGATACGCTCGCACCCGTGAGCATCGTGCACGGCGACACACTGCAACAGCTGCATTCACCGCGCATCGGCGACGTCTTCTTCGGTGTTCCGGCGCTTTCGACGTCGGGGTCCGCACAGGAAGGCAGCGTTTCGATCAATATTCGCGGCTTGCAGGATTGGGGCCGCGTCAATGTCGTGGTCGACGGCGTCCGGCAAAACTACGCGCGGATCGGACACGCTTCCGGCGCGGGCAGCTTCTTTCTCGATCCGGAGCTGATCGGCCGGGTCGACATCGTCCGCGGCCCTTCGGCGAACATCTACGGCAGCGGCGCCATCGGCGGCGTGGTTCAGTTCCGGACCAAGGACGTCGAGGACATTCTTCTGGCTGGCCAGCTTTATGGCACGAGCGGCACGCTCTCGCTTGCCGGCGGAAGTTCCTTCAACTCGCTGGCCTCGCTATTCGCCGCAAGCCGCATCAATCCCAACGTGGATTTTGTCATCGGCGCGACGCATCGCGAGAACGACGCATACAAAAGCGGAAACGGCGCGCTGGTCCGCAATTCGGATCAGGCCGCCGCATCGATCTTGAGTAAAGCAACGTTCCGGCCGGCAGACGGGCATGCCGTCAAATTCTCGGCGCTTGTGCAGAACAACGATTTCAAGAGCGGCCCGCCGCTGACCGGCGCATCCGGCATAGTTCGCGGCTGGGACGCGCTGACCGCGAACTTCAGCGCGAACTACCGCTATACGAAGCCGGAGGATCGCCTGTTCGACTTCAGCGGCACGGTCTACTGGAACCGCACCGACGTCGATTCCACCACGCTCGCCGTCAATCCCGGCTTCACCGGCTTCTACGGCCCGGTCGGCAACAAGGCCAACTACCTGATCGATACCATCGGGTTCGACGGCAACAATACGACGCGCTTCGACACCGGCGTACTTCGCCACGCGCTCACATACGGCGGAGACATTTTCAGCGACGACGTGCAGAACCGCGACCCGGCGGGTTTCGGCGCTGGATACAATCCGCGCGGCCAGCGACAGATCTTCGGTACCTTCGTGCAGCTCCGCACGAACTACTCGACCTGGCTCGAAACGATTGCCGCCGTGCGCTACGACAACTACCAGCTCAACGGCAATCACTTCGTCACCAATGCCCCGATCACGACCGAGGGCGACCGTATTTCGCCGAAGTTCACGCTCGGCATCACGCCGGTGGCGGGGTTTACCGTGTACGGCACTTACGCCGAAGGCTATCGCGCTCCGGCGGTGACCGAGACCGTGGTCTCGGGCAATCATCCGATCCCGCCGTTCACATTCCTGCCGAATCCGGGCCTGCGGCCGGAGACAGGGAAAACCGCCGAGATCGGTTTCAACGTGAAGCGCGACAACATCCTTGCCGCGAACGACGCCTTCCGCCTCAAAGCCAACTACTTCCAGAACCGCGTTGACGACTTCATCGAAAGCCAAATCGTCGGCTTCAGTCCGTTCGGTCCCTGCACCAACGCGATCGTCTTTTTCTGTTCGCAGTACCAGAATATTCCGAAGGCGCAGATTGCCGGCTTCGAATTCGAGGCCACGTATGATCGCGGCGACTACTTCTTCGGGCTTTCCGGCCACGCTATCCGCGGCGGCGATCTGACCAACGGCGATCCGCTGAATAACATCCCGCCGGACATGGTCGCGCTCACGCTCGGCGCGCGCATGTTCGACAATCGTCTGGTCATGGCGGTGCGCTGGGCGGCCTACGCGGCGAAGAAGCGCGCCGATCTTCCGGCCAACGACCCGCTCACCCCGGGCGACGAATGGGCAAGCGCGGTCACCGGCAGCTACAATCTCGTCAACCTTTACGTCGGCTACGACGTCAATCCGGGCCTTACGGCATTCCTGAACGCCCAGAACCTGCTCAACGAGCAGTACCGGCAATACAACTACGAATACCCCGCGCCCGGGCTCACGGTCTGGGCCGGCATCAAATACCGCTTCGGCGCCGACGGTGCGGCGCAGAACGTTCTGGCCATGCTCAATTCGCAAAACCAGACACGCAACCTGCGCGCATCCGGCGACGCCACGGTTCGCTGACGAATTTCGCGGAGCCCTTAGCGGTTCCGCCGATCGAGAGCTCCCCGTTCCGGGGCTCAGGAACGAAACCGCCGCATCCGGCGAACCCGGATGCGGCCCGCAGCGCGATGCCGGAGACAAACCGGCCGGCGCCAAGCCCAGCAGCCGCAAGGCCAACGAAAGGAAGTGCCATGTTTATCGCAATGAACCGGTTCAAGGTCGTCCCGGGCCAGGAAGGCGAATTCGAACGGATCTGGCGTGAACGCGAATCCTATCTGAACACCATGCCCGGATTCATGGAGTTTCACCTGCTCAAGGGTCCGAAGAAAGATGATCACACGCTGTATTCCTCTCATACCGCATGGAAAACCAGGGTGGATTTCGAGAACTGGACCAAGTCGGAGGCTTTCCGTATTGCGCATGCACGCGCGGGCGAGCATAAGCCCGCGGCACCCCTCTATCTCGGTCATCCCGAATTCGAAGGCTTCGAGTCCGTGCTGGTGCAGAAGGCGACAGGCAAGGCAGCATAAGGAACGATGATCGGAAGCGCGCCAAAACCCGCACGGCGGGAAGACGAAGCGTCCGGCGGCGCCAACATCCTGCCGTTCCGGCTGCGCGCGCGCCGTTCGGGCGACGAAGGCACCGGCTGGTACGCGCCGGCGGTCGAAATCGAAAGCAAAGGCAAGTCGGTAGGAAAGCGGACTGCGTGCGAAACCGTCCCTTCCGCCACGGATCGGCCCACCATACTGCCGCCGCGCTATCGCGGCTGGCTGCGGCAGGCGCTGATCGCGGCAGCACTTCTGCATCTTGTGGGGTTCGCGCTGATGCATTTTCAGTTCGTGAGCGACGTCGAACGAGCTGCGAATGCCGGCGGCGTCAAATCGGACGGTACTACGGTGCTCGACATTGACATCGTCGCCGAAGCCAAGCTGCCTCCCTCGCCAGCGCCGAGCAACATGACGGCCCCCGACGCCACCAAGCAGACCAATACGCCGCCGCAGATTAAGCAGCAGGAAAAGCAGCCGGACGCGAAGAAGGCCGACGTGGCGCCGGAAAACGCACCGAAACTCGTTCTGCCCAAGGAAGCTCTGGCCGACCCGAACAAGGCCGAAGCTGGCGACAAGGCGCAATCACCCAATCAGAAGAAAGACGAGGCCGAGAAACAGCTGCAACAGACCGCGGAGCCGAAGACGGAGCAGCAAAAGAAGCGGCAGGAACAGACCGCACCCAGCATCGCGGCTGCGCCCAGCCGTGCCGTCGGCAACCGCAGCAACAGTCCGCAGACGGGCGCCAACGGCGCATCGCCGAACGGCGGCCGCGCCGATGTTTCGTCGTACAACGCGGCCGTGCTCGCGCATCTGCAGCGCTTCCGCACCTATCCGGAACAGGCGCGGGCCGCGCGCGTGACCGGCATCAGCACGGTGCGCTTTACGCTCGGTGCAGCCGGAAACGTCGTTGCGGTATCGCTGGCGGCCAGCAGCGGCGCTGGAGTGCTGGATCAGGCGGCGCTCGCGATGGTTCGCCGCGCCTCGCCGTTCCCGCCGATACCCGCGTCGCTCGGCCGCGCGAGCATGACTTTCGCAGCCCCGGTGCGCTTCAACCTCCGCTGATCACGCGGCTTCCGCCTCGCCGCGCGACCAGCCTTCCGCCGTTTTCGCCGCATAATCCGCGAACCGTCCCTGCGCGATCGCCTCGCGTGCGCCGGCCATCAGCGACTGGTAATAGGCGACGTTCACCCAGCTAAGCAGCATTGCGCCGAGCATCTCGTTTGCCTTCACGAGATGGTGCAGGTAAGCGCGCGAATAATCGCGCGCGGCGGGACAGTCGCTCGTCTCGTCCAGCGGACGCGGATCTTCGGCATGACGCGCGTTCCTGAGATTGAGCTGGCCAAAGCGCGTATAGGCCAGCGCATGGCGGCCCGCGCGGGTCGGCATCACGCAATCGAACATGTCGATCCCGCGTGCGACCGCCTTCAGAAGGTCATCCGGCGTTCCGACGCCCATCAGGTAACGCGGCTTGTCTAGCGGCAGCGCGGGCGTTGTCGCCTCGATCGTCGCGAGCATGACTTCCTGCGGTTCGCCGACGGCAAGACCGCCGATCGCGTAGCCGTCGAAGCCGATGTTCGTCAGCGCTTTCGCGGATTCGAGCCGCAACGAAACGGATGAGCCGCCCTGCACAATGCCGAAGATCGCGCGATCTCTCGGCGCACCGAAAGCCCGCTTCGAACGCTCCGCCCAGCGCAGCGAGAGCCGCATCGCGCGCGCCATCTCCTCTTCGCTGCACGGCAGCCGCACGCATTCGTCGAGCTGCATCGAAATGTCGGCGCCAAGCAGCGCCTGGATCTCCATCGCGCGTTCGGGTGTCAACGCATAGGCGGTGCCGTCGATGTGCGAGCGAAACTTGACACCGGTCTCGTCAAGGGTGCGCAGCTGCGCGAGCGACATCACCTGAAATCCGCCGGAGTCGGTCAGGATCGGTCCCGGCCAGTTCATGAACCTGTGTAGCCCGCCGAGCTTCGCAATCCGCTCGGCGCCCGGTCGCAGCATCAGGTGATAGACGTTGCCTAGCACGATGTCGGCTCCGGTCGCGCGTACCGTTTCCGGCAGCATGGCCTTCACGGTGGCCGCTGTGCCGACCGGCATGAAGGCAGGCGTACGGACCGCGCCGCGCGATGTCGCAAGTTCGCCGTGGCGCGCGCTGCCGTCCGTTGCATTAACGCTGAACTTCATGGGGCGCTTTTAGCGCGGCGTTTCCGGGAAGAGCAAACTGCCGTCGCCATAAGAGTAAAAGCGATAGCCGCTCCCGATCGCATGGACATAGGCACTTTTCATGCGGGCAAGCCCGGAGAATGCGGCCACCAGCATGAACAGCGTCGAGCGCGGCAGATGAAAATTCGTGAGCAGCGCATCGACGGCGCGGAAGCGGTAGCCGGGTGTAATGAAAATATCGGTCTCGCCGGTGAAGGGCTTCACTTCGCCGCTGTCGCCCGCAGCCGACTCGAGCAGGCGCAGCGCCGTCGTGCCGACCGCGATAATCCGTCCACCCTTCGCGCGTGCCTTGTTGATCGCTTTCGCCTGTTCCGGTTCGATCACGCCGTACTCGGCATGCATCTTGTGAGACGAAAGATCATCCGTCTTCACAGGAAGAAACGTACCGGCGCCGACATGCAGCGTGACCTTCGCAATACCGACACCCGCTTCCGTCAATTTTCTCCGCAAGGATTCGGTAAAGTGCAGCCCTGCGGTCGGCGCCGCGACCGAGCCTTCGTGCGCGGCGAACATCGTCTGATAGTCGCTGCGGTCGCGCTCGTCGTCCTCGCGTTTCGACGCGATATAAGGCGGCAGCGGCATGTGACCGAGCGCCTCGATCGCCTCGTCGAGCACCGCGCCGTGAAAATCGAAGCGCAGCGTAATATTGCCGCCCTCGCCTTTTTCCTCGACGGTCGCATCGAGCGCGCCGAGGAGGCAAACACGGGACTCGTGCCCGAAGCGGATTCGATCGCCGGGCTGCAGCCGCTTCGAGGGCTTCGCCAGCGCCTGCCAGCGCTCGGAGCCGATACGCTTTATCAACGTCGCCTCGACCTCGACGCTTACTCCATTGCGCTCGCGCACGCCCAGCAAGCGCGCCGGAATAACCTTGGTGTCGTTGACGACGAGCAGATCGCCCTTGCGAAGCAGCGACGGCAGATCGGAGACGATATGGTCTTCGAATTCAGGCGTTGCCCCCGGCCGCACAACCAGGAGCTTCGCGGAGTCGCGCGGCTCCGCCGGGCGGAGCGCGATGGCTTCCTGCGGAAGCTCGAAATCGAAAAGATCTGTTTTCATCCGCTGCCGTCATCGTTCGCGAATGCGGACGAACCGGTAACCACGACACCATCAATGTTTACTGGATGCCCCGCCATCGCGGGGCATGACAAGTAACAAAAAAAGCCGAGCCGACGTCAGGCCGCCATCTTGGCGGAGACGATCCTGTCCGGATTCATCACCGGCTCGCCGCGCTTGATCTTGTCGACATTCTCCATGCCGGAGGTGACTTCGCCCCAGACGGTGTACTGGCCGTCCAGAAAACCGGCGTCGGCAAAGCAGATGAAGAACTGGCTGTCGCCCGAGTCCGGATTCGCGGCGCGCGCCATCGAAACGGTGCCGCGCACATGCGGCGCCTTGTTGAATTCCGCTTTCAGCTTCTTGCCCGAACCGCCGGTGCCGGTGCCGTGCGGGCAACCGGTCTGCGCCATGAAGCCGTCGATCACCCGGTGAAACACGATGCCGTCGTAGAAGCCCGACTTCACGAGTTCCTTGATCCGCGCGACGTGACCAGGCGCGAGATCGGGCCGCATCTTGATCGTCACCGGGCCCTGCGTGGTTTCCAAAAGCAGCGTGTTCTCATCAGCCATTCTTGTGTTTCCTTACTTGCCTGCAATCGCACGCAGAATGCGATCCGGGTTGCTGGGCGGCTCGCCCTTGTTGATCCTGTCGACGACATCCATGCCGGAAACGACTTCGCCGACCACGGTGTACTGGCCGTTCAGCGAAGACTGCTCCGCGAACATGATGAAGAACTGGCTGTTGGCGGAATTGTTGTCGCCGCCCTTGCGCGCCATGCCAACGATGCCGCGGCGGAACGGCACGTTAGAGAACTCCGCCTTGAGGTCGGGATACTTGGATCCGCCGGAGCCGTTGCCGTACTGGCCGTCGCCGGTCTGCGCCATGAAACCCGCAATCACGCGATGAAACGGCACGTTGTCGTAGAAGCCTTCGTTTGCGAGCT
>JBGFSD010000018.1:0-6157 GCA_041694745.1 Pseudomonadota bacterium
GACACGACGATGTCCTTCGGCACCGGGAAGTCGCCCAGTGCCAGGCGGATAGCCGTCTGCGCGCGGGCGCGCGATCCGCGATAGGGCATCACGACCAGCAGATCGACGTCGCTTTCGGGTGCGGCATTCCGGCGGGCGTGAGATCCGAACAAGATGACGCGCTCCGGGTCGAAACGATCGACGATGCGACGGACCATGCGCGCGATCAGGCGCCGTACCGGCGTGCGGCGAGGGGCGGGACGCGGCGTTGTCGTGCGGCGCTGGGTCATCGCCCGGATGTTACTGCCCGATCCGCGTGTATGGCTCTGCGCGATTACATCCTGAACACGCCGAACCTCGTCTGCGGAATCGGCGCGTTCAGCGCCGCGGAGAGCCCGAGCGCGAGCGTCATCCGCGTGTCGAGCGGGTCGATCACGCCGTCGTCCCACGTCGCCGCCTTCGGCTCGACCTCGCGCTCGAAGAAGCGCGCGACCTGGCGGCGCAGTTCGGCGTGTTCGGGGCGGTCGTCAATGGACTCAGTCACACGCGCTCCGGGCGCAGATACGGCACCGCAAGCGGCTCGTCACTCGCTCAGTTGCTCGGCGCGACGCCGATCAGCGTGTACGCGAGCCGCGGCGCACCGCCGCGCCGCGACACCTTGCGCACCTCGAAGCGCCCTCGCATCGACCCCAGCAGGGGATGGTCCTTGAAGAGCGAGTCCTCGTAAGCGCGGGCGACATCCCCCTGCACGGTGCCGACGATCGTTTCCCCGTTCGGCCGCCGCCACTCGAAAGTCTTGCGCTGCGGAACCAGCCCGACGAGCACGCCATCTTCCTCCAACGTTTCGCTGTCGATCCGCGTCTGTTCGGTGCGCGCCCTGGCGCGGCCGATCGCCTCGGCGTCCAACTCCACGTCCTCCTCGCCCTCGACGAGCCGCAGTTGGGCGCCGCTTTCGTGCAACTGTTTGAAGAAGTCCGCCAGCGCGGCAAGCGCCCGCGGCTCGATCTCCGCGACCGCAGCGTCGAAGCCCTCTTCGTCCGGCGCCGCCGCCGCGCGCGCAAGCCGCGCGATGTTATCGAGCGCGTGTCGCGTCGGCGTCTCGACCAGTTGCTCGTTCTCGGCCGCTTCTTCGAGGACGAAGCCGAATGAGCCACGACCGACGTCGGTGACCAATAGCCGCGGCGCAACGTCTTGCGCCAGCTTGCCGCGCGTGCCGACCGGCCTCGCGGCACCCGCGGCCTGCGCGCCGACGGCGCGCTGGAATTGATCGATCGCCTTGGCGGCAAAGTCGGCGTCGATGCCGCGGCTTCCCCAGACCGGCCGTCCGCCGAACAGCAGTGCGACCTTTCCGGCGCCTTCGGACACCTGACCCAGGGCGGCAAGCGCCTGCTCAATCTCGGCGCGCCGCGCGGCGAACTGCGCGTAGCCGATGGGATCGTCGTCCTCGTTCAGGTTGGCCAGGAGTGCGTTGACGCTCGCCAAGTCCGCCTGCAGGCCGTCGCGTTCAAGCTTGCGCAGCATCGCCGTTTCCTTGCGCGGGGTGGGGGTTCATGACCTGCTCGTCGTCCGAGATCAGGTCGATCTGGAGCATACCTTTCCACAGGCTCGATGCTCGTTGGTGCGAGAGCAGGCCGTACCAATAGCGTGCCTGCATGACCAGCAGATCGGGGCGCCGCGCGCCCGGCCCAAGATCGACGAACTACGCGTCGCAACCGTAGGCCGCCTTGGTCTCCCGCGGGTTCAGTAGCGGGCCGTACCGGGCGGCGAAGTCACGCGGCGGCATCGCTGGAGGCAACAAAGCAAACGTCACGAGGTCGATCATTCTCGCGCGACCGCGAAAGCCGCATCAGCTTCGCCCACGCAGAACCTCACCCTCCAGCGCTGCCAAGGATGATCCGCTCCGGATTGAACTTCTCGACGATGCGGCGAACCATGCGGTCCATCAGCCGCCGGGCGGCTGGCTTCGCATTTCGACGGTACGCGCGGGAGCGAGAGGTCATTTCGCGGCGAATCTCACGACGCAAGTTGCTACCGTCAGCGTCCTGGGTCGCTCACAGATCCGCGGCTGCGGAGCGCCGCGGGTCGAGAGGGTCGGGATCGGCATCGTTCAGGCAATTTGCCCCGTGGTTCGCTCCGGTTCAGCGGCGGGCGCCGCAGGCGACCGTCCACTGCAACCGGTTGTTAGCCGGCAAGTCACCTCGGCCGAAGAAGTTGCTGCCGGACCTGTTCGGCGAACTCGCGAACGCGGTGTGCCTTCGTGACACGGCCCAATCCTAAGAAGACGGGAGGCAAGTTGCGTTCGGTCCGCAAGATCGCCTCCGTCAGAACACCGAGGAAAAGCAACCTGCTTCCCACCACCAAGCCACCTCTTGTGGCATACGCACCTTGATTCATGATGAAGACTGGGCTGCCGCTCGATCCCGGGAACACGCCCGCATCGATCAAGAATGCCGGCTGACCACGGAAGTCGTTCCAAGGCGGCGTGGCTGTGATCCCCTTCCGAATGATCGGGCTGACATTGTGTTCGTCGTACAGTCCGCTTGGGTAGCCGATGAACGTGACCTCCTCCATTGCAGCAAGGTCCGAGACTACTTGTTCATTTGGAAAGAGGTCCGGACTCACTGACCGGAAGAATACTGGCCTACCCTGGTGCTCTAGCTGGTTGAGCAGGCCGCCAATCGGAACGACGGCGAGGTCGTTGGGGGCATCAACGAACGCCGTGATCGTCCCTCCATCGATCTCGACCCTCAGACGACCACCTCGTTTCGGCGCATCACCCTCTCTCCCAACGAGGTCAACGATCGCCCGCTCAGCCCCGTTCACAACGTGCGCATTCGTTACCAGGAGAGGGATCTGTTGATCCGCGGTGTCGGGCACGGGGAGCGAGAGGATGAAGGAAGTACCAAACGACTGCTCTCCGTTGGCTCGTTGCACCCACACCGGGGCCGTGGTGAAGAGGAGTTGTGTGCTGATATCTTGAAGGTTCACCTGGACCTCACGTCGACTGAGCGATCGGGATCTGGCAGATCGTTGAGAATCTCCTCCGCAAGGTGCTCGGTCGAACGCAGACCGAAGCGGCGCAGCATAACGTACGCGACACCTGAGCCGACAGCGACCATTGGCAGAATCACAAAGAATACGACTCCACGCCACGAGCCAAGTGGTACTCCTGAGATGACCGCGCTGAGAGCAGCCCCTGCCGTAAGAGTGGAGATACCTAGGAGAACTTCTGGCAGCGGGAATCCCTGCGCCGCAATAGCTTGCAGGCGAACACGGCATCGCTTCAGGAGGCTGGCGCGCACGCCAACCTGAAAGTCGTTGAAGTCTTCCTCAGGCTGTCGGATGGGGTAGGTGTAGGTGACCTGATTCCCCTCGCCAACCTGCGGTGCTCGAACATCGGCGGCAGGCTGCTCCGCAACCGGCGCCGGCGCCGGGAAGTGCTCTTGGTTCGGATCGGTCATTGCTCGACCATGCGACCTTCTTGCCGGCTAACGACGAGTTAGCCGTCACCGGCGCGACTTCCAATAGCCGGGTTTCCGGCGGAAAGAAGCAACTGCCAGGACGAGCACCTCGTTCTCGAATGTCAGATAGACCAGCGAGAAGCGAAACTTCCTGGGAAAGACTCGACGTGTCCCGTATAGGTACGGTGAGCCCAGCTCTGGATTTTCTGCGGCACGCGCTTCTGCGTCTTGGATCGCCCTGTCGAAACGTGCGCCCAGCCGAGGGCTGATCTCGGTGTAGTACCGGACTTCGTGAAGAAACTCTTCGCGCGCTTCCGCGTGATAGCGGATTGCTTTCACTTGTAGATGCGTCGAGCTTCGGCGTGAACGTCCTCAGCAGGCACCAGCTTTGCGGTCCCCGCTTTCACTTCCTCGACGCGGCGCTGGATCTCTCGCTCCCATGCAGCCTCGGCTTCCGACTCGGGCTCTTCCGCAAGGGAAGCCAGAAGATCGTCCACCAGCCGCGCCCGATCTTCGGGTGAGAGGGCTAGGGCTCGAGCAGCGAGTTCTTCAACCAGTGTCGACATGTGCGCCTCAAGAGTCGAGCTGTGCGCCAGAGTCTACCGCCCCATGCTCACGTAGTCTGCGGTGCATCTTCGTGACGGCTTACGCCCGATAGGCGGCAAGCGCCGCGTCCTTGACCTCGCTCGCCACGAGCGGGAACGCGCGCAGGATATGCGCGAACTCTTCCTCGGTCAGCCCGTACAGATGTGCGATCAGACCGTCCAGTTCGGCGCGCAGCCGCGCGCGTTCGGCGGGATCGGTCGCGCCGTTCTCGTGCGAGCCGATGCCAACCTCCTCGGCCAGGGAGTCGAACTCGTGCGTCGTGCAGATGAGGCGGGCGGCGCGTTCGACGATCGGCCGGAACGCCGGGTCGCCGGCGGTCAGCCGCGGCAGCGGCAACTGATACGCGTAGAACATGTTCACGTGCGATGTGACCTTCTGCCGGATCACCCAGTCCGCCGTGAAACTGTTCAGCAGGGCGCAGCAGGCGAGTTGCTCAGCGTAGGACATCGGCCCTCGCTGTGCGGATGCGGTGCGCGATTCGAGGTTGAGCGTGTTGCCGGCGAAAACACGCGGTGGAAGGATGGCGCAGATCAGGGTGCGCTCGTTGGTGCTGGCCGCGATATCGCGAAACCCGAGCCGAAAACCTTGGTAATCGAGCGGCTGCCCGCGATCCTCGCCGCGGCCGATCAGGGCGGCCCGGCCGCGCTTCTCGTCGACCCAATACCGCGGCGGCGCGAGCTTGTGCTCGAACTGCCAGATCATCTTGCCTTCGCACAGCCGCAACCGGCCCTTGCCCGGCGCGGTCTCGAACAGCTTGCTGTCGTTGGTCATGTCGAACTCGCGCGTGAGCGCGATGTTCCACGTCCCTTCAATGCGCTGGCCGAGCAGCGGAAAGCGCAGCAGCTTCTCGGCGATCGCGATGTCCAGCGCGCTCTTGAACTCCATCACCGAGTGCGAATCCGGCGACAGCCGCTTCACGAGTTCGACCGGGATGTCGATCGCGCCTTCGCGCGGGAAGCGATCCAATTCCGCCACGTCGTGCCGCATGAATGCTGCGGGGAAGGATTCGGTACCCGGCCGCTTCGCCGGCGAAAGCAGATCATCCGGCGGCGCGCTGGCGTTGCGTTCTCCGGGTGCCAGCACGCGCGGGGCCGCGAGCTTCTCGAACGTCAGCACGACGAACTTGAAGCTGCGGTGCACGCCTTCGAAGACGCTCTTGCGGTTCTCGAAGCCGAACAGCCCCTCGATGCGGGTGCGCTCGAACAGCAGATCGCGCAGCGCCTTGGCGCCCAGGTCGGTGTAGATGCCGGACGGAACGACGATGCCGCAGTGGCCGTGCGGCCGCAGCAGGCGGTAGCAGCGTTCGAGGAAGAGCTTGTACAGGTTCAGGTCCGTGCCGGTCTTCTTGCCGCCGACCACCGTCGACTGATGCGCGTAGTCGGGCGCGGTGCGGAAGTAGGCCGACACATGGGGAAAGCGCGACAGGTATTCGAGCCACGCGGCGCGGATGTCGCGCTTCCTCAACAGATCGGACTTTTCCTCCTCGAACTCCTCGATCCGCATCTTGTTCTTGCTGACCAGATCGAAGTGCTCGGCAAAGAACTCCTTGGCCTGCGGTTTGAAGATCTCCCACGGCGGATTGGTCAGGATGATGTCGAAGCCGCCGTGCTTGCCGACGATCTCGTCGAACGCGTAGCCCCAGTGAAACGGCGCCAGCGCGTCGATGTCGGCACGCGTGAGGGCGCGCTTTTGCGGCCGCCCAAGGTCCTTCTCCTTCTCGTCCCAGCTCGCCTGCTCGTAGCGGATGCCCAGCGCATTGAAGTCGTCGCCGAGCAGCGTGTTGAGCGACTCGCCCACGGTGCGCATCTGCGCGTCGATGCTCTCGCGCAACTGCAGCAGGTTGACTTGCTTGCCGAACGTCGCCGCCGTGTGACGGTAGGTGTCCAGATTGCGGTTCTTCTCGTCCAGCAGTTCGCGAAAACTCTTCTTGAACAGATCGCCCTGCGCGGCAAAGCGCGCTTCGTCTACGCGCAGCAGCCCGATCAACGAGTTGCCCGGCAGGATGTTGAAGTCGATATTCGGCAGCGGCTCGATGTCGTCGATCCGCTGTACCGACGCGAGCAGCGCCAGAAACAGGCGCAGCTTGGCGATCTCGGCCGCTTCTTCCAGCA